>NZ_PPDL01000033.1 GCF_002994655.1 Corynebacterium sp. 13CS0277
TGGAGTGGTGGAGGTTAGGTGTTTTGGGTGGTGTTCGAATGTTGGGTGGGCATGTCAGGGTTGTTCGTGCTGGTCATACCGTGAAAATCGGGGGTTCCAGACACACTTTCTGTCGTTTAACCCAGCCACACGCACCGGGGCGTTGCGTGTCTCTAGCCCGCGATCGCGGTCGCCTGCGTCAACTCCACCGTCACCAGGCCCGCGTCCCCCGCGCGCGTGCGGAACCCGTCCACCTCCGCGGCCGGCAGGTAGGCCACCACCGCATCCGTGAGCCCCGCGCACGCCGGGCGGGCGGCCTGCGCGCCCCACTCGCACGCCAACTCCGACAGCTGCACCGCCGCCGGATTGACCCCCAGGGCGCTCGCCAGCGCGTCACGGGACCGCTCCAGGGCCACCAGGGCGCGGGCCTGCCTCCGGGAACGCACCAGGTTAATGAACTCGGTGGCGTGGGTGGTCTCCGCATCGAAGAAATCCATCCAGGCGCTCGCCTGCTGTGCGGACGGCAACCCGTCGGCCCGCTGCGCCCCATGCATCGCCGCCAACCAGGCCGTCACCCGGGGCGCCGCATCGGGCAGGTGCCGCAGCGACTCCACCCCGAAGGCCTTCGACGCGTCCGCCGCGAAGTGAATCCGCTGCCGCAGCTCCGTCACATCCACGCCGGTGGCGTCCTCCGGCAGCGCCAGAATCACCGGCTGCACCCCCGCATCCGCCAGATGCGGCGCCTGGGTCAAGGAACCATCGCGGTAGTCAACGACCTGCAGGGTGCCCGGGCGGCCCCGCATGATCGCCGTGTAGCGGGCCTTCAGCGGCGGCTCGGGGGAGTAGCCCGCCGCCGAATTCACCGCCACCTCCACCAGGCGCGCCCGAATCGGGGCCTCATCCCGGTCCTTGGTGTGCATCGACAACGCGAGCAGCGTCGCGCACTCCACCGCGGCGCGCTCCCCGAGGCCCACACCCTCAGTGATCGTGCTCAGCACCGTGATGTCCGCGCCGCGGACCTCCCGGGCGATGAGCTGCCGGCCCATCGCCGTCTGAATGACACCCGCCAGGCGGCGCGCCACATCGGAGGCCGCCGACTGCACGAAACTCGGTGCCGCCACCCCATAGGTCTGCTCGGAGGTCAGGGACGTCTGATCGTCGGTGACGACCGGCTCCCCGTGGGAGTAATCCAGGTAGTGCACCCGCACCGCCTGGTCACTGCGGGGAGTCACCGCCACCGTCGCCGTCGCATCACTCAAGCCGCACACCACGACGCCGCCGGCGGCGTCAGTGTGCTCACCAATGACGAACCACGAGGCGGGCGTCGAAGCCCACATCACCGGCTGTGCGCCGAAATGCTCGGCGTGGGCTGCTTGCACCTGCGCATACGCCTCCTCCGGGGAGGTAGAGGCGCGACAGCCCTCGTCAGATGCGGCAACCATGAAACTCCTCGGCATACTTCAGTGGGACGTGCGCCCAGGTCGGCGCGCACAAAAACTCCCCCAAGACTATCGAATCGGGCACCCGCTCACGAAGCCCGGGGAAGCGGGGGTATACCTGCAGGCCCCCGGAATGATGGCCCGGGCGATATACTGAAGCCCGCATTGCTCACGCCGCATCACCGCTGTGGACACAGAAGGCGCTGGTGGGGTGTGACAGCACCACACAGATTTTTACTTCCTACCTCCGCGAAGGAGACGCATTCACGATGGCTAACGAAGACGACAAGTGGTACTTCAACACCGAGACCGGCGAGGTGGCCAAGGGCCTGGTGTTCGACTCCAACCACCGTATGGGCCCCTACGACACTGAGGCTGAAGCCAAGGAAGCCCTCCAGATCGCCGCGCAGCGTGAGGAAGCCGCCGAGGCCTACGACGCTGAGGACGACAACTGGGGTGAAGCCCCCTCCTGGGAGAAGTAACCCTCCCAACACAACACCCGCCTGGTGCGCGCACCAGGCGGGTGTTGTGTCTGCCGGGACTACTCCTCGTCGTCCTCCCGGGCGAACGCGGCGGTGGCTTCCGCCGCCTGCTGGGCTGCCAACTCCAATGCGGCGGCCTCCGCGGCGGCAGCTTCGGCGGCCTTGCGCGCGGCATCGGCGGCGTCCCGCTTCGCCCGGGCTTCCGCCTCTGCGGCCTCCAGGGCCGCCTTGCGGGCGGCTTCCTTCTCGGCGCGCAGCCGCTCCTTCTCCGCCTTGCGGGCCGCTTTCGCCTGCGCTTTGAGCTCGGCGCGGAGGGCCTTTGCCCGCTTCGCGGCCAGCTTGTCGCGCTTCTTCTCCAGCTTCGCGTAGGCGGCGAAGAGATCGTCCATGACCTCGGTGTAGCGGGAAAGTACCGCGACGCCGCGATCGTGCTCCTGCTGGTACAGCATCCCGTAGAGGAACGTGTCCTCGCCCTGCACGCTCGCGCGGCGGGCCACGGCCGCCAAGGTATCCCGCGCCGTCACCGTGTCCTGGAACGTGCCCAGCACATCTTGGGCGGCGCTGCAGGCCTTGTACAGTTTGCCGGTTTTCAGCTCGGAGGCCGCACCTGCAGCCTCGGCGGAGTACCGCAACTTCTTCACGGCCTTGCGCACCGCATGGACGTTGTCCTCCCGCTTCTGCAGCGGCAGGCTCGTATCCGTGAGTTCCTTTATCGCGGTGGCGTGCAGGGCGCGCACCTTCCGCATCGCCTGCGTGAGGTGGAGGAACAACACATCTTCCGCCGTGTGGGCCGCCTCGTCGGGCGCGCGGTGCTTCCCTTGATCCTCCTCCACCAGCGGCGGGTCGGCGAGGATCGCATCGAGGCTGTTGAGGAGCTCGGCGTAGCGCTCCGAATCCAGCAGCGCCACAATGTCGGCGTGCGCGGAGCGGTAGATGTCCCGGATGCCCTCGAGGAGCTTCTCCGCTGCCTCGCCTGTGGCGAAGGGGGAGTCCTCGGCGGCCAGAGCTGCCTCACAGCGGGCGGCAACGACCTCGGCGTCGCGGGCATACCCGAGCACCTGCGCCAGGTGCTTGAGCTCCCGGGCGGTGTGCTCGTAGGCATCCCCTGCGAGAATGCCGCGGAACGTCGACATGTGGCTGCGCAGCTCTCGGGTCGCGACCCGCATCTGATGGACGGAATCCTCCTCGTCGGCGCGCACCGCGGGATCGCAGGCGATGATCTTGTCGCGATTGCGCTGCAGCGCCGCGAGCACCTGCGCCTCGGGGGAACCCTCGGGCAATTCGGCGGGCCCGGCCAGAGGCTCAGCACTGTCGATGGAATCGCCCAAAGCAGTCAGCAGCTTCGAGGGGCTGTCCGCCACCTCGGCACCGGCCGCCAGGAGCACCTCGCGCGCCGCCTGCAGCAGAGATTCCGACGCTAGCGGGCGGCCGTCCTCGCCGTTGACGAGTTCGCACTCCCACTCCCGCCACGTGGAAATATCGCCCGTCGGCAGCAGCGAGTAGGCCGTCACGTGATCGTCGACGAATTCGGCCACCACATCGCCGTCCTTGTCGGACAAGAGGTACTCGTGTCGCTCGTTGTCGATCTGCGCAATCGGGTCGAGTTCGAAGAAGCGGATGTAGGGGCGGATGACAGCCAGGATCTCCGCTGGGGGAGTGAACTCGTAGTCACCCAAGGGGGCGCGAATCTCACGCCTGCCGGACCCCGTGTTCGGCAGTTTCACATGCCAGCCGTCATCCTTGCCGCCGGTGCGGCGGCGCAGCGTGATCTTGTTGCGCGTGAGCCGCAGGTCCGGGGTGTCGAAGTACACCGCGGACAGCTCGTGGGTGGCCGTCGACGCGACCGCCGCGATGCCATCAATGGTGGCCAGCGGCGGCACCTCAACGTCCGTACCGACGGAGAACTTGGCTTCGATTTCGACGGCCTGTTCCGTGCGCGGGCTAGCAGTGGTGCTGCCCGCTGCGACCTCGGCGGCGGCGGATGCGGTGGTGTTCTGGGCTTCGGTGGAGGATTCGGTGGCGCTCATGCTTTCTGAGTCTAATGAAGGCAGCTGCATACGGGGTGAGTTTCCCCTGAAGGAGTCAGCGCGTGCACAGCCGTGCGGCGGGGTGCCGCGGCATCCCACGGCCCGTCACGATCGACTCGTGGCACGGCAGCCCCGCGCACCGAGAAACATCCGGTGTGTCCGCGCGCAGACAGACCCATCGCCCGACTGGTGGTGGTCCCCGCGCCCGCAGAACGGGACGGACTGTGCGCAGCCGGTGGTCATGCCGCCAGGTCATAGTGTCCTCCCGCAGCAACGAGGATGCCGTCGACAACGGCGCTGGCCTCGCGAGCCAACACGGGGAGTGCGTGCGTGTATGGCACGACAGCGGCGAGTGCCCGGGCCGCCGCACGATGGGCTTCCCTGTCCGCAGGTCCCTGGACAGCCTGGGCCCGCTGGTTGAGAGCCTGGGCGAAGCCCACGTCGAAACTGGCGCGGTACTTGGGTGTGGCTCCCCGGTGGTGGGCGAACCAACTGTCACGCACCCGCCGCGCGGATGCGTGCACCGCACGCGTGGAGGCGACGCGTGCCGGGGTGCCCACGATGGTCGCGATGCCCGCCGGGTGCAGCAGCACCGAGGCGGTGCCAGCGGCCCTACTTAAGTGCGCCAACAGCAGCGTTTCCTGTCGCACGGCACCCCGGGGCAGGTGCACCCGAGCAGCCACCATCGTGGACTCCTCTGTGACCTCGGGGGTGGACTGTGCAGCGTGTGTGAACACCCACGCGGCAGAGGCGCGGGCATCGCAGCGGGCTTTCGCCCGCGTGACAGGTGTTGCACCCCACGGTGCTGGCAGGGCCACAGGCTCTTGCGGGGTAGGGGCGTCGATCCCTGTGCCGAACTGCTCGCCGTGGGCGACGAGTTCCGCGTCAGGCAGAACCCCGGCGTGCAGCACCTGCGTGGCCGCCTGCGCCCAGATCCGCAGCGGCAGCGCGGCCGCGCGGGCGGCGGCCTCCTCCAGGGGAATTCCCGGCTCGTCCTGCCACCCCCACGGGTGCTCCGACGACTGCGTCCGCAGCTGCCAGGCGCACAGCGCACCCAGCACGCCACCCGCCTGCTCTCCGAGGAGGAACTCGAGGTCGCAGCGCCGCCACCCCAGCCCTGCGAGCACGCACCCGGCGTGCAGCAGGGGAGAGATGATGCTGTGCAGCTGCCGGCCACGCCTGCGCAGTGCATTCTCCACGGGTGCGTGCTCCACGGACTGCAAGCGCGCGTGGGTCGATGCCCCCAGGCGCACCCCCGCAGCCAGCCCGCGCTGCGCGGGACGAATGGGGTACGTGTTCGAGTGCATTGTCATTGGTCCTCCCCGAGGTTGCTAGCTCATTGGCGTCGCCAACCCGCTTTCTCGCGTGACGAAAAAGTGTGCGAATCGGCGTGATGCTGTGCAGTGTACCAACGCGACCGAATCGCGCAACGCTTGCGCGGAAAAACCAACGTCAGCGGGGCGCAAGCCGCCCGATTCGCCCGAGCCATTACCCTTGAACACTATGAACAGCCAACAGGAGTTCGTGCTCCGCACCGTAGAAGAACGCGACATCCGCTTCGTGCGCCTCTGGTTCACGGACATCCTCGGATACCTCAAGTCGGTGGCCGTCGCCCCGGCCGAATTGGAGTCCGCCTTCGAGGAAGGCATCGGCTTCGACGGCTCCGCCATCGAAGGCTTCTCTCGCGTGAGCGAATCGGACACGATCGCCCTGCCCGACCCCTCCACCTTCCAGCTCATGCCCCTGGAAGCCGCAGACTCCTCCATGCACTCCGCCCGCATGTACTGCGACATCACCATGCCCGACGGGCAGCCCTCCTGGGCGGACCCGCGGCAGGTGCTCCGCCGGCAGGTGCACGCCGCCGCCGACGACGGCTTCACCTGCTACATCCACCCCGAGATCGAGTTCTTCCTCGTCAAGTCCCTCGACACCGACGGCCGGCCCCCGGTGCCGACCGACAACGGCGGCTACTTCGACCAGGCAGTGCACGACGATGCGCCGCAATTCCGCCGTGACGCGATCGCCGCCCTGGAAGCCATGGGTATCTCCGTGGAGTTCTCCCACCACGAAACGGCCCCCGGCCAGCAGGAAATCGACCTGCGCTACGCGGATGTGCTCACCATGAGTGACCACATCATGACCTTCCGCTACCTCATCAAGGAGGTCGCGATGAAAAACGGCGTGTACGCCACCTTTATGCCGAAGCCCTTCACGGAGCACGCGGGCTCCGCGATGCACTCCCACATGTCCCTGTTCGAGGGCGACATCAATGCCTTCCACGACCCGGATGACGAATACAACCTGTCGGCCACCGCCCGGCAATTCATCGCCGGCATCCTCACCCACGCGCCGGAGATCTCCGCGGTGACCAACCAGTGGGCCAACAGCTACAAGCGCCTGATGTTCGGCAACGAAGCGCCCACCGCTGCCACCTGGGGAGTGTCCAACCGCTCGGCGATGGTCCGCGTGCCGACCTACCGGCCTGGCAAGGTCAGCTCCCGCCGCATCGAGGTCCGTTCCCTCGACTCCGCCTGCAACCCCTACCTGGCCTACAGTGTGCTGCTCGCCGCCGGCCTCAAGGGCATCCGGGAAGGCTACGAACTGCCCGCCCCCGCCGAGGACGACATCAGCCTGCTCACCCGCCGGGAACGCCGGGCGCTCGGCTACCAAGACCTGCCCAGCTCCCTCGATCAGGCACTGCGCCGCATGGAACGCTCCGAACTCGTCGCCGACACCCTCGGCGAGCACGTCTTCGAATTCTTCCTCCGCAACAAGTGGCGCGAGTGGCACGACTACCAGTCGCAGATCACCCAGTGGGAGCTACGCAGCAACCTCGACTACTAGCGTCCCGCACTCGTTGTCAGCCCATCGCCGTCGGAAGCAAGAGGTACCACCCTCATGACGTCCCCCCGTTCCACCCGTAACCGCGTGCCCACCCCGGGCGCGCTCAGCCTGACGAGTCCCACCGCCGGAGACGACTTCGCCACCCTTGGCTGGACGGGCGAAGACGCCGTGGACCTCCTGTGGAGCCTCTCCGGGGCGGCCGACCCCGACTTGGCGCTCAACACCATGATCCGCCTCCAGGCCGCCCTCCACGACCAGGCCGACACCCTCGACCCGGAGCTCCGGTGGGACGCCCTCGACGCCCGACTGCGGCACGATGCGCTGCTGCGGGTGCGGCTTATGGCACTCATCGGCGGCAGCCGCATGCTCGGCGACCACCTCGTCGCCCACCCCCACCTGTGGCCCAACCTCGCCGACGCCACCCCCACCTTCGCCGAAATGATGCAGCGCATGCTGCAGGCCGTCGACGCCCGCCCCGCCCAGCTCCTGGTGCCCACCGATGACGCCGTTGCCACGGGCGGCGCGGCCGCCGCAGTTCTCGACGCCGGTGAAAGCGCCGACACCACTCCCGCCACCGTCAGCGCCGCCGACCCCGCCAGCGGCGACGGGGCCAACGACTACCTGTCCACTGCCGGCACCTACGTGGCCGGCATCGGCGGAAAAGACGCCGAAAAAATCCTCAAAACCACCTACCGCAGCCTGCTGCTCCAGATCGCGGCCGCCGACCTCGCCGGCACCTACCTCGAATCGCCGCGCCGGGCGGGCGGCGACACCGTGCCTTTCGTGGAGGTCGCCGCCCAACTCACCCACCTCGCGGACGCGGCACTGACCGCAGCGCTCGCAGTGGGGGTGCGCAATGTCTACGGCGACAGCCCCGTCGACACCCGGCTCAGCGTTATCGCCATGGGCAAGTGCGGTGCCCAGGAACTCAACTACATCTCCGACGTCGACGTCATCTTCGTCGCCGAACCCGCCCACGCGAAAGCCACCCGCCTGGCGGGTGAGTTCATCCGCATCGGCTCGGTGTGCTTCTTCGAGGTGGACGCGGCGCTGCGGCCGGAAGGGAAACGCGGCGCACTGGTGCGCACCCTCGACTCCCACGTTGCCTACTACACCCGCTGGGCGCACACTTGGGAATTCCAGGCGCTGCTCAAAGCGCGCCCCATGACCGGTGATCGGGCGCTCGGTGATGCCTACCTTGCGGCACTAGGGCCGATGGTGTGGGAAGCCTCCCAGCGGGAGAGCTTCGTCGACGACGTGCAAAAGATGCGCACCCGGGTCATTGCGAACGTGCCCGCCGAACTACAAGACCGGGAACTGAAACTCGGCCGGGGTGGGTTGCGCGACGTGGAGTTCGCGGTGCAGATGCTGCAGATGGTCCACGGCCGCAGCGATGAGAGCTTGCGCGTCCGCGACACGGTCGCCGCGCTGGAAGCCCTCATTGAGGGCGGCTACGTGGGCCGCGAGGACGGCTCCGCCCTCATCGGGGCCTATGAGTTCCTCCGCCTCCTTGAGCACCGCCTGCAGGTGTACCGCATGAAGCGCACCCACACGATGCCGGCGGCGGACGACGAGGCGGCGCTGCGGATCCTGGCCCGCGGGGCGGGCTTCCGTTCCCAGGAAAACAGCACGAGCGCCCAGGTCCTCCACACCGAATACAAGCGCATCGGCCACAAGATCGCCGGCCTGCACCGCAAGCTGTTCTTCCGGCCGCTGCTCAACTCGGTGGTGGCGCTGCCGACGGAAACGCTGCGCCTGTCGCCCGAATCCGCCCGCCGCCAGCTCGGCGCCCTGGGGTACCAGTTCCCGGACCGCGCCTACGAGCACTTGACCGCGCTAGCCAGCGGCGCGAGCCGCAAGGCGAAGATTCAGGCGATGCTGCTGCCAACACTCATGGAGTGGCTGAGCACCACGGCCGACCCGGATGCCGGCCTGCTCAACTACCGCCGCCTGTCGGAGGCGTGCGAAGACAAGTCCTGGTTCCTGCGCACCCTGCGCGACGAAGGTGTCGTCGGGCAGCGGCTCATGAAGATCCTGGGCACCTCCCCGTACGTCTCCGATCTCATCCTCCACACCCCCGATGTGGTGAAACTCCTCGGCGATGGGGCGCACGGCCCGAAGCTGCTGGCCACCAACCCTGACACCGTCAGCCGCTCACTCATCGCCGCCGCCGGCCGCTACTCCGACCCCGATAAAGCCATCACAGTGGCGCGTTCCCTGCGGCGCGCGGAACTCGCCCGCGTCGCCGCGGCTGATGTCCTCGGCCTGATGAGCGTCGAAGAGGTCTGCTACTCCCTGTCGCTCGTGTGGTGCTCCGTTCTCGATGCGGCACTTGCCGCAGAAATGCGGGCCGCCACCGACGACCCCGAGGCCGGGCCCCCCGCCCGCATCGCGGTGATCGGCATGGGCCGCCTCGGCGGCAAAGAACTCGGCTACGGCTCCGACGCGGACGTCATGTTCGTCTGCGCGCCGGCCGATGGCGTGTCGGACTCCGACGCGGTGGCGTGGTCGATCGGTATTTGCGACCGGATGCGCCGCCGCCTGGCGAAACCGTCGATCGACCCGCCGCTCGACGTCGACCTGGGTCTGCGCCCCGAAGGCCGCAGCGGCGCCGTGGTCCGCACCGTCGCCTCCTACGCCACCTACTACGAACGCTGGGGAGAAACCTGGGAAATCCAGGCGCTGCTCCGCGCCGCCGTCATCGCCGGCGACGAAGCCACAGGAGCCGACTTCATCGCCGCCATCGACCCCTTGCGCTACCCGCCCCAAGGCATCGACGACGCCACCGTGCGCGAAGTCCGCCGGATGAAAGCCCGCGTCGACACCGAACGCCTGCCCCGCGGCGCCGACCGCAACACCCACACGAAACTCGGCCGCGGAGCGCTCACCGACATCGAGTGGACCGTGCAACTGCTCACCCTGGAGCACGCCCACACCACGCCTGCGCTCCACACCCCGTCCACGCTGACGGCCCTCGACGTCATCGAATCGGAAGAGATCCTCCCGGCCACAGATGTGCGCACCCTGCGCACCGCCTGGCTGACCGCCACCCACGCCCGCAACGCACTCGTCCTCGTGCGCGGCAAACGCACCGACCAGTTGCCGCAGCCCGGGCCGCAACTCGCGCAAGTCGCCGGTGCCGCCGGCTGGGACCCGCACGAATACCAAGAATTTCTGGAAAATTACCTCAAGGTCACCCGCCGCGCTCGCCGCGTCATCGACGAGGTCTTCTGGGGCGAGACCACCTTCGAGCCCTAACCCTCCCACCCCCAGCGCTTAAGTGTGATGAAATAAGGGGACGAAAAAGTGGAGGACACCCACCAACCGAGCTCCCCGCACACGAGGAAAGAAGCTTTCGTGAACGCTATCGCAATGGATACCTATCCGGCACGCTTTAGCGACGTGTGCCAAAAAATCCTCGTCTACCGGGTGCGCGGCTCCTACAACGACATCGTCGACACCTGCACCGCGGTCTTTGACGCCTACCAGCACACCAAAGACCCCGAGGCCCTGGAGCTGCTGGCGTGGACCGCGCTCCAGGAGCTGAAAGCACTCGACGCGATGGCGACGACCGACGCGATGCGCCGGCAAGTGCTGCACCGCTCCGAGGAACTGCTTACCCGCTTCGAGGACGTGCCGCTGGGGGAGTACCCGGACCTCTACGCCCGGGTGACGTACCTGATGCTGCTGCGGGCGGAGCTGCTCGCCCAGGTCGGCCAACTCGATGACGCGCACGCCGAACTCGCCGCCATGTGGGAGCACGCCTCACTCAGCCCCGGCGACCGGGCGCGGGCCGTCGCCTACGAGGCGAAGCTGGCGCTCGCCGAAGACTGCGCCGCCGTCGGCGACGTGCGGACCGCACTCGACCACACCAGCGCACTCATCGCGCTCGCCGCAGGGGAAACCACCCCGGAAAACCGGCTGTGGCTCGCCCGGGCGCAGGGCCGCGCGGTCGACTTCACCCTCGCGCTCGTGGACCCCACCACCCCCGACGGGTGCTTCAAAATCATCCGGGCCTGCAACCGCCTCATCGACGCCCACGTCTCCGCCATCGTCCCGGAAACCGAGCTCATGCTCGCCCGGGCGCTGCGGCACCGGGCGGACGCCGCAGAAAACTGGGCGCGTACCACCCAGGACGCGGCCGCGCGGCTGCGTTTCGCGAAACTCGCCGGCCAAACCCGCCTCACGCTGTGGGATACCTTCCACGCCAGCGCCGACGGCGCGGTGTTCCGGGAGGCAGCCGACGCGATGAACGACTACCTCTCCCACCTGCCCGCCGGCGACGACAAGCGGGTGTACGCGCAGGCCGCGCTCGCGAGCGCGGCGCGCCTCGGGCACAGTGAGGACGTCACCCACGCCGCCGCGATGCTCATGCTGCACAACCACCTGGCGGACGCCCACATTGGGCTCGGCAACCTGCCGCAGGCTCGCGACCAGCTCATCCAGGCGGTGAGCGATACCCGCAGCACGGACATGGCGATCACGCTGCGCTGCCTGTGGGTGTTGGCGAAGGTGGCCGACATTTCCGCCGACATGGGCGACATCGAGGGCACCGCGGCGGCGTTCAACCGGATTCGCGCCGCCATGGCCGAGGACACCGAGCTCGCGCAGTCGACCTCGGCGCGGCGCGCCATCACCCACGCCTGGACTGCCCGGCTGCGCGCCTGGGAATCCACCCAGATCAAAGGCTCCGATCAGCTGCTGCCCATGGCGGAGCAGGCCCTGCGGGAGCCGATCTACGCGCTGGAACTCACCGAAGAACTCCAGGAACAGTCGCGGCTGGTGTGGGGCTTCGCCAAGGCGGCGGTCGCCTCGGACGCGCCGGGGGCGGACATTGCGCGGGCGGATGCCTGCCGGTGGATGTTCTACCTCGGCGGCGAACTCGCCGGTGCTCGCTGTTTCAAGGAAGCCATTGACTGCTTCGCCTTCGTCGTCACCGAAGCCCGCACCGCCGAGACCGTGCCGCTGCGGGCGTTGGTCGTGAAATCGCTGCAGCAGCTCGGCTTCGTGGAGTTCCTCGTCTCCGGGCAGCGGGAACGGGCCTGCATGCGCTACGGGCAGGGCATCGGATTCCTCAAAGACTCCACCAACCCGGCGGAGATTAAACTCATGCACCTGCTCGCGGAGCGGGCGAACGCCTATGCGTTGGGGCACGCTGATCCCGCGCCGGTCGACTACCCCTAAGGAGCCACCGCTGCCGCCGGGCGGTCGAGGGGTGCGGCAACCAAAATGCGGGAGCCCGGCATCCTTGTGAGGTGTACCTCAAAACCAACCGGAAGTTGGATGCCTTGCTAGGCAAGCCTTAGATACTCTAGGCGGGTCAGTTGAGTTGAAAGAGGACCCCCATGACTGCCGCACTAGAGACCACCTACCAGCCGCTGTCCCAGGCGCTGCGCACCTCCACCGCCGCCGCCCACGAGCGCGCCGAACACAGCACCTTCATGGACGACCTCCTCGGCGGCCGCCTCGACGTCGCCGCGTTCGTGGCCCTCCAGGAGCAGTCCTGGCTGTTCTACACCGCCCTCGAGCGCGCCGCCCGCGCCGTCGCCTCCGACCCGCTGGCCGCCGACATTGTCGACCCCCGCCTGGAACGCGTCGCCGCCCTCGAGGCCGACCTCGACTACCTCCACGGCGACGGCTCCTGGCGGCAGCGGGTGCGCGCCCTGCCGGCGACCGCCGCCTACGTCGCCCGCCTTGAGGAGATCGCCGCCACCCGGGATGCGGCCCGCCTCGTCGCCCACCACTACGTGCGCTACCTCGGCGATCTCTCCGGCGGCCAGGTCATCGGCCGGATGATGCAGCGCCACTACGGCGTCGCCGACGAGGCCGTGAGCTTCTACCGCTTCGCCGACATCCCGAAGGTCAAGCCCTATAAGGACGACTACCGCGCCCACCTCGACGCCCTGCCGCTCAGCTACGCCGACCGCCAGCGTCTGCTCGCGGAGGCCAGTGACGCATTCCTGTTCAACCTGCAGGTTTTCACCGCTCTCGGGGAAGAGATTCGCTAAAACGCCTGCGGTGCCCAGGTCAGGCTACTAGGCTGTGGGGTACCCGGCCCCACCTCCGAAAGCAAGGAGCACCCCATGGCCACCACCTTCAGTGTGAGCCTCCACGGCGTCACCGCCGCCGAAATGGCGGCCTTCGTCGACATGGTCACCACCGTCCACGGCAGCGGCAACGCGCCCCTGCAGTACAACCCGGCGGAATCCACCCTGTCGTACACCACCCCCGCCGGGCACACCGTGCCGGCCCCCTCCGTCATTGGCGACAGCCTGCAGAACCTCGTCGACACGGCCGCCCGGGGCCGCGTGGAGCGCGGCATCCGCGACCTCATCGGTGAGGTCGTCGACCGCCTCGACCCCACCAAAACGGCCGAGACGCGGCCTGGTGCAGAGGATTCCTTCGGCTCGAGCTGGTTTAGCACCCCCGACGAGGAACGCTTCAACAACGGCTACGGTCACACCAACGACCGGAGGCACCCCTTCGCCGACGGGGGCAGCACCCAAGCCCCCGACAACCACCCCTTTGAGAAGCCCGTCGGGGAGGGCGAGGAGTAACTCTGGGGGAATTCACAGGCATCCTTTACGTGTGCTGAAAGGGTTTTGCCAGTTTGGGGCTTTAGCGTGAACATCACGACGGGGCCACCACGCCCCCACCGATGCACGCATCGCGGCAGGCGCCGCATGTGTCGCCGCACCCGGTGCGCGGACAACATCACGTTCTCCCGCCGACTGGCGCTGCTGCTGGTGCACGACGATGAGGTTTCATTGCGACAGGGCTTCATCACGTGCCTGGCATGACAGTGGCAGCGCCCGCCGGTTACCGTTGTTCGCGCCCAGTGCGGTGGCGGCGCCCCCGCCCTGCGGGCCTCACGGTGTGGGGCATCCCCGTCGTCTCGCGGTACGCCCCGGCCTCGTGGCACTTCCCCAGGATCATGGGCCGGGGGCGTACCCGCTGGAGTCGACAGATTGGAGTCCCCATGGACACCCTCCGCCAGTGGTGCCCCCGCATCATCGTTGCCTGCTGCGCCGTCGGCGCGGTCGTGGCTGTCGGCGCCTGGCTGCGCCCCACAGAAACCACCGCCACGGTGAGCACCGTGTCGATTCCCACGCCGCTGCGCCTCGACGAGGCCCTGCGCGACGCGGTCGACAGTGGTCAATTGTCCGCCGCCGACCAAGAATCCGTCCTCAAGGCCGCCTCCCTCGGCCTCATCGACAGTGACTGCGCCGCCCACTCGGATGGGGCGCGCGCCATGCGCACCACCCGCGCCATTATCGGCGCCCCCTAGAATGCGTGGGGTGCACGACTTCCGCGACCCCACCCGCATCCCAGCTTTGCTGCGCCTCGTTGAGCGCGCCTGGGAGGCACAGCCCTCCGCCCGCTTCGTCGACATTCTCGCCCAATTGGAGCGCCACGGCATGACCCCGGCGGCCGCCGACGAGGACGTCATGCGCGCGGCGGAAGCACTTCTCGCCGACTACGTCGACACCATCCCCGTGACCGCGGGCAGGGCGCAGGGGGCGTGGATGCTGCGCACCACCACCCACGATTGTGCCGTCGACGCCACCACGATCGTGGTGCGCCCCGCAGGTGGGGCGCGGCCAAGCGTGTGGGAGTACCAGCGGCTCGTGGCCAAGCACGTGTCGGGCCCCTTGCGGGTCGACGACGGCCACCGCTTCGGCATCATTGACCAGATTCGCCCCCTGGGGGAGCAGCTGCACTGCCCGGCCGTGCCGGCACTAGCGCGTGCAGAGATCGGGGACCGCATGTTCGTCGTCGATACCGCAGAGGCCCGCGTGGTGGTGGGTCGACAGCTCGAGATCTACCGGCAGGGCCGCCGCCACGTGGAGCAGGACACCCTCCGTTGGGAGGTGCTGCCGGAGTGCCCGGTGGGGGAGGACCTCGTCGCCCACCTCCCGGGCGGCGGGCGCCGCCGCCTCGGCGTCGTGGAGCAGGTGTGGCGCCTGCGGCGTTAAGCGACGAACTGCACCCGGGGCCGCCGCACCACCAGCAGTGCGATGACGCCGGCGGCCCACGTGCCGAACACCGCCAGCCACGCGACCCGGAATACCGCCCACGTGTAGTGGCCATCCGGGGCCAGCGCGTCGAGGATCAGCCCCATGAGCTGGCCGGCGATCATCACGGCAACGAAACCACCCATGTTCGCCAGGCCCGTGCCCGTCGCCAACGAACGGTGGGCGAGCTGCTCCCGCACGGAATCAAAGCCAAAGTTCGACGCCGGCACGATCGCGAAACCCAGGCACGTCACCGCGGCCGCGAACAGCCAGCCGCGCGGGGTGGGGCTGGCGAAAAACACGCCCAGGGCGGCGAAGTAGCAGGCATTGAGGGCGACCGTGACGAGACTGCGGCGCTGCCGGAGGCGGGCGCTGAGCATCCCATGCGCAGGCGACACGACAATCGTGATGCACACGCCCACCACCAGGATGCGGCCCGCCGCCTGGGGGCTCAACCCCACCCCCAAGGTCAGCAGCGGCACACCCCACAGCAGGGTAAACACCAAGTTCGGCAACAGGCCCACCCAATGGGTGAAGAACCCCTCCCAGCACACCGGCTGGCGCACCACAGTCCCCAGTTGCAGTTTCGTGCGGGTCGCCTGGGTTGTGGGGGCGTTGCGAATGAATAGGGCGGCCACCACCGCCACCCCAATGCCGAGCACCCCCAATGCCAGGAACGCTGAGCGCCAGCCCGCGTGCTCCAGGTAGGCGAGGAACGGCACCGCGGACAGGAACTGCCCACCCCACCCGATGGACGCCAACAATTGGCTCATGAGGGGCGCCCGGCGGGGCGGAAACCAGGCAGGAATCAGCCGCATCACCGACAGGAAGGCGCTCGCATCGCCCACGCCGACGAGCACGCGGGCGGCAATCGCCACCCCGTAGCTCGTCGTCAAGCCCAACACCAACTGCCCGGCGGCCATGATGACCGCGCCGACGAGCAGCATGAGCCGCGGCTGGAAACGATCAATGGCCGCCCCCATCGGGATCTGCGCCAGCGCATACACGCCCACCTGCACGGAGGTGAACACCGCGAGCCGGGAGGCGTCAATGTGGAAATGCTCCATCGCTTGCACGCCGGCCACCCCGAGGGAGGTGCGCCCCAGGATCGCCATCATGTAGATCATGGTGCCGGCGAACCACACAACGAAAGCACGCCGCGACACAGGTGTGGTGGAGGTCATAGACGCTGACTTTAGCAGTGCTTGCGGGGCCGCCCCCGGCGGGGGAGCTCGCCGGCGGATTCCGGGAGCCGGCCCGCCTGCCGCAACTGCTCCCGCAACAGCACCTCGATCTGGGCGTTGACGCTGCGCAGATCGTCGGCCGCCCAGCGGGAGATCGCCTCATAGACCTGGGCGTCAAGCCGCAGGGGGATTTGCTTGCGGGGCACTAGGTGTAGAGGCTGCCGGCGTTGACGACCGGGGTGGTGTTTTGCTCAGAGCACAGCACCACCAGAAGGTTGGACACCATCGCGGCCCGGCGTTCCGGGTCGAGGTCGACGATGTCGCGTTCCTCCAGGGCGGCGAGAGCGGACTCCACCATGGACACCGCGCCCTCGACGATGGTTTCGCGGGCGTCGACGATGGCGGCGGCCTGCTGGCGCTGCAGCATGGCCTGCGCGATCTCCGGGGCGTAGCTCAACGCGCTGATGCGGGTTTCCACGATCTCCAGGCCTGCGATCGCGACCCGCTCGGCGACCTCGTCGGCGAGCTGCTGGCTGACAACATCCGTCGAGCCGGACAGGGACACGGGCTGGGCGGCGGTGGGGGTGTAGGGGTACAGGGAGGCGATGTGCCGCAGCGCGGACTCGGCCTGGGCTTCGATGAACTCGGTGCCGGACTCCACTGCGAAGGATGCCTTGGCGGTGTCGGCGACCTGCCACACGATAATGGCGGCAATGTCGATGGGGTTGCCGCCGGCGTCGTTGACCTTGATGACGTTGGTCTCGAAGTTGCGGACCTTCACGGAGACTTTCTCACTCGTCGCGAGGAAGGGGATGACCGTGAGTCCGGTGCGGCGGGAGGTGCCGATGTACTTGCCGAAGAGCTGCAGGACGAGCGTCATGCCGGGCGGGGTGACGCGCAGCATCGTCAGCAGCGGCAGGGTGCAGGCGGTGACGACGATGCCGAGAATCGGCAGCTGACCCTGCAACAGATCAACGGCGAGGAGCGCGATGCCCACCAGGGGCGCGAGCAGGATGGCGATGGCGGCGCCGGCGCCGGCGGTGCGGGCGGGCCGCTCGGAGATGGTGACGTTGGTGCCGTCGTGGCCGACGGGGGTGTGTGTGATGCTCATAAAAAGGTGATATCACATTTTTGCTTGTCGGGTATACCTCCCAACTAGTGACCTTGGCCGCACCGGTGACAGGATGGACACCATCATGAGCAACACCATTCCGCCCTGCCCCGAATGCGGCAGCGAATACACCTACGCCCTCGACGCACTGATCATCTGCCCCGAATGCGCCCACGAATTCAACCCCACCGACGCCGCTGACGCGCCCGCCGCCATCGTCGACGCCGTCGGCAACGTCCTCGCCGACGGCGATACCGTCAGCATCGTGAAAACCATGAAAGTCAAGGGCGCGCAGCAGCCCCTCAAGGCCGGCATGAAGGTCCGCAACATCCGCCTCAACCCTGCAGGCGGCGACCACAACATCGACTGCAAGATCGACGGCTTCGGCGCCATGCAGCTGAAGTCCTCCATCGTGAAGAAGATTTAAGCAATGCCCCAGCCGACGTTCATCGACGCCGACACCATCCGCCGCCTCCTCACCCCCAGCCGGGCGCGCCGCACCCTGCACGCGGCGTTGGCCGGTGACTTCGACCCCGCCGACGATCCGGCGCGCACCGCCACTGAGGTCGGTACCGGCCAGCTCCTGGCCATGCCCAGCGCCCTCGGCGACTGGGTGGGCTGCAAGCTCGCCACCGTCGCCCCCGGCAACCCTTCCCACGAGTTGCCGCTCATCCAGGCCTCCTACGTGCTGTTCGACCGCGAGACGCTCACCCCGACCGCGGTGCTGGAGGGCGCCAGCCTCACGGAGATCCGCACGCCCGCCATGTCGGCCGTCGCGGCCGACCTCCTCGCGCCAGCCACTGTCGGCCGCGCCGTCATCTTCGGCACCGGCGTGCAGGCCCGCGCCCACGCCCTCGCCCTGCACGAGGTGCGCGCCCCGGAAGACATCCGCATCGTGGGCCGCAGCAGCGACAAGGTGCAGGCCCTCGTCGACGATCTGCGGGCACAGGGCATCCCCGCCGCCGCAGGCGTGGCCGAGGATGTTGCCGGCGCGGAACTCATCGCCTGCTGCACCGCCTCCTCTGAGCCGCTCTTCGACGGCAGCCTCGTCGCCGATGGCGCCTGCGTCATCGCCATGGGCTCCCACACCCCGGACGCCCGCGAACTCGACGGCCCGCTCATGGGCCGCAGCCTCGTGGCCGTGGAATCCCTCCACACCGCAGCTGCGGAAGCAGGCGACTGCATCCAGGCCATCGCCGAGGGGCACCTCGACGCCGACAGCATCGTCACCGTCCGACAGCTGGCACACGGCGAGGTGCAGCGCGCTACCGACCGGCCCAACGTGTTCAAGGGCACGGGTATGAGCTGGCAGGACGTCGCCGCAGCAGCAGCCGTCTACGAGGCCCTGTAAAACGGCACGACGAGTAGCCCCCGGACCACCCTGGATCCGGGGGCTGCTCACGCCCCACCGCTTACGGCCCCCGCAAGTGCCGCAGTGTCTCACCCGCCGCGAACCGCGACATCGTCGACTCTCCTGCCGTGGCTCGGCCACGGAACTTCAATCTGACTTTCCCGTCACCGTCACGCTGGAACTGGCCCCGGCTGCGGTTCGGCCCCGCGTCCCGGTTCAACCCATGATGCCTGGCACACAACAACGCGAGATTGTCGACGTCGGTTTTGCCGCCGTACCGCCAGGCCTTCAAATGATGCACCTGACACCGGGCACTACCCTGATTACACCCCTCCGCCTGGCACACACCCTGCTCCGCGTGCAACGCGATCCGCTGCGCCACCGTTGCAAGCCTTTCGGTGCGGCCCAGTGCGATGGGGGACGAAAGTGACCGGATCGTGGATACACAACCACCAATCCGCCTCATCAATCAAAGCCTGCACCTCGTGGCCATTCAACGTGCCACCAGTGCTAGCCAGGTACTCCGCCTGCGTGCCCAACAACTCCTGGGCGGTGACACTGACCACCAGGGCAGGCGCCCCAGAACCCAGAGTGATGGCCCGTTTTAGGCCCTCGATCGCCAGCCACGCCGGGTTCGGCCCCTCATCATCCTTCTTCTTCTTTGATTTCTTGGTGTGCCGCAGGGCACCCTTCATCACGGCCTCCCCCTGGGCGATAAACCCATCAAGCAAACCCTTCGTCGTCGGATCACACTTCGCCGTCAACGTGTACAGACCATCAGCGTCTGTGGTGCTGCTCCAGTGCAGGCTTTCCGCACCCGGCTTCGCAGGCTCACGATCCGTTGCCGGCTCCTGCCGCTCCTTCAACATGCGCTTGGCGTCCTTGATCGGCCGACCAGCCACCAGGCGCGCAAGCTCCAATCGCGCTGTCAAGCGCCATGTAATTGTGCACGCTCAGCGCCACCAAAAATGCACGCACTAACCCCACAGATCACGCGCCATCACGACACGCGACTGCCCGGCCGGCCGCACTAATCGTCCACGGCACCCACCCCCTTCTCAGCCTCAGCTCCGTTGCGCTGCTGATACTGCAGCTGCCGCACCGAACGGCCCGACGTCCGAAGA
>NZ_PPDL01000034.1 GCF_002994655.1 Corynebacterium sp. 13CS0277
TCGGCGGTATGCCGGTAGGGTGGTTGCTGCAGGTTTTTGTTTCTGGTTTTGTTTCACACCTCTACTTGTAAACAGAAACCTGCTTTTTGTGTCTTAGGACACGCCGGGGGACTTTCCTAACACGGCCTAGGTTGAATCGCATGCATCACCACGCCACCGAACACACCACCGCGACCACCTCTCGTGCCGCCTTTCGCACGACGACCCTCGCCCTGCTGGCCGCCTGCGGGCTAGCCCTGTCTGCCTGCGAGGATGCCGCCGACCAGGCGGCCGCCACCAGCGCCAGCAGTGCCAGCAGCCCGACATCGGGGGCCGCGTCGACCACCACCTCGGCTGCGGCTGCGGCAGCAGACAACACCGCGACCGCGACAGCGGCGGCGCCGACCACCGCGCACGACGCGGCGGCAGCCGCCACACAGCCTGAGAACACCGCGGCAGCGTCCCGGGCGACGCCCATCGCCGGTGCACCGCCGGGCGCGGTACGGGCGGGCCTGGTGGACGACCCCACCCTGGGGCCGTGCTCAGCCGACGCCATCACGCGGGACGTCGGCATCACCTACAACCTCATGGATGAGCGCTGTAACGGTCAGTGGGCGTTCGCGGCTTATAAGCACCCGACGATCCCGAACCCCGACTCCACGACTCTGTTCCGGTGGTCCGCTGGGCGGTGGAACGTCTACTCACACTTCCCGGCGCACATGTGCCTGCAGGAAGCGATCATCGATGGTGTACCCGAGGAGTACGCCACCGGCATGTTCACCGACTGCGGCTCACGCACGCCCCGCCGGCACCCGGAGGACGACTACGAGCCCGATGAGGTGAAACTGGGCACGAACGGCCAGCCCTGGGGATATGTCGGTTCCTCCGGCATCCCGGGTGCCGTGTGGACCCAGCACCGCGGATACGTCAGCATGAAACACCCGCTGTGCACCAACCAGGAAATCCTCATCGTCGAATCCGTCGTCATGAACGGCAGCGACCCCCAGGTCGCCGTCGCGGAAGCCCTCGACCGGCACCCCGGGGCCGAATACGCCTACCCGGGGTCCTGCTCCTCGCTGCGCAAAGCCGTCGACGACCGGCCGATCTACCCCATCTACTACAACTTCGGCTACAACACCGAAGCCCTGTGCGCGGCGAAAGCCCGCCTCGGCGGCAACGGCCGCGTGCTCAACCACAACTCGGACTTCAGTGACCCCTGCCTGAAGTAGCCGTGCTGCCTGCGGCCGTGGGCGGCAGGCGGGCACCCTTAAGCACACAGGAACGGGCCGTACAGCGGGCCCGCCGTCAAGGGGGTATGCGTGGGGGTAGCGCTCGTGCTCACCCGTAGAATGAGCAGATAACCATACAGGGCCCCGCGTGTGACCACAGCCCTGCCCGACGGCACTTTTCTCGACACTTCTCTCAACTCTCGTTTTTCTCTCCGCGAAGGACAGGCACGACCGTGCATTTCGACATCACCTACACCTACCCCGCCGACATCCAGCGCGTGCTCGCCATGCTCGCTGACAAGGAGTACCGCCGCATCCGCATGGGCAACCACGTGGAATTCGGCGCGTTGACCTCCCACATGGAAGGGGAGGACACCGTCGTCATCTCCGAGATGACTCCCGCCGAGTCGGCCGTGCCTGAATTCGCCCGCAAGATCGTCGCCAAGGGCGCCCGCGTCTTCGTCACGGAGCGGGTCGCTGCCGTCGGCGACAATGCCGGCCGGGTTGTCATGAGCGTGACCGCCAAGGGCGTGCCGGTGAGCGCCGACGTCACCATCAACCTGGAAGGCCACGGTAACTCCACCACCGCCACCGTGGCTGGCTCCTTCGGCATCAACGTTCCCCTCGTGGGCCGCGCGATTGAGAGCAAGCTCAGCCCGCAGCTCAATCGCTGTGGTGTCTACGAGTCCCGCGCAGCACTGACCTACCTGGAGAACCACAAGTAGTCCTCCCTGCTCACCCCCACCCCAGAAGCACGCTGACACGCGCGGCATCCGCTGCGCGTGAACCCCCGGCGCCTTCTGGGGTGCTGTGCGTCTGTGGGGTGTCCGCAGGCGCCCGCGGGGAGGGGTATGTCGGGTGCGCGGAGTAGGGTGGCGGTCAAGACACATGCAGCGCCCATCGACTTCGATGGCTGCTGCCGGGCATGGGAAGGTGGCGGAGGCTGCGATGACAAGAACACGACGGGGGCGCACACCATGGAAGGCGCTCGGCGGGGTGCTGGGCGTGCTGCTGCTCTCGATCGGGGTGACGGGCTACGTCGTGATCCGCCACATGACACCGGCCGCCGAGGAGCAGATCAACTACCGCTTGGAAGACAACACCCGGATGCTGCAGGCCCAGCTGGCGGGTGTGGACCGTCAGGTGCTGCGGTCCTTAGAGCCCGCCATCCTGGAGAAGTCCCTGAGCGAACTTCAAGACTCCGTCGCCCGCGGGGAGCTCACCTACGAGCAGATCATGGGCTTCTACCTCGATCGCATTGCGCGCATCGACCAGACAGAGGGTGGGTTGAATTCTTTCTCCACCCTCAACCCGGAGGCGCTCGCCGAAGCCCGGGCCGCGGATGCGGCGCGCGCCGCCGGCCAGGCCGGGGACTCCCCGCTGTTCGGCCTGGGTGTGGCGGTCAAAGACAACATCAGCACCACCGGCCTGCCGACGACGGCCGGCACGATGGCGTTGGCGGAGTTCACCCCGACGGATGCGCCGCTTGTCGCACAGCTGCGGGCCCGCGGGGCCATCGTGTTGGGTAAGGCGAATATGAGCGAGTGGGCGAACTACATGTCCTCCCGCATGCCCAGCGGCTACTCCAGCTATTCGGGGCAAACGTTCAACCCCTTCGGCCCGGGGGTGATCTCTCCCTCCGGGTCCTCCTCGGGCAGCGCGGTCGCGGTCACGGCGAACCTGGCTCCGGTGGCGTTAGGCACGGAAACCACCGGCAGTCTCGTCTCGCCGGCGGCGGTGAACTCGGTGGTGGGGTTCAAGCCCTCCCACGAGCTCGTCGATGGCCGGGGTGTGGTGCCGTTGGCGCTGTCGCTCGACACCGTGGGCTCCATGGGGCGCAGCGTGGCCGATGCCGCGGCACTCCTGCACGCCGTTGTTCCGGACGGCGCTGCCCCCACCCCGCACTTCGACGCTGCGGCGCTGGCAGGCAGTCGCCTGGGCGTGGTTGCCAGCGGCGACGACGCCGTGGACGCGCAGGTGCGCGCAGCGCTGGAGGCCGCCGGTGCGACGCTCGTCCCGCTGACGATCGACCACACGGGCTTGAACAACCTGGCCGTCATGAACGCCGAGTTCGCGCCCAACTACGCCAGCTTCGCAGCGACCACCCACGCCCCCTTTGCCACCCTGGCTGAGGTCGTGGACTTCAACCGCACCGACCCCCAGCGCTATGCGCGCTACGGGATGAACTTCCTGGAGACCGCCTCCCAGGAGGGCAGCCGTGCCGCCACCCCGGAGACTGTCGCCGACATGCTCGCAGAGGCGGACACCCGCTACGCGGGCATCCTTGCCGATGATGGGCTGGACGCCATCGTGTTCCTCGACAACGAGGAAGCGCTCATCGTGTGCATGGCCGGCGCCCCCGAAATCACTGTGCCGTTTCTGCGTGGCAGTGACGGCACCCCGCGGGGCGTCACTTTCGCGACCGCCCGGGGTGCGGATGCCCGCGCCCTGGAGTTGGCCTACTCCTTCGAGCAGCACACCCACGGCCGCGTCGTACCGGAACTCTGACGCACAACTCATGCACGCTAAGCACCCACCCCGCCGAGGTCCCCGGCAGGGTGGGTGCTCTGCGTGGGGGTGCGTGGCTGGGGTGGGTGCGGTGCCGGGCTGTGGCTGGGTTCTTCGTTAGGAGTCGAGCAGTTCGGCGACACAGTCCGGGTCGCAGTCGCTGAGCAGCGCGCGGCAGCGGTCATACTCGGATGACTCCCCAATGGCCTGGGCGGCGAGTGCGAGCTGCGCAATCGCCTGCAGCACACCCCGGTTGGGGGCGTGGCTGGCCGGCACCGGGCCGAAGCCCTTCCACCCGTTGCCGCGCAGGGCATCCAGGCCCCGGTGGTAGCCGGTGCGGGCATAGGCGTAGGCCTCCACGGGGCGCTGGGCGCGGGCCTGCGCGGCCAGCAGTGCCCACCCCAGGGAACTGGTGGGGTGCTGGGCGACAATCGCGGCGATGGCCTCGACGTCGTCGGCGGGGAGGCCGGCCAACAGGGCTGCGGCGGGGTCCTCGGGCAGGTGGACTGGGGGCGGGGCCAGCATGTCGTTGATCTTCATGCGCACCACCATAACGCCGATTGTCGCCCGCGGGCGGGCCGCGCTGGTGGCCACGGGTGGCTACTTGCACGGGGTACCCCCGCGGCGCCGTCGAAGTCACACCCGAACAGGTCAGTTGGCTGTAGCATGGCCCTACCGCACACGCGCGGGCGCTAGCCGACACCTCACCCATGGGTGCTGTGCGCACATCCCGCGCGCGGGAATTGTTGTTTTTCCCCACCCACAGGAGAACCCCGTGACCCAAGACCCCACCGCTGAGCTCGCAGCCACCCCTGCGGCCCACGCCCACGACGACCAGTCCACCTACACGGTCGCCGACTACCTCTTCGACCGCATCGCGGAGACCGGTATTACCGAGATCTTCGGCGTGCCCGGCGATTTCAACCTGCCCTTCCTCGACAATGTGCTCGCGCACCCGCGTCTGACGTGGGTGGGCAACAACAATGAGCTCAACGCCGGCTACTGCGCCGACGGCTATGCCCGGCTTAAGGGCTTTGCGGCGATGATCACGACCTTCGGGGTGGGGGAGTTGTCCGCCATTAACGCCACCGCCGGCTCCTTCGCGGAGTACGTGCCGGTGCTGCACATTGTGGGCGCCCCGGCGCGGGCGACGCAGGCCTCGGGCCTGAAGGTGCACCACACCTTGGGCGATGGGAAGTTCACCCACTTCTACGACATGGCGCGCCCGGTCACCTGCGCGCAGGCGTGGCTGACGCCGGCGAATGCCGCCCAGGAAATCGACCGGGTCATCACCACCATCCTGGAGCAGCGCCGCCCCGGCTATCTGTTGCTCAGCCCCGATGTGGCGCGGGCACCGATGTATCGGCCGGACGCGCCGCTGCGGGAGGAGGTGCGTTCGGGAACCTCCTCGGCCGCGCTCGCAGCCTTTGAACAGGCCGCCCGGGAGTTCCTCGACGGCCAGGAGATCACCATCCTGGCGGATCTGCTCGTGCATCGCCTGGGTGCGCAGGCGGGCCTGCAGGAGCTGCTGGATGCCACGGATCTGCCCTACGCCACCCTCGCATGGGGCAAGACCCTGGTGGACGAGTCGACGGCGCGCTTCGCCGGCGTGTACGCCGGCGCCGCCTCCGAGGAACGCGCCCGGGCGGCGGTGGAGGACTGCGAGCGTCTTATCACCCTCGGGGTGGAGTTCACCGACAACACCACCGCCGGGTTCAGCATGCAGCTCGACGAGGACCGCATCCTCGCCGTCGACGCCCACCAGGCGACCGTCGGCGGGCGCCCCTTCGCCCCGATCGATCTGCGCGACGCCATCGGGGCCTTGCAGCGCGTCGCCCAGGTGGCATCCCTGCGCCCCCACCCGTTGGCGGCGCCGACGCAGCTCAGCAACCACATCATCGATGAGGATGCGCAGCTCACCCAGGACGACCTGTGGGAAATCCTCGCCGGCTGGCTGCCGAGCGACTCCATCGTCGTCGCCGACCAGGGCACCAGCTTCTTCGGCATGGCGGACCGCACCATGCCCGCAGGCTCCATGTTCATCGGCCAGCCGCTGTGGGGCTCCATCGGCTACACCCTGCCCGCCGCCCTCGGCGCCGGCATCGCCGACCGCAGCCGCCGCAGCATCCTGCTGATCGGCGACGGCTCCGCCCAGCTGACGGTGCAGGAAATCTCCACCATGCTCCGCGAAGGCATCAACCCGCTGCTGGTCGTCATCAACAACAGCGGCTACACCGTGGAGCGCGCCATCCACGGCCCCAACCAGGACTACAACGACATCGCCACCTACTCCTGGCAGGACATCCCCGCCGCCTTCGGCGGCACCGACGACAACTGCCTCGTCACCCGGGCGCACACCCCGCGGGAGCTGCGCCAGGCACTCGCGCAGGCGCGCGAGAACCGCGACAAACTGGTGCTGCTCGAAGTGATGATGGAGCGCGACGACATGCCCCGCCTGCTCACCACCATCACGCAGGCGCTGGCCGAGTCCTCCCGCCGCTAGCCGGCGCAGCCCGCGCCCGGGTTCCACCGCGGAGAATCCCGCCGCGGAGAACCCCCACGATGCCGATGACCCGCAGCCCCCACACAGGGGAGCTGCGGGTCATGCGTCTCAAGAGCGGCCTGCTAGTGCGCGGCCGTGTCCACGCTCGTGATGAGTACCTGCTGGGCGGGCGCACCATCGCTGGCGTTGCCGACAGTGCCCTGGGCGGCGATCTTCTCCACGGTCGCCAGGCCCTCGTTGCTGAGGCTGCCCAGCACCGTGTAATTCGGCGCCAACTTGGAATCCTTGTAGACGATGAAGAACTGGGAGCCGTTGGTATTGCGGCCGGAGTTCGCCATCGCCACCGTGCCGGCGGTGTACAGGCCAGTCGAGTTCGACTGGTTCACCGGGTACTCGTCGTGGAAGCTGAAACCCGGGCCGCCCGCCCCGGAACCGCTGGGGTCGCCGCACTGCAACACGAACAGGCCCTGCTGGGTGAGCCGGTGGCACACCGTGTCGTCGTAGTAGTGCTCCTCGGCGAGGTGGGTGATCGCGTTGACGGCGCAGGGCGCTTTCTTCGGGTCGAGGGTCATCGCAATGTCACCCTGGTTGGTGTGCAGGGTGACATCGACCTGGCTCGTCGGCGCCGTCGCCGACGGCAAGGAGACCTCCCGGGCCGCACGGGAGGTGGGCACGTATTCACAGTTCGTGTCCGCGCTGCTGGGGGAATTGTGCGCCGAGATCTTGTCGGCGACGAAGGAGCAGCCACTGAGGCTGAGCAGGGCGATTCCGGCGGCACCCACTGTTGCCCACCGTGCGTGACGGCGGGGCGTGCGGGAAGAACCGGGGCGGGGGTGCCGGGGAATCTTTAGGAACATAGTCCACTAGTGTAGCGGCAGCGCCGCCGTGTGTAACCCCCGCAGCCTGCGGACACGCGCACCAGCGGGTGAGAAGCGGCGGCCGTGGCAGCCCGCGCACAGGCGGCCGCACCTACCCGCGGGGCGGGCGTGGAGCCGGTCGCATTAGGAGGGGTCGATGTTGTCGTCCGCGCCGCTGCGGTTTTGCACCTCGTACTCCGCCACCCGGGGGTGGGTGAGGCGATCAAGCTGGCTGAACAGCGAGGACTCGGCGCTCACTGCGCGCTTGCCCCGGGCTTTCGGGGCGGCGGTGTCCCGCACCAGGCTGATCGACTGGATGACCAGGGTGTCGGTGTTGTAGCCGATCACCCACGTCGTCTGCAGGGAGACGTTGTCGTGGAACACCACATAGTGCCGGTTGGTGGTCTGGTTGACGAAGGCGGCGTGGGCGGAACCGTAGGCGTCGCGCGCGTAGCGCAGCGTCTGCCCGGGCTGGACGTCCTCGGGGGTTTTCTCCACCCGGATTTCCACCAGCGTGTCCGTGGCGGTGCTGTTCTCCTTGTCGGTGGTGAAGAAGTAGCG
This sequence comes from Corynebacterium sp. 13CS0277, assembly GCF_002994655.1. Classification (GTDB taxonomy): domain Bacteria; phylum Actinomycetota; class Actinomycetes; order Mycobacteriales; family Mycobacteriaceae; genus Corynebacterium. The sequence continues at coordinate 7,638 of NZ_PPDL01000034.1, forward strand.
GGACCCGCCGTAAGAAAACTCGCGGCGCACCTGGCCGTTTTCCACGTGCACCAGCCGGGAGGCGGTGGGCCAGTCGCTGATCCGCAGGCGGATGTCCTCGAGGTGTTCCCCGATGTGCACCCCGTCGACGATGACCGTGCCGGTGGTGTCCCGCAGCATGCTGGAGCGCGCCACCACGGGGTTCCAGTGCGGCTCCCCCACCCCGGGGGCGACGGCCACGTCGTCGGCGGCACCATAGCTGCCGTCGCTGCTGCCCACACCAAAAAGCAGGGCAACAATCACGAGCACGACGGCGAGTGCCTGCACGAATTGCTGTTCCATGACGGCCGATTCTACCAACTACCCCCACCCCGGGAGGGCTGTTGTCCGCAGGATGCGGCACACACCACCCCCGCCGCGCCGCCCGCGGGCAGGCAACCGGCGGGGGAGGATACTCCCGGGGCAGGCCCCGGGGGTGCACCGACGGCACGAGGGATGGGGGATTGAACGCGCGCGCTTAGGGTGCCGGGTGCACGAGCAGCTCCGGGCGCATGACCGCCGCCACGGGGATGTCGAAGGAGTACAGGGCCCGGCGCACCACCGGCAGCGACAGACCAATCACCCCGGAGGGGTCGCCCTCAATGCGGTCGATGAACCAGCCGCCCATGGCCTCCAGGGTGAAGGCCCCCGCACAGCCCAAGGGCTCCCCGGTGCGGGCGTAGGCCACAATGTCCTTTTCCGGCACGTCGGCAAAAGACAGTGTTGTGGTGGAGGCCTCCACGTACTCCTGGCCCTCAGGGCCGAGGACGCAGTGCCCGCTGACGAGCTGCGCGGTGCGGCCCCGCTGCGCCAACCAGCGGGCCACCGCCACCTCGACGGTGTGGGGCTTGCCCTGCAGCTCACCATCGATGAGCAGCATGGAATCCCCACCGATGACCACTGCCCCGGGGTGGCGGTGCGCCACCGACTGGGCCTTCGCCCGCGCGAGTGCGCACACCCGCTCCTCCGGGGAGCGCTGGGCAAGCTGCTCCAAGAGGGCGTCCTCGTCGACGCCCTCCGGCGGGCAGATCAGCGGCTCGACACCAGCGCTGCGGAGCACACTCACCCGGGAGGGCGAGGAGGATGCGAGCACAATCTGCACCGGCGCGGTGGCGGCCGGCGTGGCGGGCGAGGTGGCAGACGACGAGGTACCTGCGGGCGTGGGGGAGGAGTTCATGCCGGTTATTGTCTCAAACGCGGTTACGGGGCGGGTGCGTCCGCACCCCACCCGAGCCACACCACCGCTAACACCGGCTCCGCCGCACCCGGTGCGTTCGCCGTGGCCGGCCCCAAAAACCAGCGCGCGGTCGTCTCCCCGCCGGCGGCGGACGGTGATGCCGCGGCGCTGAGCAGCCGGGGCGTGCCCGCAGTGCTGAGGAACCCACCGACTCTCTCCACATCAGCACGCCCACCCGCATGCGCGGCCCCCGGCGCCCCCAGAGCTACCTGGGTGCGTTGGGCACCGGTGGCGAACACCTCCTGGGAGCCCGTGGCCACGAGATAGGGCAGGGGCGCGGCAGCGGAGTCTCCCGCCCCGTGCGGGGTACCTCCCGGTGCTGCCGCAGTAACCGTCGGCACGGGCTGCGCGGCCGGAAGAGCGCGTGTCGGCAGGCGAGTGAGAATGCCACGCAACGGATCCGTCATGCACAGCATGGTCTGGCTCTCGGCGTGGGCGTCCGGCAGGCAGGCATAGGCCTCGGCCGCTGGGGTTGCCGACTCGTCGGTGGTTTCTCCGCTGGCACAGACGAGCCAGCCTTCACCAGGGAGGGCCGGTGCCACCGCCGGATCCGGCAGCCCACAACGGGCGCTGACGCCCGCCTCCGCGGGCTGGATCACCCAGCCCGCAGACACCCGCCCATCGCGTGCCACAGGCCGCAGCAGCAGCTGTCGGGTGGGAGGCTGCGTCGCCGCGCCCGGCCCCTGGGGCACCCCGGCATCCTGCCCGGCGGCGAAGACGCGGGCAGTGTCACGCTGCACTCGAGATGGGGCGTAGCCCGCAGCCGGTGAGGCTTCCGGTGCCGGCACTGTGTAGCTGGAGGTGGCCTCCAGGTCGACAGCACTCTCCCGGGCGGCGCGCAAGGCTGCAGCGCTCACCGCCCCCAGCCGATCCTGGTGCGGATTCTGGCCGGGGGTGCGCGGCGTCGCCGCCCCTCGTGTGTCTGTGACCGGGCCGGATGTGGGGGAGTCCTGGTGCGCCGGCGCGCAGCCGGCGAGCAGCACCATGGCACACAGGCTCAATGTTCGTGCGCGCCGGGTGGCGCGGCGGACATCGTGTTGGGTGGTGCGGGCTGTGGTTGCCGCGGGCGGGCGGGGCTGGTGCATGGGGGCCTTCACAACGGGGTGGGCATGCGAAAGCCCTTCCCAGAGTGCCGCAGGCGGGTCCTCGTGCGGGTGAGCCGCACTGCTGCGGGGAGGACCCTATCGGGCGAGGTGGGAAGGGCGGTGACGTCGGCGCGGCGGGGGCGTAGGTGTCCCCGCCGCGGTCGGCGTTTAGTAGAAGCTGACGTTGCGGAACGACGTCGGGTTGTAGGTCACCGGGCGGCGCAGGCGCTCCTCCAGGTTGCCCCACATGTTGCGGTCGCGCTCCGGGGCGGCAGCGCCCGCGGCATTGTTAGCCAACTGGGCGAACACGGCGGTCAGGGTAGCGACCTGCACGTCGTCCGGGTTGCCCTTGAGGACCGTGAGGAACGGTGCCTTGGGCTTGTCTGCCTCGGTGGCGTCAGCCGGGGTGGGGGTGTCGGTCATCGTCGTCTCCCTTCGAAGACTTCAAACAGGTTCGGCGGCGAACTTCTTCGGTCACACGACCCCGCGGCGGGGAGTGTGCGTGTCGCATCTGCGTGCACACTGTACCCCGCGCGGGCGAGGTGGCTTACAGCGGGATGTTGCCGTGCTTCTTCGCGGGAACGTTGACGACCTTGCGGTCGAGGAGGCGGAGGCCTTCGATGATCTGGCCGCGGGTCTCGCTCGGGGGGATGACGGCGTCGACGAAGCCACGCTCGGCGGCCATGTAGGGGTTAACGAGGGTCTCCTCGTACTCCTTCTCGTATTCCTTCATCACGGCGGCAACGTCCTTGCCCTCCGCGGCGGCGGCCTTGAGCTCCTTGCGGTAGATGAAGCCCACGGCGCCTGCGGCACCCATGACGGCGATCTGGGCGGTCGGCCACGCCAGGCAGATGTCGGCGCCCATGTCCTTGGAGCCCATGACGCAGTACGCGCCACCGTAGGACTTGCGGGTGATGACGGTGATCTTGCCGACGGTAGCTTCTGCGTAGGCGAAGAGCAGCTTCGCGCCGCGGCGGATGATGCCGTCGTACTCCTGGCTGGTGCCCGGCAGGAAGCCCGGAACGTCCACGAACTCGATGATCGGGATGTTGAAGGCGTCACAGGTACGGACGAAGCGGGCGGCCTTCTCCGAGGCCTTGATGTCGAGGCAGCCAGCGAACTGCATCGGCTGGTTCGCGACCACACCGACGGAGCGGCCTTCGACGCGGCCGAAGCCACAGATGATGTTCTCCGCGTAGCCCTCCTGGATCTCCAGGAACTCGCCATCGTCGACGACGCGGGTGATGACATCCTTCATGTCGTAGGGCTGGTTCGGGGAATCCGGGATGAGGGTGTCGAGCTCCAGGTCGGACTCGGTGATGTTCTCCTGGATGGAGCCCACCATGATGTCGGCCTCCGCGCGCGGAGCCTCTGCACGGTTGTTGCTCGGCAGGTAGGACACCAGGTCGCGCACCCAGTCCAGGGCATCGGCGTCATCGGCGCCGGTGTAGTGGGAGGTACCCGACATGGACATGTGGGTGCTCGCGCCACCCAGCTCCTCCTGGGTGACCTCCTCGCCGGTGACGGTCTTGATGACGTCGGGGCCGGTGATGAACATCTTCGAGGTCTTGTCGACCATGATGATGAAGTCGGTCAGTGCCGGGGAGTACACGTGGCCACCCGCACACGCGCCCATGATGAGCGAGATCTGCGGGATGACGCCGGAGGCCTGGGTGTTGCGGTAGAAGATCTTGGAGTACAGGCCCAGGGAGACCACGCCCTCCTGGATACGGGCACCCGCACCCTCGTTGATGCCGATCAGCGGAACACCAGTCTTGATGGCCAGGTCCATGATCTTGACGATCTTCTCGCCGTAGACCTCACCAAGAGCACCACCGAAGATGGCGCCGTCCTGGGAGAACACACAGACCTTGCGGCCGTCGATGGTGCCGTAGCCGGTCACCACACCATCGGTGACGGGGCGCTTCGCGTCCAGGCCGAAGTTCTTGGAGCGGTGACGTGCCAGAGCATCAACCTCCACGAAGGAACCCTCGTCGAGGAGGTACTCGATGCGCTCACGGGCGGTCTTCTTCCCGGCGTCGTGCACCTTCGCGATGGAAGCCTCGCCCATCGGGGCTTGGGTCTCCGCGATGCGGGCGCGAAGATCGGCGAGCTTGCCGGCGGTCGTGGTCAAGTCGGGCGCAGCGGCGCCAGTGTTCTGTGCAGCAGTCATGTGGATGAGTTTAAGCGGCAGGGGCGTTTTTCGCAGTCCCTCCGCCGGAAAAGTTTTTGCCAGACACCCCAAATCCACCCCATATGGGGGTAAAAAGACGAATTTTGCCGCCCGTACGCCACACGTTCGGCGGTGGCGGGCAGTGGGCACCCCCGCCCCGGCCATGCCCCCGGACAGTCGTGGACAGCCGCGCCCCGCACGCCCGAACAGCGCATGCAGCCACCCGTGCCCAGCGCCTCGCTCCGGTGCTGCGCGCCCCGGCCACAGCCGCCTCCGCGGTGCGATGTTTCTCACATTTTCGCGCACGAAGTGTCACCCATCCCGCGACCTGCACCACCGCGGAGGCGAGGAGCACAGATTCCCCACCACAGCGATGCCCGCATCGACGCGGCACCCTGGCCGACCCGTGGCCAAGCCACGGGCTATGCTCGCGGGCACCAATGCCGGCACGGCGGGGTGACGATGCCGCCAGGGGATGCGCCACCCGTTCACCTGGTGCACCATCACGTGATACGCCACCCCACGACCATGAAAGAAGAAGCTGACCACCATGCATGACCACAGCGACCACTCCCACGGCGGGCACTCCCACGAGGGCCACTCCTTCGATGCGCAGGCCGCCGAGTGGGATAGCCCTGCCCGCGTGGAACGCGCGCAGGTACTTGCTGATCAGATGGCGGAACATCTCCGTGGCCGGCGAGACGGCAACAGTGCGCTGGCGATCCTCGACGTCGGCTGCGGCACAGGGCTGGTGGCCGACGCGCTGCGCACTGCACTCGGCGACAAGGCGTCGGTCGCGCTCTACGGGGTCGATCCTTCCCCGCAGATGCGGGCCCAGGCCGAACGGCGCGGGCTCACTACAGTCGACAGCCTGCCGACTGCCGCAGGCCAGTGGTCCGCAGCGATGGACGTGGTCGTCAGCTCCCTGGCGTTGCACCACATGAGTGGCTCTTCCGTAATTTTTGGAGTTGCCTAGCCCTCCTCGAACAACGGTTCCCTACCCCATCGGGCCGCCCACCCCCGGGCGCGTCCACGCATGCACGAAGACCCCGCACAGCACACAATAGATAGAAAGCAAAACAACTACGCGGCTATAACGAGGTCTTCAAGCATGCATCCTAGCCTCCAACACCCCAGCACCCCTAAACCTGAGGCAACAGGCACCCCCGACTGCCTGGCCAACCTCATCGAAGCTACCTACGCCGCATACCTCGCGCTCCCCGACATCCCACCAGCAAACGACCTTGACGCACTGTTCGCACTGCCAGATATCGGCCTGACCGCCACCACCGCCCCCGGCGCACTCACAGTCACCGACGGGGTAGCCCTGATCGACTGCCGCACAATCTGCCCCACAGTATGCTGCCCGGCCTGTAAAGGCACACACGCCATCAAACAGGGGTGGACCTACACCACCTTGACCCACATGCCTGCAGGCACCCACCACGTCCGCCTCCGGGTGGCGAAACAACGCCTGAAGTGCACAAACTGTGCAATCAAGTACACCGAAGACATCACCTACGCCCGGTTCCCACACACCCAGGTCACGTTCACCGCAGCGCTGTATATGCTGCACCTGGCAGTCGAGGAACTGTTAAGTTTCCAAGCCATCGCCCGGCACACCGGTGTTGGCTGGAACGCGGTGAACATGATCGTCCTCGGGTTAGGAATGAACCAGCTATCCCACATCGACTGGGACTTATCCAAGGTCACCGCCATCGGCATCGACGAGCACGTCTGCCGCCACTTCCACCCCGCCGGCAACGACACCAACACCGCCAACAGTGGTGGGTTTGAACGCTACGCCACAGTGATCACCGATCTGACCGGCCGTGACGATGACACTCCCAGGCCGCACCGGCTGTTAGCTGTCCTTCATGGGCGCACCTCTGACTGCGTGGCCGCCTGGATCAACGCCCAACACCCAGGCTTTAGCGACCAGATCCGCATTGTCGCCATGGACGGCTCCGCCCCGTACCGCAAGGCAGTCGGTGACTGGCTTGAACGCGCAGAAGTCGTACTCGACCCGTTCCATGTGGTCCGGTACTGCCAAGACGCCGTCGATGAGCAACGCCGGGAATGTGACCGCAAGAAGTTCGGTGGGCGGGCCCGCAAAGGTGATGACACCTGCAATTCTCGCAGGCTGCTGTTTACCCAGGCCGGGCTGCTCACCGATGCGCAGGCGGCCAGACTCGCAGCGATTTTCCAGGTCAAAGGCCGGGTAGAACTCGAAGTCGTCTGGGGGCTTAATCAACGCGTGATGGGCGCCTACAGTGCCGAGGATCCCCAGGTTGGCAAGCAGCAGATGCAACAGGTGTTAGACGTGCTGGCCGGTGGTGTTCCTGCGGGCAGTGTGGGGCTGGAGTATCTGCAGGGCAAGCTGGTCAAACGCACGGAGGAGATCCTGCGGTACTTCGATGTCGGCGGTAAGTCCAACGGGGTGACTGAGGCGTTTAACGGTCGGATGGAGACGATGCGCAGGGTTGCTCAGGGGATCGTGAACTTCGACAACTACACGCGGCGAGCGTTGGTGTTGTTCGGTGGGTTGAGGGGGCGGGTCCGTGTGACGAAGCATCGAAATTACGTTCCCTGCCCGGCGTAGAACTCCAAAAAATCAGGAGGAGCCACATGAGTGACGTTCCGGGCGCTCTCGCCGACTGTGTCGCCACACTGCGCCCCGGTGGGCAGCTGTTCATCATCGACCTCGACCACGGCCAAGAGTTCTTCCACCGCCACGCCCACGACGCCACCCACGCCGACGATCACGATGGAGTGCACCACCACGGCTTCCGCCGGGAGCACATCGCCGACCTGCTCCGCGCGGCCAGCCTCGATGATGTTGCAGTCTCTGACGCCTACACCGGTGTGAAAGACGGCGAAGGGGAGGCCGCCCACGGGGAGCAGCCTGCCGAACCGCAGGAGTACACGCTGTTTCTCGCGCGCGGCGTGAAACCCGCCTAGCTAGCCAAGTGTGCCGGTGGCGTTGGCCGCCTCCAGCTCTGGGGTCGGCCGGGCCTCAGGGGGTAGGTCCATCCAGCAACGCAGCGATCTCATCCAGCTGCTGGAAGATCTTTGTGTAGTGCTGATTGAGGTCCACCGCCCGCGCCATAATGCGGTGCCCAAGAATCTCGACGTCAAGGACGGGTTGCTGCTCGCTCTCTGTCTGCGCGTAGAGCAGCATGCCCATGACCTCATGTCCGCTGGGGCGTTCCGTACTGGCCGCGTGATGCTGAACGTAGGACTGGATTTGATAGAGGTGGCCTGAAATCACCTTGGAGTTTCCGCCCTGGTGCGACTGTGTGGACCTCTTGTAGAACTTCGTGTCGATGATCAGAGTTCGGTGAGATTCATTGGAGCGCAGCACGGCGTCCGTTTTCATCCGAGGCAACATCGTGTTAACCGTGGAAATCTTCTGGCCATCCTTGGAGTGCCAGTCGACGTGAGGTGCATTCACCTCCAGGGTTTCGTGGTGGATCCTGAAATACTTCAGCACGAATTTCTCGAAAATAACGTTCAGTCGTTCCTCGGTGAGGTCCCAATCGAGAGGATGCGTCCCGTCCTCGTCGCGCGGCAGGAACTCATCGATAATCAACTGGCTGATCGCGATGGCGCTCGCTTCTGCCGGGGCGAGCCTGCAGGAGGCAAAGGTGTATTGGCGGGCCTCCCGCACGCTGGGGCAGGACACGTGCGCGAAATACTCCAGGATGCGCCGGATCTGCTTACGGTACGTGTCCTTCACCCGACCGCGCCGAAGCAACAGATTCAGCGCCAGCACGATGATCCGGTGACGCTCGATGTCGACGGTGTACTCGTCGAACTCGCAGACCAAACGCCCGCGCAGCATGGATCGGGCACGAATACTTCCCGCAAGGTCGATGCGGCCACGCGCGCCTGGAATTTCCTCCGAGGTGGGGCGGTAGTCGCGGCTGAGTCCTCGCGCCACCATCTTCCTCGTGTGGTGGAGGAGAAGCTGCGCGAAAATGTCTCCGAGGTGCGTGAATGGTTCTCGGCTGAGCAACTGTGGCATCCCGAACCGTGGCGAATCGGTCGCGTAGGCGACCAGCACGCAGAGGTTGTCGATGCGGATCGGCCCGCTCTTTGTGTTCATGGTCGACACCGCGGAGCTGTCGTCTGTCGAGGAAGCCGCAATCTGTGCCGCGGTCATCGCCTACGAATCCTTGATTGCCGCGCGCAGGCGCTCCGACGCTTCTTCGGCCTTCTTGGGATCGTCAAACCAATACTCGTGGAGGAGCGGTACCAGCTCGTCTTCGACGATTGACACAATCCATCCCTCGATGTCGTCATCTTCGTTGTTGCCGCGGCTTGTGTCGGTCGTGCTGGCGTCGGAACGGCAGAAGAAGCTGTGGCCGATCGCGTACCCCTTGCCGAGGTTCGGATCGTCTGTGATTTCTTGGTTCAACTTCTTGACCTCGTCGACAAGGCGCTCGAGCTGCTCGAAATTTTGGCTCTCGATGTATTCGCCAAACTTGTGGTCATCGAGACGGGGTGCCATCTCGACGTGTCCGAACCTCCTGCGCAGCGCGTAGTCGATGAAGGCCAGGCTGCGGTCGGCGGTGTTCATCATGCCGATGATGTAGAGGTTGCTGGGGACGCTGAAGCTCTCGTCTGCGTCTCCGTACATCAGCGATACTTTTGTATTTTCGCGCTTGTCGGCTTCAATGAGGAGCAATAACTCGCCGAAGATCTTTGAGATGTTGCCGCGATTGATTTCGTCGATAAGGAGGAAAAAATCGCGATCGGTATCTTTTCGCGCCGTTTCGCAGAAGTGAACGAATGGTCCTTTCTGTAGCCTGAAGCCGCCGTCCGGGGTCGGGCGATAGCCCATGACGAAGTCTTCGTAGGAGTAGCTCTGGTGGAACTGCACCATCTTGATGCGTTTCGGGTCCTGGCTTTCCATCATGGCCCAGGCCAGGCGTCGGGCGGTGAAGGTCTTTCCCACGCCGGGCGGGCCCGCGAGAATGATATTTTTCTTGCGACGAAGCAGGCCGCTTACCTTAGTGTAGAAATCCTCATCGACATAGACTTCGTTGAGGAAGGCTTCGGGGTTATAGCTGGTAGATGAAGAATCTTCCGCAGTTGTCAAATTACTGTCCGGTGTGGGCTCACATTCGCAGCGGGTGAGTTCTTTGCAAATCTGAACCTTACTATCATCCGAGATGAGTGTGAGTGTCTTTTGCGGGAAGTGGTACTCGGTGGAAGTCTGTTCTTGATCTAACCTGTGCCAGGTTATGGTGCGACGGTAACGAAAGTCGTCGACTGTGCTGTCATACGTGGCATCTGAAGTGACGACGCCCCAGCCGATCAGGGTTTTTGTTCCTTTTTTAGCGAAGATCACGTCGCCGACGTTCATGACGTGGTGGAACTGCCACAGGGCAAGCTTGCCAGGAGGACCCGGGGAATCGTCGCTTCTGGGTTGATCGGAACTATCGCTGCTGGGATGGTCGAGGAGGGCGTAGAATTTGGCGCGGAGCCTGTCGTATTCTTTCCTTGATTCAGTTCCTTTGGGGCTGGCTGCCGTGGTCAAGTCCCCGAAGTCGCCGAAATCGATGGGGAGAGTCCCTTCGCTGCAAAACTCGTCCCACCGGCTAGCGTTTTGGCCCGGGGAATAAAGCCAGTATCGCCGCATTTTCTCACCATCTCCTGATTCTTGGTTCTCTTGCCGGCAGTGTCAAGTCGCCTAAGCAAGTTGTTCATCGGACAGTAGTTTATTAAAGACCTCCACCGGGGACCATGAATCCAAACACCGCCGGGGACGGATATTGATCTCGTTCGCGATCATGTCCAGCAGCTCCTGATCGGTGGGCAACAC
>NZ_PPDL01000035.1 GCF_002994655.1 Corynebacterium sp. 13CS0277
GTGTTGCCCACCGATCAGGAGCTGCTGGACATGATCGCGAACGAGATCAATATCCGTCCCCGGCGGTGTTTGGATTCGTGGTCCCCGGTGGAGGTCTTTAATAAACTACTGTCCGATGAACAACTTGCTTAGGCGACTTGACACTGCCCTGTCGCCCGCGACGAGTGAGGCTCGCGGATTGTACGGACTGTGCTGACGCAGATCATTCCCGGGGGCGGGCACCGCGGACCGCGCGGTATCTCCATCCGCCCCGCCGCCGGCGGTGTGCAACGCACTCGGCTCAGCACCCCGGCGCCCCGGGGGAGGGGAAGAAATTTTTCCCCACCCCGGTGCCACATGTGCAGCCACACGCACCCTGCACGAAGCCACCTCGCGGGCACGTACGCGCCGTCCGTGGCCGGTGGGAGGGCACTTGCGCGGCGCGCGAGGCGCGCCTTACAGTGCCCGGTCATGACTTCGAAACTCTCCCGCGGCGCGGCCGCGATCCTCGCCGCAGGCTGTCTCCTGGCGGTTTCTGCTCCCGCACAGGCGGAACCCTGGGACACCCCTGGTGACGCCGGTGTGGCCGCCGCCGACCTCGTCGACGCCGGTGCGGCCGCTGAGGCTGAGTCCCTGGACGGCCTCGATGGTGAGAGCGCAGCTGAGGCCGCCGGGGCGGCTGCCGCGCCCTGGGGTGAGGTTGCCCGCGTCGCCGCGAACACCCGCCACGCCCAGTTCGACGCCATCGTCCGCGTCGGCAACTGCTCCGGCAGCATCATCGCCCTCCCCGACGCGGAACCCGGCGACCAGGCACTGATCCTCACCAACGGGCACTGCTACAACAACCGCATGCGCGCCGGCGACGTCGTCACCAACATGCCCTCCCGGCAGCGGGTGTACCTCTTCGCCGGGGACCGGGCCCGCAAGATCGGCACCCTGACGACGACGCGCGCACTGTACTCCACCACGACCGGCAGCGACATCACCATCTTCGATGCTGGCATCACCTACGAGGAGCTGTACCGCCGCTACCGAACGATCCCCCGGATCGTCGCGAACGACACCGCCGGCCCCGGCACCGGCGTGCAGGTGACCTCCGGGTACTGGAAACGCTCCTACGACTGCACCATCACCGCGAACGTCGACAAGCTCAAAGAGGGCGGCTGGACCTGGCAGGGCGCGTTCCGCATGGAAGGCCCCGGCTGCAGCACCCGCTCCGGGTCCTCCGGCTCCCCCGTCATCGACAGCACCGGCCGCGTTGTCGCCGTGAACAACACCGCCAACTTCCACGGCAACTACTGCACGGACGTCAACGCCTGCGAAGTCAACCTCGACCCCCGGTCCGGTTACACCAACACCACCGTGCACCGGGGTGCCCGGTACGCGACCCGCGTCGACCAGCTCGCCGGCTGCTTCACCCACAGCCGCACTGACCTGGGCCGCTGGGAGTGCGAACTCTACGGCGGTGCCGCCCACACCGGGCACGACCAGAACTACTGGCGCTAAACCCCACCCCCGTCACACCCACCCCGCGGCGGCTGAGACCCGCCGCCTCACACACGACCCCGCCCGCGCGGTGCATCCGTTCGCCGCGCAGGCGGGGTCGTTGGTAGCTTGGAACCCACCATGAGCACCCACCTGTTCCACACCCTCGGGCGCGCCGCCGCCGGCGGCCGCGCGGTCGTCGACAACCTCCTCCAGCGCCTCCCCGCCGGCGCCCAGGAGGCCGTGACCACCGCGGTGAAAAACTTCGCCCACCAGCCCATCGCCACCGGCCCCACCGGCCGCCTCGATGACGCGGTGTGGCGATTCGTGGTGAGCCACCGGCCGGCCGGCTCTCCCGGCCCCACCGCCGACGGGGCCTCCCCCGTCGCCGCAGGCACCCCCGCCCCCTGGGAGATGCCGACCGCCGCCGACGCATTCTTCACCACCATCCACTGGGTCGCCCAGCCCGGCGTCGTCGTCACCGCCGGCAGCCTCTGGGCCCTCGGGCAGGGGGTACTGGCGTGGCCTGCGATCCGCGCCCGCCGCACCGCCCGCACCGCCAGTGACAGCGGGCGGCCCTGGTGGGATTGGCAGGTCACCCCCGCCCAGGCGGCCGCCAGCATCATGATGGTCGTCGCCGCCCAGGCGTGCTCCACGGGGGTGAAGAAACTCGTCGGCCGCGAACGCCCCCCGGAGATGTTCCGCCTCGCCGTGGAACACGCCCGCTCCTTCCCCTCCGGGCACATGCTGGCCGCCGTCGCGGCCTGCGGCACCCTCGTGGCACTCCGCTACGCCGGCCGTGGGGAAAAAATCCCCACCCCGCTGCTCGTAGGCATGCCGGCCTGGTGCGTGCTCGTCGGCTACGACCGGCTCTACATGGGCGTGCACTGGCTCAGCGACCTGGCGGGCGGCGCCGCGATCGCGGGCGCCTGGTCAGCCATCGCCTGGCAGGTCCACACAGCGCTCCGCGCGAAGGCCTAAAACCCTTAAGACTGGTCGAACACGTCGAGGGCGGCATCAATGATGTCGGTCTCCTCGCCCAGCAGATCCAACGCCCGGTCGTAGAGATCGCAGGGCACCTCCTGCTCAGCCGCAGTCAACACACAGTCGGTGTGTGCGGTGGCGCTGCGGGAGGCAGGCTGCGGGGAGGATTCAAGGTGATTGCGCATGGGTGACACAGTACCCGCGCGACCGCTCCCCCCTTCACGCACCCGCGGCATCCCGTGGCCGTCGTGCCTGAGTGCTTCTGTCCTCGTTACCCTTATTTGTCTTGCCCCGCAGTCGTTCCCCCGACCGCGGCTTATGTCCCGTGGAGTCCCATGAGCACCGACACCTGCACCCCACCCCCCGCCCGCGGGCGGCGGGCACGACTCCTCGCCGCCGCACTGTGGGTGCTGCTCACCATCATCACCCTCGTCGAGATGATCCTGCTCATCGGCGGCGTGGCCGCCACCGCGGCCGGCACCCAGGCGGCAGCCCACCACTGGTGGAAGATCGCCGCCCTGCCCCGCGTGTGGCTCCTCGTCGAACAGCGCGACCAGTTCGCGGCGATCACCTACTCACTCCTCCACGGGCTGCCAGGGTTCCCGGCCCGCTACTCGCAGGCAGCGCCACTGCTGTTCGGCCTGGTGCTGGCCGTGCGGATGCTGTGCCTGCTGCTTGTCGGCTGGGCGCGCAACGATCGGGTGCTGCGCGCCGCCACCGGGGTGCTGGTGGCCCTGTGCGGCATCACCGCCTGCGCCGACGTGGTCAGTGTGATCGCCCAGTCGGCCGCCCACCCCACGGGCTGGCTGCTTCTCGACGCGGCCATCATGGCGGCCGCCGCCGTGAGCATCACCCGGCAGGCCCGCTGATCTGAGGGCACGCCGCGGTGTCTAGTGGATGCCCTGCGCGGCGGCACGATTCTTCGTCAACGCCGTCGGTGTCGCCGTCAACGGATCGTCCGGCCACGGGTGCTTCGGATACCGGCCCATCATCTCCTTCTTCACCGCCTGATAGGAGCCTGAGAAAAAGCCCGGCAGGTCCGCCGTCACCGCAATCGGCCGCGCCGCAGGGCTGAGCAAATGCACCGTCAACGGCACCCCCGGGGTGTGACGCATCGGCGTCTCAGGCGCCGGGTCCTTGAGCCGGCTTGATGCCCCCACCACCGGGTGCGGGGCCGGGCCGAAACACTCCTGCAGCTTGATACTCACCGACGGGGTGGGGGTGCTGTAGTCGATAGGCACCGCCCGCCCACTGGGCGCCACCCACCGGGCGGGCAGGAGCTCGTCGACAACCGAGGCATAGTTCCACGGCACCACCCTGCGCAGGGCGGCCGTCAGATCGATGTCCTTCCACGCGGCACCGTGGGCGACGGCGTCGATCTCCGGGGCGAGCCACTCGGCCGCCCCGCCTCGTCCTGCAGCATCCCCCGGGCCGGCCAGGGCCGCAATATCCGGCCACAGGCCTTGCAAGGTGTCGTGCGCCCACTGCAGGCGCGCCACCATCGCCTGCACCGGCTCCGATTCCCACCCGGGCAGCAGCGCCGCCCCCTCGTGCGCCAGCGCATCCATCAGCGCAGCACGCGTCGACTCCGGGATGAGCGGCACCGGCTGGGAGGACAACTCAATCGCGCCCAGGCGGGTGATCGCCCGCCCACTCACAGTGCCCGTGGCGGGGTCGATGGAGGCACTCGTCGTCGTCACCACGTCGCCGATCGCCCGCGCCTCCTCCTCGGTGAGGCGGGCCGCCGCCCGCACCACCGGCAGCCGCCCACCCGCACCACCAGCAGCCTGAGTGCCGCGGCCCGGGCGGCCCGCGCCGCCGGTGGCGGTGCCGCGCACCGCCCACGGGCCCCGCGCCGGCCCATCCACCCGGTCGACCTGCGCGACCGCAATCCACGGCGCATCCTGCAACCCCAGGGACGCATCCACCGCCACCCGCGTGCCACCGGCTGTGAGGTACACGCCCTCGTCGACGCGCCGGGCGATGCGCTGCGGGAACGCCAACGCCGTCACCACCCCCGCCGTGACCGGCAGCTGTGCCGCCACCGGGGTGGGGGACTGCCCGATGTCTGTCTGTGCCTGCGCCTGTGCCGCCTGGTAGGCGGCGGAATACTGCTCCGCGAGGCGCCGCAGCCGGCCCACCTGCGGGTGGCGGCCAGGGTCAGGCACCGCATCCAGGTTGCCCTGCGGATCCTCCGCCACGCAGGCCACCACGCCCGCCGCCTGCGGGCCCAGGCTGAGCAGCGCGTGCGCGAGGCGCGGATCCGCCGGCACCCGCACCAACAGCTCCCCGGCGGCAGTCGCATGCCCCGCCGCATCCACAGCCCCCAGGCGCTGCAGCGCCCCCGTCGCCGCCGCCAACGCCCGCGCCGGCGGCGCATCCACCAGCGGCAGGCCCGCCCCACCGGGCGCACCCCAACACGCCCACACCAACGCCATGCTGGTGAGATCCTGGGTCGCGATCTCCGGGGTGATGCTCGGCGCCAGATTCGCATACTCCGCCTGGCTGAACGCGCGCACCACCCGGCCGGGCCCCTCACGGCCCGCACGGCCCGCCCGCTGCTGCACCTGCGGCTTCGCCGCCGACACCGTCACCAGGCCCGCCATGTCGCGCCCATGATCGCGGCGCGGCGCCCGTGCAAGACCCGCATCGACCACCGCCCGCACCCCCGGCACCGTGAGCGAGGACTCCGCAATCGCCGTCGACACCACAATCCGGGGACCTGGGGAGTACAAGGCCGCATCCTGCTCCGCGGCGGTCAGCCGCCCGTGGAGGGGAAACACCGGCAGCGCCGCATCCCGGCGGGCAAGTTCCTCCGCCACCAGTGTGATCTCCCGGGCGCCGGGCACAAAGACCAGCACCGACCCGCCGGCGGCCGCACGGAATTCCGCCGCCGCGCACTCGGCAATGTGGGCATAAAAGTCGCGGGTGCCCGTCAGCCGCCCCGGGTGGGGTGCGTACACCTCCTCCACCGGGTGCAGCACCGCCGGAGTATCCACCACCGGCGCCCCACCCATGAGGGTGGTAAACGTCGCCGCATCAATCGTCGCCGACATCGCCGCCACCGCGATCTCGCCGGTGAGATCCGAGGCCTCCAGCGCGAGCGCCAACGCCACATCCGTATCCAACTGCCGCTCATGCACCTCATCCACCAGCACGGCCCCCACCCCCGCCAGCTCCGGGTCGGCCAGCAGCTTCCGCAGCAGCACCCCCGGCGTCAGAAACGTCACAGCAGTACCCGGGCGGGAATCACCCCGCACCTGGTAGCCCACCAGCTCGCCCACAGCAGTACCACTCAACTGGCACAAGCGGCGCGCCGCCGCCCGCACCGCCACCCGGCGGGGAGCCACCACCAGTACCCGCGGCCGCGGGGAACCCGCCACCACGTTCGCCGCCACCGGCGGCAGCAGGGTGGTTTTGCCGGTGCCCGGCGGGGCCTGCACCACCACCCGGCCCGGGGCGCCGAAACCGCTGCCGCGCAGCGCCGCAGCCACGTCGTCGACGCACCCCAGCACCGGCAGGCCGGCACCGATGCACGCCACATCAAACGGCGGCCGGCCGGCGGATTGTGTGGCAGACGGTGCGGCGGCGGGCCCGGTGGGGGCAGGGTGTGTGCTCGTCATGGGTGTGCAGTCTACTGAGCGCCCCCACACGCCCCCGCGACCCGCAAGCCATACACAGCACACCCCCGCCCGCGCACGGCTGTGTCCACAGGTGCGGTGTCGCGAGTACCCGCGCACCCCACCACAGGGCCGTGCTGTGGACAACCCGCCGCGCGGTGGGGCAGCAGGGCCGCACCCGGGGTTAGCGTGGACCCCACAGCACCCACACACCACGACACACCCAAGGAGCACCCCCATGAGCACCCACACCACCACGACGCCGGAGCCGCCGGCGACCCCCACCCCGGGGGCGGTGTGCCCCGTCACCGGGCTCGTCGCAGGAGCGGACGGGGTGTGGCGGCCCCAGTGGGCGAACACGCCGATGCTCGCCAGCTACTACGACACCGAATGGGGCATCAGCGCCTTGGGCCCCGGGCCCGACGCCCTGAACAGTCTCACCGAGGACGCCCTGTTCGAACGGCTCAGCTTGGAGGCCTTCCAAGCCGGACTGTCCTGGGCCACCATCCTCGCGAAGCGGCCCGCACTGCGGGCAGCATTCCACGACTTCCACGTCGACACCGTCGCCGCCTTCGACGAGCACGACGTCACCCGACTCATGTCCAATGAGGCGATCCTGCGCAACCGCCGCAAGATCGAGGCCACCATCAGCAACGCCCGGGCCACCCAAGGCCTGCGGGCCGAGGGCGGACTCGCAGACGTCATCCGGGCCTACGCCCCACCCGCCGCGCCCGCCCCCGGGCACGTGGCAGCCATCCCCACCCACACCGAACACTCCACCCGGCTGGCCGCAGCACTGAAAAAACACGGCTTCCGCTACGTCGGGCCCACCACCATGTACGCCCTCTTCCAAGCACTCGGGGTCGTCAACGACCGGGTGCCACCAGCACAAGGGCTGTTATCCTGACCCCCATGAGCACCCCGCACCCCACCATCCCCGACGACGCCCGCATCGCCGTCGTCACCGGCGGCTCCTCCGGCATCGGTGAGGCCGCCGCCCGGGCACTGGCCGCCGACGGCTGGCACGTCATCGTCGCCGCCCGCCGACTCGACAACCTCCAGCGCATCGCCGACGACATCGGCGGCACCGCACTCCCACTCGACGTCACCGACGACGCCAGCGTCGCCGCCTTCGCCGCCGCCGTCCCCCGCGTCGACGTGCTCGTCAACAACGCCGGCGGGGCCCTTGGCCTCGACTCTGTCGCCGACGCCAACCTCGACGACTGGCAATGGATGTACGACACCAACGTGCTTGGCACCCTGCGCGTCACCCAAGCACTCCTCCCCGCACTCCACGCCAGCGGCGGGCTCGTCATCAACATTGGCTCCATCGCAGCCCGCGTCCCCTACGTCGGCGGCGCCGGCTACAACGCCGCCAAGCACGGCGTCGCAGCCCTTAGCAGGGTGCTCCGGCTCGAAACCGCCGACACCCCACTGCGCGTCTGCGAAATCGACCCCGGGCGCGTCCACACCGACTTCTCCCTCGTCCGCTTCAAAGGCGACGCCGCCAAAGCCGACGCCGTCTACGCCAACAAGCACAACCTCACCGCCGAGGACATCGCCGAAGCGATCCGCTGGGTCGCCTCCCTCCCCGCACACGTCAACATCGACGAACTTCGCATCATGCCCGTCGACCAGGTCTAAAACCCCACCCCGCCGCCCACCCCGCACACCCCGCGCGGGGTGGCGGCGGCCCGAAGGAGACACCACCCGCCCATGACCGCCACCCAGCTCGCAGCCCTACTCAGCGTGTGGCTGGCCGCGATCACCAGCCCCGGGCCCGACACCGTCCAACTCGCCCGCCTCGCCACACTCTCCCGCCGCAGCAGCATCCTCGGAGCCCTCGGCATCATGGTCGGCAACACCGCGTGGATCGTGCTGTCACTCGCCGGCATGTCCGCCCTGCTGGCCTCCCAACCGCACCTCACCCACGCCCTCGAAATCCTCGGCGGGTCCGTGCTCTGCTGGATGGGCTCCCAGGCCCTGGCAGGCGGCCTGCGGGCGCGCCGGGCGGCGGCGCGCACAGCCACCGGCGCCGCGGCGCAGCCCGTGGACGCGGCGGTGCCGCCCATGTCCGCCCGCCAGGCATTCCGCCTGGGGCTGGTGACCAACCTGTCGAACCCGAAGGCCATCATCTTCTTCGGGGCAGTCTTCGCCCAATTCCTCACCCCCGACATGGGGCCCGGGTGGACAGTCGCACTCGCCGGCATCCTCATCAGCACGGGCCTGGCCTGGTTCGTCACCTTCGCCCTCCTCGCCACCGTCATCGCGCGGCCCCTGGCACGGCACGCCGCCACCATCGACATGGTCGCCGGCGTCATCTTCCTCGGGGTGGGCGCCACCCTCGTCGGCACCGGGGCTATGGCGCTGTTCTAGGCGTGGTGGTACAGGCGGAAGCGGACCTCCCCTCGCGGCGCCGGGGTGAGTTCCTCCTCCGGCACATCCGCCACCACCAGCTGCCTGCCGCCACACGCCGTCTGGCAGGCCGCCCGCAACGCCTCCCACGCATCCTGCAGATTCGCGCTCAGCAGCCCGGCCGCAGTGGCCACATCAATGTCCTCATGGCGGCGCAAATAGTACACAAGCAGCGCCAACCGGTGATCGAACGCCCGATCCGCCGGCACAATATCCCGCACCATGTCCGCCACCACATCGTCGCGGCGGCGCGTATCGAACACGCACTGCACCGCCCGCCCGGACCCCGCATCCACCTCCTGCCACGTCGGCGGTGCGTAGCCGGCAAACACCATGCGGTACAGCATGCGCTGAATGCCACTGATCTGCTTGTCCAGCAGGTGCAGTTCCCGAAACAGGTCGGTGAGCGCCGGCGATTTCGCGTCGTGTCGGCTCGTCGCCGTCGTCGGGGTGACACCCCCATGGAAACCGCCCGGAGACGTCACCGTCAGCCGCTCCTGCTCAATCGTGACGACGGTGGGGTCCTGGGTGGACCAGTCACGGTGCACAAACCCATTGAGAAGAGCCTCCCGGTAGGCGCCCTCCGGGGTGGTGGGGTGCGCGTCCTGCAGGGCACGCTGCGCGAACACCAGCTGCTCCAGGGCGGAGGTGTCCGCCGGCGGGGCCAGCACCTGCCCGTCGCGCACAATGACCACCGCCGGGAAGCCCAGCTCACACAACAGCACCTTGCCCGCCTCGCTGAGCATCCCATCGGCGTGCAGCGCACCAATGTGGCGCACAAACAACTGGGGGCTCAGCTTGCTCAAGCGGGGCCGCAACCCCCGCGCCAACGCCACCGCCTCCTCCCGGGCGTCGCTGAGCCGCGCCGAGGAGGACGCGGCCATCGGATCGCACTGGGCCGCATCCGCGTGCGCCTGCCACCAGGTGAAACGATCCGTGGTGGTTTCCTCCCCAGTCACCCGCCACGTGACCAGGCCGCGGGAGTTCGCCAACGGCAGCCGCGACGGCACGATCGTCAACGCCACCAGCCGCTGCCCGCACGCGTGGTGCACGGTGGCGGTGGCCGCCATGCGGGCCCGCTCCAGGCCACGGACGAGGAAATCGGCATCCAGGCAGGTGCCAATGATCTGGCCGGTGCCGGCCGTCGCACCCACAATGATGACCCCACCGCCCGGCGTGTTCGCCACCGCCGTCGCCGCATCAATGACCTCCGCCCGGGCGAGCGCATTGCGGGGATTACCCGCCGCAATGAGGATCCCCACCCGCCGGCCCGGCTCCTCCATACACGTGATCGCACCCGCCGCCTCGCCGGCAACATCCGGGGAGAGATCCAGGTAGCCTTCCTGGGCGTGGGCCACCACCGTCGCAGTGGCATCGTCAAGCATCGCGGTGCGGAGAATGATCTCAGGGCGCATAGCTGCATAGCGTAGGCGCTCCACCACCACCTGTGGGCCGTTTTGCCCATGGCTGTGAGCGTTCCTACACGTGGCATACTTGCGGGCATGGAATTCGACGTAGCGATCCGGGACGACACCATCAAACTCGGCCAGTTCCTCAAACTGGCGAACCTTGTGGACACCGGCGGGGAAGCCAAAGAACTTCTCGCCAGCGGCCAGGTGACCGTCAACGGCGACGTCGACACCCGCCGCGGCCGCAGCCTCCACACAGGCGATGTCGTCGGCGTGGCCGACACCCGCGTCACCGTCACCGCCGCAGAGGACGACGATGACTACTTTGACGAAGCCACCGCCAACGACGGCTTCGACCCCGAGAAGTGGAAGAACGTCTAGGAGCACACACCATGCCTGCTTTTCACGCCCAGGATGGGCTGCCGTACTGGATTGACCTGCTGACCCACGACGTCGACGCCGCCGCCGACTTCTACTCCGCACTCCTCGGCTGGGACACCAGCAGCCGCACCGCCGACGACGCGGACGACGCCACCCCCGTCGCCGGGTACCGGATGGCGCGCGCCCAGGGGCTGCCCGTCGCGGGCTTCATCGCCCAGCCCGCCGACGCCCCCGCCGGCGCGACGTGGGTGACGCACTTTTTCACCCCCGACATTGATGCCGCCTGCGCGCGCGTCACCGAGCACGGCGGCACCGTCACCACCCCGCCGACGGAGGTGCAGCTCGGCCGCATGGCGCTCGTCCTCGACCCCGGTGACGGGTTCTTCGGCCTCATCGAGCCCCGCGATGCGGAAGCGTTCGTCTCCGGCGGGGAACCCGGCACCGCCGTGTGGCACGAACTCACCGCCACCGCCGACACCGGCTTCGACACCACCGTCGACTTCTACCGGGACGTCTTCGGGTGGACGACTGTCGCCACCACCCCCGGCGACGGGTTCTCCTACGTCACCGCCCAGGTCGACGGCGCCCCCTTCGCCGGCCTGTGGACCAGCGACAACTTCCCCCCGGGGGTGCCGAACTTTTGGCAAACCTACCTGGGTGTCGCCGACCTGGACGCCACCTGCCAGCGGGTGCCGGATCTCGGCGGCCGGGTCCTGCGCGGCCCCTGGGATTCCGAATTCGGCCGCCTCGCCCTCGTTGAAGACCCCACCGGGGGGACGATGACCCTCTGCGAAGTCGACGAGCCCATCATCGAAGGCCACGAGGGCGACCCCCTCGAAGGGCTTGACCTTGGGGACCTCGGCACCATCAACTAATGGTGCGTGAGCGCGGGGTAGAATTCCCACCCATGCCCATCACGTCGCGCCACCGCCACCGGGCGGCCGCAGCCCTTGTCGCCGCCGCCACCGCCACCGCAGGTATTCTCGCCTGCCCGCCCGCGGCGCAGGCGCTCACCCTGCCGGCGGGGCCCGTCGCGCCCCGCACCCAGATCGCCATCATCAACTTCGACGGCCAGGTCTCCGCCACCCCGGGGGCCACCGCCGGCGGGCCGGCCCTGTCGCTCGCGAAGCTGTACCTCGGCTACTGGGTCCTCGCCCACGGGGACGTCGCCGACCGGGCGAAAGTGCCGGCGATGATCCGGTTCTCCGACGACCGCATCGCCGCCGAGCTCGACGCCCGCTACCCGCACGCCATCGGCGAGATCATGGCCCAGTACGGGCTCAATGATTCCCACCCGGGCTCCAACTGGGGGCACGCCACCACCTCCACCATGGATGTCGCCCGCTTCCTCAACGCAGTCCGCAGCGACCCCACCGCCGCCCCGATGCTGCAGGCCATGGCCACCGCAGCCCCCATCGCGGCCGACGGCTACCACCAGGACTACGGCACCAGCCGCATCCCGGGCGTGTGGGCCACCAAATACGGCTGGTCCGATCACGGCGACGTCAACGCCACCGCCTCCATCGGGCCCGACTACGTCATCGTGGCCCGCACCTACGGGCCCGCCGACCAACTCACCGGGGACCTGGCGGGGCTCATCGTCGGCACCGCCACCACCCCACCCGCCGGTGGGGTGGCACAGATGCCGTGGCTGTTCGGCACCACCCCCGCCACCACCGGCGCGCAGGTCCGCGCCCAGGTGGCGTGCGCCGACCCGCTCGGCCTGCGGATGCTGCTCCCGGAACAGTCCCTCGTCCCGCAGTTCCTCGCGGAGCTGCTGCCGCACTGCGCCTAACAGCCGCGCCTTATTGGGGGGAGCGCCAAAAAATCCCACCACCCGCGCAGTGGGGTGGTGGGAAAAATGGGGTGCTGTCGGGGTTAGCGGCGGATGAACTCGGCGATGAGACGCACCCGCTCCCGGGCGGTCGCAGGGGTGCACACGTGGTGGGTGGCGGGCAGCCACGTCGTGTGGCCCGCCAGCGCCGGGTGGGCAGTCACCGTGACGTCGTGAGTACCACTGAGTACCAGCAGGCGGTCCGGGTGCTCCTCCTCGAGGAAGCCCGCCAGGGCGGTCGCCGGGTCGATCGTGTCGGGAATATCCGGCCGGGACAGCACAATCCGGCAGGTCGCCGGCGATAGCTCACCCGCGGCGGCGGCCCGCAGGATGGTGCGGGCGGCACTGCCCGCACCCAGTACCACCAGGGGGGACTGCGCGGCGGCCAGCGCCCCGCTGAGAGCAGCAGGGTCGTGCAGGTCCCACACCTCAGCGCCGGCCTGCACGGCGAGCGCCGCGAGCGGCGGCTGCCACGCCATCGCGCGGGCCGTGTCGTCGAGGCCCTCCGGGCGCAGCGCCAGCACCCGGGGGCCGGTGGCGGCCTGCCCGTCGGGGGTGAACACCTCCGCCACCGGGGTTGTGCTGATCGTTAGCCCGGCGCCAAGGTTCGTGCCGGGCCACGAGTGGTCGCGAGCCGCACCCAGCACCATCATGGCGGCGTGGGTGAGCCGATCCGGCAGGCGAGCCACCCAGCCGGCATACTCGTGCGGGTCCTGCGGCTGGGGGTGGTGTTGCCCCATGTACCAATCAATCTGGAGGAGTTCCTCCTCGGGCGACAAGGTGCCCTCGTGGCCGCCAACGTGGAACGTGCGGCCCGTCGCCGCATCGAAGACGGGTTCGCTCATCACCAAATCTGCACGCGCTCGTCGGGGGCGATGTACATCGGCGCATCCTCATCCACATCGAACGCCCGGTAGAAGTCGTCGATGTTGGCGGCGATGATGTTGCAGCGGAACTCGGCCGGGGAATGCGGGTCGATCGTCAGCAGCTGGGCCGCCATCTCCGGGCGGGTTTTGCTGCGCCACACCCGTGCCCAGTTGGTGAAGAACTCGCGCAGGTCCTCGTCGCTCACATCGTCGGCGTAGTGGAGGTAGGCGACGAGCGCGATCCCCAGACCACCCAAGTCACCAATGTTCTCACCGAGAGTGAAACGGCCATTGACGCCCGTGATGCCGTCGACGTCCGCCAGCACGGCGGGGATCTTCCCGTCGAACTGGGCCACCAGCTTGCTGGTGAGCTCCTCGAAGGCGGCGCGGTCGGCGTCCGTCCACCAGGACTCCAGGCGCCCATCCCCGTCGTAGCGGCTGCCCTGATCATCGAAACCGTGGCCAATCTCGTGGCCAATGACGGCACCAATGCCACCGAAGTTGGCGGCGTCGGACTGCTCCGGGGAGTAGAACGGGGCCTGCAGGATGGCGGCGGGGAACGTGATCGAATTCGTCAACGGCGTGTAGTACGCATTCACCGTCTGCGGGGTCATGTGCCACTCGCTCGCATCGTGCGGCTTCCCCAGCTTCGCGATCTCAAAGTCGTGGTTGAAACGGTTGCACGCCCGCTCCGCGGCGACGAGGCCCGCGGCGGCGTCGACGTGCAAGCCCTCGTAGCTGCGCCACCGGTCGGGGTAGCCGATGTTCGGGGTGAACTTCGCGAGCTTCTCCAACGCCTTGGCCTTGGTGTCCTCCGTCATCCACGACAGCTGGCGGATGCGCTCGTTATAGGCGCCCAGCAGGTAGTCGACGAGGTTCATCATCTCCGCCTTGTGGGTGGAGGGGAAGTGGGCGGCAACATACAGTTTGCCGATCTCCTCACCCACATGACCCTCGGCGAAGGCGACCGCCCGCTTCCAGCGGGCCCGCTGCTCCGTCGTGCCGGCCAGGCGCGTGCCGTAGAAATCAAAGTTCGCCCGAGACACCTCATCGCTGAGCAGGGCGGCGCGGCTGGCGAGCACCCGCCACGTCGCCCACAACTTCACCGCCTCCAGGTCGTCGAGGGCCTCCACTGCGGGCAGGAAGCTGGGGTTGCGGTTGATGACCCGGCCGTGAATGCCGGCAGCCTGCGCGAAAGCGCGGGTGTGGGGCGGCAACTCGTCCACCGTCGTCGGGTTGTACGTCTTGATCGCATCCCGGGCATCCTCCCGGTCCCAGTGGGCGGCCGCCAACTGCGACTCCAGGGCCACAATCTTCTCGGCCGCCGCCGCAGGATCAGAGATGTCGGCCGCGCCGCCCACACCGGCGTCGTGCAGCAAACCCAGCATGAGAGCAACGTGGCGGGTGTAGTCGGCGCGCAGCTCCTCGTGCACCTCAGCCGTGTAGTACTCCTTATCCGGCAGGCCCAGGCCGGACTGCACCAGGTACGCCACATCCACGGTGCCCTGGGCGTCCTTAGAAATATAGAAACCCACCGGGCCGCCCACACCACTGCGGTCCAGGGCGCCCATCGCCGACATGACCTCCTCCACGGTGGTGGCCGCCCGCAGGGGAGCGAGATCCTCCTCCAGGTCCTGCAGCTGGCCGCGGGTGTCGAGGAACAAGCGGAACAAGGTGCCCGGCAGGCCCTCATCCCGGGCCACCAGCTCGTGGACGGCCGCCTCGGCATCGTCCCGCAGTTCATAAAACGCCCCATCAGAGGCCCGGTCGGCGGGGATGACGTGAGTGTCCAGCCACTCGCCATTGACTTCGCGATATAGGTCTTGCATGCCCACCACATTAGGGTGTTTTGCATGTATCGGTTGAAACCTCAGGTGACCTACCCGAAGTGGGCGGCGTTCGTCGGCATCGTCGCCCTGCTGCTGGCAGGCCCGAACCTCCTGGTGGGGAGCATGCCCGACCCCGAGCCCACCCCGATCACCCTCGGTGACGAAGAGATGGGTTTGCGCTGCGTGGAGGACCTCCTCGGTTTCCACTCCACCTGGGACTGTGGGGACACCACCGTGTACACCATGGCCGTGGGCGCATCGGATGATGAGCTGAACTCCCTGGAGCGATTCTTCCGGGCCCTGTACCTCGAACCGGAGGGACTTGCCACAGAGATCAAGGACGGCCTGTGGGTGCAGCGCGTCGTCAGTGAGGGGGTGCTCGACGATATCCAGGGCACCCTCGTCGCTGACTTCCGTGAGGACGAGTCCCTCGTGTGGGTGTCCTTCGGTGAGCAAGAAGAAGAATTCACCGCCTACGCCATCGCGAAGCTTTCGGAGGACCGCTAACCATGAACCCCTACACCACCTCTGAGGTACCCGCCGCCGATGCTGCGGGGGTGCGCCAGGTGCCCCGCTGGGCGCAGCAGCGCCGCCCCCACCTCCCGGAGCGCCGCACCGCCAGCTCCTACCTGCTGCAGATCACCGCGATCCTCGCCGTCGTCGGCGGTGCCGTCGTCGTTGCTTTCTACATGCTGGCGCAGGTGCTGCTCGTGCCGGCCGCGGGCATGGTGTCCCTCGCCTTCGTCGCGGTGTGGGTGCTGGTGATCTGGCTGATCACTCGCCGCTTCCCCGGCTTCCGTTTCCGGCTCGCGCTGCGCGCTCTCGCGTGGGGTGCGGCAGGCTCGATGCTGCTCGTCGCCGCCGGCGGGGATGCGTGGCTCAAGATTGCCAACTCGTTGGGCATCCAGTGGGCGTCGATGAGTTTCGCGGGCGCCTATCCGGAAGAAATCGCCAAGGGTGCGGGTGTGTTCATGCTGCTGTGGCTGTTCGGCAAGCGGCCCTGGGAGGGCCTCATCTACGGCATGTGGGTGGGCCTCGGCTTCGAACTCTTGGAGAACTACCTCTACGGCATCAGTGGTGCCGTGTACGACGCCAACTCGGATCTGCACGGTGTGCTGTGGACGTGGGGCTTGCGGTCGCTGCTGGGCCCCGGCCTGCACGTCGTGCTCGTCGGCTTCGTGGGCTACGGCCTGGGCCAGTGGCTGTTCGGTGAGCGTTCCCGCTGGTGGTACGTGCTCGTCGGGTTCTTAGGGCATTTTGTGTGGAACATGCAGCTGGGTGAGCCGGGGCAGTATTTCATCGTCGCTGGGGTGATGCTGGTGCTGTATCCGTGGTTCGTGGTGGTGGTGCGCCGGGCCCGGGCCCAGGCGGTGGCTGATGCTGCAGGTGGTGAGTATCAGCCCACCCTCTACCAGATGTGAGTGAAGTTACGCGTGTGAAAAGTGTGAAAGTTGAGGTCGTTGCTGTAGCGTGGCCCGCATGAAGCTCCGACGGATCGCGGCCCTCCTTGTCACCACCGCACTCATCGCCCCCGCCGGCATCCACGCCGCCAGCGCCTTCGGCGTCAACGCCCCCAGTGGCGTCGACGTCTCCACCTGGCAGCACCCCGGCGACCAGCCCATCGACTGGTCCCAGGTGAAATCCGACGGCCAGTCCTTCGCCATCATCAAGGCCACCGAAGGACTCGGCTACGTCAACAAGCACTTCGCCGCCGACAGCCAGCAGGCCGCCGCCGCCGGCCTTATGGTCGGCAGCTACCACATGGGCCGAGCCACCTCCGACCCGCGCCTCCAGGCCGCCGAGTACGCCGCAGTGCTCCGCACCCAGCCGCAGCCCAGCCTCCCGCCGGTGCTCGACATCGAATACAACGACGGTGTGAGCCCCGCTGGCATGCAGAACTGGATCCGCGCCTTCGTCGACGAACTCCAGACCCTCACCGGCCGCACCCCGGTCATCTACACCTACCGCTACTTCTGGGACAACGAGGTGGGCAACACCACCGAGTTCAACCACCTGCCCCTGTGGCTCGCGGCCTACCAGTCTGCACCGCCCACGGTCCTCCCCGGCGGCTGGGACTACATGACCATGTGGCAGCGCACCGGCTCCGGGCGGGTCTCCGGCATCGCCGTCGACACCGACATGAACCTCTTCAACGGCACCAGCGACCAGCTCGCCGACTTCCAGGCCGGCCTGAACCTCAACCTCACCCCCATCGACGTGCCCGGCATTGACGAGCTCGCCGCCTTCGGCCAAGCCAACCCGAAGCTCGTCGGCGCGATCCTCGCCGCCGCAGCCGGCGTCGTCGCCATCGGTGCGGTCCTCACCGTGGCCCGTGACATGGGCATCGACATCGGCCCCGCCGAAGCCCTCGTCGACACCGTCCGCGACCTCATCGCCAGCGGCAATCTGCCGGTCAACGACCTGCAGAACATGCTGACCAACGGCACCTACAGCGTGGGCGACCTCATCATCCTCCTCGAAAACGTCGCCAAGGCCACCGCCTAAACACCGCACACGCACACGACCACCCCAGCGCCCCACTTAAGGAGCGCTGGGGTGGTCGTCGTCTACGGGGGTACCGCGCTTCAGGGCAGGCCCATGCTGCTGCCACGACGCTAAAAACCCGGGGAGCGACTACTGGGCTGCCGGCGACGCCTCCGAGGTATCGCCCAGGTACCAGATGCCGTACTGGGGGTTTCTTCGAAACAAGTTGAGATGGATCATGATGACACCGCCTTTCATGCGCGAGGTGTGCTCCAGGTTACATGAGCGGTGTGAGTCTGGGTGGTGCAGGTATTCCCTCACCGCTGAAGAAATCCCACAAGCCGATTCCCAAACAACCGCAACGTCGGGGCGATAGTTCCCCTGTATGCCTGCAGCTCACGGTCGATCACGTCGTGTTCCTACTGCTTCGAGGCGGATGCACGCCCGGGCGGCACCTGCCACAGGTGGGGTGGGTGTGGCAGGCGCCGTCGCGGGGTGCGGCCCCCGGGTGGGGGTTAGTCCTTCGGTGGCAGCACCGAGTCATCGAAGCTGATGTCCCACCAGTCGTCATCGTCGTCGTCAT
>NZ_PPDL01000036.1 GCF_002994655.1 Corynebacterium sp. 13CS0277
TCGGCGGTATGCCGGTAGGGTGGTTGCTGCAGGTTTTTGTTTCTGGTTTTGTTTCACACCTCTACTTGTAAACAGAAACCTGCTTTTTGTGTCTTAGGACACGCCGGGGGACTTTCCTAACACGGCCTAGTCGCCCGGGCTGCGACCCCGGGGTGAAGCGCATCAAGGTCACCCCGGCGGCGCGCATACTCCCTTGCCGGATGTCGGCTTTTCTTCACGGCCCGGCCCACCACATGGTGTTCGTGTGGCGGGCCGGGCCGTGAGCTATCCGTGGGGCAGCTGCATGCGGGCCGGCCGTGTCGGCAAGGGCGCGCCTTGTTGGCCCAGGTACGTGCCGCCCGCGCCGCCTCGCCGCCGTACGCCGTGGGGGACGAGCTTATGGGCTGGGGCGCGCATTGGCGAGCAGGCGACGCAGCTCACGCTCAAGGGGGAAACGCGAGCAGAGGCGCGCCAGCAATGGCACGAAACACGGCAGACCAGAGATGGCAGGCCAGGGGCCGGTGGAGAAGGAATCCGCGGCACGAGGCACCAACCGAAGGGGTATCACAAGGAGCCCAGGAGTCCAGGAGTCCAGGGCGTCGGGGGAGGAATTCAGGGCGTCGGGGAAGGAGCTCAGGGGCGGTGAGTGAAGAACCCAAAGGACTGGTGGGGAAAGCGTCTGTGGGGCGAGTGCTGCGGGCGGCGACGGGGTGCCCGGTATCGGCGCGGCCAGGACCGGGTTAAGCCGCGCAGGAGCTGCCGCGGGCGAGGCGCTCCGCGCCGGAGCCGGCAGGTGCGGGATGATCGCGACCCCAAAGCCAATGAGGCCGATGAGTATGCGCACGGGCGTATTGCTGGTGCGCTGCGGTAGCTACCCCCACTTGCACCCCCAATCGGGGGCTGCATGTGACCTACCACGCGTGATGTGGGATACACTATCGGCCAAACATTTTTGAGGTCACAGCATGCATGTGCTGTCACCATACACACCACACACGCACACACATCACGCACACGAAGGAGCCGCCATGTGGACCACGACGTTGTCGTCCCTCGCAGCGCTGACTGACCCCACCACCGGGTATGGGGGTGCCTGATGACCATGAATAACCAGGCCCGTTTGCGGCGGCTGATTACCGGCTCGATCTTCACGAACTTCGGCGACTCTGTTCTCTTCGTCGGCTTCATGGCGTGGGCAACCACTGTGGGTGGTTCTGCGACGTATGGCGCGATCTGCAGCTGGCTCGTCTTCGCCCCTCGCCTCTTGGGCCCACTGTATGGCGCATTCGCTGATCGTCACGAGCCCGGCAAGATCATTGGCGTGGCCAGCATCCTGCTGGCCACGGTGCTGGGGGCCTTCGCCTACGCGTTCACTCTGGACGAAACAGCCCTCATGATCCTGCTGTGCTGTGGTGCCTACGGCGTGGTCGGCTCGTTCTTTGATCCTGCGCTGGCCGGGTTGATTCCCCGCATGTTTGGCCAGGAAGAGGAGGTGCTCCTCAAGGTCCAGGGCACTGTGTCGACAGTGAACCAAACGTTCCAGCTGTTCATCCCCTTCGTGGGTGCCTTGATGTTCAAGCACTTGGGCGGCACTGTGGCGTTGGCGATTACTGCGGCAGCTTTCGTCATCGGCGGCATCATTATGTGGGGCCTGCGGTTGCCGGTGAAGCCGGGTGCCGCGCAGGTCACTGCGGATTCCGCGACCGGCGCTGCGGGTGCGGAACCTGTGGGTGTGGCATCCGGGGGAACAGCTCCTGCTGCCGCCGGCGGTGCGGAGCCTGTAGAGCACCCGCACTCCGCGGAAGCCGCGACCGAAGCTGATGCCGCGGTCGCCGATGAGGAGGCGCGACCCTACATGAGTGTGTGGCGGAAGTCGCTCACCGGCTGGGGTCTTGTGTGGCGGCTGCCGAAGCTCCGCATCCACGTCGTCATCGCCATGTGCGTCATGGGTGTCGTCGGTGCCCTGGAGGCAGGCGCCCTCGGCTTCATCACCGACGACCTGGGCGTGGATCCCGAGTGGATTGGCTACATGCTTGGCATGCAGGGAATCGGTGTGGTGGCCGGTATGGCGGTGTGTATCCGAGCGGCCCGCAAGACGAGCCTGCTCACCCTGGAAGTTGTCGGCATCATCGCCACCGGTGCGGTGCTGTTCCTCGTGGCACCGGGCAAAATCTGGTTGGCGGCCCCCGTGCCGATCATCGTCGGTTTCTGCTTCGGTATTTACGTCATCGCCTACAGCGTCTCGCTGCAGATGAACGCTCCCCTGGAGGACATCTCCCTGGTGCGTGGTTCAGCCCAGTCGTTGGTGCTCACCGGTCAGGCAGTGGTGATCCTGGGTGGGACTGCTCTCCTGCCGTTGGTGGGTGGCCGGATGCTAATCCTGGGTGTGGCGACCTGCCTCATCATCATTGGTCTCGTCGCTGGCTTTGCAACTCGTGCCCAGCGCGCCGAGGAGAAAGCGGCGAAGCGCGCCGTCAAGGATGAGGCTTCCGCACAACCCGAGACTCCCGAAGAAACCGAAGAGAACCCGCAAGCCGGGGCGGCACACGCTGAGGAAGGCTCGCGCGCCTAGGGAGGCACACATGCGGCGATGCAGCAGCGGCTCTCCGCCGAAGCTGATCCTGCAACGCGTACCGAAGCTGAGGACGCTGCACACGCGAATACCAGAAGGCTGCCGGGGCCTGCGCCCCGCCGGCGGCATTCATGAGCCGGCAGTCGCGACACCTTCCCAGGGTGCCTCAGCGGCCGCTGCTATCGGCGGCGCAACAGTAGACACGCTTGGTGCCCAGCTGAAAATCGGCGAGGGCGCGTAGACAACCCCGGGGCCGAACCCGCTGCCGCGGAAATGGTGCGCACTATCTCGTGGCGCTCAACGTCACCCGCCGACCTCGCGAATAGCAACGACACCCACCCTCACGAAACAAGGGTTTCGTCATAGTGACAACTCGCGATGGGGAATGAGGCGGCACCAAAAGAGCGTCCATCGCCGTTATGTGGCGGGCGGGGCGCCCCAGGGTGGGTGTGGAGTTCGGGGCGGTATCCAGAAGGGTTGGTGGGCTGTGTAGGTAAGCGGTCGATTGGGGCGCTTGTGAAATAGGAAGGCGTAAGCAGGGGTGGAGGCGGGCGACCATGGCGTCTCCGGGTAAGGCGTAGGTTGGAGGTTGATCACCCTGACGTTGCGCCATGCGTCAGATGCGTGCGCCGTGCGGGTGATGATGGTGTACATGTGACAGCAGTAAAGAGTAATTGTGAGCAATCCCACGTTCGCGGGGATTGATAGGTTCGGCCTACCCGCCATCAGTCGCACCTGAGGGATCGGCACCAAAGCTGAGAGTCCTCTAAGAACCTGCAGATAATTTGCAGCACTGCCTGGGGGTATGTCGAGTGGTCGAGGTGTGTAATGTCTGTTTGTGAGGTCCTATGCATAGGCCTAATACATGGCGGATTCACCATTAGGGCAGCGTAGTCCTGGCACCACGTCCGCTACCCTGCCGTCGCCTGCATGAAATTCATGTAGGGGCCAGGAGAAAAAATGCTCCAGTGAGGGGGCTGCTGGGGTAACCCGTTCGGGCCACCTGATCGCTTACTGGTTTCTTAATGCATTCTCAGCTTCCGGGCCAAATCATCGGACTAACCCTATGGGTCGCGGTAGGCATGGCGCTCTAGCCAGGACTAAGGCAAGCGCGACGCGCCAAAAAAGCCCAAAAAACCTGAGAAACCGCTGAGTCGTTGGTTTGGAACGCCCTGTGTGCGGGGGTAGAGTATCTGTGAATACCGATAGGAGTTGAATTCGTGGCGCACACATCTAGCCGCACCCACCGAGGAGGCCGTGGTCCATCCACGGCAGTCGGTGCTGTGCACCTCAGTAAAACGCTCTACGCAGCGTTCGCCCTCGCAGCCGTCTTGCTGCTGGGGCTGGCTCTCGTACTCGTGCCTCAGGCACGTGCGTACATCCCGGTCACTGTGCCGCAGGCTCAGGTGGGCGACGCGCCTACTCTGACCGTGGAAATGACGCACAGCCCGGCCCAGGTTGATAAGGGGCAGTCGGTGACGTACACCGGCAAGTTCAACGCGACCTCGACCTCGACTGCTGCAGGCAAGGTCAAGATTGCCGTCACGCAGGATTCTAAGGCCCCGTTTGACAGCGTTCCGAGCACTGGTGATTTGTCTGTGAGCGGCGGCAATGTTGTCGGCGTGACCCAGGCTGATGGTGATCCGAATACGTGGATCTACACCGTTGACGTCTCCAACGCTAGTGACTTCAGCGCCACCTTCACGAAGACCGCAACGGTCAGCGACAAGGCTGAGCCGGGCGCTGTCATCATGGCTGCTGGATCCATGTCGTACGAGCCCGCGTCCAAGAAGCTGGAGCCGGCTGAGCTTGAGCGTCGCCTTGAGAATAATGGCGACGTCTGTACTGGTTCGGCGGTGTTCAAGGGCGCTCTGAAGCAGTCTTCGGATGGTGCATGGCTGGTGGACATTAAGTTCGCCTATGACCCCTCCAAGGTGACCTACGACCCGCTTCCGGACAACTTCATGACCGGTGGCGACGCCCGCAACTCCATCTCCTTCGAAGGCATTCCGGCCGAGTGGGAAGAGAAGATTAAGTCCGGTGCGGTCATCAACCGCAACGATGGTTCTGCCCCGCTGTACGCGACCGATCCCCAGATTTCTCAGAATGGTTTGACCTGGCTCGACTCCATTAACTGGAAGTATGATCCGAAGGTCTGGACCGGCGAGGACTCTTGGGTCCCTGCCGGTGGTGCCATCACCATCAAGCGTGGTTACACCTACCGCAACTGCGCTAACAACATCGCAACTGACGGCGATCCGAGCCGTCTGAAGGCGATGGGTGTGCAGTTCACCTTTGGTCGTGCAGATGTTACGACTTCTGAGTCCACCACTGACGCTTTTGTGCTTCCCGGCGGCGGCAAGCCGGTGACCCCTGGTGACTGGTGTGAAGACATTTACTACACCAACAGCTCCTCTGGTGGCGACCCGCTGACCAAGCCTGTCGGCAAGATTCACGTGGAGGATGGCTACGCCGATACTGCAGACAACGACTACGTCTCTCGTCTGACCACGTCTTCCGGCGGTATTGCGATGTCTGCTCAGCAGCCTGGCTGGATTTACTACCTTCAGGGCACGACCCTGAAGCGCTACGCAGTGAAGCAGACTGCAACTGCTCCGGCAGGCACCATCGAGTCTGTGGGTGACATTACCTCGAAGCCGGGTGACGCCCCCCTCGCATTCGATCCTGATGGTTACCTGTGGTTCGCAACGACCGACGGCAAGATGTCTCGCTGGAACAACGATGCTAGCGGCGCCCCGACCGGTACTGCAGTTCAGATGGGTCAGGCTTACCAGGAAGGTCTGGGCAGCATTCTGGACATTGCGTTCCTGGGTGACGGTCAGCTCGTGACTGCAGTGCACAAGAAGCCCACGACTACGATTAAGTATTTCGATACGGACAAGATTCTCGCGGGCGAACGTGTCAACGGAACGACGTATGGTACCGCAAACGTCCCTTATCGACCGTTCGGCATCGCTTTCGGTAACGACGGAAAGCTCTACTTCGCCCCCGGTAAGACCGCTAACGCGCCGGGCAAGGACCTGATGGTCATTGAGAAGGAAGGCACGACGGCGAAGTACGTCGACTACGCTCCGGCTGCCTACCGTCCGGCTGGCTACCTTGACCTGGCTTCGTGCTCCTATGGTGAGCCGGTCAAGCCGATGGGCGGCTTCAAGGTTCAGAAGTCTGCCGTTGACCCGATCACTGGTGCAATCCTGGCGCCGGGTACTGCTTCCCCCAACAAGGCGAAGATTGCTGCCGACGGTTCCGTCACTGTGAAGTATGCAATCAACGTCGCCAACATTGGTGCTACTGCCGGCGACCCGGGTGCAATCACCGATTCCTTTACGGCTCCGGATGCCTTCGACGTAGTCTCTGTTTCGGCTACTTCCGCAGGTCAGCCGGTGAACGGTTTCAGCAAGGACAATATGGTCCTGAACCCCGGCAATCTTGACGGTGGCTCGGTGAAGTCCTACATCGTCACTGTGAAGCTCAAGGCGAAGTCCCTCAAGGACGCGCAGAACGCAAACGGTGAGTGTGAATCCATGGGCAATGGTGCCTCGAACGGCGGTTTCTTCAACAAGGTTGATATGACCGGCGATAAGGACGGTTCGGCCAATAACGAGGCGTGTATCCCGTTTGAGAATCCGCCGACGGCTCACGTCAAGCTGATCAAGAAGATCGTTGACGAGAAGGGTAACGAGATCAATGATCCGGCGAAGCTGGCTCAGTTCAACCTGGTGACCGCTGGTTACGACGTTGAAACCGGTGCTCCGCTGTCCGCAGCCGACGGTGATGCCGGCGCTGACGGTGTTGCTGTTGATACCGATGTTGCTCCGGGTCGTTACGTCCTTGGTGAGAACGTCAACTTTGATCCGGCTGCGAACCCCGAGGGTGGCCGTTACTACCAGAACACTCAGTGGGAGTGCGACGGCGTGACCCTGGAAGCTAACGGTAAGGAGTTCGTCCTTCCTGAAAACGGCAACGCAACGTGCACCGTGGTGAACACGTATGTGACTCCGAAGGTTCACATCGAGAAGTTCGCGAACTCTCCGGTGGCTGATACCGGCAACCACGTTGGTGAGAAGGTCACCCTGGATAAGGAGACTGGTAAGGGCGAGTTGGTCTTCAAGATCGTCGTCACTAACGACTCCAAGTTCGCTGCTGATTCTGGCAAGGTGACCGATAAGTTTGTCCTGCCGGAGGGCCTGCTGTCCGATGGCGATGTCAAGGTCGAGTTCGTCTCGGCTGGCGGCAATGCGACTCGTGTGGGCGGTAAGGAGTCCTACCCCTACGCCGAGTTCTCCGCTGGTGAGGGTGCTGTCCTTGCTGATTCCGTGAAGAACCTTGGTCCGGCCGAGTCCAACTCGAAGGATGCTGCGTTCGTGATCACCATTCCGGTGAAGACGGATGATTCTCCTGCCGAGGATGGTAAGACCAAATTCCAGGCTAATGCTGAGACTCTTGGTGAGTGTGCCCCGACTGAAGAGCGCCCGGGCGATGGTCCCGTTGTGACCGACAAGTCCAAGGGTGTTGTCAACGAGACGTTCCTCGTTGATGAGAATGGCGACTACGTTGAGAATGAGTCTGTTGTCTCTGAGGACAACGTGGCATGTATTCCGGTTGAGAAGCCGGACGTTCCCGCCGAGTGGAAGCTGAAGAAGAACCCTGCCTCGCCTGAGGGTGGTTCTGAGACCACTGGTCAGAAGGTCGTCATGACTGAGGTCACCAAGGACGGTGTCGCAGGCTACGAGGCCGTAGCGACCTACACGGTGACGGCCACCAACGTTGGCCAAGAAGCCTCTACTCAGCCCGCCATCGAGGATGCTCCGCAGCTTCCGGCGAACTTCACCATCACTGGTGTGAAGTTCGGTAAGGTCGGCGAGGAGCTGGCTCCTGCTGAGCTGAGCAACGGCACCTTCGCTATCCCGGCAACCGCCGAGAAGATCGAGCCGAATGGCACCGTGGTGTACACCGTGGAGGTCACTGGCTTCGTGTCGCTGGCTGATGCGGCGACCATGAAGTGGGAGACCACTGTTGGTGCCACGGGCAACGATGTTCAGCCTGGTGCTGGTGAGTGCCTGGATAAGGACGGCAAGCTCGTTCCGGGTACTGGTTTCTACAACAAGGTGACCATGGGTGACGACAAGGACGGCGAGGATAACAATGACTCGTGTGTCCCGGTTGTTCCCCCGGCTGTGCGTGTTGTCGTGGAGAAGACTGACCAGGGCGGTAAGCAGCGTCTGGAGGGCGCCGAGTTCACCCTGTACAAGGCTGTGAAGGAAAACGGTTCCCCGAACTTCACCAAGGGTGAGGTGATTGCTGCCCCGCTGCCGAAGTTGGACGCAGCCACCAAGGCTGAGCTCGCTCCGGGTTCTCTGGCTGAAGGTGACGACGACTTCACGGGTCTGTACGTCACTCCGAAGCTGAACGCCGGCGAG
This sequence comes from Corynebacterium sp. 13CS0277, assembly GCF_002994655.1. Taxonomy (GTDB): domain Bacteria; phylum Actinomycetota; class Actinomycetes; order Mycobacteriales; family Mycobacteriaceae; genus Corynebacterium. The sequence goes on from NZ_PPDL01000036.1 coordinate 7,993, forward strand.
TACTACTACATCCAGGAGACGAAGTCCCCTGGTGGTAAAGATGAGAAGTACTCCTTGCTTCCCGAGCCGGTGCTGTTCAAGGTTGGCTCCGGTGGTGTGGTCGTCCCGGTGAACTCCGTGGGTGATCCGGCTGGTAAGGCCTGTGTGTCCGGTGAAGGCAACTGCCCGGCTGAGGGTGTGCTCGCTCTAGATGACACCTTCTTCTTCACCGCCGGCAAGATCAACGTTCACGATCCTCGAGCTGGTGAGCTTCCGAAGGCTGGTGGCATCGGTCACTGGACTTTGTCCGGTGGTGCTGCGGTGCTGATTATGATCAGCCTGTTCGCGATGTTCCGTACTGGCGGCCAGCGTCGTAAGGCCTAAGGCTTTGCGGCTGGTCTGAGCTGAGAGTCCTGGTTTGGTGCTGGGACTCTTGGTGGGAGCCCGTGCTTCTTTGCCCCTTGTGTGGGGCGGGGGCACGGGCTCTGCCGCGTTTGGCGGGCATGACGCGGGGCCGCCTGTATCGGGTCCCGGGCACGTATAGTGCCGGGGCACCCCGGGGTCCGGTGTCGCCCCAGCACCCGTCGTTCCTGTCGTGCGCAGGCCCGTTCTGCCGCCGGCGTGCGGTTCGATGTGGCCCCGTGGTGCGAGCAGCCTCGGGGCGCTGCATGCGCAAACAGTCGTTTTCCTCGACACGCAGCCTCTCGTGCCGCTCAACAGCTTGAGGATTTTCAATGACGACGAGGCGATAGGCCCTACCAACCACCCGGAATTGGCGCTACCAACTACGCGGACCACCCCTACCAACTACACCGATTTCACACTGGCACCCTTCCTACGGTGCGTCGTCGTCACCGGGGTACCGGTGTTCCGTTGCTGGCACGCTCATCATGCCTGCGGCCCAGTCCCCCTCGTGTGGGGTGGACTGGGCCGCAGGCGTTGTGGGTGGTGATTGGTGGGTGGTGCTTGATGTGGGCCGAGTTTTTCAACTCTGGAGGGCTTTAGATGTCGCTGTTCTCCAGGGCCCAGAGGCGGGCGAAGGTCCCTTGTGCCTGGAACAGCTCGCTCGGTGATCCTTCTTCAACGACCTTCCCGTCATTCATGACAATGATGTGGTCGCAGCGGGCGGCCATGAACATGCGGTGAGTCACGAGCACGACCGTGCGGGGTCGCGCCCCAGCGGCAGCTGTGTCGCCGTCGTACGGCTCCTCAGCTGTGCTGGTGGGATGCCCCGATTTCTTCGGCTGCGGGGCGCTGCTGGCATCCCCGGTGTTGTGTGTCGTGGCGTCTGCCCCGCGGAGGCTCAACAGCTGATCGAGGAGTGCCTTTTCTGCGAAGGCGTCCAGTGCACTCGTCGGCTCGTCGAGAACAATGACCGGGGTATCAGCAAACAGCGCACGAGCGTGGGCGATGCGCTGCCATTGGCCGCCCGAGTAGTCGCCCTCCTCAGGCAGATCAGCCGCCCCTGCGAGGCTCAGCGCGTGGCGCACACGCTCCGGGGTGGTGTCGGAGTCCCGCTTGTCGGGGTTGCCTGCATACACGTTGGCGGCCAGCCCTAATGGCAGGTGCACAGGGAATTGAGCCACCACGCTGGAGTCTGCGGGGTCGATATGCGGCAGCCCTTGCCCCCGCATCCCGAGGATGATGTCGGTGAGTGTGGTCTTCCCGGAGCCGTTGCGCCCCACGATCGCCGTGGTCTTTCCCAAAGGGATTCGTGCGCTGATGTCCTGCAGGGCAGCTCGTCGTTCAGGCAGCAGGGCAGGTGCGCCCGCTGTGGCCTGTGCTTCCTCCTCGGCTGCCCCTGCGTCCTCCGCCGCAACGCTGGCTGCGCTGCCCGGGGCACCATCACGCTCCTCGCTGGCAGCGCCATCAGCATCGGAAGAGTCAGCAGCTGCGTCGTCGTCGGCTTCGTGCCCGGGGTAGCTGTAGGTGAGATGTTCGTAGACAAGCGCTGCATCGGTGCTCTCGGCGGATCCTCCGGATGCTGCCGTGTGCCCGCCGAGTGCAGCCGCTGTGTCTGCAGCTGGCTGTTCGCCACTCACCGTTGCGTCGCGCCCAGTGGTGGCCGTGGGGTGGTCTGCGGTGGCGCGCTCCAGGGCGCGGATGTGGCGCACCTGGGTGGTGCCCCGCACCAACTGCAGCCACGTCGTGGACACAGTGCGCATGAGGCCCTTCAACTGGCCGGCCAGCATCACCGCGGCAACGAACTTCCCCGGATCCTCCGCCACGACGTACAGCACCCCCACGACGGCGAGCGCGTAGACAGCACTTGCCGCCGTATCGAGGGCGTTCGTGGCGAACTGGGCGCGGGTGCGGGCGGCAGCCCATTCGTGGGCGGCACTCCCCAGGCGGCGGGCGACGACGCCCGCCGCGTCAGCTTGGTGGAGCTCCCTGCGGGCGGTGTCGGCCCGCAGGGTATGCAGCCAGCGCCGCAGGAGGGTTTCCGGCCCGTGGGCGGCGGCTTGTGCCGCCATTTCGAGCTTTTGGTAGCGGCCCATCACCAGCAGGTGGAGCCCGCCGACGGGGACCAAGAGCAGTACCCGCCAGTCGACAGCCAGTGCCGCGCCGACGGTGGCGATACTGACGATGATCGGCCCCATTGCTGTGACGGTGGCGGCGTAGGCATCACCCAGGACACCTTGGCGGCTGGCCGCCAAGGACAATGCCTGCTGCACGTCCTCGTCGTCCACATCATCAAGGGTGGGAAGCCCCATGATGCCGCGGGCGATACGCAGGTTGCTTTCGTGCGCGACGGCATCGGTGAGTTGTAATTCCAACACTCCGGCGACAGCGGTGACGGCGAAGCCACAGCCCGCCAGCGCGGTGAACCCCAGGAGGGCGTAGCCGACCGTGTCCCAGTGGCCGGCAATCGCCGCCGTCGTGGCGATCCCCGCGAGCAGGGGCGCGCAGGCGGCTGCTGCTTGGTAGAGCCACACGATGGGCAGGGTGGCGCTGCGCCAGCGGCTGGCGTGCCAGCCCATGGCCAGCAGGTAGCGGATATCGCTCAGCATGCCGGGTCTCCTTCCGCCAGCGGGGTGTGCTGTGGGTGCTCGGCCTCAGCGGGGTGAGGTGTTGCGGTGCGGGTGCGGCGCTGCGTCTCGTAGAGAGCGAAATACACTCCTTGCGCCGCCATGAGCTCCTCGTGGGTGCCGTCCTCGGCGACGCGGCCGCCGTCGATGACGAGGATCCTGTCGGCGGCCCGGGCTGCCGACAGGCGGTGCGTAATCATGATGCGGGTCATGCCCTGAAACTCGCGGAGGCTGTCGTAGAGCGCCATCTCCGCGTCGAGATCCAAGTTGCTGGCCGGCTCATCCAGCACCAGCACATCACTGTCTGCGACCTGGGTGCGGGCGCGCGCCAGGAACAGGGTTTGCTTCTGCCCGCCCGACAGGCCCCGCCCGCCGGCAAGGTCCGGGTCAACGATCGTGTCGATGCCCTGGGGGAGAGTTGCCACGAAGTGGTTGCCGGGCGCGGCCGCGAGCGCGGCCTGCACCTCCGCCGCTGAGGCGGTGAAAGAGATGTTGTCCCGGGCGGTGCCCGGGAACACGGTGGGGTATTGGTGCATGAGCACCAGCCGGCCGCCCACACGCACCGATCCTGCAGTGGGGGTGAGGAAGCCGGCCAGTAGGCCGGCGAGGGTGGATTTGCCGGCCCCGTTGGGGCCCACGATGGCGACGAGTTCCCCGGGGTGGATGGTCACCCCCAGCCCGGACAGCACCTGGCGGGCGTCCTCGCCTGGGTGCGGTGCCGGGTAGTGGAAGGACACATCGCGCACGGCGATGGCCCCCGGTGGGAGGGAATCAGCCTGCGGGGCACTGCCTGCGCCCGCGGTGTCGGTGTCGTCGTGATCTTCGCTTGTGGTGGCTTGCAGCTCCCCGAGGTGGCGAGCCACCTCCCCGCAGCGCCCCATCACGTGGCCAACATTGCCCACGACATGCATCTGCACCAGGGCGAAACACACCGCACTCAACTGGCCCGGATCCATCCGCCCGGAGGCGGTTTCCTGCCAGGCGACCACACAGGCCACGCCGATACTCACCAGGATGAGCGCACCCGCGATGCTGTGCATGCGCACCAGCCGCCACCCATTGCGGCGGGCAAGCGCACTTACAGAGCTTGTGGCCTCCGCGTAGAGCTTGAGCAGCCAGGACTGCCAGGCAAAGATCCTTATTTCGCGCTGCGCACTTTTGCCGGTGATGACCTCCCAGAGGCGGCTCGACTGGTAGGCGGAGGAAGCCAAGTCCTGGTGTTGCTTGCTGAACGTGGCCAGGGAGGTCGCCACCACCACGAAGGAGCACAGCACTAGCACCGTGCTGAGGACCCCCACCCACGGTTGCCACAGGGCCACCACGATGCCCAGCGCAACAGTCTTCGTCAGTGTCGCCGCTGCGGAGTAGAAGTACGCTGGCCCGTCAATCTGTACCCAGTGCAACGCATCCGCGTGAAGCGCATCGCTCACCCCTGTGCGCGTGGTGGCCTGCGCGCCAATTCGTGTCAGGCGCGCGGCACCCGTACCGCGTGTGACGAGGTTGGCGCAGTGGTCGCCGAAGCCATCCACAACAGCCAATGCCACAGAAATACCGCCAACGATCAGTGCCGCCCGGAGCGCGGCGGAAGTGGAGTACCCCTGGCTGAGGCGCTGCACTTCGATGCCTAGAGCCCAGGGGCCCGCAAAAGCCAGGGCCGCTGAAGCAGCAAGCGCGAGCAGCGCCCCAAGGGAAGCGAGGGGAGCAGAGGGTTGTGTCCCTTAGAGTGGTGTAACAGGATCCCCGCAGGTGGCGTGCCCAAGCACAAAAACGGCCACCGCTGACCCATAGCCCTTCGTCATAGTTTGCAGACCAACACGAAAGGAGCCAGCGATGACCGCTG
>NZ_PPDL01000037.1 GCF_002994655.1 Corynebacterium sp. 13CS0277
GAGCGCCTTTTTAGACCAAAATCCCAGGTCAAATACCTCCCCGACGCCAAGTTAGGTCACCTTTTGTCAAACTCAGGGGGCGCAGTCATGCCTTACATCCTAGGAGCCTGTCCCCCACCGCGAAGGAGCACCGTGATGCACCCCAGGCAGGGCCGGCAGTGGGAATGCGGACGGCCGGCCGCACCCCAAGGTGCGTGGGGTGGGCCGGCCGTTGGCGCGCGCAGCATGACGCTGCGGGGGTGTGTTAGCGGGTCAGCTTGCGGTGCGTCACGCGCGAGGGGCGTGCGGCCTCCGGGCCGAGACGCTCCACCTTGTTCTTTTCGTACTCTTCGAAGTTGCCCTCGAACCAGAACCACTTACCCTCTTCCACGTTGCCTTCCCAGGCGAGGATGTGGGTACAGGTGCGGTCCAGGAACCAGCGGTCGTGGGAGATGACCACGGCGCAGCCGGGGAACTGCTGCAGGGCGTTTTCCAGGGAGGACAGGGTTTCGACGTCGAGGTCGTTGGTCGGCTCGTCGAGGAGGATCAGGTTGCCGCCCTGCTTGAGCGTCAGCGCCAGGTTGAGGCGGTTGCGCTCACCACCGGAGAGCACCTTCGACGGCTTCTGCTGGTCCGGGCCCTTGAAACCGAAGGCGGACAGGTAGGCGCGCGACGGCATTTCGTTCTGGCCGACGTGGATGTAGTCCAGCCCGTCGGAGACAACTTCCCACACGGTCTTCTCGGGGTCGATGTTCTCGCGACCCTGGTCGACGTAGGACAGCTTGACGGTCTGGCCGACCTTGACGGAACCGGAGTCCGGCTCCTCGAGACCCACGATGGTCTTGAAGAGGGTGGACTTGCCGACACCGTTGGGGCCGATGACGCCGACGATGCCGTTGCGCGGCAGGGTGAAGGACAGGTCGTTGATGAGGACGCGGCCGTCGAAGCCCTTGACGAGGTTGGCAACCTCGACGACCTGGTTGCCCAGGCGCGGCGGGGTGGGGATCTGGATTTCTTCGAAGTCGAGCTTGCGGTACTTCTCCGACTCGGCGACCATTTCCTCGTAGCGCTGGAGGCGGGCCTTGTTCTTCGCCTGGCGGGCCTTCGCACCGGAACGCACCCAGGCGAGTTCTTCCTTCAGGCGCTTCTGCAGCTTCTGGTCCTTCTTGCCGGCGACTTCGAGGCGCTCGGCCTTGGTCTCCAGGTAGGTGGAGTAGTTGCCCTCGTAGGGGTAGAGCTTGCCGCGGTCGACCTCACAGATCCACTGGGCGACGTGGTCGAGGAAGTAACGGTCGTGGGTGACGGCGAGGACGGCACCGGGGTACTTCGCCAGGTGCTGCTCCAGCCAGAGCACGCTTTCGGCGTCGAGGTGGTTGGTCGGCTCGTCGAGGAGCAGCAGGTCCGGCTCGCTGAGCAGCAGCTTCGCCAGGGCCACGCGGCGGCGCTCACCACCGGACAGGTGGGTGACGGGGGAATCGCCGGGCGGGCAGCGCAGCGCATCGAGCGCCTGCTCGATCTTGGAGTCGATCTCCCACGCATCGGCAGCGTCGAGTTCCTCCTGCAGCTTGCCCATTTCTTCCATGAGCTCGTCGGTGTAGTTCGTCGCCATCTCTTCCGCGATGGCTTCGAAGCGCTGCTTCTTCTCGAAGATCTCGCCGAGGCCTTCCTCGACGTTCTCGCGGACGGTCTTGTCCTCGTTCAGCGGCGGCTCCTGCAGCAGGATGCCGACGGTCGCGCCCGGCTCGAGGTAGGCCTCACCGTTGGAGGGCTGGTCGATGCCGGCCATGATCTTCAGAATGGAGGACTTGCCGGCACCGTTCGGGCCGACAACACCAATCTTGGCGCCCGGGTAGAAGGCCATGGTGACGTTGTCGAGAATGACTTTGTCGCCGTGTGCCTTGCGGACATTTTTCATCGTGTAGATGAACTCGCCCATAAGTGGTTCAAACTCCCAAGGATTGTCTGTTGCGAAAAATTCTTCGTTGTACGTGAGGTGTACGGTGTCGGCCGCGACGAGGTGCCGCGACGTGTGAGTCTCTAAGTGTGCCACACTGCCGCCGTCCCCGCCGCAGGACAGCACCACCTCACCCGATCACACAGCGCGGACCCTGGGGCCCGGGACACCGATGTGCGGCCGCGTGGCCTCACCCTGCCGGGCTGTGCAGCACGCAGGCGCCAGGGCGCGGGGCACACCCCCTCGCACGCTGCGACAGGCGGCCTTTGCGCACTACAGAGGGTACATGAGCAGCTGATCGCGGGTCACCAGGAATGTCACGGGGATGATTTCTTTGCCCGCCACCGACGGCCCCGGGCGCTCAGTCTCAATGGCCCCGTGCATGTGGCGCGGCCACTCACTCAACCCCTCCGGGGAGGGAGCAATCCGCAACCCATCAACGATATGGAGCGTGGCGGGCTGGCCACGGAACATCACCGGCAGCCGGTCGCTGCGCAGATCGTAGTGCGGGATGACCAGCTCCTCCCCGGCGACGAAGGCCCGCAGCTGCGGGCCACGCACCTCCGACAAGGGTGCCTGGTAACCAGGGTCGGCGGCGGCACGGTTGTCGAGGATCTCCACCTCCCCCAGCGGCTGCGGCACAAAACCCCAGCGGTAGCCATCCATGCGGCCCAGCTCCACGTCAGCCACATCGGCCCGCAGCTCCCACACACCACGCCGGCCGGCGGCATCGACGCCCGCAACGCGGAACAGCCGCACCCGCGGAGCCGGGGTGGACACACTAATCCCCCGGGCGATGGTGCCGGGAATCGCAGGTAGCCGCGACCAATCCGGCACCGGCAGGTGATTGGCCGCGTAGTTCGGGTTGAAGGTTTCCACAAACTTGTTTTCCGCAGTCGGCAGATCACGCTCATCCCAGTGGTAGCGGAAGAACGCAATGTCGCTACCCGCCCGGTCGAAATCCCAGGAGCGCACATACATCTCCCCGGTGTCATTGGCGAGGAAGAACGTCGACGCCGACCCCGACAGCTGGGTAGCCCGGAACCGCCCGCCAAGCGGGGCGGGAATCTGGTAAGAATCATCATTCGGCAGCCACGGATCCAGCATGCGGATCACACTGCCGTCATCCTGCAAAGCCGCGATCATCGTCATCCGACCCGCACCAATAGTGTGCTGCTTGCCCGCGGCATCCAGGTAGTGGTGATCGAAGAGGCGATTATTCACCCCATAAGACCAACCCCCCTCCCAGGTGGCGGGCAAAGCCCGGCCACCCGCCAACCAAAACGGCGCACCCCACAGCGACGACACGTTCCACTCCAGCGGCGTAGAACTCACCCGATCCAGGGTGAAAATCCAACCGTCCTGGGCGACCAACGCCACCTCATCATCATCCGCAGACAACCACTGCAGCCGCCCCGCCAGGCACGCCGGCAACGGCACCGCCCGCCAGCCAAGACCATCGGCGTCCTCGCGGGCACGCGCCACCAAATTGCCGTCGACAATGGCGAACTCGTAACGCTGGTTAAAGCTGGCACGGTTGCCGCGCAACGGCACCACCCCAGGGCCCGTGGCCTGCGGCCACAACCCCAGATCCGCGGTCGCACCCACCCCATCACCAGCGATGGGGAGCTGCACCGTGCCGACCATCCCGCAGGCCTGCGGATTGGTTCCGACGAGCGCGGAACTCAATCCACTCTGAACCTCCAGCGGGGTCGGGAGCGCCACCGCAGGCCCAGCCGCCAGCAGCACCGCCCCACAGGCGGCGCCAAGAGGCAGGACGCGGGAGAGTTTCAACAAGGTCACCAGGGGCCGGATACGCACGCAGAGTGAGTATAGGGAGCACCCCCATTCAGGGCTAATGGCCAGCGACCACCAATTCACCCACAGCAACACACCCGCGTGCGGCACCCGCTGGGTCAGCCCGGCGCGCCGGGCGCGAAGTCACCTGCGGCCGCCGGCGCTGCCACCTCCGCGGCGCGGACACCCGGCTGCGGGTAGTGGGCGTGCCCGCCAGCGCCCGGCAACGCCGGAAGTGCTGCCGCGTGCCCGCCCCGGGTGGCCGGGTAGTGCGGCGCGCCGGGCCGGGCACTGGGGTCAGGCGCCGCCGCGCGTGCGTTGTAGCGCGGATCCACGAGGGAGGAATCAATCCAGGTGTGGAGCCCATCCGGGCCAATATCGGCGTACCTGTCGGCCCCCTGAACGTCGCGGCTCATGTGGCTGACCGCGTCGACGACGAGCAGGCGGCGCAGGTCCGGGCCGATCGCCTGGGCCTTGAGCACAAAGTTTTGGCGATTATCCCCCTGGCTGTTGACGTATTCGCGGGTCACCAGGGTGCCGACGACGATGACCTGCATGAGCTTCGCGATAGAGCGGCGGACGTTTTCGGCGAGCACGCCCCAGGCTTCGACGGTGAGCCACAGGGCGTCCTGTTCGGTCCACTGGCCGTCCTGGCCGCGGGTGGCGTTGGATGCCTTGAGGCGGAAGGTGACGACCCCCTGCCCGGGGGCGGTCTGCTTGTAGTGCGGGTCGGAGCAAACCATTCCGACTGCGGTGAAGGTGTGCAAGGCCATGGCGATGTCACGACTCCTTAAGAAAGACGAGGAAGAAACACAAAGAACGACGAGGGCGATCGAGGGACGACAGGTAGTAGGCGCACCCACCCGCGCCCGCGCGGCAACACACCGGCGCGGGTGGGTGCAGGCACCTGTACTCCCCCACTGCCTGCGGGTGCGGTGGGGTGCGAGGTGTTCCGGGCCCGGGGGAACAACCCCGCAGACCCCACCAGCACCCCGCAGGCTGCGGGGATGGCACCGTCTACCGCCGCGCTGTGGCGTTGCCTCCACGGGCGGCGGGATGCCGGTGATACAGGCGGGAGTTGGGGATGGATACAGAGAAAACAACAGAAAGGGACAGGTGGTCACAGCACGTTGCGGAGGAATACAGGCGCGGCGGTGGAGACGTCATCGGACCGTTCACGCCCCGGTGCGAGGAGATCGCACCCCACCGGCTGGCGGCCGGGGTGGTGCGTGTCTTCGCGGCGAGCGGGCCGCAGGCCTAAAAGTCGTGGTGTGGCGCTGCGGCTGGGCTCTTGGCTGCGGACACCCCCATGGGCACCATCGGGTGCGCAGGGGGCGTCCTCGCCCAGGGGAAGAATGCGGGTGGCTGCCAGTGCTGCGGGGCGGCCGCCCGGGCACGCATCGTGCGGGAAGGCACCACGCCCCCGAGAGCGACTCGGGCGGTGGCACCCCGCACGGCGGGTGCTCACACCACCCAAACACCCCGGCGCATCCCCGCGCAGGGAACCTGCCCCTCCCCCTGTGGACAACGCGCCCCGCGCCCCCGCACCTGTGGACAACACGAGCACCCGGCACCCCCGCACTGCCCCCGTGGTCCTTCCCCGCGCCGCCGCAGCAGAACAGCACCCGCCCGCGCCGAGGGTGTTCTCGACGGGGGTGGGTGCTGTTGTTCTTTGTTTCTCGTGCTGGCTGGGGTGCAGGTGGGGCGGCAGGGGCCGTGGTGCCCGCGCGCCAGCCGGTGCGTTAAGGAGTGTGCGGGGGCTGTGTGGTGGCTTCCCCGGCGAAGAACTCGGTCTCCGGGTTCCGGCCGGCGTTCATCGCGGCCAGCATCTCGTTGTAGGCCGCCATCTCCTCATCATCGGTGGCGTCCGCATGCCGGTCGTAGGCCTTCATCTGGCGGTTGTCGTCCGTCCACCACTGGCGCACAATCGCGATGTACACGATGAGCAGCGGGAACTGGCCGGACGCCCACGCCACGCCGCCACCCACGAGCTGGTCCTGCAACAGGTCCGGCTGCCACGGCAGCCCCAGCGTGGAGTAGAAGTCGTAGGCCAGCACCGTTTGCAGCATCATGAGGGTCACGCCGAAGAACATGTGGATCGGCAGGGAGAACGACAGCCACAGCAGTTTGATTTTCGGGTCAGTGCGCCGCGGCGCGGGGTCCACGCCGATGAGTTCCCAGAAGTAGATGGTGCCCGACAGCAGGAACATGACGTTCATCCCGAGGTGGCCAGCGTGCTCACTGACGGCGACGGAGTAGATCGAGTCCAGGTACAGCCCGTAGAAGGCGACGAGGAACTGGATGGTGTTGACGGCCGGGTGGGTGAGGAACCGGGTGACGGGGTTGTCGACGAGGACCCCCAGCCAGGCGCGGGGGCCGGGCTCCCCGGGGGCGCCGGGGCGCAACGCCTGCCGCCACAAGGTGATCGGCCCGCCGAGCACCCAGAACACGGGCACCCCCATGGAGAGGATCATGTGGCCGACCATGTGCATGGAGAACAGGGCCGGCATGTACAGCCCGATCCCGGAGCACATGGTGACCAGGAGCATGATGTTGCCGCCGAGGAACCAGGCGGTGCGCCACCAGGGCCAGCTGCCGCCGTCGCGGCGCACCCGGAACACTCCCCACAGGTACGCCCAGGTGAGCAGGATCGCGAGGGTGCCGAAGACGATGTCGAAACGCCACATGGTCCACACGTTCGTCCACGTCGGCGCGACGAAGAGTTTGTAGCCCAGCTGGATGTCCATGGTGTTGATGTCAGCGACCCGCGGGGGCGGCGGGGGCGTGCGGCCCAGGGCCACGGCCACACCGACGGTCGCGGCCATGAGCAGCAGCTCCACGGCGGCGAGCCGCCGGAACAGCTGCGGCGCGCGCTCAAGCTGGGGAATGGTGCGGGTGCGGTGTGCCAGGCCCACCAGCGCCAGCACCACCACGGCGATCGCTTTCGCGAGGATCAGCCGGCCGTAGCCGGTGGTCAGCCACTCGGAGAAACGCAGGCGGATGGCGGCATTAATAAGCCCGGAGATCGCCATCCCTGCGGCGGAGACGAACGCCAGCATCGAATAGCGGCGCACCGCCAGTGTCATCTGCGCGCCCTTGCGGCGGCCGTGCGCCAGCAGTGCCAGCAGGCCGCCGATCCACAGGCCCACGAACAACAGGTGCCACAGGTAGGAGTTGGTGCCGTAGTCGTGGTCGCCGCCGGTGGCGGAGTGCCCCTCCAGTCCGAGGGGCACGAACATGAACAACGACAGCAGCAGCCACACCGGCTGCATGATCCACCTGCTCGACAGCAGCGCGCCGACACCGGTGACGGCGGCGATGATCGCCACCCACACGAACGCCAGGGAGGTCGACACCTGCCCCAGCGCCACCGACCAGTTCGACGCCTGCATCGCGGTCGCCAGGGTTTCCCCGGACACGTCGGAGAGATACATCGGCACGAGCAGCACCGCCAGCACCGCCGTCACCAGTGCCGCCCACGCGCCGGTGCGGCTCGCAAGATAACCGTCCACCCCGAGCCGTGCCTGCTTCAGATCGATGACCAGCGGGTCCATGCCGGGGCGGTATTTCCACGCCAGTGACTGCGCATCCTCATCCGCCTCCTCATCATCCTCCAGGGCGTCGCCGGGTGCGGTGCGCGCCCGCAGGCGCTCCACTGCTGCGGCGGCACGACGCGCGAAGTCCTGTGATTCCGCCGCCGACTCCGGCCGGACACGCGGGCTGACCAAAAACGAGGACAGCAGAAACGAGCCGATGGCCACACACGTCGTCATGACGGCTGCACCCCGGACGAACGGCAACCCGGCCGTCGTCCACGGGCCCGGATCGGGAATGCCCAACAGTGCGAGCGATTCCGACAAAAAGCCTGCGGCGATGATGGCCGCGACGATTCCTGCGGCCGTCGCGAGCACCAGGAACACCCACCAGCTGCCCTTGACCGCGCCGGCGGGCCGGTCGGCGCCCACCGGGGAGGAGGGCGCAGGCCCCGCGGCGGCAGCGCCTGCGGGTGCGGGAAGGTGAGGATCGGGGGCCTGGGGTTCGTGGGTGGCGGAGGAATCTGGCATAACAGACAGGTTAATGCCGCCCAGGTGCCGTGGGGTAAACTTGAGCACCGGTCGACCGCCCTGCAGCGCGCAGGGCCCGCGGCCGACGGCCCCCTTAGCTCAGCGGATGAGAGCATCCGGCTTCTACCCGGCAGGTCGCAGGTTCGAATCCTGCAGGGGGCGCCACACCACTACCCCACCCCGCCCGCAGCCCCCGGCCGCGGGTGGGGTGGACGTCTTTTTTCGTCGGTGACACTCCCCCGCGCACACGCACACGCCTGCGCTGTCATCACGCCTGACACCCGACCGCGTGCCGCCGGCTAGCAGCCGGCCGGAGGTTCCTCCGGCAGATCATCCGGCTCCAGCGGCGCCGCCGCCCGCGCCGGCTTCGCCTGCGTGGCCTTCTTCTTGTTGTTCTTTTTCTTCGGCACCGGCACCAACGGCAAACTCACCGCCACGACTTCCTCCACGAGGTCCCTGTCATCAATGTCGAGGATGTACCAGCGCTTCGCCCCCTCAAACGGCGGCGCCATCTCCGCGCCGGCAAGAATCGCGCCAAGCTCAGCGAGAGGGCGCACGAACACCGTCTCATCGCAGATGAGCAGCACAGGCCGGTCGTCAATGTAGACGAAGAACTCGCCAAACATCCTCCGGGTCCGCACCCTTCCGAGGTGGGACACCTGATCGGCAACAAAACTGGCGAACTGGGGTGTGGAAGCCACAGTGCCACTCCTTCCACCGTCGACACCTCACGGGATGCCGGAAAGCTCTCCCCCACCAGATAGTGTTAACAAACAGCCTTCGTCTCCGCCCGCAGCAACACGTGCGCTGGGCGTGTGAGACTCCTTTTATCCCGTTTATCGGTGGTAGCCCTGTCTTTTCGTGGTGCTCGACAGTGTCCCACCCCGCAATCCGGGAGCGCTGCTGTGCCGATGTCACGTCCCTCCAAGGTGGTCACTCGTTTCATGTCCCCACACACCTCCCCCGCCCCGGGTTCTTCCTCTGCCGCGCCCGCGAGTGGAGTGTTCCAGCTGCCGCCGCAGCGGCGCGTGCCGATCATCTACACCGACGCCACCGCCTACGTCGTGCTGTTCTGCATCAGCACCATTGCCACCATTGGGTTGACCCGCCTGTATCTCAAACTCACGGGCTATCCGCAGATCGGCGGCGAGGTGTTCCACCTGGCGCACGCCCTGTGGGGTGGGCTGTTGCTCACGATCACGACGGTGATGCTGCTGGTGTTGGCCAACCGGTGGGCGCGCTGGACGGCCGCCGCGTTGGGTGGCGTGGGTGCTGCGTTGTTTGTCGACGAGGTCGGCAAGTTCATCACCCAGAAAAACGACTACTTCTTCCCGCTGGCGGCGACGATTGTCTACGTGTTCCTCGTGCTGCTCGCCGGGGTGGCGGCCCTGTTGTCGCGGGTGACTGCACGGTCCTCCCGGGCGCACCTGTACGCGGCCCTGGAATCGGCGACGGCGATCGTGGATGGGGACATCACCGAAGGGGAGCTGGCCCGCATGCGGCAGCACCTCGCCGAGGTGGAGCGCATCACCGTCGACCCGCACCGCCTGGCGATCGCGCGGGCGTTGGGGCAGATCGCCGACCAGGCGACGACCCCGAAGGAAGACTCGGCCACGCTGGGTGCCCGCGTGCAGGCGAAGCTCCTCGCCGCGGAGAAGCGGCTGCTGCCGCTGGGGTTGCTGCGGCGCATGACCCGGCTCATCATCCTGTTCATCACGATCGCGGGCCTGCCGCTGCTGGTGGCGCTGCTGCTGGCCGCGGTCGGGGTGGATGTGGCGGACGAGCTCATGCCGGAGCAACTGCTGGAGCTCGCGACCGCAGGCAGCGCCGGGCAGTGGTTGACTCTCGGGGTGGCAGCGACCTGGGCGGTGGCGGCGTTCTTCGGGGCCCGCGCCTGGTGGGCGATGTCGCCCCGGCACCTCAACGTGGAGGCGGCCCGCCACGCGGGCACGATCGCCCTGCTCGTCATGCTGGTGTTCGTCAATGGGCTCATGGCCTATGTGGACCAGTTCGCGATCCTCGTGGATTTGATTGTGGAGTCCATCGGCCTGGTATTCCTGCACCGCTGGGCGATCCGTTCGCTCACCGCCGTGGAGACCGACGACGCCTGACGCAGAAGAACAACCACCCCACGCCCAGGCAGCTGCCAGGTGCATTCCGCGCCCTGCCTGCCGCATGCTCCCGCACGGCGGTAGGGTGAGACACGCACCCCGCACGCCCCATACCCACACCACGCCGTCGGCGATGGTGGTGAGTGTGCGTGCGCGCTGAAGTGATATTCGCCCCTTTTTTTTCATCCCGCAGGAGACTTCCTTGGCTCTTCCCCTCCCCTCGCAGAACTCCTACGCCATCGTCACCGGCGCCTCCCAGGGCATCGGTGAGGCCATGGCGAAAGACCTCGCCGCCATGGGCTACAACCTGATCCTCGTGGCCCGCCGTGCCGAGGTGCTGGAATCCCTCGCAGCGCAGCTGCACGACACCTATGGTGTGGTGGCCGAGGCGTTCCCCTGCGACCTGGCCGTCAAGGAGGAGCGCGCCCGCCTCATTGAGCGCATCCACGCCACGGAGGTCACCATCCTCATTAACTCTGCCGGCATTGCCTCCTTCGGGCCGTTCATCAACCAGGACTGGGAGTACGAGACCACCCAGTACGAGCTCAACGGCACCGCCGTGTTTGAGCTCACCCACGCGGTCCTGCCGCAGATGGTGGAACGCCGCAGCGGCGCGATCTGCAACGTCGGCTCTGCGGCGGGCGATCTGGCGATTCCGAACAATGCCACCTACGTGTTCACCAAGGCGGGGGTGAACACCTTCACGGAGGCACTGCACTATGAGCTCAAGCCGCTGGGGGTGCACTGCACGCTGCTGTCGCCGGGCCCGGTCCGCGAGGCCGAGATCCCGGAGGAGGAGAAGTCGATCGTGGATAAGGTGGTGCCGGACTTTTTGTGGACCACCTACGAGTCCTGCTCGAAGGAGACACTGAAGGCGATGGCGGCGAACAAGCGGCGGGTGATTCCGGGCCCGCTGTCCAAGGTCGGCGCCGCGGTGGGCGCAGTCCTCCCGACGGCTGTGATCTCCCCGCTGATCGGCCGTTTCTACGCAAAGATGGGAAACTAGACAACCATGGATGACACTCAGGCTTCGACCCCGACCGAGGCGGCTGCGCCTGCGCCGGTGGCGGCGAAAAATGATCGGCTGGTGTGGATCGACTTGGAGATGACCGGCCTGGATCCCCACAACGACATCATTGTGGAGGTCGCGGCCCTGGTCACCGACGCCCAGCTCAACGTCCTTGGGCAGGGCGTGGACATTGTGGTGCACGCCGACGACGAGCGGTTGGCCGCCATGAACCCGGTGGTCAAGGAGATGCACCGCGCCAGTGGGCTCACGGAGGAGATCCGCCGGGCGACCGCCACCATCGAGGAGGCGGAGGATGCTGTTCTCGCGCTCATCGCGGAGCACTGCGACCCCGCCCACCCGGCGCCGCTGGCCGGCAACTCGATCGCCACGGACCGCTCCTTCATCCGGGAGTACATGCCGCGCCTCGACGAGGCGTTGCACTACCGCATGATCGACGTGTCCTCCATCAAGGAGCTCGCCCGCCGCTGGTTCCCCCGCGCCTACTTCAACAAGCCGCAGAAGGGCATGAAGCACCGCGCCTTGGCCGACATCATCGAGTCCATCGCGGAGCTCGACTACTACCGCCGCAGCGTCTTCGTCGCCGACCCGGGACCGACGACCGAGGACGCTGCCCGCGCCGCGGCGGCCACCACGGCCCGCTTCCGGCAGGCCCTCGACGACGCCTAAGAACCCACCACCGCCGGGCGATGGTTTCGGGGCATCACCTGCCGATTTTGTAATTCATCGGCTGCCGTCATAGGATATTGAGCGCTGCTAACGCAGCGATGGTGGCTGTAGTTCAGCTGGTAGAGCACCAGGTTGTGATCCTGGGTGTCGCGGGTTCGAGTCCCGTCAGCCACCCCGTGTGATGTCTCGGGACATGTTTGACAACAGTCCCGAGGCATCCTCTTTTTTTTGGTTTTTATTTTGGGGTGCCCTTACCCGGTCGTGTTGGCCGGGTTTTTGGGTTAAACGACAAAATGTGTGTCTGGGCGGCGTGTCGCGTTCGAATGACCCGAAGTGTTACCTACTTCATAGGGCCCTTGCGGATGCCCATAGAATGTGAGTAG
>NZ_PPDL01000038.1 GCF_002994655.1 Corynebacterium sp. 13CS0277
TGCGGATGTAGCGCAGTTGGTAGCGCATCACCTTGCCAAGGTGAGGGTCGCGAGTTCGAGTCTCGTCATCCGCTCCAAGAACCGTATTCGGTTCTTCACCCCGCGCGTTTAGCTCAGCGGGAGAGCGCTTCCCTGACACGGAAGAGGTCACTGGTTCGATCCCAGTATCGCGCACCAGAGCCCGAATCAGCTCTTTAATCTGGATTCATGCGGATGTAGCGCAGTTGGTAGCGCATCACCTTGCCAAGGTGAGGGTCGCGAGTTCGAGTCTCGTCATCCGCTCCACTCCCCCGAACCGGGTTCCATCTGGTTCGGGGTTTTTTCTTTGCCCGCCACGCCCACAGGTTTCCTCGTTCTGCCGCTTGGGCGGTTTAAGGTAGGCGGGTGACTACGCTAGTTCGACGTTTAGAGTCCCTGTGGACGACGAATGCTACCCCCACCCCCGCTGCGGCACCGCGGACATTCTCGTGGGATGCCACCGGCCGGGCCGTGGCATGGCCGCTGTCCCTCGTGCTGGTGATCCACCGCGTGTGCATTCTGGCGATCAATGGCTCGATCACAGATGATTTTTCGACGGTGTACTACGCGTTGCGGCGGTTCCATGAGGGCGTGCCGATTTACAACGAGAACTACGCGTACGTCGACCCGCACTACCTCTACTCCCCTGGCGCGACCCTGCTGCTGAGCCCGCTGGGGTTGCTGACGAATTTTGATGCGGCCCGCACGGCCTTCGTGGTGGTCAATGCGGCGGCAATTGTGGCGGCCCTCGGGATCCTCACCCGCATGTTTGGCTTTTCTCTCCGCACGGCCATCTGGCCGGCGGCCGTCGCCTTGGCGTTCCTCACGGAGGCGGTCCGCAACACCTTGGTGTTCTCCAACATCAATGGCCTGCTCCTGCTGGGCCTGGTGGGATTTTTGTGGCTGTTGCTCCATGAGCGGCTCATCCTCGCCGGGGTGGTGCTGGGGGTTGCGGCGCTGATTAAGCCCATCTTTTTGCCGCTGCTGTTCCTGCCCCTGGTGAAGCTGCAGTGGAAGACTATTGTGGCGGGGCTCGCGGTTCCGGCGGTGGCGAACGCGATCGCGTGGCCGGTGGTGCCGGGCGCGGGCGACTACGTCACCCGCCTCATGCCGTACCTGAAGGAGACCCGGGACTACGCCAACTCCTCCCTGGCGGGGCAGGCGATTTATTACCAGATGCCCGGCTGGCAGCAGGCGTTCTGGCAGGTGCTGTTCGCTGCCGCCGTGGCGGTGGCGGTGCTGTGGCTGCTGCGCTACCGCTACAGCGATCCGCTCATGTGGGCGGCGACGACATCTGGCGTGTTGTTGGCGGGCGTGTTTTTCTTGTCCTCACTGGGGCAGATGTACTACTCGATGCTGCTGTTCCCGATGATGTTTACCGTCTTCAGCCGGCGCAGCATCATGCACTCGGCGGTGGCGTGGATTGCCGCCTACCTGTTCCTCTCCCCGGAGCACTGGGTGCTCAACCGTGAGCTCGCGGTCACGGAGCTTGCTGACTACTTCAAGCCGACACTCGGCTGGGGGCTCATTCTCATCGTGGCCGCCACGACGGCGTTCGTGTGGTGGGTGCAGGACCGCCGCCAGGCACCCCGGCCGGCGCCCACTCCGGCCCACTAGGAGCCCGAAGTGGGCGCGCCCGCTGTTCCATCCCACGCCCCGCCCGTGTGCGCCGCGCTGCCCCACAGCGCCCCGCATGCCGGCGGGGCGTCGCGCATCCACCCTTGCCAGAGCGCGTGTCGATGTCGCTGGTGACGCGGGCCCTCCCCGCGCCCCTGACACGTCCGTCCCCCGGGGTGACTGCCCCACGTGCTGTCAGGCCGACTCGGGCGGCGCCCGCGTCTGCCCCGGGGCGGTCTAAGGTGGTGGACTATGAGCACTGAACACACCCCCATCAACTACCGCGAACTCACCGACGAACAGTGGCAGGAGCTGCTCAGCCCGCAGGAGTTCGCGGTGCTGCGCCAGGCGGGCACAGAGGCACCGCACACCGGCGAATACACCGACACCTTCACCGAGGGCGTCTACCGGTGCCGGGCGTGCAACGCGGAGCTGTTCCGTTCCGAGACGAAGTTCCCCGCCCACTGCGGGTGGCCGGCGTTCTACTCCCCCGCCGCCGGCGACCGCGTGATCCTGCGCCCCGACCACTCTCTCGGGCGGGTGCGCACCGAGGTGCTGTGCGCGAACTGCGAGTCGCACCTGGGCCACGTCTTCGAAGGCGAAGGCTACGACACCCCCACCGATCAGCGCTACTGCATCAACTCCATCTGCCTTACCCTCGAGCCCGCCACCGACACCCGGTAGCTTGGTGCTGCCAGCACGTCCCCGCTTCGTGATACACGCAGCGCCCGCCACCTGCTCACCACCCACCCGCCGCGAGGGACTCGCGAACCGGGTGGAGTGTGCAGGGGCGGGCGCTCATGCGTGTGTGGCGCGCTGCGGCCGGGGGTGTACTGCGCTTAGGGCAGGATGGTGATGATCTCAGCGATGTCGTTCACGCGGCGACCGGAGTAGAAGGGGGTCTCCTCGCGGACGTGGAGGCGGGCCTCGGTGTAGCGCATCGTGTGCATGAGGTCGACGTTGCGGTGCAGGCTCGGGGCCTCGAAGGCGAGAATCCACTCGTAGTCGCCAAGGGCGAACGCCGGCACCGTGTTGGCGCGCACGTCCGGGTAGGTGCGGCCAGACATGCCGTGCTCGGCGAGGATGCGGCGGCGGTCCTTGTCGTCCATGAGGTACCAGTCGTAGGAGCGAACGAAGGGGTAGACGGTGATCCAGTCGCCCGGGGCCTCACCCATGATGAACGACGGCAGGTGCGACTTGTTGAACTCGGCCGGGCGGTGCAGGGCGCTGGCGATCCACACGTCCTCCGAGGCCTGCGCGAGCACCGTGGTGCGACGGAACTCGTTGTAGGCGGCCTGGATGTCGGCGATCTCTTCCGCGTGCCACCAGATCATGTAGTCCGCGCCCTGGCGGATACCGGACACGTCGTAGATGCCGCGAACGGTCACCTTGCCTTCCGCTTCCAGCTTGGCGAAGAAGGCCTGGGCGTTGGCGATGATGTCCTCGCGTTCGGAGCCGAGGGCGCCGGGGATGATGCGGAACACAGCCCACTGGGTGTAGCGCTGCACCTTGTTCAGTGCGGCGTAGTCGGGGCGCTCGCCTTTGCCGTGGCCGTGGTGGCCGTGATCCTGCTGCTCGTGGCTCATGGTGCCGTCGCTCTTTCTGCCCACCTGGGGCCGGGGATAAAAACCAATGGATGACGTTGTCACAATGAGACCCCACCACCGCACGCGACGTGACAGGCTTGGGAGTCCATGGGACATAATACGCCCCCACACACGCATGCATCCACCTTTCGATGGATGATTTTCTCCCCCTGCCCCGCGGCCCTCTTCCCCGGCCCGTACCCCCGGGTGTCGGCACCCCTGCCGGTGGGCGGGGGCAGGCGGGCCGACACGCCGACGGCGCGCCTCCGTGCGGCAGCACCGGCCCACCTGTAGCTTTGTCGACGTGACTGAATCTTCTGCCACCTCCCGCACCACAGCTGCCGGCCGCCCCGAGGCGGACACCCCGCAGCTGTTTAAGGACGCGGTTGAATCGTTGTACATCTCCGGCCTGCGCCCGGAGCTGTCGCTCGGCACCATTCGCCCGCCGCAGAAGCTGGCCACCCACTCCCACGCCATCGGGGTGGAGCTGGTGCGCCCAGAGGATTCGAACTCCACCACCCCCGTCGACGCCTCCGGCGATGCGTTCGGCCGCCTCATCCTGCTGTGCGAACCCGGCGGGGACGCCACCTGGGAAGGCGAGATGCGGCTGGTGGCCTACATTCAGGCCGACATGGATGACGCCGTGGCCGGCGATCCCCTCCTGCCGGATGTGGCGTGGGATTGGCTCCGCGAAGGCCTGGAATCCACGGGCGCCGACCACAGCAACTTGGGCGGCACGGTCACCTCGACTGCCTCGGTACGCTTCGGCGATATCGGCGGCCCGCCGCGCGCCTTCCAGCTGGAGTTGCGCGCCTCCTGGACCGCCACCGGCCCCGACCTGTCGGCCCACGTCCGTGCTTTCGCGAACGTGCTCGCCAACGTCGCAGGCCTCCCCCCGGAGGGTGTCGCCAGCATCGGCTAGCGTCGCACCTTCTCGCGCCAGATGTTTCTACTGCCCCAGTGGCCCCGCGTGCGGGGATGCTGGGGCAGTCGTGTACCTCAGGCTGGAGCGCCGCGGTGTGGTCCACCGCGCGGATGAGTGGCGACGCCCTGGGCGCGGATTGGGTGTGGAGAGCCAACCCGCTTAGGCTTATCACCCGTGAGTGTGAGCAAAATTCGCCGCCCCGACAGCGGCACCCCGCCGGTCTACACCGACGCCGCGGGCTTCCGTACCGCAGCCCGCATCCTGGCCGAGGCGTCCGGGCCCATCGCCATGGATGCCGAGCGGGCCTCCTCCTTCCGCTACGGGGAACGCGCCTTCCTCGTCCAAGCCAAGCGGGAGGGCACCCCGGCGGTGCTCATCGCCCCTGAGGCCGACCGGCAGGCCTGCGCCGAGATCCTCGGCCCGGTGCTCAGCGGAGAAACGTGGGTGCTGCACTCCGCGCACAACGATCTCGCCTGCCTCGCCGAGCTCACCATGCGACCCACTACGCTCCTCGACACCGAAATCGCGGCACTACTGCTGCAGGAGCCCCGCACCGGGCTGGGATTCCTGCTGGAGGAAAACCTCGGCATCGTGCTCGACAAGGCGCACTCCAACGAAGACTGGTCCCGCACCCCGCTGCCGCGACAGTGGGTGGACTACGCCGCTCTCGATGTCGAGTACCTGCTGCCCCTGGCCGACATCTTCGTCGAGGACCTCGCCGCCGAGGGCAAAACTGAGTTCTTCGCCCAGGAAAACGCCCACCAGCTGTGGCTGGCCGCGCAGCCCGCCGCCGAGAAAATGTGGGCAGACATCAAGGGCGCGTCCCACATCGACACCGCCGCCGGGCGGCGCATCGCCGCCGCCCTCGAGCAGTGGCGGCAGGCCACCGGTGAGCAGACCGACACCTCGGTGCAGCGGCTGCTGCCCAACAAGACCCTCATCGCGCTGGCGGCAGGCGGGCGGGGCCTGCGCTCCCCGCGGGAGCTGAAGAGGATGCCGCTGGGGCACCGGATCCCGGCCAACAAAATGGTGGAGATCCTGCAGATCATCGACGACGCGGTCGCCTCCAGCGACACCCCGCCGCCGCGCCGCAGCGGTGGGGACGACACCATGGTCCGCTACGGGCGGGACCCGCGCGTCGAAGCCCTGTGGGAGCACTTCAAACGCACCGCGGACGCGGTGGCGGAGGACTACACCGTCGATCGCCGCTGCCTCCCCAACGTCGCAACGCTCAAGCACCTGGCGGTGCGTCTCGTCGTCGCCACAGAGAACACCGCCACCCCGGCCGAGTCCGTGCGCGACACCGTCGCCCGCACCCTCGCCGACCACCACGCCCGACCCTGGCAGCACGACGCGCTCCTCGACGCGCTGACCGCAGCCGCCCACGACATGGGCTATCGCGACTAACACCACCCGCCCGCGGCCGGCTTCCACCAGCCGAGACTGCGCACAAGACAAGCCCCCGCGACACCCTACACAAGGGAGCCGCGGGGGCTTGCGTGCTGTGCCTGGCGGCGGGGATTAGAGCTCGCGGGAGTCCTCGTCGAGGTCCGCCTCGGCGCCGCACTCCGCGAGCTCGTCCTGCGCGTCGAGCCACTCGTCCACCCAACCGGTGACCTGGTCGACGATGCCGTCGGTGTCCATGCCCAGCTGTGCGAGCAATGCGTCCCGGGAGGCGTGCGGCAGGTACTGCTGCGGCACGGCGATGCGCCGCACCGGCACATCGATTTCTGCGGCGGACAAAGCCTCAGCGATCAGCGACCCCACACCGCCGTGGATGATGCCGTCCTCCACCGTGACCACCAGGTCGTGGTCGGCGGCGAGCGCCGGAATGGAGGGGGCGACGGGGATCACCCAGCGGGGGTCGACCACGGTGACGTTGATGCCCGCCTTGTTGAGTTCCGCCGCGGCGGCGAGGCAGGAGTGCGCCATCGCACCCACGGACACAATGAGCACGTCCACGGGGCGGCCATCGTCCTCTGCGGCCACCTCCTCGGCGAGCTGGACGCTGACTTCCCCGTAGGCGAGGACATCGACGCCGTCGTCGAAGGAGTCGATCGCCCGCGCCGGCGCCGGGAGGTTCCCCTTCGGGAAACGCACCACGGTCGGCCCGTCATCGATGGCGACAGCCTCGTCGAGCAGCTGGCGCAGCTGCTCGGCATCGCGGGGCGCGGCGACCCGGATGCCCGGGACGATGGCGCACATCGCCATGTCCCACACACCGTTGTGGCTCGCCCCGTCACTGCCCGTGATACCCGCCCGGTCGAGGACGAACGTCACCGGCAGCTTCATCAGGCCCACGTCCATGAGCAGCTGATCAAACGCCCGGTTCAAAAACGTCGAATAGATCGCCACCACCGGGTGCATGCCGCCGAGCGCCAGCCCCGCGGCCGACGTCGCGGCGTGCTGTTCCGCGATACCGACGTCGAAGAAACGCTCCGGGTAGGCCTCCCCGAAACGCGCCAGGCCCGTCGGACCCGCCATCGCCGCCGTAATCGCCACGATGTCCTCACGCTCCGCGCCGAGTTCCACCAGGCGGCGGGAAAACACCGCCGTCCAGCCCGGCTTGGATGCGGCCACCGGCTCGCCGGTGACGGGATCGATGATGCCCGTGGAGTGCATGAGGTCCGCCTCGTTCGCCTCCGCGGGGGCGTAGCCCCGGCCCTTCTCCGTGACCACGTGCACGATGATCGGCCCGTCGTAGTCGCGGGCGTAGCGCAGGGCGTGCTGCAACTCCTTCAGGCTGTGCCCATCGACGGGGCCCACATACTTCATGCCCAGCTCGGGGAACATCGTCGACGGCAGCACCGTGTGCTTCACGCCCTCCTTGAAGGCGTGCATGGCCTCAAAGGTGCGTTTGCCCACCCACCCCATGGAGTTCAGGGTGGTTTTGCCGGCCTCCATCACCTTGTCGTAGAAGGGCTGCATGCGCAGGTCCGCAAGGTTTTCCGCGAAACCACCAATGGTCGGCGAGTAGGAGCGCCCATTGTCGTTGACGATGATGACGACGTTGCGGTCCTTATCGGCCGCAATGTTGTTCAACGCCTCCCAGCACATGCCGCCCGTGAGCGCCCCATCGCCCACCACGGCCACCACGCAGCGATCCTTCTGCCCGGAGATATGAAACGCCTTCGACAAGCCATCCGCGTACGACAAGGACGCGGAGGCGTGGGACGACTCCGTCCAGTCGTGCTCCGACTCGCCCCGGTCGGTGTACCCCGACAGCCCGCCCTGCTGGCGGAGGGTATCGAACTTGTCCCAGCGGCCCGTGAGCATCTTGTGCACATAGGACTGGTGGCTGGTGTCGAAGATGATCGGGTCCTGCGGGGAGTCAAACACCCGGTGCAGTGCCAGCGACAGCTCCACCACGCCCAAATTGGGGCCGAGGTGCCCGCCGGTGGCGGACACCTTCTCCACGAGGAATTCGCGGATTTCCGCCGCCAGGTGGGTCAGTTCGTCATCGTTGAGCGCCGTGAGGTCTGCGGGCGAAGACAGTGTTTCGAGGATGCTCATGGTCAGACGCTACAAAATCCTTCTCGTTGGACAACCAGCGTGCGCACCACCCGAGGAGAACCTCCTCGTTGAAAAACGGTGGGGACGCGAAGCTGCTACCGGCACACGCGGGGCGACTGCGGGGGCTAGCTGGCAAACACACGGGGCGCACGGAGACACACCGCCCGCCTGGGCGATGCGCCGTGGGCGCACGCCACCCGGGGCGAGCGCCCCTGGCTGAGAGTCCTACACGTCACACCCCGGGGGCTGCCGGGGTTGCGCTGAAGGACTTCCCCTTCAAGGTGGTGTGTCCAGCCAGCCCACGCACCGCCGTCGCACCACAGGTGGCCACCGCACACCACACGCGGGATGTCGCCACAGCCGATTCTTTGAGGGGGATCGGCTGCCGCGTCACCACACGGGTGTTGGGTGAGTCAGGGGGTGAATTGGGGGTAAGTGGGGGTTATCGGACTAGTTTACGTCGCGGGCACCAGCAGCGCGAAAGTCTCACTGTGGTGCGTGGAGGGAAAGGCGTCGATGACGCACAGTTCCTTGAGCACGTAACCGCCATCGCGCCAGGCCGCGATGTCGCGGGCGAAGGTGGCGGGGTCGCAGCCGACGTGGACCACGGCGCGCGGCGCGCGGGCGGCGACTGCCTCCACCACGGCGCGGCCCGCGCCCTGCCTAGGCGGGTCACACACCACCACACTGGCGGCGGGCAGCTGCGGGACTACGGCGGCGCAGTCGCCGCCGTGCATGACAATCCGCGGGTCGCCTGCTGTGCCGGGCTCGGAGTCGACGACGTGCACTTCGGCGGCATCGGCATCCGCGCCGGCGGCACGCGCGGCGTCGAGGATGGCGTGGGCGAACACACCCACCCCGCCGAACAGGTCCCATCCGACGACAGCGCCCGTGGTCTCCGCGAGGATGGGGGTGAGCCATTCGCGCAGGAGGGCACTATAGGTCTCCGCGGCGGCCACGTGTGCCTGCCAGAAACCGATGGCGGCGACCGAGAAGTCATGGCCGGCGACCTGTTGGGTAAGGGTACGGGGACCTGTCACCGCCTGGACGATGGTGCGGGCCCGCTGGCCGCGCGGCGGGCGGGCCACCTGCACGATGGCGATCTCGCCGCCAGAATCGATCGCGCCGACGACTTCCGCGCCCGGCGTATAGGGGCCGTGGGCGAACACCGCCTCCTGCAGGCGGGGATCCACCTGGGCGCAGGGCACGCCCCCGAGGACCTCAGTGCCGCCCCGGCGGCGATGCCCGGGCTGGCCGGCAGCGTCGACGCCGAGGCGGACGCGGGTACGCCAGCCGGTGGCAGGCTCCAACGCCATCGTGTGCGGCTGCGGCACGGTATCCACCCGGCCCAGGCGGCGCAGGCAGTCCAGCACCGTGTCCACTTTGAGCGCACCCGCCGCGGCCGGATCCACATGATCAAAGTCGCAGCAGCCGGCACCCTGGGCTGCGGCCTCGCACTGGCCCGCCACCCGCTGCGCGGAGGCAGTCTCCACGGCGATAAGGTCCGCGCGGAGGAAGTTCTTCTTCGCCTGGGTCACGCGCACGCGGGCGCGCTCCCCGGGCAGGACGCCGGCGACGAAGACGACACGGCCATCGGCGTGGGCGATGAACTCACCCCCGGCCGCCGGGCGGGCGACCTCCACGAGCAGTTCGTCCCCCACCGCAGGGGTGACGCGGTCGGTCACTTGCTCTCGCCTTCAGACTCCGCCTGGGCCTTCATCTCGTCAAAAGCGCTGCGCTCCGGGACATCCGCGGCAGGCGCCTCTGCGGCCTGCTCGGCTGCGGCTGCGGCCTGGGCGCGACGCTGCTCCTCCATCTCGGCGACCTGCGGCACCCACTGGTCCTTGTGCTCCATGGCGTTACGCACCTGATTGGCCAGCGCCTCCGGCAGCTGGATCGGCAGGGAGTTGCCGGGCGGGAAGGGCTCGTTGCCACGCACCACGAAGGTGCGGGCCACCACCTCGCGGCCCAGGGCCGCCATGTTGTCCGCGCGGTCCGCAGGGCCCGCCAGCGTCATCCGCAGCAACCAGCGGGGACCATCCACACCAATCATGCGCACCACCGCGTCGCCGGCGCGGCCGACAACCTCGCGGCCCCAGGGGCCACGCTCCACGGTGACATCCAACCCGTCGGCACGCATGCCTTCGGCAATGTCACGGCAGGCCTCACGCCACTGGCCGGCAGTACGCGGGGCGGCGAACGCCACCGGGGTGATGCGGCCATACTCGGTCACGATGTGCAGCAGGCGGGGCCCCTCCGGCCCCATCTCCACCTGCACCTCGGAGCGCATCGGCAGCGGAATCTGCATCGACCCCAGGTCGAGGATGCCGGCGGAGAAGTCGGAGAAATCAAAGTCATCCATCGACACCGAGTTCGCGTCGAAGGGGCCGCGGGCACCATCGACGGCGTCGTGCAGCGGGTCGGGAGTCTCGAAGTCCTCCCCCAGCGGGGTCGTCTCGACGACCTCGGTCACCGGTGCTGCAGGAGCCTCCTGGGACTCCTCGTCCTTCTTCTTGGAAAACGGCCACAGAGCCATCAGGTACCTACTTTTCTCGCGCACCCGCCCCACGAGGGGCGGGCGCACACATGGTTGATGAAAAATGAAAAAAGATTATGTCGGCGCCGCCGACACCGCGCAGCACACGACGAGACACAACGCTCGAGCGAGTGCGGCAGCATCCGGCGCGCCCCACAGAGTCTACGGGCAGCGGGCGGGAAACCCCGCCGTGGCCGGTCGTCACAGGTGGCCCGTGACCCCGGTCGACCCGTAGCCGGAGGTGCCGCGGGTGGTGTCGTCAAGCTCATCGACCTCGACAAAGTCCACCAGCTCCACCTTCTGGATCAGTAGCTGGGCGATACGATCGCCGCGCCGCACCTCAAACGGGGCCTCAAGATCATGGTTAATGAGGCACACCTTGATCTCACCGCGATAGTCGGCGTCGATAGTGCCCGGGGTGTTGACCACAGAAATGCCGTGCTTCAACGCCAGGCCGCTGCGCGGATGGATCAACCCGACGTAGCCGAGCGGCAGCGCCAGAGCGATGCCGGTGCCGACGAGCGCCCGGTGTCCCGGGGCGAGCGTCACGTCATCCGTGGCGTACAGGTCCACGCCCGCGTCGCCGCGGTGAGCCCGCGCCGGCACCGGCAGGCCCGCGTCCAGTCGCTTCAGCCGGATCGTTGGCGCGTGTGCAGCATGCTGTGGGGAGGAAGAATTCGTGGCAGTCACGGCTACCAGCGTAGCCGCCGCGCGCGGCGACACCCGCACCCGGGCCACCGCGGGGAGCCCCTCGCCCGAGTGCACGGCGTGAGCGGGTTGCTCCCCGCCGTGACACCATCGGCGCCTGCCGCACGGCGTGGCCGGGGCGGACTCCGCTAGACTCAATCGATGTGACTGCAGCCGACACCACCCCCACCCCCACCGCCCCCCGCGTGCTCTACACGGAACGCCAGTGGGTGCCCTGGTATTGGTGGGTTTTTGGCGCACTGATCGTGGCGCTCATTACTGCCCAGCTGGCGCACAACCGCTCCATCGTGTGGCTCATCGTGCCCGCCATCGTGCTCACCGGCATCGCCATCTGGTCACTGCTCGCACTGTCGTCGACGACCGTCACCGTCGAACAGGACCCGGACGGCAGCCGGTGGTTGAAAACCTCCGGCGCGGAACTACCCGATGATGTCGTCTCCCGCACGCTGGCCGTGCCGGCAACGGCCAAGCGCAACGCGCTCGGACGGCAGCTCGACCCCGCTGCTTTCGTTGTCTCCCACGGCTGGGTCAACGAGATGGCCATGTTTGTCCTCGACGACCCGGACGACCCGACCCCCTACTGGCTCATCGGCTCGAAGGACCCGCACGCCCTCATTTCAAGCTTCGTGCCCGATCTCGCAGCCGGTCGCACCACCGCAGAGTCCTAAACAGCCCACACGGCCTCACTCTCGGACGACGCACATATCTCACCCCGCCTTCACGCGGGGTGTTGTCGTCTCCAGGGCACTCCCCCACACACGGGCGCCCGCACAGCGGCCCCCATCCACCCCGCAGACTCACGCCTCCCTCCCAGCCACCACCTCTCTGGGCGTTTCCCGACAGGCGCCTGCGCCCTTGAGATGGCCGTCTTCCCGCGGATTGTCTCTCCGTGGAGGCACCGGGGAATCGGCACTGTCAGGTGGGGTGCGCCGTGGGCGCGGCGCGACGACACGGCGCATGAGTAAAGGCCCCGACTTGGCTCATCCTAGTGCACAGTTCGCCCACCCCGTGATCCACACCACCTGCGAGGATTGTTGGTCAGGA
>NZ_PPDL01000039.1 GCF_002994655.1 Corynebacterium sp. 13CS0277
GTCGCGTCAGCCGGCACTGGATCGTTGAAAACAACGACCAGTGATCGGCGCTTTGGCATGCCCTCACACACCCTGCTAGGGAGGACCCGGCTGGTAGGCATGAGTATCACCAAGGACTACCAGCCGATTTGCGTTTAACATAGGAACACCCCCCCGCCTTTTTCGTTTCCCCTTCGCGGTGAAGCTCAAACTTGTCGGACAGTCCGATCTTTTCGACAAGCTGTTGCGACACTTCAGCTTCGAGCTCCGGGGGAACGTAGGTGAACAGGTTCATGTCGACACCTGCACTGTAGGCTGCGGCAGTCACGAAGCGAGAGTCGCGACCACCGGACAGCCCGATCAACAGCGGACGATCCGCCCCAACGGCACTGTCGGAGAGGGCCTTCTTTGCCGCCTTGATCGCGAACTCAAAGTTGGGTTCCTCCCCCTTGCAGCTAAGCAGGAATTTGCCCACCGAGTGGGATTCGCGCAAACGGAAGATTTTGCCCGTCAAGGTCACCAGTTGTCCCGGCGGGACTTTGGTGATGCCGGCGAATGCGGTGTTGTGGCCTGCCGGGTGTCCCATGGCTTGCAGGGACGCCCAGTACTCATCGGACAGGCCGGTCGGGCTGTCTTGCAGCAGTGCGAGCGCTTCAATGCTGCTGGAGATGGCTGTGTGGGACACGGCATCGTCAAGGATGTACAGAGAGCCGAAACCGAAGCTGTCGTTGATGGCATACGCGACATCCTGCGGGAGCTTGTGGAACAAGTATCCGACAGGGCCGGCCTTCTCGTAGAGTTCGTCCCGCCCGTCCGCGTTGATGACACGGGCGAACTTTTTCAGCCCTGCTGAAGACTCCTTGTCCAGGATGTCCTTCTCGAAGATGGAGTGCACGGTGATAGAGACACTGCTGGCGTCTGCGTGGTACCAGGAGTTGCCTTGCGCGGAGCGGTTGCCCTCAATGAAGAAGGTCGCCAACGAGGCTGACTCCCATACCTGGATTGCGGACTCTTTGACGTTGAAGAAGTCGGAGAAGCGCTGCCGGATCACCTGCACTTCATCACCACCGCGCTTTCGCACTGTGCAAAAGATCGGTTCACGCCGGTTGGCGAAGTCTAGTTTTTGCGACACTGAAAGTACTCCTTGAATTTCTGTTGCCACAGCGACCGACCTGCCGATTGCATAGGCGGTAACAAGTTGGCACGGATTGAGGGAAGAGGCTCTGGCCCTGAGCCCACTCCTCAATCGGCCATCCTACCGCAGTTTCCGCACTTTACCCCGCCTGATTCGTCGGTTGTTGAGGCCGATGAGCCGGAGGACTGGCCCTGTGGAGAGTCTGCTCAAATTGGCCCCTGGGGATGGAGGGCTAAGATTGTCTTTTAAGCTTGTCGCCGGAAGGAAGGATCCCCCGTGGAGGCCACCAGCGTAGCTAGCGCATCTACGCCGCAGCTTCGCCCGATCACGCGACGCCAGCCCATCCCCACCTACTTGCACCAGCTGTGGCGTCGCCGCTTCTTCATTAATGCGGAAGCCCGCGCGAAGGCGTTCTCTGGTTACCGCAACACACTGTTGGGGCGGGCATGGCTGATCCTCGCTCCGCTGCTTGACTCGGCTGTCTACGGGGTTATCTTCGGCTTCGTGCTGAAGACCTCACGCGGCATCGATCATTTCTTGCCCTACTTGCTGGTCGGAGTGACGTTCTTCGGTTTCAGTTCCAAGGCCTTGAACGGCGGCGCCGGGTTGATGCGCAGCCGCCGCAACGTGGTGCGCGCGTTCGCCTTCCCCCGTGCAGCAATCCCCCTGTCGCACTCCTTAAGGGATTTCTACGATTCGCTCCCCGTCATGCTGATGACTATGGTAGCCATCACTATCGTGCCGATGGGGGTGAAGCCCACCACTATGTGGGCGATGCTTCTCCCGATCGTGGCGTTGCAGTTCCTCTTCAACCTAGGCCTGGTCTTCTTTGCTGCGTTCATCACCGACGTCTTGCCGGACTTGAAGACAGTGTTGTCGTACATCACGAGGTTCTGGTTCTACGGTTCGGGTGTCTTCTTTGACCTGGAGCGCCTCTTGGAAAACAAGACTGCGCTGGATATTGCGCAGGCGAATCCGGCTTACATCATCCTGGACATGGCCCGAAGCGTTCTAGTGTATGACACCATGCCACCTTCGTCCGATTGGATTCGCCTGTCCGCGTGGGCTGCCGGCACCCTGGTTGTGGGCTTTGTCCTGTTCTGGTCTCGTGAGGTGAAATACGCCCGTGGCTGACAACAACGCTGAAGAGAAAGTGACCGGCATTGAGGTCCCTTTGGGTGATACCTCCGTGTCTGTTCGCGGGATTCGTGTCCGCTACAAGGTACCGAGCACTGGAAACCCCCGGAGTCATCGCAAGATGACTACCCTTGACCGTGCGATCAACAAGGCGGCACGTCTGGTGGGCAGCGAGCGCAAAGTCGTTGTGCGCGCTTTGCGGGACGTATCCTTTGATGTTCGTTCCGGCGAGGCTGTCGGCTTGGTTGGACTGAATGGCTCGGGCAAGTCGACGCTGCTGCGCGTGATCGCTGGCTTGGAGACCCCGTCCGCGGGGCAGGTCTACGCCACCCACCAACCGGTGTTGCTGGGCGTGTCTGCGGCGCTCGAGCCCGCGTTGTCGGGCTTGCAGAATGTTCGCCTGGGTTGTTTGGCGATGGGGTTGACCCCGAAGGAGACCGAAGCCGCGATCCCTGGAGTCGTTGAGCTGTCTGGCATTGGCGACTCTGTGTATCTGCCGATGGAGACATACTCGTCAGGCATGAATTCGCGTCTACGATTTGCGATCGCCACTGCTGCACACCCAGAGATTTTGCTCATTGACGAGGCCCTGGCGACGGGTGACGCCGCGTTTAAAGCGCGTTCTGAGCAGGCGATGGCTGAGCTGCGGCGCGATGCGGGCACGATGTTTTTGGTGTCCCACGCCGCCCAGACGATTGAGGAAATGTGCACGCGTGCTATTTGGATCCACAAGGGCAAGGTCATTGCCGATGGGACCGCCTACGACACCGCGCGAACCTACCGCCAATGGGCTTGGCACCTGGCGCAGGGGAAGCAAAGGGAGGCTGATGAGCTCATGGCTGAGGTGCTAGCAGCGCGGGTGTATTCGTGATGGGCGTCTTTATATACGGGTCCTGCGTCAGTCGTGACACCTTTGAGGTGTTGAGGAACCGGCCGTTCGGCGATTGGTCGTTGGTTGATTATGTTGCGCGGCAGTCGTTGATTTCTGCGCACACCCACGTGCCCTTTGAGCGCCTCCACCTTGAGAATCCTCCGGCGAGTCCTTTCCAACGTCGGATGATGGATAGCGATTGCGCTGGACGTGTCTTCCGTGCCATGCGTGGAGCTGAGCAGCCTGTCGACCTTTTCTTGTGGGATCTGTGCGATGAGCGCCTTGGGGTCTTCGACTTCCGTGACGGAACGTACTCGACGCGGTCCATTGAGTATTTGGTTGCAGCGGCTCCCGCGAAACAGCCCTCGGGCGCACGTGTGATCGAGTTCGGGACGGATGAGCACTTCGAACTGTGGGAGTCCAAGCTCGATTTCTTTGATGAGCAGCTGGCGTATGCGCAATTTGATAATCGCGTGCTGCTGAAGGTTCCGTGGGCGTCGCGCACGCGCTGGTTTAGGCCTACTCCTCGGAGTATGGGATTCTCGGCGCGGCGGGCGAATGCTGCTTTTGACCGCTACTATGATGCGGCCGAAGCACGGATAACGGGCCTGAAGGTCATTGAACTGGACTCGAAGGGTCTTTTCGCCGATAGTCAGCACCGGTGGGCTCTGGCGCCTTTTCACTACGAGCACAGGGTGTATGAGCGTCTCTGCGACGAGATTGCTCGCGCCCTATAGAACGGTCCGCCCCGGGCCCTTACCGGTCGCGCGGGGCGGATCCGATTAAAGGCCGAGTGCGGATTCCCACTCTGCGACGTGGTCGAGGTAGTCCCATTGCTGGGCGCGCTCCTTGGCGGCTCGACCCGCTTGCGTGAATTTGGCACCGGTGCCAAGGGCGAGGATATTCTTGGCGGCTTGGTGCGCGTCATTGACAATCACGTCACTGCCGAAGATGTCCGCCGATCCGGGGCGCTCCCAGACGATTGGGACGGCACCCGACGCCATACCTTCTGCGCAGGCGAGGTGGAAGGTTTCATGCGTGCTTGGGGAGAGGATAATTCCGATGCGGCGGAGCCAGCTGGCCATGTCGGCCCCGAAGGGTTCGAAAGCGACTGCGTTCCGGAGGTAGGGGCTACGGCGGATTCGCTCAAAGGTGTCCAAGTACAGCTGGCGCTGCAGCGGATCTTTCCACTCCCACGGGTATCCCCACGGCATCCTTCCGCGCACAATGAGTCGGTAGTTGGGGTCGTGGGCATGGAGTTCCTCGAGGGTGTCCAGCGCCCGGTCGAGGCGCTTTCCATAGCCCACGATGCCGACCATGCCGAGGGTGTGGGCGTAGTCACCCAGTTTCGGCCGGTTGAAGTCAGCTGGATCGATGACATTGCTGATGGTGTGGATTCGCCCACGAAGATCTGGGAGAGCCTGGGCGATTTTCTCCGCGTAGAAGTCACTGACCGTCACGCACTCGTCGATGGCGTCGAAATTGATTTTGCTCAACCAGGGTCCACGCAGTTCAAATCCGTGCAGACGGGTGATGAGACGGGTGCCAGGACGTTTGTTCTGGGAATAGTAAGCAAGATTAGGGCCCGCCCATTCACAGAAGACCGTATCGGCCCAGCCGAGGAGTTCTTTGCTTTGTGTCGCGTCGTGGTCGTGGAGTGTTTTCCACGTATCGAAGCGCAGGTCCACATCATCACGGCCCTGCAACCAGTCGACGACCTCCCCGAGGAACTTGGGATCGTGGGTGACGATGAGCAGCTTGGTTTTGTTCGCGGCACCGGTGATGGTGACTGAGCGCTCAAGGTAACCTCGTAGGCGCTCTCCGGCGGTGGCCATGGAGAAGTAGCTCACTGCGTCACGCACGGCCTTGGGCCAGTCTGGCTCAACTGCTCCAGCAGGCCCATTTTCACTAGGCTTCGGCTGTTGTGGGCCACACAAGGCCGCCACTGTGTCGGCAAGGTCTTCCACTGTCGCGTTGGAGGTGACGTAGCCCGGATAGTTGTCACCGAAGAGACTTCGATGGTCGGCGGTGTCATTGACGATGGGAAGCGTGCCGGAGGCCGCGTACTCCAATGCCTTGGTGGAGATTTCCAGACTGTCGTCGAGGTCGATGGTGCGCC
Source organism: Corynebacterium sp. 13CS0277 (assembly GCF_002994655.1). Lineage (GTDB taxonomy): Bacteria > Actinomycetota > Actinomycetes > Mycobacteriales > Mycobacteriaceae > Corynebacterium. The sequence continues at coordinate 5,242 of NZ_PPDL01000039.1, forward strand.
ACCCAATGCCGATGTCTGCGCGCGCGGCGAAACGCATTGCTTCCTCGCGGGAGACGCCGCCATGCCAGATGACGTTGCTAGAGGAATCGGCCACAGCCCGCTTGAGCTCTTCCTCCATTTGTTTGGCCCAGCCGGGATGCTCGCGGTCGTGTTGGAACTTCGACCCGAGGACGTCTAGGGTGGCGTCGATACCGTGGCGCTGTTTCAGCACGGTGGGAAGACTCAGTAACTCGAGGGTGCGCCATGCCCTGGCAAATTTGCCGCTGTAGATCAGGCGGAGGGGCCCCGGCTCTCGGACGCTGGTGGTGAAAAACTCGTCAGAGACCATCGGGGGAAGCAGGAGAGTTTTTCCTGCGGCCTCCGGAGCGAGGGCCTCAAGGTAGCCCCGGGCGGCTTCAGTTTGGGCGAACATGCGGCGGGCTTTCAGCGCCACGCTTCGCACTTGCTCAATGTCGACGCTCGTTGCTTTCGTCAGCGGGTGGGGCAGATCGGTGATGTAGGCCCACAGTTTTTCGGCCAGGTGCGGGTTCTCCACGGCGGCGAGGCAGGCTTGTCGGCCGCGCACGATGACGGCGTCGATGGGAGTCGATTCGACAATCTCGGCCAACCGGGCTGCAGCTTTTTGGGCGCTGAGTTGTTCCCCAGCAGGCTCGTGGAGGGTGATCGCTTTCTCGCCGGTGAGGGAACCAACGAGCGTCATTTTCTCAATGGGGGCTTTGAGCTGTACCTCAACGGAGATGCCAGCCCGCGCCAAGGTGTGGGCGAGGGAGACTAGCCACACGGATGAGCCATCGATGATGTTGAGATTAACGTCGCCGTAGAGAAGTATTCGCATGTTCCTGGACCTGTTTGTGGCGGTAGAAGAGAGGCAGACTGAACCTCAATGGTGCGGGTGCTGCACTACTGCAATGCTTGGTTGCCCGCATCGGGGAGCGGGGCGTGCGCCGGCGTATGGAGAGCCCAGGCGCGAGCAACAATACTGGGGACCGCTTCGCCGAATTTAGCGTGGTCCGTGTGCCCGTCGTAAATGATCGCCGCCGCCTCACGGAGTGCACCGATGTGGTGGCCTGCGCGCAAGGGGCCGATGATCGCGGTGGCGATTCCCCGCTGTGCAGCCTTGTCCACAAGGACGCACAGGTCCCTCAGCTGTCGTGTTCCGGTTGCGTCCGTGATCACCATCCAAGGATCCTTGACGAGCGCAGTGTCATCGATGAGGATGAAGCTGGTACCCGGGTCTAGATTCGTGATCGGGGTGTAGGGGGTGATCTCTTGGACTTCGATTCCTGGGCCGGTACCTGCTTCCTCAGCCAAGTTGGCCAAAGCGGATCCGGCGAGGACAGCGATCTTTTGGGGACCCGTTTCCTGCACCAACCAGTGCTGCAGAGCAGCAATCTCATCGGTGCCGTGCCCAGCGTCTGCGGCGTGGCGACCGGGGGCAAACGGGCGGTGACCACTCTTGCTGGCTGTGGCACTGAGTGCAGCCGGGTCGTGGGAAGGAGCAGGGCCCGTGGGGACGTTGGTTGCTACTCCGACGATGCCGTTATCGAGTTTTTCTCCCTGGCGCTGTTGCTCAAGGATCACGGATTCAAGCTTGCGGGGCATCTGCCCCAGTTGGTCGAGATAATTCAAACGTGCCACCGCGAAGCGTTCGAAGCGCTCTCTGGCAGCACTCGAACGTTGCTGCTCACTCAAAACCTGCCAATGGAAAATAATGGCAGCGACGCCGACAAGCACCGCGATGGCGCTGAAACGCAGCCCACTGGCGACCAGCAGCAGGGCTACGGCAAGGGTAACAGCCGCGTCTACTGCAACGACGGTAGTTTTGCGGTAAAGCAGTGCACGCGGGTTCATGCCCGCCACAGGCCTTTCGTGTCGACGATAGTGGCGTGCGCCAGCTGGCCGAGGGTCAGGCTTTTGAATTCGGCGTGGTCGACGAGGAGGAGAACAACGTCGGCGCGCTGCACCGCATCACTAAGGTCCGTAAGTTTCACATTAGCCAGGTCAAGCCGCTTGGGAAGAGCGGAGATGTGGGGTTCGACAGCAAGGATGGTGGCCTCCGGTGCCATGTCGGCCAGCGATGCGACGATATCGACAGCCGGGGACTCACGCAGGTCATCGATGTCAGCTTTGAAACTCAGCCCCAAGGCTGCGATTGACGCGGTGGGTTTATTCGCCAGCACCGCGCGCACCTTGTCGAGAACGAAATCGGGCTTACTGTTGTTGACTTCGCGAGCGGTGCGGATGAGACGTGCGGTCTGCGGAGCAGAGGCCACAATGAACCAGGGATCCACAGCAATGCAGTGCCCACCCACGCCGGGGCCGGGCTGGAGGATGTTCACACGCGGGTGGTGGTTGGCTAGTTCGATGAGCTCCCACACATCAACGCCGAGTTCTTCGCTAATCATCGACAGTTCGTTGGCGAAGGCGATATTGACGTCTCGGAAAGAGTTCTCAGTCAGCTTCGCGAGCTCCGCTGTGGTGGCGTCGGTCTGGAGAATTTCCCCTTCGCAGAAGTTCGCGTAGAGCTTCGCCGCGCGGGTCGTCGCCTCCGGGGTCAGTCCGCCAACAACGCGGGCGTTATTGCGCATTTCCTCCATGATCTTGCCGGGGAGCACCCGCTCGGGGCAGTGCGCGAACATCACGGAGTTTGCATCACGAAGATCCGGGCGGGCTTCGAAGATGACCTCGGCGACGTGCTCAGTTGTCTTTGGCGGAGACGTCGACTCGAGGACGATGAGCTCATTGCCCCGCAGCAGCGGTGCGAGGCTACGCGATGCGGCATCAATATAGGACAGGTCCGCCTCGTAGTCACCACGGAACGGAGTCGGCACCGCCAAGATGTAGACGTCCGCGGAGGGGGTGGTGGTCTGAGCGGTTAGGCGGCCAGATTCGACCGCGGCCGCGAGGAATTCCGCAAAGTTCGGCTCGTGGAACGGAACCGTGCCTTTGTTGACAGAGTCAACAGCTGCAGCGTTGACGTCAACACCGATAACTCTTAGCCCGGCGTTGGCGAAAAAGGCAGCGGTCGGCAGACCAATGTATCCAAGGCCTACGACACAGACGTCGGCAGGGGTAATCACGGAAGTTTCGCCAGACATTTCTGAGAAGCCTTTCGGGTAAAGGTGGGGTGTAGTCATGTGGTGGAGGTGCGCAAGGGGTGGGCCGACTTCACCGCGTTGATATCTGAAACCAGCTTAAGACATGCGTACTGCCAGAATAGAAACTCAAAGGTGTAGTTGAGCATCGCCCTGCCACCAGGTAGATCGGTGATGAGTTGCTCAACATCGGCCATGGTTGGCGGTTGTTGTCCCCACACCGCAGAGCCCGCTGGGGCAGCAGCGGCCGCTGCCAGGGATTGCTCAACGCTGCTGAAGAAGTCATCGCGGTTGACTTCCCAGTAGGTCGGTTGGATGGTGACCTTGTTGACTTCGTTTGCGGGCCTGGTGGCGGCTACTTGCTGATAGTAGGGAACGTCGGCCCATTCGGGCACCATCTTCTGCGTAGCTCGCCCCATGACTGCCTCAGCGGGTTTGTTGGCGCCGACGGGTGGGGCGTGAAAAGCTTCACGGAACAGTGCGGTAGAAGCCTTCGGTGCCATCGTGTCCACGTCAGGCAGGACCGCGCCGCGACGGTAGCGGGTCATCACCCACGTAAGGTTCAGCGCCTGGAAGCCGTTGAATCCGCGAACAAAACCGTCAAGCAGATGTTCTTTGTACGCTGCGGCCCCATTCTTGCGCACGTCCCAGGGGAGGTAGGACCGGCCGTGCTCGCGGAACTTGATCTGGCGGCGTACCGCCTGCTGCCAGTCACCGGATTCGCGTTCAGCAGCGGTCGTGAAGTTTTGGGTGTCGAGACCGCCACCAAGGCCGCAAACATGGATGATTTCGGGCCTCTCCGTCTGCGGCTGGGGAAGGCTGAACCGGGTGGGCGTGGACCAGCAGTCACCGCCGGTATAGCGGTACCAAGCCTCGGCACGCTCAAGGATCGGTGTATTGGGCATGTTCGGAACACCACGATAGAAGGGAGATTCCTCGACGTCGCCTTGAGGAATGACCGCATGGGGCAGCGGTTTGGGCAGTTTGCTCAGCAGCTCTTGGGCGATGTCTGCTTCTAACTGCGGAGGCACGCGGGTGAAAACCTCGAAGTCGATGCCCGCAGTGAGTGCGGCGGCGACCACGAAGCGAGAATCTTTCCCACCGGTGAGCCCGAACAGGCTTGAACCGGACAAGTCCGAGCGGTTTTGTTCCAAGAATCCGACGACGTCTTCAATGACGGCGTCGATGTTGGGTTCTTGCTCTTCGCGGCCGATCACCTGGTCGCGATAGTCGCGCATCGGCAGAATCTTGAACAGTACGGGTGTGAGGGTGACCCGGCACCCGGGGGGTACTTTTGTGACGTTGCCGAAGGCAACGGTGTCGCCGGCACCGCTACCGCCCACAAAGTAGGTGTCCCAGTAGTCACCGTTTGTTGTTGTCTCCCCCTCCTGGAGAACTGCGATGGCTTCCACGCTGGAGGAAATGATCGGGTTATCCACATCTGAGGAGATATACAGGCTGCCCATGCCGAAGGGGTCGTTGACTGCGTAGACGATTTCCTCAGGCTTCTTGTGGAACAGGTAGCTGACAGGGCCGTGAGCATTATCGAGCTCCGTGGAAGAGTTCCCGACCACTCGGTTGTAGCGCAGAATGCCTGCGGCATTGTTTTTGTTGAGGCAGTTGCCGTCGAAGATGGTATGCGCCGTGATTGCTACGCGGGTGTCGGTCGCATAGAACCAGTCTGCGCCCATGGGGGCGACGACAGGGGCGATGTAGAAGGTGCACAGGGTTCCTCCCTGCCAGACGCGCACCTCGTCATCGTCGACGCCGAAGATGTGAGCGAGGCGGCTGCGGTAACACTGCACCTGGGATGCTGTTGTCACACGAGTTGCAAGAAACACCGGTTGCCGCCGGTATGCGGCGTTGCATTTCCTACTTCGTGGCACGGCAACTTCCTCTTTAGTCAACGTGGGAGGGACCCGTCGGGACGATGTTCTGTTGGAGTGACCTAGTTTTTCGGCCCGGGCGACTTAAGCCATCGCTACGGATGATTCATGCTCGGCCCGAACAAGGGCCGCGTACCGACTCGGGGGCAAGTAGCCCAGCGACGAGTGTGGATGCTCGGTATTATACCGAACCCGCCACCATTCATGCAGGACACGCGCATGTTCGACCCCCTCAACGAGGTTGTC
>NZ_PPDL01000003.1 GCF_002994655.1 Corynebacterium sp. 13CS0277
GATGGTGTGGGCCGGTTCAATCACTTTGAGAACGGCTCCATCTATTGGACGCCGTCTACGGGTGCGCACATCGTTGCGGGGAACATTCGGGAGTACTGGAAGCGTCAGGGGTGGGAGCGGAGTCTGTATGGTTACCCCACGACTGAAGAGCGTCGAATCAACTATTTTGCTGTCCAGCAAGACTTTGAGCGTCGAACTATTCAAAAGCTGACTCCTACTGATCGGGCGCTGCCGAAGTATGATCCCCATTCGGAGGCGTCATATAGATATTCTCTTATTGTTGCTAATCGTCAGAGTGGAATGTGGTCGCCACGCGCTATCGCTAGAGAGCTCGTGACTCACTTTGATAAGCACTTTACCTTTGATGGGTGCGGTCCGGAATTGCGCGAAGGTGCAAGGTGTGAGCTGTCATTTATTGGAATTGGGAAGAACCCGGTTAAGGTGACCTCTATTTCAGATCACGGATTTGCATTCTTATCGCTCGATGGCCATTTTGAAGGCAAAGATCGGAATATTACGTTTCAGATCGAGCGGGGGAACAGTGATAATCCTGACGCGATTGTGCTCACTGTTAGCGCCTGGGGGCCCGCATCGGGGGCGAGTAGTTTGCCTGCTGCGAATAAACCGTTTACCTGGGCCATTTGGGCAAGTTTTGCTGCTGAGTTGAACCGAAGGGTCGAACGCGTTCCGCGAACGTATCTCGCTAGCGACAACTTCAGCCTGAGGGGTAAGCGTAGTGTGGAGGATATGAATCGCCTGGATTCGAATACTCCTTTGTTTACTGTCGAAGAATTTCAAAAGCTTCTTAAAGAGGATCCTGAAGGGCTGTGGGACCAGATCAAGGGGTCCGGGCCTGGGGATGCGGCTGGACCGTCTGCTTCGCGTGCTGTGACACCCTCTGTTACAAAAACTCCTCTTCGTCCCATCGCTACTCCTGCGAGTGCTGAACAGCCTACCCTGGCTATTGATGAGTCAAGCGCTGACACTAGGGCAGATTCTGATGCAGCCTCCATCGAGCCCACTCCTGAAGATGACCTGCCTCGGCGAGATGGGGCAAGCGCTTTGCAGGAAATCGTGATGAATCGAGATGGGGAAGGTTAGCTTGATGGTTTAATTCGCTCGGGCTAGCGTGTTCGAGGTTGAGTGTGTTTATCCGTGGTTCACGTAGATATGAGGCGGGTTGTCTGAACTGTCAGTATTCGTTGAAGGTGTGGGTAAACGGCAATAATGAACGTAGATTTCCCCCATTGTCGTTTGCTTTATTATTTGAGGATTCCCGTTTTGGGGATGTTTTGTTATCGAATGTCAGGCCCAATATCTTGAAGAAGGCTGATTTGTGTTGCTTCTAGTTTCTGCTTCTGTAGCCGAGAATGTGTCGATTTCACCATGGGATGAATTTGCGGTCACATTTATGATCTGGATCACGAGGATGTTTAATGTTGATCCAGGGCACTCGGTAGCCTTTCTGTCTTTTACCTCTGTCGGATACCTCTTGCCACTCTTTGGTATATTCTTGCTCCTTCTTGGCTGGCGTCGAGCGTGGTTGCTGTGTGTGCTCATCATGTTCGCCTACTTCTCCTACCTCTCGTATATGGTGTTTTACTACGTGGGTCAGCAGCATTATTATTTCCTGGTTGTGTTCGGGGCGTTTGCTTTTTCGAGTGCGGCGGTTCCGGGGTGGGTGTATGTGCTTTGGGTCCGCAAGAAGAGTGCGCGGCGGCGGAAAGGAGCTGTGTCATGATCGATCGTCGGTACGGTGCTGGCCGGCGCTGGTGGCGACACGTCCCAGTGTCCTTTGTGACCCTTGTGCCCTCTGAGTGGGCGTCAGTGGCGTGCACGGGGTTGGGTTAAGACGGGAAGGTTGATGGACGTGTTCTTTACTCGGTTGAGTGGCTATTCAGAGGTGGTTCGCACCCTGGTTGATACGCCGCTGACTGTCTGGGATTTTGTGCCCAGCGGGGCGTTGTTTGCCGCTGTGGTGGCGGTTGTGTGGTCACTGGCTCGTCGTCATGGTCGGTTGAATGTGCTCGCGATGAGCGCCTTGGTGACGTGCACCTATGGCGGTGTGCTGCTGCCTGTGAGCCTGGTTGTGCACATGTGGGTACCGCTGCGGATGCAGCTGACCTTTGTCTTTTTGGTGTTCGCGATCCTCGTCTGCGCCGTGATTCTTAGCGTCGATTACCTGGTGTGGTGGCTACGGCGGCTCATCTCGGGCGACGGCGGGCCGCCACCCGCCGCCGAGTCCTCGTTTTTTGGCGAGAGCAGTCCCTCGCCGGCGTATCGTCTGTGGCGATGGTTGTGGCGGCGCGGCGAGGGTGGAGGCCGGCATCGGCGCGCAGAGGGGAATTTGGGTTAAACGACAAACCCCGTGGGCCGTCGAGGTGACGGCCCACGGGGTGGGGCACTGGTGGCGGTGCTCATGCACTGCCTGGTGTGTGCGGTGGCCTGGGTGGCGCGCCCGTGGTGCAGGAGGCGCACCACCCAGGAGTCTTGTGGACGCCGCGATACCTGGGGCTGCGCGGCAGGCCGGGGATTAGGTGTAGTCGACGACCGAGTATTCCTGCAGCTTTGCCAGCTTGTGCACGGATTCGATGTAGCGCACCGTGCCGGAGCGGGAGCGCATCACCAGGGAGCGGGTGGTGGCGCCGTTCTTGCGGTAGGACACGCCGCGCAGCATGTCGCCGTTGGTGACGCCGGTGGCGACGAAGTAGCAGTCGTCACTGGTGACCAGGTCGTTGGTGGTGAGCACGGTGCCGAGTTCGTAGCCGGTAGCTTTGACGCGCTCGATTTCCTCGTCGCTGGTGGGGTGGAGGATGCCCTGGATTTCGCCACCCATGCACTTCATCGCGCAGGCCGTGATGATGCCTTCCGGGGTGCCGCCGATGCCCATCATGATGTCGATGGCGTTGTCGTCCTTGGCGGCGGCGACGGCGCCGGCCACATCGCCATCGCGAATCATGCGGACCTTGGCGCCGGCGCGGCGAATGTCGGCGATGAGTTCTTCGTGGCGGGGACGGTCGAGAACCACCACAGTGACGTTGGAGGGCTCAATGCCCTTGGCCTTCGCCACGGCGTTGATGTTGTACTCCACCGGTGCGGTGATGTCGATGACGCCGGCGGCCTCCGGGCCGACGGCAATCTTCTTCATGTAGAACACTGCGCTGGGGTCGTACATGGAGTTCCGCTCAGCGGCCGCGAGGACGGAGATCGCGTTGGGGCGGCCTTCTGCCATGAGGGTGGTGCCGTCGACCGGGTCAACGGCGATGTCGACCTCGGCACCGACGCCGGTGCCGACGCGTTCGCCGTTGAACAGCATCGGAGCTTCGTCCTTTTCGCCCTCGCCGATGACGACGACGCCGTTCATGTCGACGGAGTTGATGAGCTGGCGCATGGCGTCCACGGCGGCGCCGTCGCCTTCGTTCTTCATGCCGCGGCCAACCCAGCGCCCGGAGGCCAAGGCGGCGGCCTCGGTCACGCGGACCAGTTCCATGGCGAGGTTGCGATCAGGGGCAGTGGGGTGCGAAGCGGTCATTCGCGAAAACATCTCCTCAACTGGCGGTGCAGCGGCCGACACCACTGCGCGCCGCGCCCGCTGTGGCCGCACGAAGTTCGGGGCCAGCAAGACAAAGGGACGCGGGGGTGCTGCTGTGGCGGGGCTGAAATAACACGGGGGTGGCGGTTGTGCGCGGACCCTCACCGATCACGCCATGCCGTGGGCATGTGTCCCGGGTGGGGCCGTGTCGAACAGCCGTTACTCATTGTGGCACTTTTCCCACGCCTGCGGCAGAGGTTTCGCCCACCTGGCGATCTTTTCACCTGGTGCCCCCAGGTCGCAGCGCCCCCACCCACCCCATTCGGGGGTAGTGGTGCGCCGACGGTGGGGGAGCAGTGGGGGCAGCGGCTGTCGCCCGGCGCAGTCGCAGTCGCCGATTCCCGGGCGCGGTGTGCCGGCAGGTGTCTCGGTCATGCCCCGCAGCCGGCCCCGGCGTGCGCGCACACCTCAAAAGCACGCCAGCTGGTGGTAAGGCAGTCCACTGACAGTTCAGGCCACTGACAGTTCAGGCGCAGCCCTGGGGCAGCGCTGGGCGAATCGAAGGGCAGCACGCCGCCGAGCCCTGCGGGCCGCGGGCGCTGCGGGCGGGTGTTGGTGGCCGAGCTGGGTGGGGTGGGGCTTGTGCCATACTAGCCGGGTGAGTGAATCCAAACCCCGCCTGTTTCAAGATGCCCGCGACATCGGCATGTCGCTGTTCGTCATCCTCATTGTCATGGTGCTGGCCGTGGGGTTTACAGGAATGTGTAGCTTCTCGCGCACCGATAAAGAATTCGCCCCGGTGCAGACCGTCGACGCGGAGAAGGTGCTGTCCCTGGAGGCCCGCGCCATGGATTTCCCCGTGCGGTTCCCCGCCACCCCCGAGGGGTGGTCGACGATTAATGCGCGCCGCACCATGCTGAATAACACTCCTGCGGTGGTGGTGGGCTACCTGACCGACGACAAGGGCTATGCCCAGGTGCTGCAAACGAACCAGCCGGTTGATGTCGTCGCGAAAGACTATTTCGACCAGCCCCGCACCCAGGATGGGTCGATGACCATCGATGGGGTGGAGTTCCTCCATTTCCCGCCCACTGAGGACGGGGATGACCTGTGGGTGGGCGACCTGGGGGAGGCACGACTCGCGGTCAGCGGGGTGGCGGATAACGCCACGTTCTTTGAGATCGCCGGACGCTTCGTGGACGCGGCACCCTTGCCGCACGACGACGCGTCCGCAGCGCGCTAACAACCCTGCGCCCCGCTAACGGGGCACAGGCTGATGCGGGGGAGGGCCCTGCGGAGGAGGGCTCCTGCGCGGGGAATCACCGCGCGTGGTGCTGCGCACCGGCCGCGCGCGGGGCGGCCGCTCAGCCGTGAGCGGTGGGGTTATTCGGCGGCGTCGTGCTGTGCGTCGCCCAGCACCTGGCTGATGCGCTGCTGTGCGGCCCCCAGCTGCTCCTCGCAGCGGCGGGCGAGCGCCTCGCCGCGCTCCCAGTATGCCAGTGCCTCATCGAGGGTCATCTGGCCGAGCTCCAGGATTTTCACGGTTTCCACGAGCTCCTCGCGGGCCTGCTCGTAGGTCAGCGTCTGCGGGTCGGCGAGTTCGCCGGGGGTGCCGGTGCCGAAGGAGGTGGGCTGCGTCATGATGGAGGTCCTTGTCGTCAGAGGGGATAGGGGTGGGGGTGTCGCTCGTCGGTGGCGGGGGTGCCGCCGCCTCGGGCTAGTCTGCCGGGGTGCTGTCGGTGGTGACGGCTTCGAGGGAGCCGTCGGCGAGCCGCACCCGCAGGCGGGTGGCTTTCGGCACCTCACTGTAGGAGGTGACGACGAAGGGCGCGGCCCCGCCGTGGGGTTGTGCTTGGACGATGGCGTAGCCGCGCTGCAGGGTGGCGGCCGGCCCCAGGGCGGCGACGCGGGCCCGCAGGCTCGCAACGTCATGGGTGTGGCGGTCGATCAGGTGGCGGATGATGCGCCGCATTTGCTCCGTGGAGCGGGCGAGGTCCTCCTGGCCGCGCCGGATGAGTGTCGTCGGGTCGGCGAGCACCGGCCGGGAGCGCAGCGCCTGCAGGTGGCGCTGCTCGGTGGCGACCCACCCGCGTAAGGCCTGGGCGCTGCGCTCCCGGGCGGCGGCCAGTTGCTGCAGCTCGAGCTGGACGTCCGGGACGACTTTCTTCGCCGCATCCGTCGGCGTGGCGGCACGGACGTCGGCCACGTCGTCGAGCACCGGGTGGTCGGGCTCGTGGCCGATGGCGGACACCACCGGGATGGGGCAGTCCGCCACCGCCCGGGCCAGGGCCTCCTCGGAGAAGGGCAGCAGGTCCTCGACGGAGCCACCGCCGCGGGCAATGATGATGACGTCCACCCCGGGGGTGTTCTGCAGGGTGTGCAGGGCGTGGATGACTTCCGGGACTGCCTGGGCGCCCTGCACGGCAGTGTTGATGATGGCGAAGTCGACGGCCGGCCAGCGGTTGCGGGCCACGGCCAGCACGTCCCGCTCCGCGGCGGAGCCACGGCCGGTGATGAGACCCACCCGGCGCGGCAGGAACGGCAGGGGCCGTTTCCGCCCCGGATCCGCCAGGCCCTCTGCGTACATCTGGGTGCGGATCCGCTCGATGCGGGCGAGGAGTTCGCCGACGCCGACGTGGCGGATATCGGTCACCCACAGGCTGAAGCTGCCCCGCCCGGCGTAGAACGCCGGCTTGCCGTAGACGACCACCCGGTCGCCGTCTTTGACCGGGGTGGCCATGCCGGTGAGCACGCTCGTGGAGCAGGTGACCTGCACGGAGGCTTCCTCCTCCGGGTCGCGCAGCGTCAAGTAGCTCAGCCGCCAGGAGGGTTTCGCGTTGACCTGGGTGACTTGGCCCTCGACCCAAATGTGGCCGAGGCGCTCAATCCACGCTTTGACCTTGGCGTTGACTTCCCGCACCGGCCACGGCGCGTCGGCGCTGGGCTGCGGGGCGGGGGAAGCAGGAGGAGGGACCACGATGCCGGACATCCTTGACAAGAGACGTAAAAAAAGAGGGCGGGGGACAAATGCCGGGGGACACTTGCTCGCTGTATGTGCTGTATGAGGTGCGGTGCGCACTCGGCCTCCCACTACACGGCGCGGTACGGAACCACACGGCACTTCAGGGCGCAGCATGACCCGGTGGAGCACTGCGGGGAGGCAGGCGTGCGTGCACTAGCCTACGGGGCGAGCCGAGCCCCGCGCGAGCACACCCAGCGCACGCCTGTGGATAGCCCCGTGGCCCACGGCCCGTGCTGTGGGTGCCGCAGGGGGCCAGTGGGCCCGTGGTCCCGGGTGCTGTGTGCGCGGTGCCGTCGGCGAGCCTTGCTTGTCTCGGCGCTGTCGGGGGGATGCGTTAGAGTGTGTGCCATGACTCAACCCCAGGCGGAAGCCGTCAAGACTGTTCTGTTGGCCGCGCCGCGCGGCTACTGCGCGGGCGTGGACCGCGCCGTCGAAACCGTCGAGCGTGCGCTCGCCAAGTATGGTGCGCCCGTCTACGTGCGCAAAGAAATCGTGCACAACCGCTATGTGGTCGATACGCTCGCGGAACGCGGCGCGATCTTCGTGGACGAAACCACCGAGGTACCCCAGGGCGCCCACCTGGTGTTCTCCGCGCACGGAGTCTCCCCGGCCGTCCACGCCGAGGCCCGCGAACTCGACCTGCACACCCTGGATGCGACCTGCCCGCTGGTGACGAAGGTCCACAACGAGGTCAAGCGCTTCGCCAAGGCCGGCTACCAGATTCTGCTGATCGGCCACGAGGGCCACGAGGAAGTCGAAGGCACTGCCGGTGAGGCGCCGGACGTGGTGCACCTTGTTGACGGCGTGGAGGGCGTGGAGAAGCTCGACTTCGCCGACGATGACAAGCTCATCTGGCTGTCGCAGACCACCCTGTCCGTCGACGAGACGATGACGATTGTGGCGCTGCTCAAGCAGAAGTTCCCGCACCTGCAGGACCCGCCGTCGGATGACATTTGCTACGCCACCCAGAACCGCCAGGTGGCTGTCAAAGCGATCGCGGAGAAGTGCCAGCTCGTCATCGTGGTGGGCTCCCAGAACTCCTCGAACTCGAAGCGCCTCGTGGAGGTCGCCCTCCAGGCCGGCGCGGACGCCTCCTACCTGGTGGACTATGCCAGCCAGGTGCAGCCCGAGTGGCTGGACGGTGTCACCACCGTCGGCGTGACCTCGGGTGCGTCGGTGCCGGAAATCCTCGTCCGCGACGTGCTTGAATTGCTGGACTCTCACGGCTTCAACACCGTGGAGGAAGTCACCACCGCCGCAGAAAAGCTCGTGTTCTCCCTGCCGCGGGAACTCCGCCCGGAGGACCGCTCGAAGCGTTAAACCCAGCACGTCTCGCGCAGGCGCGCTACAACCCCGCACCCGCCGCTCGTCCGCACCACCGCCGTGGTCGGCCGTGTCGGCGGGTGCGTTGCTGTGGAGACCCACGGGGGCGTGACCCCCGGCAGCCGCCGCGCCCTCGCGTGGGCCTCACGTGGCGTGCACGCGGGGAGAAGACAACACAACGCACACGGCACCACCGCGAGAAAACGGTGGTGCCGTGTGCGTTGCGACGTCTGTCTGGGCCGGCCGGTGCTTAGGCGTCGAAGAGGTCGTCGTCGAGGAACGGGTTGCGGCGCTGCGGCTGCGGGGGCTGCTGCACGCGGCGGGGACCGGTCGCCTCACGCCCGGTGCGGGAGGTATCCCGGGGGATTTCCGTGCGGCGCACCTGCGGGCGGGCCGCCAGCCGATCAGCGGGGCGGGCTTCCCGCGGCTGCGGCGGGCGCACCACGCGGCGGGTCGTATCCTGCTGCGGCCGGCGGTAGGAGCCGCCGCCGGCACCAGGAGTCGGGGCACTGGGGCTGTCGCTGCGCGGAATGTAGGTGCGCCGCAGCTGCTGCCCTTCGTGGCGGTCGGCTGCGCGGGCGCTGCGCTGCGCGGAGCTGCCAGCACTACTGCCGGGCTGCCCGGCCGTACCCGCAGCCGACGCCGTGGGGTACTGGGGGGTGTGCTCCGCGCGGGGCGCGGGGCTGGGGGAGGGGGAACGCTCCGCGGTGCGGCGGGGGCGGGTCGCCTCCGCGTGGGGCGTGTCGGCGCTGCGGGCCTCGGAGCGATGGAATGCGCCGGTGCTGTCGGCCGCGCGGGTGTCCTCCGCGTGCGCCTCGGCGCGCTGCTCCTGGCTGCGGCGGTGCAGGCGCCGCGAGGTCGGCTGGGTGCTGCGCTTCTTCAACAGCTCGTCGACAGTGACCTGACGGGACGGGTCCTCCAACGCCCGGCGGGTGCGGGCACGGACCCGGGAGGTGGTTTCCACGTTCTCCCGGTCGGAATCATTCATCCGCTTCCGCGCCGCCACCGCGGTGGCGTAGGCCTGATCATCGCGACGCCGGGCCGTGATGTAGCGCAAGGTTCCCAGCAGCACGCACCCGAGGGTGACCGCCAGGAGGACGGGGAAGAACGTGGCCACCGGGAACACCGCGGTGAGCAGCCCGGTGGTGGAAAAATCGGCGGCCTTCCCTTCGGGCTGGGTGGAGTTCTGCACCAGCCAGCCCGCGACAGGGGTGACGATGGCAAAAAGAATCGGCACCTGGGCGACGGTGAGGAACAAGCCCCGGGCCTCGACGAGGAGGGTGGTGGCGAACGCGCCGAGGGCGAACGCCACGAGATACGCCGCGCCCAAGTCTTTCGCCACGACCGATAACACGAGTCCGGTGACGAGGGCGGCGGCCTGAATGCTGGTCACAGACCACGTGGGTAGTCCCCAGCGGCGCTGGGCGGGCGCCCGGCGCGCGGAAGCCCCAGTGGCGCGGGAGGAAGTCTGTGCAGTCACGGCCGTAATGTTAGACGATGTTGTGTCATCGGGGCGGTATTGGATGCGCTGCTTTCCACGGTGTCCTGGCCTTCGCCGACCAGGATGTGGAGGGCGTGTGGGGTGCTGTGCGGGGCGCTTGTGCACCGTGTGGCAGGGTGCGCGCCGACGTGTGCGGTGTTTCTGGGGGTTTCCTGTGGATTGCCGCCCGCGCCGTGAGCCGCGTCGCGCGGGCCCCTCTGGGTGCCCGAGAGTGCTGTGGGCGCCTGGCCGTCCGGCTGGCTGTCCGGCTGGCTGTCCGCCTGGCTGTGTAGTGGCTCTGGGGCGAGTCTCCGGTGGAGCTGTGGGCAGTCGCCCGGCTCAGCCCTGAAGGCTCAGTCGCGCGGCTGCGTCGGCACCTCGGGGGCCTGCGTGGGCTTGGCTGCGGGGTGGTGGGTGCCCGGGGGCGTGGTGGGCGTGGTGGGGGCCGTGCCGCCGGTCTTCGGGTGGATGTCGTCGGGGTGGGTGGCGCGGTAGAGGTCTTCTGCGTTGATCTCCCCGGTCTTCCAGTCGATGAGCTCGCCGAGGTAGCGGATGATGACGGCGATCATGGCGGCGACGGGGACGGCGAAAAACGCGCCGGGGATCCCGAACTGGGCGCCGCCCACCGTCACCGACAGCAGCACGATGACCGGGTGGAGGTTCATCGCCCGGGACTGCAGCAGCGGGGAGAGCACGTTGCCTTCGAGCTGCTGGACGACGATGACGAGGACGGTGACGATGATGGCGTGGGTCATCCCGTGGGAGACGAACGCCACGAGGACGGCGACGAGGCCGGCGACGACTGCGCCGACGATCGGCACGAAGCCCGCGATGAATGTGAGCGTGGCCAGCGCGAGCGCCATGGGGATGCCGAGCATGACCAGGCCGGCGCCGATGAATACGGCGTCGACGAGGCTGACGAGGGCTTGGGCGCGGATGAAGCCGCTCAAGGTGTTCCAGCAGCGGGTGAGGACCTCTGCGAGGTGGCGGCCCGCCTTGTGGCCGGTGACGTGGGTGAGCCACGGCAAGAAGCGACTGCCGTCTTTGAGGAAGAAGAACGTGAGCACCGTGATGACCATAAGGTTGACGATGACGCTGCCCGCCATCCCGAGGCCGGCGAACACCTGCCCGGCGATCAGCCCCATGCGTTGCTGCAACCAGGCCGCCCCGTCGCTGAACCAGCGCTCGAGGTCCTCGGCGCGGGCGTTGAGCGGTGGGCCCTGCAGCCACAGCTCCAGCTGCTGGATGCCCTGCACTGCCTGGTAGTAGAGGGTGTGGCTTTGGCGCACCACGTCCGGGGCGACGAAGAACACCACGGAACCCGCGATGGAGAAACTCGTCAAGATGACGACCATGGACGCCAGCCCTGCGGGCACACCTGCGCGCCGCAGCCACGCGGTGGGCGTGATGAGCACCGTGGAGATGATGAGCGCCAGCGCCAACGGCAGCAGCGCCTGCCCCATGAGCCCGAGCCCCCACCATGCCGCGAAGGCGGTGATGCCGATGACGAGCAGGCGCACGCACCACCACGCGAGTTCTTTCACGGCGGCAGCGATGACGTCGGTGCGGTCCACCGTGCCGGGCGCTTCATCAGCCACAGGCACGACAGTGGGACCGCTGGTGTCGTCGTGCGGGGAGGGTGGGGTAGTCACGCCACCTATTGTGGCACGCCGCACCCGCCGGGCAGTGGCGCACACCACGCCCACGCCCCCTTGGCGGCCCCCAACCCCCGCGCGGCCCGCGCCCGCCCTGCCCCCGCGCGGCGCCCGGTGCGTGTGTGAGCTTTTTCAGGGTTCCTGCCATGGGGTGGCCGGGTGAGTGCTGGGGTGGCCCGGTGGGCGCCGTCCCGGGGCGGTCAACTGGTGGGCGCAGGGGCTGCGCAGGCAAAAAGACGAGCACCCCGGGGCAGATGCCGGGGTGCTCGAGGGGGACTTCACAGTCCTTGCAGGGGGGTGGGGTGGGTTTAGTGCTCTTCGTGTGCGATGAGCACGTCATCCGTGGCGTACTGGGAGGCGCCCAGCACACCGGAGGACTCGTCTGGGTGGCGGCGCAGCGCCACGATGCTGGCGGCGAGGCCGCCCCAGATGATGACCATGAACAGGACCATCATCATGATGGCGATTCCGGACATGTTAGTTCTCTCCCTTCTGTTCAATCGCGAAGCCTGCGGCGCGGGTTTCGGTCGGGGTGTACTTCTGCGGGATGTCGATGGTGCGCTGCAGGTCGGGGTCGACACCGAAGTCGGAGCCGGGCGGGCCGACGAGGGAGACGTCGCCGCGCCAGGGCACCACGGTCATGATGAGCGAGCCGAGCACCACGATGCCAAGCACGCACCAGCCCCAAGTGACGACCTGGGTGGTGGAGTAGTCGCCGCCACCGTAGCCCTCGGAGATGAGGGTGCCGAGCTCCTGCAGGAGGGTGTAGCCCAGGACGATGGTGGTGACGTTGACGATGCAGATGCGCCACACGGTGCCGACCTGGAAGGAGGACACGGCGTTGAGGTGGAGGGCGAACTCGCCGATGCGGCGCAGGATCCAGTCGATGATGATGATCGAGATGAGCGCGACGGCGACGATGCCAACGTTGTTGGTGAACTTGTCCATGATGTCCAAGGTCGCCAGCGCCGAGGTGGTGGAGAACAGGGCCAGGGACACCAGGGCCATGACGACACCGACGCCCACGGCGGCGGTCTTGCGCGGCAGGTTCAGCTTGTCCTTAATCGCGGAGACCACGACCTCCAGGAGGGAGAACATGGAGGTGAAGCCGGCCACCGTGAGGGAGCCGAAGAACAGGGTGCCGAAGATGGCGCCCAACGGCATGTTGTTGATGATCGTCGGGAAGGCGATGAACGCCAGGCCGATGCCGGAGGACACGACCTCGTCGACGGGGACGTTCTGCTGGGTGGACATGAAGCCCAGGGCGGAAAACACGCCAATGCCGGCGAGCACCTCGAAGGAGGAGTTCGCGAAACCGGTGACCAGGCCGGTGCCGGTGAGGTTGGTGCGCGGCTTCAGGTAGGAGGAGTAGGTCAGCATGATGCCGAACGCCACCGACAGGGAGAAGAAGATCTGGCCGTAGGCGGCAACCCACACGCCCGGCTTCCGCAGCGCGGACCAGTCGGGGGTGAACAGGGCGTCCAGGCCGCGCCCGGAGCCCGGCAGGAACACGGCCTGCAGCACCACGATGATGAACAGCACCACGAGGATCGGCATGAAGATCTTCGCCATCTTGCCGATGCCCTCGTCGACGCCCATCGCCAGCACCGCGATCGCGACGGCCCACACCAGGGCCAGGACGATGGCGATCTGCGCGACGATGGAGGTGGAGAACACCTGGTCGCTTTCCAGCTTGAGGAAGTCGGAGAAGAAGTAGGTGTTCGGGTCCTCACCCCAGGCCTTCGTGAAGGACTTCACGGTGTACAGGCCCGCCCACGCGATGATCGCCGCGTAGTAGATGGTGATGAAGAAGCAGATGCCGACCTGGATCCAGCCGACAGGTTCCGCCCAGCTCTTGATGCGGCGGAACGCCAGGGGCGCGGAGCCGCGGTAGCGGTGGCCCAGGGCGTAGTCGAGGAACAGCAGCGGGATGCCCGCGGTGAGCAGGGCGATGATGTAGGGCACCAGGAAGGCGCCGCCGCCGTTGTCGTAGGCGACGTACGGGAAACGCCAAATGTTACCCAGACCCACGGCGGAACCGATGGCGGCCAGCAGGAAGGCCAGACGGGAGGAAAACACTTCGCGGCGTGGTGACGCGGTGGCGGTCGAAGACGACATGCGTGGCCAGCCTTTCTCGAAAAAGTGATAAGGGAAAGTTCGTCGGTGTGCTCTCCTCGCTGCACGCCCACGGGGTGGGTGTGGCGAGGGGCGCTAGGCGGGGGCGGTGCGGGTGGCCTGCGTTTCTGTGGAGGTCACTCAGGCCAATGCCAGCAGTTTCCCAGCTAGTGAAATCACAATAGCAAAGCCGTTCCACTCTATGGAATAGTTTGTGGGAAAAGTTCACCCCCGCAGCCACAAAACGCCAGTTCAACGAGCATGCGCATCATCCGAACAGGGGGCCACGCGCGCGACCCGCGTGCGCGAGCACGTCGCAGAGCACATCGCGCACACCCGGTGCGTGCACCCGCAGTGACGCGGCCGGAGTGCACGCCCCCGAACCCCACCCCGGCCCGCCTGTGGGGGTGCGCGGCGCGGGCGGGCAGGCGGCGACTTGATAGGATTGCCCACCGTGAGCCTTACTCTTGGAATCGTCGGCCTGCCCAACGTGGGCAAGTCCACTCTTTTTAACGCCCTGACCCGTAACGACGTCCTGGCGGCGAACTACCCCTTCGCCACCATCGAGCCCAACGTGGGCCTCGTGGAGCTCCCCGACGAGCGGCTGGTGAAGCTCGCCGAGATCTTCGGCTCTGAGCGCATCCTGCCCGCCACCGTCTCCTTCGTCGACATCGCCGGCATCGTCAAGGGCGCCTCCGAGGGCGAAGGCCTGGGCAATAAGTTCCTCGCCAACATCCGCGAAGCCGACGCCATCTGCCAGGTCGTCCGCGCCTTCGCCGACGACGACGTCATCCACGTCGACGGCCGCGTCGACCCCCGCAGCGACATCTCCGTCATCGAGACTGAGCTCATCCTCGCGGACCTGCAGACCATCGAAAAAGCCCTGCCCCGCCTCGAGAAGGAAGCCAAGAAGGACAAGTCCAAGGCCGCTGAGGTGGAGGCCGTGAAGAAGGCCCAGGCGATCCTCGAAGACGACCGCACCCTCTTCGCAGCCCAGGACGAGATCGACCTGGCCGACCTGCGGGAGCTGCACCTGCTCACCGCGAAGCCCTTCCTCTACGTGTTCAACTCTGACGAAGGGGTGCTCACCGACGAGGCGAAGAAGGACGAACTCCGCGCCCTCGTCGCCCCCGCCGACTGCGTCTTCCTCGACGCCAAGACCGAGACGGAACTGCTCGAACTGGACGAGGAGGAAGCCCGCGAACTGCTCGAATCCGTCGGCCAGCACGAGCCCGGCCTGCACTCCCTGGCCAAGGCCGGCTTCGCCACCCTCGGTCTGCAGACCTACCTGACTGCCGGCCCGAAGGAAGCCCGCGCCTGGACCATCCACCAGGGCGATACCGCGCCCCAGGCCGCAGGCGTTATCCACACTGACTTCGAGCGCGGCTTCATCAAGGCGGAAATCGTCTCCTTCGACGATCTCGTCGCCGCTGGCTCCATGGTGGAAGCCAAGGCGCAGGGCAAGGTCCGCCAGGAGGGCAAGGACTACGTCATGGTCGACGGCGACGTGGTCGAGTTCAAGTTCAACGTCTAAATACTGCGCACGCAGTGTCCGCCTGCTGGGGTTGCATCCCCGGCAGGCGGTTTCTTTTTTCTTTTCTGCGCGGCGTTGGTTCCGCGGGAGCGGATCCTCACGGCGACTGTGCACGGTCGTCGACACCTCCCGCAGGCGGCAGCACGTAGTGGATGAAGTGGTCGATGTGTGCAGGTCACGGCCCGATTCGGGGTCGCCGTTATGCTGACAGTCACGCGGCCGCACGCAGCGACGACGATACGCGTCCCTCGCAGACCAGGCCTCAACCGCGAGGTCCTCGTACGCCTCGAGGGCCGTGGGGCGCTGCTGCGGCACAGATGACGGGTGGCGGTGCGGGGCGCACCTGCTACCCACCACACGACGGGGAGGAACACACGATGACACACACGACGCAGCCAGACCATGACGCGCAGGCCTTGGCGGACGCCCGCAGGAGGGCTGCCGCACCAGCCGCCCAGGTGCTTCAGCGTGGGATGCCCGTGGGGCGAGTACTGCGGGGAGATACCCACCTGGAGTACCACCCCTTCGGCGACGCCGGCCGCGGGGACACGACCCCGGGCGGGCGGATTCCCCTGGCCCTGGAGGCGCTCACCGGGCTGCTGCCCGAGGGACCGCGCCGCGAGGTTCTTGCCGCCGCACTCGGCTGCGCCGTGGACGATGATCTCGCCCTGCTGTTGGGTGCGGGTGCGGACTTGCTGGGTGACCTCCGCGTGGTGCCCTGGGGCGCAGCGAACGAGGCCCCGGGCGCAGACAACGACGCCTCTGGTGCGGGTTCGCCGGTGGCGCTGCGCATCGGCGCGCACGCCGACTTCACCGATGTCGGCCGGGCTTACGACCCCCAGGCCATCCCCGGGGTGCAGCGCAAGTGCTCCGCTGTCCTCGCGGGGAACGACGACCAAGCCGCTGTAGAGGAGCACCCCGTCGATACCGGGGTGCCCGGCATCCTCAAAGTCGGCGACCCGGACCTGCCGGGGCTCGTCGCCAACGAGGCCCGCCATCTCGCGGTGGCACGCACCGAATTACACATTCCAGTGGCGGACTGCATCGTCCTGCACGACGTGGCCGGCACTCCGGGACTGTATCTGCCGCGCTTCGACCGGCAGCACCTCGACGGCACGGTGGTGGCGCTGCCACACTACGACGGCGCGGCGGTGCTGGGGATTGACTCCGCCGACAAGTACGAGGTGCCGACGGAGACCCTCATCAGCGCGCTCAGCGAGGTGTGCGTGGACCCGGGGGAGGCTGCCGCGAACCTGTTTACCCAGGTGGCGTACTCCTGGCTGTGCGGCGGCGGTGACCTGCATGCGAAGAACGTGGGCTGCTACGCCCCGCCCGGTGCTCCCGGGTTTCAGGTCGCACCCCTGTATGACGTGGTGTGCACCGCCATCTACGGGGACATGACGATGGCGCTCTCCATCGGCGGCCGCCGGAAAAACATCCGCCAACGGCACCTGCTTTCCCTCGCCCAGCAGGTGGGGCTTGAGCAGTCACAGGCATGGGTCCTGCTGCGCCGGGCGCTGGCCGCGGCCCGCATGATCGACCTGCGGGCGACGGTGCGTCCTTGTGGCGTCTCCGAGTCGGCGATCTATGGCGCGGAGAGGGAACTGCGCTCCCGCTGGTATGAGGTGGCTTAAGCTTCTTAGACCTTGACCCGTGGTGGGGGAGAAAAACCCCAGGTGCAAGGTCGGCCCCGGAGTAGAGCCCACCCCGGGGCAGAGCCCATCTGAGGCCACGCCCACGAGGCACCGGCCCCGAAGACGCCACCTAGTACATGACGGAGTCGGGGGCGTCCGGGTCGCGCAGCGCGGTTTCGATAATGGCGATGGTGCGGCGCACCGCCCGCTGATCACCATCGCTGAGGAAGTTAAACGTCGGCGCGAGATAGTTCGCCACCAACTCCCGATGCGCCTGCAGATGCTCCCGACCCGCATCCGTCAGGTACAGGTTCGTTACCCGCGCATCGTCGCCGATGACCCGCTCCACCAGTCCACTGTTGACCAGGTTGTGGACATGGCGGGTCGCCACCGGCTGGGAACAGGCATACGCCTTCGCGAACTTGCCGACCCGCAGCCCCGGGTACTGCTCAATGATGGACAGTGCCCGCCAGGTCGCGGCCCGATCGCCGGACAGGGCCTCTCGGGCCACCCGGCGAATCAACTGGCCCGCCGTAATGACAAGATCGATGGCTAGCTCCCGCGTCGGGGCAGACTCCACGAACTCGTCGGCGTAGATGCTTGCCGCCGTGTCGGCCAGGTCGACCACGTTGCCCTGGTTGATGGTGTCCGGCTGGTTGGGGGCGCGCTGCACGGGCGGGGTGGGCGCATCCGACTGGTCGCCGGGGGTGGACACAGGCTTCGTACGCGGGCGGGGAGTGTAGCGGTTACGGCTGCTCATGGGCTGAATAAGGGTGAATGTGAAGGAAAGAAAAAAAGGGGTGAAAAAACAAGAAAGCGACCCGCGTGGAGGGGTGAGTCTCCACGGACGAATCTCTAGCTGTTGATGGTACGCAACCGGAGGTCAACGCGGGGCGGTTTTCGCGCACGAATTTTCCGCGCACCCGTGGAACCCCAGCATGCAGACCGACGACGCCACGATGGCTGCCGCGACGGCGGGGTGCCCCACAGACAGCGCGGCAGCCCATCACCCCCATGCCCAGTGCGCTTAGCTGTCGGTAGCGTGGGGGCTATGAGCCCGCAGCCGACGACACCCAATCTCCACCTCGAGCAGCCCGCAGGCCGCGCAGGCCGCGCAGATTCCCCACAGCGCGTCCCACAGGGTGGCGTGGGTGGGGCGGCGGGTGCGCACCCGTTGCGGGTGGTGTTCTGCCCCGACAGTTTCAAAGGCACCCTCGATGCGGCGAGCGTCGCCGAAGCCATGCGGCGCGGGTGGGTGGCGGCCCGCCCAGGGGATGCCGACACCTGTGAGCTCGTGCCCATGGCCGACGGCGGGGAGGGCACCCGCCGGGCATTTCAGCACGCCCGCCCGGAGGCCACCGTGGTGGAACTGGCGGAACTCTGCGGGATTGAGCGCTTCAGCACCCTGGACCCGTGGGGTGCGGGAACTCGTCCATTGGGGGAGCGCCTCCGCGAGGAACTGCTGCGGGTCGCGGCGACCACGCGCGACCGCGACGAGCACCGGGGGATGCGGCCGGTGGTGTACCTCGGGATCGGGTCGAGTGCCTCCACGGACTGCGGGGCAGGCATGCTGCAAGGCTTAGGCGTGTCGATCACTGATGCCGCGGGCGCACCCATCGCCCCGGGGCTGGCGGGCGTGGCCACAGCCCGAGGCGTAGACTTCCGCAGCGCCGCAGACGTCCTAGAGGCGCTGGCGCGGGTGGATCTCCAGGTGATTACTGACGTGCGGGCCCCGCTGGTGGGCCCACAGGGGGCCGCCCAGGCTTTCGGTCCGCAGAAGGGGCTGGCTGCCGCCGACATGAATGCTGCCGACGAGGCGGTGCTGCGGTTTGCCCGGCTGCTGCAGGAGACGGCACCCGTGCACGCGGAGGTCACGGCACCCGGTGCGGGTGCCGCCGGCGGGGTCGGGTTCGCCTGCTTAAGCCTCGGCGCGGAGCTGCTGCCGGGGGCGGCCCACATGGCGACGGCCCTCTGTTTGGCGGAGAAGATTCGCCGCGCCGACTACGTCGTCACCGGCGAAGGGGCCTTCGATGCCACGAGCCTGCAGGGCAAAGTCCCGGCGGCAGTACTCGAGCTGTGTACCGCGGCCGCCACCCCGTGCGCCCTCGTGGCCGGCATCATTCGGGAGGATGCACCCACCGCCGCGTTCGCGGCGGCGGAAAGTGTCAGCCTCCGGGCGGGCAGCGCCCATGCTGCCCAGCAGGACCCCGCCCGCTGGGTGGCGGACACCACCCGCGCCCTGGCGGGCCGGCTGTAGGCAGCTATTCCTCCGTTGCCCCCAGGTTGCCGGCATAGGCGGCATCCCCGGCGAAGGGTTCACGCCCAAGGTTGTCCGGGACGCACTGGGAGGGATCGCTGACGAAGGCATCCGTGCCCGGGCACTGGTAGCCCCGCCCCGGTGCCGTGAACGGTGAATCCTCCGGCAGGGAGTTCTCGTAGGCGTCCAGGCAGGACTCGGCGAAGCCGGTGGAGCCATCCGACCACAGGGCAGGTCCCGGGGTACCGGGGTAGCAGTACACGACCGTCGGCGGGGCGGGCGCCGGTGCCGTGGGGGACTGCTGGGGCGCGGGTGCGGGGGTGGTGGGCACCGCCGACGGCGCGGCACTGGAGATCGGCGGGGTACTCGTCATCGGGGTGCTGCTGACGGCGCTGACGGCACTGTGTGTTGGGGCGGGGGCGGTGACAGTGACCGTGGTGCGGGTGCTGTCGCGCTCACTGTTACTGCAGCCCGCAAGAGCCACAGCAGTCAGGGCGACGGCCGCCAGCAAGCGCCCAGCGGAGAAGCAGCTGCGGGAGGGGGAAACACCCGCGGGGGAGAGGGCGGAAACCATGGGGGAGCAGTGTCCTTTCACACAGAAGAAGCCTGCGAAGAATCGTGGGGGAATGATTGCCCAGCCACGATCATCGGGTGAGGGATCCTTCCAGCACAGCACACCCGGCCACGTGAGGCAGGTGCGGCCCTGCCCCCACGGGGGCGGAGTGGGCGGGGATGGGCTGAGCGAAGCCGAGGGAAGCCGCAGTGGGCCCACAGGCGTGCCGCGCATCTCCCTTGGGCAACAGACGACAGAGAAAAAGCACCACCGCCGGGGAATGCATCCTCGGCGGTGGTGCTTGGGGTGAAGGGCAACCGGTCTGAGACCTGGTGGGGAACTACTTGTTCTTCTTCTTGCCCTTGTTCTTCTTGCCGGCCTTGCCACCCTTGCCCTTGGCGGGGCTGGCGGCCTTGGTCGCCCGGATGGCTTCCGCGGCAGCGGCCGCCGGGTTGTGCGCGGCAGCACCGGTGGCGCGGCTAGCAGTGGCGGCAGCCACGGCCTTGGCGCGGGCGGCAGCCTTCGCACGGGCCTCAGCCTCGCGGCGGAGGCGATCCTGCTCGGCGGCGATGCGGGCCTGCTCTGCTGCCTTGCGGGCGGCGAGCTCGGCGGCCTTGGCGCGAGCGGCGGAATCCGCGGCGGTCGGGCGGGCAACCGCTGCCGGGCGGGCGGCGGCTGCGGTCGGGCGGGCGGCCTGCTGGGCGGCGCGGGCCTGCTCGGCGGCGCGGCGGGCTTCTGCTGCGGCGCGGGCGCGGGCCTGCTCCTGGGCGTCGCGGCGCGCCTGCTCGGCGGCCTTGGCGCGGGCGGCGGCGATGGCCTGCTGGCGGCGGGTTTCCTCGGCCTGCTTGCGGGCAGCTTCCTGGGCGGCCGCCTTCGCGGCAGCTTCCTCGGCGGCGCGGGCGCGGGCCTGCTCGGCGGCCTTCGCCGCAGCTTCCTCCGCGGCAGCCTGTGCGGCGGCCTGGGCACGTGCAGCCTCCTCGGCGGCAGCCTGGGCGCGGGCCAGCTCGACGCGGTGGGCTTCGGCCTCGGCGCGCGCAGCCTCCTCGGCGGCGCGGCGACGCTCCTCCTCGGCCACCCGGCGACGGGTTTCCTCGGCGGCCTTCGCGGCGGCGGCCGCGGCGCGGCGTGCCTCCTCTTCGGCGCGGGCGCGGGCTTCCGCCTCGACCTTGATGCGGGCCTCGGCTTCGGCGCGGGCCCGGGCTTCCGCTTCGGCGCGGGCAGCGACGGCGGCGGCCTCGGCTTCGGCGCGACGGCGGGCCTGCTCCTCGAGGCGGCGGAGTTCCTCCTCGGCGGCGCGGCGGGCCTCCTCCTCGGCCTTCGCGCGGGCTTCGGCTTCGGCGCGGGCGCGCGCTTCGGCTTCGGCGGTGCGGCGGGCTTCTTCCTCGAGGCGGTGCAGCTCAGCTTCCGCCTTCTTCCGGGCTTCTTCCTCAGCGCGGGCACGAGCCTCGGCCTCGACACGGGCGCGGGCTTCCGCTTCGGCGCGGGCGCGGGCTTCGGCTTCTGCCTTGCGGTGCGCTTCGGCCTCGGCTTCGCGGCGGGCTTCTTCGGCGGCACGACGTGCTTCCTCGGCCTGCTGGCGGGCGGCCTCTTCGGCGGCCTTCGCCGCAGCTTCCTCCGCCTGCTGGCGGGCAGCTTCCTCGGCGCGGGCCTTCGCCTCGGCGGCGGCCTTGGCGCGGGCTTCGGCCTGGGCCTTGCGGCGAGCTTCGGCTTCTGCGCGGCGGCGCTCCTCCTCGGCCTGGAGGCGGGCGGCCTCCTCGGCGAGGCGGCGGGCTTCCGCTGCGGCCTTGGCGCGGGCTTCCTCTTCGGCCTTCGCGCGGGCGATGGCTTCGAGGCGGCGGCGCTCCTCCAGGGCCTTGGCGCGGGCGTCGGCTTCTGCCTTGATGCGGGCTTCTTCCTCGGCGCGGGCGCGGGCCTCGGCTTCGGCGGCGCGGCGGGCCTCCTCGGCCAGGCGTGCGGCTTCTTCCTCTGCCTTCCGGCGGGCTTCCTCTTCGGCGCGGGCGCGGGCCTCGGCCTCCTGCCGCAGGCGGGCAGCTTCCTCGGCGGCGCGGCGCGCCTCCTCCTCGGCGAGGCGGCGGGCTTCGGCGGCGGCCTTGGTGCGGGCTTCCTCTTCGGCGGTGGCGCGCGCAATCTCCTCGAGGCGGCGGCGCTCCTCCTCGGCGGCCCGGCGGGCCTCTTCCTCGGCCTTCCGGCGGGCAGCCTCTTCGGCGGCGCGGCGGGCTTCCTCTTCAGCACGTGCCTTGGCCTCAGCCTCGGCGGCACGACGAGCTTCCTCCTCGGCGGCGCGACGGGCCTCTTCTTCGGCCTTCGCGCGGGCCTCAGCCTCGGCGGCGGCGCGGGCTTCCTCCTCCGCACGGCGGCGAGCTTCTTCCTCGGCGCGGGCACGGGCTTCGGCTTCCTGCTTCGCCAGGCGGCGGGCCTCGGCCTCAGCCTGGCGGCGGGCGGCCTCCACGGCGGCGGCCGTGGCGGCGAAGCCACCACTGGTGGCCAGGCCGGCGGCGAAGATGGACTCGACGGTGCTCGGGGCAGCATCGGCCGCGGCGTCGGCGGCCGGGACGTCCTCGGCGGTGGGGGAGTAGAGCTCCTCGTCTGCGGCCGGGGTGTCCTTGTCTGCGTCGAAACGGAACGCATCCGCGGGTGCTGCGGCCTCCTCGGCGGGCGCCTGGGCTGCCGCGGCCTGCTCGGCGGCGAACAGGGCCTCCGGGTCCTGCTGCGCGGCGGCCTCAGTGCCGTCGAGGACGGCGTCGAAAGCCATGACGGCCGGCATGTCCTCGAAGACGGGGAAGGAGCCGACAGCGGCCTGGGCGCGCTCGTCGACCGGGGCCTGCGGGTTGAACGCATCCGGCAGCGCCTCGGAGCCAGCGGCTGCGTCGGCGGCTGCGTCCTGCGGGGAGGAGGCCTCGTCGTAGGTGAACACCTCGGCAGCCTCGGGCTCGAGGACTGCCGGGCCACCGATGTGCACCGGCACGGAATCGACCACATCGTCAATGTCGTCGACATCCTCCAGCACCTGGCCGGCAGCCGGGTCATCGGCGAAGAAGTCGTCGGCGGCAGCTTCCGCCACGTCCGCATCCGAGTAGGTGAAAGGATCGCCCGAGAAGGCCGCGGCATCGCCTGCGACATCATCCTCGTCGAGCTCATGCGCGCCGTGCGAAGGCTCCTCGGCGACACTCTCGGCGGGGATGTAGGGGCCCTCGGGCAGGTACTCGGAGTCCACGGGCATGGACTCCGGTGCCGGGGCGATCGGGGAGGCAGGGCCAAAGTCCTGCTCGAGGACTTCCGCCTGGTCGGGCAGCGGCTCGAAGCCGCCGTCGATCGCCTGATCGTAGGCGTCCTCCACCACAGCCGCATCGACAGCATCGACCCCATCGACCGCATCGACAGCGTCCGTGTACTCGGCGTATTCGGCGTACTCTGCGTATTCCGCGTACTCGCCGTCCTGGGCGAGCACAGCAGCATCCGCAGCGTCGAACTCGGTGTAGGTGGCCTCGACGGCGGCCGCGTCAGCAGCAGCCGCGTCGGTGGCGTCTGCGTCCGCTGCAGCCTCGGCGGCGGCATCCGCGGACTCTGCGGCCTGGGCCGCGGCGGCCGCAGCAGCGGCGGCGGCCTTCTTCTTGCGTCGACCAAAGATACCGAACAGGCCGCGCTTGGCGGGAGCCTCCTCGGTGGCGGTGGTCTCGGTGTCGGTCTCGTCGGCAGCCGCATCGAGTGCGGGTGCGTCGAGGGGACGCTCCTCGTCGGCGGCGAGTGCGGCGGCGAGCTTGTTGACGCGGGCGTCGTAGTCGCTGAGTTCCTCGCCGGTGGCGTCATCGTCGACGGTGGGCAGCACGCCCGTATCGTCGGCGTCCGTGACGGCGGGGATGACGCCGAACTGGGCGGTCTCCTCCGCGGAGGCGAAGGACGCGTCGCTGTACGGGGCCTCAGCGGACTCCGCTGCAGCGGTGACGTCCTCGGCGGCGAACTCGGCCGCGGCGAAGTCGCCTTCAGCGAACTCGCCGGTCATTGCCTGCTCGTCCGTGTACTCGGCATAGTCGGTGTACTCCACACCCTCGGCGTCGTCGGTGTACGCGCCCTCGGAGTACGCGGCGGCGAACTGGCCCTCGGCGTACTCGCCGTCGGTGGTTTCCGCGTACTGCCCCTCGGCGTACTCGACGAAGGCACCCTCGGTGAACTCGCCGTCGGTGTAGTCGGCCGCGCTGTCGCCCACCGCCTCGGCGGGGGCGTAGTCGGCGAACTCGTCGTAGGTCTCCTCGAAGGCTTCGTCGTAAGCACCTTCGGCGGTGGTCTCCACTTCGTCGTACTGCTCTGCCAGCTCTGCGGCCTCAGGAGCCTCTGCGGCACTGGCCTCAGGAGCACCGGCCTCGGCGGCGGTGGCGGCGGTGGCTGCGGCAGCCGCGGCGGCCGCCTTCTTCTTGCGGCCGAACAGCCCAAACAGGCCGCGCTTGGCGGGCTTTTCTGCGGCCTGCTGCTCGGCGGCGCTCGTCTCGTCCGCGGCGGGCTGCTCCTCGGCGGCAGGGGCAGTCTCGTTGGGCTCGTCCTCGCCGAGCGCATCCTCCTGGTAGTCGGGGAACGCTTCGTCGGCGGTGGTACCGCCAGCGGCGAAGACGGCGGACGCCTCGGCGGCCTCGACGTCGAGGGCCGCATCGGTGGCCTCCGTGCCGGAGAAGGTGAGGTCGCGGGTTTCTTCCGCGTGGGAGGCGACGGCGGCAGCGAACTCGGTTTCCTGCAGGGCGGCGACCTCGTCGCCCACCAGGGCGGACGGCACGTCGATGCCCGCATCGCCCTCGGCGGCGGCAAGTTCCGCCTGCTGGGCCTGGGAGTGCTCGTAGGGGGCGTCGAAAGAATCCGCGCCCGCGACGTGTGCGCTCGCAGCGGCCGGGGTGGCGGCGAAGACAGCTTCGGCGTCCTCGGCCTCGGTGTCCGTCTCGGCGTCAGCCTCAGACTCCTTGGCGGACTTGCCGAAGGGCAGCACCGCAGCAATGCCGACGAGGATCGCACCGAGGACCATGCCGACGATGGTGTACAGGGTGGTGGCCACAATCCACGACATGGTGCGCCCGGTCCAGGTGCGCGGGCTGAAGGAGTGCTCCAGGTTGTGCACCACGCCCAGCGGGCCGACGAGCCCCAACTCGCTCATGCCCTGCAGCACAATGTGGCCACCCACCCACAGCATCGCGAACGTGCCCACGTAAGACAGAATCGCCAAAATCACGGGCATGCCCTTGACTAGCGCCTTGCCGAGTTTCGATTCGGGGCGGCGCGACAGGATGTGCAGGCCGACGTCGTCCATCTTCACCAGCACGCCCACCACACCGTAGACGGCGACCGTGATGACGAAACCCACGAGGATGAGCACGGTTGCCTGGGTGGCGATGTCCTGGGTGCGGACATTGTCGAAGGCGATGAGCATGATCTCCGCGGAGAGCACCAGGTCTGTGCGGATTGCGCCCCGGACCAACTGGTCTTCGGCGGGCGCGCCCTTCGCCGCCACCGGGGTGGTGGAGCGGTGCCCGGAGAAGCGGTGGTAGATCTTCTCCGCCCCCTCGTAGCAGAGGTAGAAACCACCCAGCATGAGTAGCGGGGTGAGTGCCTGGGGGAAGATCCAGTTCAGCAGCATCGCGAGCGGCAAAATGATCGCGATCTTGTTAAACAGGGACCCTTGGGCGATGCGCCAAATGATGGGGATCTCGCGCGCAGGTGTCACCCCCGTCAAGTATTGGGGGGTGACTGCGGTGTCGTCGATGATGACGCCAGCTGCTTTCGCGCTGGTTTTCGCGGTCGCTGCGGCGACGTCGTCGACACTCGACGCCGCTGTCTTGGCGATGAGTGCGACGTCGTCGAGGAGGGCTGCCAATCCGCCGGCCATGTAAGTCGTCCTTGGGGTGGTTGGGTCAGTAAAGGGTAGGGGCGTTCTTTGTTTAACAGTAGTTGTCGGACTGCAAAGGCGCAGTAATAGCAAAGCCAACCCTTAAAGTATAGAGTGGTTGCATGTCGTATTCGCACGCGCTTGTTGAAACCGAACGTCCCGCCCGCTACGCCAAGCAGATGGCGGCTCACTTCTCCCACAAGATGGAGACCTCCTGGGATGGGGAGACTGGCACCATCATCTTTGTGGGCGCCGGCAAGGAGAGTGAGGATCCCCGCCGCGCCTTCGACGGCACCTGCGTGGTGACGATGCGCGCGGAGGAGGGGCGCCTGGCCATGCAGTTGGAGGCCCCGGAAGAGCTCCTCGACCGCTTTGAGGGGGTCATTGACCGCCACCTGCTGCGCTTCGGCGCCTCGGAGGGGCTGGCCTACACCTGGGCCCGCAGCGCCGGTGAATAAACACGAATAAACACCCCGCCTTCTCGCATCGCTGTACCCGGGCATAGAGCGCCCGGCACGGAGCGTCACTCGCACAGCACCGCGCGGCCAGTCATGAACACGACTGGCCGCGCGGTGTGCTGTGTGTGCTGTGTGCGCTGTGTGCGCTGTGTGTCGTGTGTGGACTGAGTGCGCCGAGTGTGTGGCTGGCGTGTGCGCCTCGTCGGGGCGGGCGCGTGGACGCGGTCCGTATCGGCCGGGCTAGTTCGCCTGGAAGGGGCTGACGTCCATCGCGTCGACGTCACCCGCGCAGACCTCGGCCTGGAGGGGCACCTGGAAGGAGTCGAAAGAGTTCGGCGGGAACACCACGGCCGCCGCTGCCTGGGCCGGCTGGCAGACGCTGGGGTCCATGGTGCCGGGGGAGGTGATGCGGATCGTCGCCGTGGCGCTGGCCTGCGGGCCGAGTCGGACTGCCGTGAACTCGGCGCCAGTGCGGGTGGCCGCGTGGCCCAGCTGGGTGCCGGCCGCGTTGACGAGGGAGACGCCCGGGTAGCCCAGTAGGGTGCAGTGGGGTCCGGTGTTCGTCACCTGCAGTCGGTAGAGCTGGTGGCCGGCGGTGCCCTGCGGGCCGTCGAGGCGGGCCTGAAGCTGGCCCGGTTGGCAGGCCTCCCGGGTGGCGGGGGAGGCGGCGCGCTGCTGCGATTCCTTCAGTGGTGGCAGTTGTGCCGCCTGCGCGGGCTGCTGTGCGGGGGACTGTGTCGGGTTGGCCGTGGTGGTTGCATCCACGGCGGGCGCGACCTCCGGGTGGGCGGTGGTGTGCTCGGCGGGGGTGCTGCAGCTCACAAGGAGGAGCCCGGCACCGCACACGGCAAGGCCGGTGGCCTTGAGCCGGGCGGCGGTGCTCGGAGTGCGCGGCGTGGGTGTCGTGTGGGGGCGGTGCGGGGCAAACATACTTTCACTCTAATCACATCTGTCACATGTGTGACGGGGTGGGGACGTTGATGTGCGTGACGGGCGCATGAAGAATGGCCACGTGTGCGGGGTACCTTGCGCGCGCCTGTGTGTCGGCGGGCGGTGAGGGTGTGGCTCGGGGCGCCTCGTCCGATGGTGGGCAGTCTGGGGTGGTTGTTTGCCCAATGTGGACTTCGTTGCCGCTCGGGCAGGAGGGTGTGGATGCGTCTCCGAGTGGGGTGGGTGGGGGTAATTTTTCGCCCCGGGAGTCACGTGGTTGGCTGTGTCGGATTGAACTGCGTTAACGTGGGCAAATTCATTCAAATTAGCGCATGTATGGTGTGGGGGGCGGGGGTAGAAAAGGTGGTCAACAAACTCCCCAATGTGGCGCATTCGCGACGTGGGATGTGTAACATGAGCGGCGTCCCCGCGGGAGTCCAGGCGCAACTGGGCTGAGAGACCGGTGATACACCCCCAGCATGCCTTTGGGGAGTTCTACCAGGGCATGCGTTGAGTGCGTGTGTTCGTGCCGGTGACCGCTAGAACCTGATCCGGATCACACCGGCGCTAGGGAGAGAGATTCATCTTGAGCACCCTTACTGTGTCTTCGTCTGCCACCACTGCCCGAAAGTGGCGCGTGGTCGACATCCTCGTTGCTTCCGTCCTCGGCATCGCCGTCGGCGTCGTGTTCCTCGTGTGGAACTCCGTCGGCTACGCCTGGTACGAGGCCGCCAACGCGCTGACCCCCGGCATGGGTGGCATCGCCACCGGCGGCTGGCTCATCGGCGGCACCCTCGGCGGACTGATCATCCGCAAGCCGGGTGCGGCCCTCTACGTGGAGGTGTTGGCCTCCATCACGTCCATGGCTGGCGGTAGCCAGTGGTCGATCTCCACCGTCTACTCGGGCATCGCCCAGGGTCTCGGCGCGGAGATCGTGTTCCTGCTCTTCGGCTACAAGGTCTTCAACATCCTCGTCGCCGCCCTGGCTGGCATCGGCGCTGGCCTCGGTGCGCTGGTCCTGGAGGGCTTCCTCGGCACCTTCGCCAAGGGTGCGACCTACGTCGCCATCTATGGCAGCACCATGGCTGTCTCTGGTGCGCTGATTGCCGGCGTGCTCATGTACTTCGTGGTGAGGGCACTCGCGGCGACGGGTGCGTTGGATCGCTTCGCGGCGGGCCGCGAACGCGGGCAGCTCGTCTAGCGCCCACAGCTTCGCGCAGTGCATCGTCTCGTGTCGATGGTGTGGAAAGGTCACAGTCCCCGGCGTGGTGCCGGGGGTGACCCACCCACAGCATTGATGCGAGTTTTTGCATATGATGTGGCGATGCCTCGCCCACAGCACCCATCCCGCTGAATAACCGGTGAAGCTCCGCCGCGGTGCGCGCGTCGTCATCCCCCTCTTTTTCGTCTGTCCTTTCCCCTCCACAGTCCCGCGCATGCCGCCGCGCAGCCCGTGCGCGGACTGCGCCGCTGCTATCGGGCGAGACCCCACCGAGCTGACGCCCCATCGGGCGCCGCACCCCTTCACGGTCGCACTCCTGGGCGCCGCAACCCTTGACGGCCGTACCTCTGGGGGCTGTGCCCCAGCGGTCGGTCACCCTGCGCGGAACGCGCGCTGCACCTTATATCTCGCACCAGCGGTGGCTGGGGTCATGTGCGTGACGGTGACCCGGGTGCAGATCCACTGGTTGCACAGCACAACACCGGCCCCCCGATGGGGGCTTTGCCTTCTTCTCTTTGTATGAACGATTCCTCATTACACACGCCACCGCTCGGGGTGACTGCCCGCGGCTACGGCTTCCGCCACGCGGGCCGCAAACTGCCCGCCCTGCGCGACATTGACCTCGACATCGCCCCCGGGGAGCGGGTACTGCTGCTCGGGCCCTCGGGCGCGGGCAAGTCCACCCTGCTCGCCGCCATGGGCGGGGTACTCGGCTCCAGTCCCGAGGACGGGGAGCACAGCGGCGAACTCCGCGCCGGCCGGCCCGGGGAGGTCGGCATGGTGCTTCAGGACCCGGAAGCCCAGACGATCTACACCCGCGTTGGCGACGACGTCGCCTTTGGCTGCGAAAACCTCGGCATGCCGCGCGAGGAGATCTGGCCGCGCGTGGAAGCCGCCCTGGAGATGGTGGGCCTCGAGGTGCCGCTGTCGCACCCGACGGCGGCACTGTCCGGAGGACAGAAGCAGCGCCTGGCGCTCGCGGGCGTGCTCGCGATGGGGGCGGGGCTCATCCTGCTGGATGAGCCGACAGCGAACCTTGACCCGGCCGGCGCGGAGGAGGTGGTGCGCTCCGTCATGGCCGCCGTGGAGGCCACCGGGGCGACACTCATCGTGGTGGAGCACCGCCTGGAACTCTGGGCGGAGCACATCGACCGGGTGATCGTCCTCAGCGCCGACGGCGGGGTCGCCGTCGACGGGCCGACCGCCGCCACCCTGGAGCGCTGCGCGGAGGAACTCACCGGCTTCGGCGTGTGGGTGCCGGGCGTGGCCCTCCCGGAGCGCCTCGCTGCGCCGCAGGCCGCCGCGGGACCCGTGCGGACCGCCACCACGGATGACGTGCTGGCGGGCGCGGTGCCGGACGCGGTGCTGTGGGCCGAGGGGCTTCAGTGCGGCTGGTCGCCGGAGGAACCCACCGGGCCGCCGCGGACCCTGGCGCTGCCGCGCGGGGCGACCACCGCGATTACGGGCCCCAACGGGGCCGGCAAAACCACCCTGGCACTCACCCTGGCGGGGCTACTCGCACCCGTGGCAGGGGAGGTGTGCGTCGCCGCCGACATCGCGGATGGTCTGCCGCCCACCCCGCACGCGTGGCGTTCCCGGGACTTGGCGCGCCGCATGTCCTACGTGTTCCAAGACCCGGAAGCCCAGTTCGTGGCCCGCACTGTGCGGGAGGAACTTCTCGCCACAGTGGACGCGCTCGCCGGCACGACAGGTCTGTTCCGCCGTCGCCCGCCCCGCGACCCCCAGATCGAGGCCCGGGTGGATGAACTCCTGGCCCGGCTGCGCCTGGAGCACTTAAGCGCCGCCAACCCGTTTAGCCTGTCCGGTGGGCAGAAACGCCGCCTGTCGGTGGCCACCGCCCTGGTGGCCTCCCCGCAGGTGGTGCTCCTCGACGAGCCGACCTTCGGCCAGGACCGTAATACGTTCATCGAGCTCGCCGACCTGCTGCGTGAGCTCAACTCCTCCGGCGTCACCATCGCCGCGATTACCCACGACCCGCACTTCGTGACGGCTCTTGCCACCCACCGCCTGGAGGTGACCCCGTGACCCGACAACTCGACGCCACTGAAACTGCCAATACAGTTGACGCTGCCGACACCACTCACACCGCCGACAGCACTGTGAGCACTGTGAGTACTGTGAGTACCCGGCTCGCGGCCGCGAGCCGCAGCACCCCTGCTGGCGCTGCGGATGGTGCCGACGCTGCCGCCGCCGTGGAGGCGGACCCTGCTGCCGCGCAGGGGGTGCGGCGCGCGACGACGCGCACGCCGCGCTGGGATGCGCTGGCGGGGGTGAACCCCGTGACCCGCCTGGCGGGCGTGATGATCATGGGCACGCCGCTGCTGTTCACCGTCGACTGGGTGTCGGCGGTGGTGGCCATCGTCATCGTGTGGGCGCTTGCACCGGTCTGCGGGGTGAGCTGGCGGCGCCTGCTGACCTCCTTGTGGCCGGTGTGGATTGCGGCACCGCTGGCCGGGCTGAGCATGCTGCTCTACGGCACCCCGGGCGGGAAGGAGTACTTCTCCTTTTGGCTTATCACCATCTCGGATAACTCGATTTCTTTGGCGATCGCGATCATGGCCCGCATCGTGGCGCTGGTCTCCCCGGTCATCGTCATGGTGAATAAAGTCGACCCCACGGAGCTCGGCGACGCGTTGTCGCAGATCTGCAAACTGCCCAGCCGCTTCGTCATTGGTGCGATCGCCGGTGCCCGGCTCACCAGCCTGTTTGTGCGCGACTGGTCCCAGTTGGAGCGCTCCCGCCGCGCCCGTGGCCTTGGCGACGGTGGGCGGGTGCGCCGCATGAGTAGCCAAACGTTCGCGCTGTTGGTGCTGGCGCTGCGGCGGGGCACGAAGCTGGCGACCGCGATGGAGGCCCGCGGTTTCGGC
Source organism: Corynebacterium sp. 13CS0277 (assembly GCF_002994655.1). GTDB lineage: Bacteria > Actinomycetota > Actinomycetes > Mycobacteriales > Mycobacteriaceae > Corynebacterium. Next base: position 30,467 of record NZ_PPDL01000003.1, read on the forward strand.
GGCCCCACCCCGCGCAGCTGGGCGCGGCCCAGCCGCCTGCACCGCCGCGACGCCGTCGTGCTGGCCGTCTGCGCCCTCATCCCGGTTGTCGCGGTGGGCCTGTCGATCAGTGTCGGTGCATTCCGGCTCTTCGGTCTCTAAGGCCGCCGTGGAGACGCAGAGCAACACCCATGCGCCGGGCCCGGTGGCCGCCGCGGTGGGAGAGGACTCCTGGTTCGCCCGCGCCCGGCGGGCACACACCATCTTGATCGATGGGCCGAGTGGCGCCGGGAAAACTACGTTTGCTTCGGCTCTAGCCGAGGTGTTGGGGCGGCAGCTGGTGCACCTCGATGACTTCTACCCGGGCTGGCGGGGCCTGGCGGCCGGATCGGAGATTGTGGCCCGGGATGTGCTGGCCGTGGAGTCTCCCGGCTACCGGCGGTGGCGGTGGGAGTGCGACGCGCCCGGCGAGTGGGTCGAGATTCCGGGCGGGGTGCCGCTCGTGGTGGAGGGCTCCGGGTGCATTACCCACGACACTGTTGCCGCGGCGCACGCCCGCGGCGGCGAGGTCCTCACCGTCTACATCGACGCCCCGCAGGAGCTCCGGCAGGCGCGGGCCTTTGCCCGCGATGAGGGCTACGAGCCTTATTGGCGGCTGTGGGCCGAGCAAGAACACGAGCATGTCACGCGTCGTTTCCCGGGCGCGGATGTGGAGTGGAATGATGGGCGGGTGCCTCTGCTTGTGCTCTCCGCCCTCATCCTCGTCGACGCTGAGGGCCGCATCATCCACGTCCGTAAACACGACACGACGAGCTTCATCATGCCCGGCGGGAAACGCGAAGCCGGTGAAACCCCCGCGGAGACTGCCGTACGGGAAATCGACGAAGAACTGGACGTGCGCATCCCGCTGGACGAGATCGTCCACGTGGGGACGTTCTCCGCGGCGGCCGCCAATGAGGCCGATACTTTTGTCAGTTGTGACGTGTTTGCGCTGCAGCACCGCCTGGCGGAGCACCCCACCCCGCGCGCCGAAATCGCGGAAGTCCGCAGCTTTACAGCAGCGGAACTCGCCGCACCTGCCCCCGCAGAGGACGAGGGGGCCGATATCATCGCCCCGCTCAGCCGGCTGGTGTTCCGCACCCTGCACGAGCAGGGCTGGCAGCCGCCCGCCCCGCGCGCATAACAATCCCCCGGGCCACTTGCCGAGCCAGGGGCTGCCCGCCTCGCGCGGCCGCGGGAGGCTCCACACGCCCGGGTTGATCCGCCCCCTGCGCTTAGCTGCTGAACGAGGAGCCGAACTGGCCCGGGGTGTAGGTGAGCACCGGCCGGAGCGGAATGGGTCCGTTGCTGGGGGCGGCGACCGGAATGCCCGTCTGGCGGTGAATCCAATCCAGGTGCTCTGCGACGGGCACGTACCAGCCCGTGAGCCCCGCCTGCGGGGCAGGCGCGGAGGTGTTGGCCATGCTGGCGACCGCCACGACCTCATCGCCCATGTACAGCGGGCCGCCGGAATCACCGTGCACGAGCCGGCCGCCGGTGGTGGTGACCTCAAGGTAGGACGACCCCGGGGTGGTGACCATGTCCTCGGTGGCGAGGAAGCGGCTGCCGACAATGCCTTGGGTTTCCTTGGCGACGAGCGCCGACTTCCCCCAGCCGGCGATGACTCCCCGCTGGCCGGTCGTGGGGTGGAAGGTCGCCAGCCGGGCCGGTTGGGCCGCCACCGGGGCGTTCATCTTCACCACCGCCAGATCGGCGTGGGGGCTGATGATGACGTCGGTGGCGAAGCGCTTCTCCCCGGCGGCAGTGTTGCCGACAGTGATGGCGGAGAAGTTCCCCTCGCCGACGCAGTGCCGGGCGGTGAGCAGCCACTCCGGGCTGATGAGCGTGGCGGTGCAGGTCGAGTTCCCCAACTGCACGGCCGCCGTCGCCTGGGCGGCGATGCCGCCGATGACCGGCGCGGCAAACACGAGCGCTTCCGCGGGCGCTGCCGTCGCCCCCAACGCGGCTGTGGTCGCAAGGACTGCGGCGGCCGTGGCCGCACGCAGGGACCCCGCCCGTCCCGCGCGGGTGGCAGTGGGAGTGGAGCTGCGGGGGAAGAAGAGAGGGGAGCGCATTAGCTGTGGTCTTTCATCAGTGCGTACACGGTGTCGAGCGGCCGGCCGAGGACGGCACGGCCGTCGGCGTCGCGAATGACAATCGGGCGGTTGAGCAGCTGCGGGTGCTCCGCCATCGCGGCGAGGAGCTCCTCTGCGGGGCTGTCCGCGGTCAGTCCCAGCTCTGCCGCGAGGGGTTCCTCGGCGCGGACAACCTCGGCCGGGGTGAGCCCACCGCGGCGTAACGTCTCGCGGAGTTCGTCCTCGGTGAGGGGATCGCTGAGGTAAGCGCGGATGGTGACGGTCTCCCCCGCGTCCTCAAGGGCGGCGAGTGCGGCCCGGGATTTCGAACAGCGGGGGTTGTGCAGGATCGTGAAGCTCATGGTGAGTTACCACCTTAAAAGACATCCAACAGTGACAGGTGCGCGCCGCACCAACGGTCGCGGGTTGTCCACAACTCCCAGGCTTCCCACGGGCGCCGGTGTGCCTGGGTGTGGAGTGCGCGCTGCGGGGGCGGCGGGCGGCAGGGTAGAAGGGGCCCGCAGCCGACCACCGGTTGCCACCAGCAGCAGCACGGCCCGGGGCGTGCGGGCTAATTCTTCGGTGCGGCGGCGGGGGTGAGGGTGATGTCGGTCGCCCAGGTGAGCTCGTAGCCCAGGGACGCCAGCCACGCCATGGGGTCGTCGCCGTGGCGGGTGATGCCGTCGACGGCCACGAGGGTCGTCTCGATGGCGCGCTCTGCTTCCTCGGCGGTAATCAACCCCGCAGAGGTTGCCGCAGCCAGCTCGTCAATGTCGTCGACCTCGACGGGGCGGCCGGCGGTCGACAGCAAGTCGACGTAGAGGTCCCGGGTCGTCCACACGTCGCCCGCGACGTCAATGTCGGCGATGTCGAAGTAGTAGTCCTCGGTGCGCTCCACGCCGGGGCGGCAGTGGAACTTGTTCGCCCGCAGCTTCAGGCCCGGCAGCAGCCAGCTCTCCAGGTAGCCGAAGGCGGGGTGGTCGGCGCCGCGCCCCATGTAGAGGCCGAAGTCGGTGAGCCGGTAGGTGTCGACCGCGCGGACAAAGCCCTTCGGGTCGACGTTGGTCATCGCATCGATGGTGAAGGTTTCCTGCTTCACGGGGTGCAGATCAGCCATGGTTAGCGCACCTCCACGATGCCGCTGGTGGGAAGGAAATGACAGGTGGCGGTCCCGCCCTCGAAGGCGGTGGTGATGCCGCCCTCGAGGACGGCGACGATGGTGCCGCGGCCGGTGGCGGCCACGCCGGCCACCGTGGACGGGCCCTCGGGGTTCATGCCGGTGTAGGTCAGCGGGGTGACGCCGGCCCGCCCGGTCGAAATGTTCACCCAGTGGACGCGCATCGCGGTGGTCTGCTGCTCGGCGACGGCGCCGGTGCCGAGGGCGGTGAAGACGAAGGCGGCGTGCTCTGCGGGCACCCCGGGCAGGGGGAGGGCGGCGGGGCCGGCGACGGCGAAGGCCGTGCCGGTGGCGTCACTGGTACCGCCGATGCACTGGCGGGCCACGGTGGGCCAACCGAACTGGGCGATGACGGGTGCGGTGTCCGCGGGCGGCAGGTCGACGCCGGGTTCGCCGTCGCCGCGGAAGAAGCCGACGGCGGCGAGGATCGCGTCCTTGGCTTTCTGCGGCAGGGGTTGGGTCTGGGCGAAGGATTCCACCTGGGTGAGGATGTGCGGCGCCGGGCGGCCCAGGGGGTCGATGATGTCGGAGCTGGTCACCGCCTGCGCGCTGGGGGTGCCCAGCCCGAGGGTGATGAGGCAGGCCGCGGCGGCCGCGCCGGCGCGGCGGGCGACACCGCGGGCAGGGCGCGCGGGCGTGGAGGCGGTCGCGGTGGTGGTCGCAGTGTTCACAGGCAGCAGGTTTCGCTTTTCTTTTGCGGCGCGGACAAGGCAGGTGGCGTCCGGGGTGCCGCACACGCCACAACCCAGTCGTCATACTATTAACTTCAGTCACTGTAGTGGCTTTTTATCTCACGGGCAACAGTTCTGCAGCGAATTCTCCAGGGTTTCGCCCGAACATCGCAGGAGCCCCACCGGGTCCTGCCCGTTGGCAGTGAGGGGTCTGTCGTGGGGGAAGTCGTGCGGACAGAACAATTCGTTACATTTTCGTGACCTTCCCGGGATTGGTGCCCGGCACCCGGCGGGGTAGCGGGGCGTCGGGTGGGGGACAGGAGGCGGTGTCGCACCATCGCAGTGGCCCTGCGCTGCCCCAGCCGCGCCCGCTGTGCGCGGGCCTGCCGGGGCCGCCTTGCCGCATGGGCGGCGGGATGTCTGCTGGGGCTGTGACAGGGCCTCCGCAGGTGTCTGCGGGGACGGTGCGTCGGGGTGGCGGCGGCGCTCATCGTGCGTTGTTGCCGCAGGAGGGGTACTCTGGTTAGACGGTTCACCCGCCGGGCGCGCAGGACGCGTCGCCCACGGCGGAGTGCGCGGGGCGCGGATGGCGCCCCCACGTGATCTCTTTTTCACGCCTCAGTGCACCCGACCACCTCCCCAGGGACGTCAAGGTTCCTTGACTCCTGGGGCGTGCGGCCGCTTCCCAGCCCCGGGGAGCGCGCCGTACGCGTGGGGTTTTCTGCGCTGAGGTACCTATCCTCACCTTTTCCGGGCCTGGCGCACGTGGCGCCACCCGCTTGACCCCTTGTCTGTCTTTCCTCTCTGTTGGTCTGGCCGCCTGCCGCGGTAAGACCCTGGCGGGTGGCTGCGGCCGCGCGTCACGTGCGGGGAGAAGAAGGCCTGTGACACCGGGGCGCGGCGTGCCCACAATTTTCCAGGAGACTGAAACCCCCGTGACCCAAACCGAGTTCCGTAACGTCGCCATCGTCGCGCACGTTGACCATGGCAAAACCACCCTCGTTGACGCGATGCTGCGTCAGTCCGGCGCGTTCGATGCGCACGCCGAGCTCGTCGATAGGGTCATGGACTCCGGCGACCTGGAGAAGGAAAAGGGCATCACCATCCTTGCGAAGAACACCGCGATTCGTCGTCACGGTGCCGGCAAGGACGGCCAGGATCTCATCATCAACGTCATCGACACCCCCGGCCACGCCGACTTCGGCGGCGAGGTCGAGCGCGCCCTGTCCATGGTGGACGGCGTGGTGCTGCTCATCGACGCCTCCGAGGGCCCGCTGCCGCAGACCCGCTTCGTGCTGGGCAAGGCGCTGGCCGCGAAGATGCCGGTCATCATCGTGGTGAACAAGACCGACCGCCCGGACGCCCGCATCGACGAGGTCGTGGAGGAAGCCCACGACCTGCTGCTCGAGCTGGCCTCCACCCTGGAGGACCCGGAAGCCGCCGAGGCTGCCGAGGGTCTGCTGGACCTGCCGGTGCTCTACGCCTCCGGCCGTGAGGGCAAGGCCTCCACCACCAACCCGGGCAACGGCAACGTCCCCGAGGCGGAGGACCTGCAGGAGCTCTTCGACGTGCTCTACGAGACCCTCCCGGAGCCGACCGCCCAGCTGGACGCCCCGCTGCAGGCGCACGTGACCAACCTGGACTCCTCCTCCTTCCTCGGCCGCATCGGCCTGGTGCGCGTCCACGCCGGCACCTTGAAGAAGGGCCAGCAGGTTGCCTGGATCCACTACGACTCCGAGGGTAACCAGCACACCAAGACCGCGAAGATCGCCGAGCTGCTCCGCACCGTCGGCGTGACCCGCGTGCCCACCGACGAGGTCATCGCTGGTGATATCGCCGCGATCTCCGGCATCGAAGAGATCATGATCGGCGACACCCTCGCCGACATCGACAACCCCGTCGCCCTGCCACGCATCACCGTCGACGAGCCGGCGATCTCCATGACCATCGGTGTGAACACCTCCCCGCTGGCCGGCCGTGGCGGCGGCGACAAGCTCACCGCCCGTGTGGTGAAGTCCCGCCTCGATCAGGAGCTCATCGGTAACGTCTCCATCAAGGTGCTGCCCACCGAGCGTCCCGACGCTTGGGAGGTGCAGGGTCGTGGCGAGATGGCGCTGTCCATCCTCGTGGAGACCATGCGCCGCGAAGGCTTCGAGCTGACCGTCGGTAAGCCGCAGGTCGTGCCGAAGACCATCGACGGCAAGCTCTACGAGCCCTACGAGCACATGGTCATCGACGTGCCCAGCGAGTACCAGGGCAACGTCACCCAGCTCATGGCCGCCCGTAAGGGCCAGATGGTCCACATGGACAACACTGGCTCCGACTGGGTGCGCATGGAGTACAAGGTGCCGGCCCGTGGCCTCATCGGCTTCCGCACCACCTTCATGACGGAAACCCGCGGCACCGGTATCGCCAACCACTACTCCGAGGGCTACGAGCCCTGGGCCGGCGAGATCAAGGACCGCGCCACCGGCTCCCTGGTGGCCGACCGCTCCGGCCAGATCACCGCCTACGCCCTCCAGCAGCTCGCCGACCGTGGTTCCTTCTTCGTGGAGCCCGGCACCGAGGCCTACGAGGGCATGGTCGTCGGCGCGAACAACCGTGATGAAGACATGGACATCAACATCACGCGTGAGAAGAAGCTGACCAACATGCGTTCCGCGACGGCGGACGCCACCGTCACCCTGGCGAAGGCCCGCAACCTCTCCCTCGAGGAGGCTATGGAGTTCTGTGGCCAGGACGAGTGCGTCGAGGTCACCCCGGAGACCATCCGCGTCCGCAAGGTGATTCTCAACGCCACCGAGCGTGGCCGCGCCCGCGCCCGCGAGAAGCAGCGCAACAAGTAAACCCCGCACCGGGGCCTCACAGGGTCCCGGATCTGTGGCGCGCGCACTGGCCGACGTCACAGCCCACCACGGGCCGCACCCTCTCAACAGTCACACGACTGGGGGTGCGGCCCGTGGTTTTTTGCATTTTCAGGCGGTGTAGCTCCCCGGGGAGTGCGCTGTCGCCGGGGAGGAGGCTGCGGGGGGTCCACGTCTCTATGCATCGCCGGGGATACGTCCGGCGGGGGAGATGCGTACACGGCCGCGCATAAATACGCGATGAAGAATAGATAAATATCACGTTAAGATTCTTCATCAGGGGTACCCGCCCGCGCGTTGTCTGACCAATCGGGGGTAGTGGATGGCCGTGTGCGCACCCCTGGTTGTGGGCTGGCTCGCAGGGTGCTGAACCATGCTGTCTGGCGTCCGGTGGGGTGTGGTTGACGTGCAGAAATGTTGCGCATGTGCGGGATTCGTCCGCTCCATTCGTCTGATGTCTGCCCGGCCGCAGTGGAGGCTGTGTGGGAGTGATGCGGGCAGTTGGCGGTGGGGGAGGTGTGCGCTCTGGGGGTGATGCGAAAAGTAACGATTTGGTAACACTCCTCATAAAAATTGAGATGCGTGACCGCCATCGCATCTATAGTGGAGTCACTCCACCGCGCGGGTGGCCCCACCTCCCGCGCGGCCCCAGAGTGGGGCCCGCCGCCTCACCCGGCGCTCATACGTTCCGCCCATCCCTGCCACCGTTTCCGGCAGGGTGCGGCACGCGGCCGTCACATTCGGCGGGCATGGCCCACGGGGTGCTCCCCGGCCGGGGAGTGCCACACAATTTTTCACTTGAACGTCTTTATCCTAGGAAGACACGAGAAGAACCCTTATGTCGAAGACCAAGATTCTTGCCCCCGCCGTCATCGCGGCACTGTCCCTGAGCGTGGTGGCCTGCTCCAACGACTCCGGCTCCTCCAGCGCCGATGGCGCCGCCGGCGGCAGCAACTACGTGCTCGTCAACGGCTCCGAGCCGCAGCGCCCCCTGGTGCCCGCTGACATCAACGAAACCGGCGGCGGCCGCATCGTCGACGAACTGTTCGCCGGCCTGATGTACTACGACGCAGACGGCAAGCAGCACGAGGACCTCGCCGAGAAGATCGAGACCGAGGACAACCAGACCTTCACCATCACCGTCAAGAAGGGGCAGAAGTTCTCCGACGGCACTGAGGTCAAGGCCGAGAACTTCGTCAAGGCCTGGAACTACGCCGTCGCCAACGACCTCATGTCCGCCTACTTCTTCGAGCCGATCAAGGGCTACGAGGAAGGCGTGGAGTCGATGGAAGGTCTGAAGATCGTCGACGACTACACCTTCACCGTGGAGCTCGCGCAGCCGGAGGCGGACTTCCCGCTGCGACTCGGCTACTCCGCGTTCTTCCCGCTGCCGGATGTCGCCTTCGAGGACATGGAAGCCTTCGGCGAGAACCCGGTGTCCAACGGCCCCTACACCCTGGCCGAGTGGAACCACGACGCTGACGCCCTCATCATCGCCAACCCCGAGTACAACGGCCCCCGCAAGGCAAAGAACGACGGCGTGAAGTTCGTCTTCTACCCGAAGATGGACGCCGCCTACGCGGACCTGCTCTCCGGGCAGTTGGACGTCCTCGACGCCATCCCGGCCTCTTCCTTCGCCTCCTTCGAGTCCGACCTGGACGGCCGCTCCGTCAACCAGCCGGCCGCCGTGTTCCAGTCCTTCACCATCCCGGAGCGCCTCGAGCACTTCGCCATGGACGAGGAAGGCAACCTCCGCCGCCAGGCCCTGTCGATGGCGATCAACCGCGAGGAAATCACCTCCAAGATCTTCGACGGCACCCGCACCCCCGCCGAGGACTTCACCTCCCCGGTGATTGCCGGCTTCGACGGCAAGATCCCCGGCAACGAGGTGCTGTCCTACAACCCGGACAAGGCCAAGGAACTGTGGGCCAAGGCTGACGCCATCAAGCCCTGGAGCGGCACCTTCCAGATCGCCTACAACGCCGACGGCGACCACCAGGGCTGGGTCGATGCCGTGACCAACAGCATCCGCAACACCCTCGGCATCGAGGCCGAAGGCAAGCCCTACCCGGACTTCAAGTCCTTCCGCGACGACATCACCAACAACACCATCACCACCGCCTTCCGCACCGGCTGGCAGGGTGACTACCCGGGCCTGGGCAACTTCCTCGCCCCGCTGTACGCCACCGGCGCCTCCTCCAACGATGGCCAGTACTCCAACCCCGAGTTCGACGCGAAGCTGAAGGCCGCCGCCACCGCCGACTCGGTGGAGAAGTCCAACGAGATCTACAACTCCAGCCAGGAGATCCTCTTCGCCGACCTGCCGGCCGTGCCGCTGTGGTACTCCAACGTCACCGGCGGCTGGGCTGACACCGTCGACGGCGTGGTCTTCAACTGGAAGTCCACCCCCGAATACCACGACATCGTCAAGAAGTAACCTGCGCCCCTTAAGCGGCGCCGGTCACCGGCACACACGCCCCGCGCACCCCCACCACCACACCACCTCCTCCGGCCCCGCCCGCGCGAGGTACCGGTGGTGGGGCGCCTGCGGGGCTTGTGTTGTGTCTTCTCCTCTTCATCTCTTTTTTCTCCTCTTTCCCCCATAGACTGCTTCTCTTTTTCTTTCCCCTTTCCCTCCCCGCTCTCGTCACCCCCTCCTTACTGTCGCGTGCGGCGTTGTCGCGCCGGCCCCGGGGGTGGCCTGGGGGCGGGGGTGGACGTGTTTCTGATTTTCCCTGTGTAGAAAGGAGGCCTTGATCCTCATGGCTCGCTATATTGCCCGCCGCCTGTTGCAGATGATCCCGGTCTTCTTCGGCGCGACGCTGCTCATCTACGCCATGGTGTTCCTCATGCCTGGCGACCCGGTCCAAGCCCTGGGCGGCGACCGTGGGCTCACCGCGGGTGCCGAGGCCCGCATCCGCGCCGAATACAACCTCGACAAGCCGTTCATCGTGCAGTACCTGCTGTACCTGAAGGGCATCCTCACCCTGAACTTTGGCACCACCTTCTCCGGGCGCCCCGTCCTCGAGGTCATGGCGCACGCCTTCCCCGTGACCATCAAGCTGGGTGTCATGGCCCTGCTGTTTGAGGCGTTCTTCGGCATCCTCTTCGGCGTGTACGCCGGCTGGAAGCGCGGTGGCTTCTTCGACTCCACCATCCTGCTGGTCAGCCTGTTCGTCATCGCCGTCCCGAGCTTCGTCATCGGCTTCGTGTTCCAGTTCGTCGTCGGAGTGAAGCTGGGCTGGCTGCCGCCCACCGTCGGCGCGACGGTGAGCGTGCGCACCCTGCTCATGCCCGCACTCGTGCTGGGGGCGGTGTCTACCGCCTACGTCATCCGGTTGACCCGGCAGTCGGTGAGCGAAAACCTCTCCGCCGACTTCGTGCGCACCGCCCGGGCCAAGGGGCTCAAAGGCTCGACGGTGATGGTGCGGCACGTGCTGCGCAATTCGCTCATCCCGGTGGTGACCTTCCTGGGTGCTGATCTCGGCGCGCTCATGGGTGGCGCGATCGTCACCGAAGGCATCTTCGGCATCAACGGGGTGGGCGGGCAGATGTTCCGCGCCATCATCAAGGGCGAACCGACGACCGTCGTGAGTTTCGTGACGGTGCTCGTGTTGGTCTACATCGTGGCCAACCTGCTCGTTGACCTTCTCTACGCCGTACTCGACCCGAGGATCCGCTATGCCTAGTGATGCCACTCCCACGCCGCGCACAGCGCCGAAGACCCCGCCGCGGGTGTTGCCGGGCCAGGAGCGCTTCGTCGCCGAGACCGACGAACAGGGCCTGGGCGCGGTCGACGCCGTCGCCGACGATTCCGCCCCCGCCTCCCAGTGGGCGGAAGCCTGGCGCTATGTTCGCCGCCGCCCCCTGTTCTGGGTGTCGGCCGCCATGATTCTGCTCGTGGTGCTGCTGGCCATCGCCCCGGGGCTGTTCACCCACACCGACCCGCGGTTCTGCGAACTGAGTAAGTCGCTCGCGCCCGCGGAAGCCGGCCACCCCTTCGGCTTCGACCGACAGGGCTGCGACATTTACGCCCGCACCGTCTACGGGGCGCGCGCCTCCGTCGCGGTCGGCGTGCTCGCCACCATCCTGGTGGTGCTCCTCGGCGGCGCGATCGGCGCGCTCGCCGGCTATGTGGGCGGCGTGTTGGACGCCGTGCTCTCCCGCATCACCGACATCTTCTTCGCGGTGCCGTTCGTGCTCGCCACGATCGTGCTCATGCAGATGTTCAAAGAGCACCGCAACATCTTCACCGTCGTCATCATCCTGGCGGCCTTCAGCTGGGTGAACATCGCCCGCATTACCCGCGGTGCCGTGATGAGCGTGAAAAACGAAGAATACGTCACCGCCGCCCGCGCGGTCGGGGCCTCCCGCCGGCACATGCTGCTCAGCCACATCCTGCCGAACGCGTCCGCGCCGATCATCGTCTACGCGACGGTGACCCTCGGCACGTTCATCGTCACGGAGGCCACCTTGAGCTTCCTGGGTATTGGCCTGCCGCCGACGGTGGTGAGCTGGGGTGGGGATATCTCCAACGCGCAGGCGTCCCTGCGCACCCAGCCGATGGTGCTGTTCTACCCGGCGTTCGCGCTGGCGTTGACGGTGCTGAGCTTCATCATGATGGGTGACGTGGTGCGCGACGCCCTCGACCCGAAGTCCAGGAAGCGATAACCCATGACGAACACCCCAGATACTCCTGACACCACGGGCGCATCCGACTCCGCCGCGCAGGCGGTGCCCCGCCCCCTGGTGGAGCTCAAAGACCTCTGCGTCTCCTTCACCTCCTCCACCGGCGTCGTCGACGCCGTGCGGGAAGTCAACCTCACCATCTACCCCGGCCAGTCCGTCGCCATCGTCGGCGAATCCGGCTCCGGTAAGTCCACGACCGCCATGGCGCTCATCGGGCTGCTCCCCGGCACGGGAAAAATTACTTCCGGGCAGGTGCTGTACGACGGCACCGACATCACCCACATCCCGGAGGCGCAGATGCGCGCCTACCGTGGCGCGGAGATCGGCCTGGTGCCGCAGGACCCGATGAGTAACCTCAACCCGGTGTGGCGCATCGGCACCCAAATTAAGGAGTCGCTGCGCGCCAACAACATCGACCTGGGCGGCAAAACCGCAGACGAACGCGTCGCAGAGCTCCTCGCCGAAGCGGGCCTGCCGGACCCGGCGCGCCGGGCGAAGCAGTTCCCGCACGAGTTCTCCGGCGGCATGCGGCAGCGCGCGCTCATCGCGATGGGGTTGGCGGCCCGCCCGCGGCTGCTCATCGCCGACGAGCCGACCAGTGCGCTCGACGTGACGGTGCAGCGGCAGATCCTCGACCACCTGGAGGGGCTGACCCAGGAACTCGGCACCGCGGTGCTGTTCATCACCCACGATTTGGGTCTGGCCGCCGAGCGCGCCGAGCACCTCGTGGTCATGCACCGGGGTCGCGTCGTCGAGTCCGGGCCCTCGGTGGAGATTCTGCGCAGCCCCCAGCACCCGTACACCCGTCGCCTCGTGGAGGCTGCGCCTTCGCTGGCGTCGGCGCGGATCCGTTCCGCCCACGCTAAGGGCCTGGAGGCTGCCGACCTGCTCGTCGACCACGCCCGCGACGTGCCGCGCGTCGATGGCCGCAGCGCGGCCGCAGCAGCCACGGCCGCCGATGCGGCCGCCCCGGAGCGCGACAAGGGTGTCGTCATCCGCGTGGAGAACCTCACCAAGGATTTTGAGATCCGCGGCGCGAAGAAGGGGAAGAAGACCTTCCGCGCGGTCGACAACGTCAGCTTCTCCCTGCCCATTGGGCAGACGCTGGCGCTCGTCGGCGAGTCCGGTTCCGGCAAGTCGACCGTGGCGAACATGGTGCTCAACCTGCTGGACCCCACCAGCGGCAAGGTGTTCTTCCACGGCACCGACCTGTCGACACTCGGCCGGCAGGAGCTGTTCGAGATGCGCCGTAAACTCCAGGTCGTCTTCCAGAACCCCTACGGCTCCCTGGACCCGATGTACTCCATCTACCGCTGCATTGAGGAACCCTTGGCGGTCCACAAGGTCGGCAACCGCAAGCAGCGCGAAGCGCGCGTCGCGGAGCTGCTCGACATGGTGGCCATGCCGCGCAGCGCGATGCGGCGGTTCCCCAACGAGCTGTCTGGCGGCCAGCGGCAGCGCATCGCGATTGCCCGCGCGCTGGCACTCAACCCGGAGGTCATCGTCCTCGACGAGGCGGTCAGTGCCCTGGACGTGTTGGTGCAGAACCAGATCCTGCACCTGCTCACCGACCTGCAGCACCAGCTGGGGTTGAGCTACCTGTTCATCACCCACGACCTGGCGGTCGTGCGGCAGACCGCCGACCAGGTGGTCGTCATGCAGCAGGGCAAGGTGGTGGAATCCGGTGATATTGATCAGGTCTTTGATCACCCGGCGGACCCGTACACCGAGAACCTCATCAACTCGGTGCCGGGCCTCGGCATCACTTTAGGTGGCGGCCTCTAGCTGGCACATCTGCCCGACACACGCGTCCACGGTCCATGCACGACGGTGCATTGGCATCGTGGGCGCGTGTGCTGTGTGTCAGGGGGTGTGAAGGGGTGTGGTGGGGCGCGCATCCTGTGGGGTTGCTGTGCGCGCACCCGCGTGGCGCGTGGTGCGGCGGGGTGCCGTTGCCGGTTTGGTAGTAGTAGAGCAATGAGCAGCGCTGTGAATCGGGCGACCACCGGCCGCAGAAGCACCCGCAGGCGTGCCCTGCCCGTGGCGGCAGTGGTGCTGTGTGTGTCGCTTGCGGCCGGGTGTGCCGCCCGCCCGGGACCGGCCCCGGTGGTCGACCCGGGGCAGATGACCCGCCCCGCCCGCGCCGAGGCGGAGGCGACGCCGACGCCTGTGCCCGCGCCCAGCCGCCACATCGTGGTCGGTATTGACCAGCTGCATGGGGGGTTTAATCCGCACCTGGCGGCCGATGACGATACTTTGACCCGCACGGTTGCCCGCCTGGTGTTGCCGAGCGCCTTCTACGACGGGGTGCTCAACCGGGATTTGTTGAAGGGGGCGGCGGTGGTGCCGGCGGCCCCGGGGGCGGCGATGACGGTGCGCTACGTCATTGCGCCGACGGCCCAGTGGTCGGACGGCACCCCGATCACGGGCACGGACTTCGCCTACCTGGCCACCCAGGCCTCCACGCAGCCGGGGGTGGTGGATGCGGCCGGCTATCGGGCGATCTCCGAGATCCGGACCTCCCGGGGTGGCAAGACGGTGGAGGTGGATTTTTCCACCCCGGTGAAGGACTGGACGGGGCTGTTTGCCAACCTGCTGCCCAGCCACCTGGTGCGCGTCCTCGACGCCCCCTTTGATCAAGTCCTCGCGGAGACCATCCCCGCCAGCGGCAACCTCTACCAGGTCACCACGGTGGACCGGGCGCGCGGGCGGGTGACGCTGTCGCGCAACGATCGCTTCTGGGGGGCGGCGACTGCCGGCATTGAGACAGTGGACTTTGTGGCGGTGCGCGCCACCGTCGAAGGCTCGGAGATGCTCCGCAGCGGGCAGTTGGCGGCCGCGGACCTTCGGCCCCAGGAAACCTCCGCCGAATCGTATGCCCTGGTGCCCGGCAGCCAGGTCCGCAGCTACGAGCAGCAGGCCCGCCTGGACGTGGACTTCTCCACCACGAGTGATGTGTTGTCCTCCCGGGATCTGCGGGCCGCCGTCGCCAGCCTCATTGATGTGCCCCTGGTGGCGCGGCTGGCGGCGGGGCGCACCCGCGATATTCAGCCCGCAGCCCCCTGGCCGGGCCTGGTGACCGCCACCGGGGTGCCGGACGTGGATGCCGCCGCCCAGGCGGATTCCACCCCGGGGCAGCCCACCACCGCCGTAGAGAACCTGCGGGCGGTCACCACGAACCGCAAACTCGTCATCGCCGCCGATGCGGCCGATACTCAGGCGGTCGCCGCCGCATTAACGATCGCGGATGTGCTGGCCGCGGCCGGGGTGCAGGCCGCCCCGAGTTTCAGCGATCCGGCGAGCCTGCGGCGGGCCCTGGCGGACGGCACCGTCGACGCGGTGGTGGGGTGGCATCGCACCACGCCCACGCCGCTGGCGCTGGCGAGCGAATTCCAGTGTGAGCAGCTCACCCCGCGCCGCATGCACGCCGACCTGCCCACGGAGCCCCGCGGCGCGGCCGGGCGCACGGACGCCAGCGCCGACACCGCCGAGGGTGGCGCGGGGGTGGACGGCGCGGGCGCGCCGGCGGCGACCCCCGCCCGGGAGCTCACCGACCCGCAGGGTGCGGCCGGGGACGACACCATCGACCCCAGTGAATCGGCGGTCGCCACCGACATCAACACCGCTGAGACTGCGCGTACGCTGCGGCGGACACCGAGTGGGTTCTGCGACCCCCAGGTCGACCAGGTTGTCGCGGATCTGCTTGCCGGGGACGTCACCCTGCCGCAGGCCCAAGCACAGCTCAGCGAGGTGGCCGGTAGGGAAGTGCTCTCCGTGCCGTTGTTTGTGGAGCGTCGCCTGCTGGTGACCTCCCGGGAGATCCCCGGCGCCCCGGCCGACGTCAACGAGTGGCCTTTGCTGCTGCCCGCCGGCCCCCTGGCGGGTGTTGCAAGCTGGGGTGTCACGCCAGCGGCACCTGCCACCACCGCACCTGAGTCGACCGCACCCGCGTCGACCACGCCGTCACAGAGTTCTTAAACCTCCCCCGGCGCCGGTGGCGTTGGTGGTGGGGGAGGTACCCGCACGAGGTGCGCCGCGAGGCCACGCGCGGGCGGATGCGGCTGCGGCGGGTAGCCTGTACACCGAGACACTCCCCGGGGATGGTCGCCGCAGGTAGCCCCTGGGTCCTTGTTCCCGTGAGGTCAGTGCCCGTGCCCGTGGAGTCGCACCTGCCTGAAGCGCTGCGCGGGGGTGTGTGCTGTGCTGTTGTTGTCGTTGTCTTGGTTGTCTTGCAAGCCGTCGCGCCCTGTGAGGGGTGCGCCCGTGACGTGGAGTTTTTTTCGATGAGCGTGTCGTCCTCGACGTATCCCACCACGGCCCCCGTGGCCGGGTATCCCCAGCTGCCGCCCCTCGTGGGGCTGCGGGTTGTGGCGGTGCACGCCCACCCTGATGACGAAGCGATCTGGACCGGCGGGCTGCTCGCCGACTTGGCAGCCCGGGGCGCGACCGTCACCGTGGTGACCTGCACGCTGGGGGAGGAGGGCGAAACGATCGGCCCAGCGCTCGAGCACCTGGTGCAGGCGGAGGCCGACCAGTTGGGCGGCTACCGCATGGCGGAGCTCGCGGCCGCGATCCGCACCCTGAGTGTGGAGCACCGCTACCTTGGCGGGGCGGGCCGCTTCCGGGATTCCGGGATGGTGGGCTCCCCGGCGCATGCCGACATGCGCGCCTTCGTCAACAACGGGGTGGCGGCCCTCGATGCGCTCAATGAGCTGCTGGCAGAACTCCAGCCCGACCTCATCGTCACCTACGGTCCCGATGGCGGCTACGGTCACCCGGATCACATCCAGGCCCACAACCTGGTCGCCGCGGCGAGCTTCACCCCGCAGCGCACCCTGTGGGCGGTCACCGACACCGACACCATTGTCGACGGGTGCCGGCAGATCACCTCCTGGCCAAAGACCTGGGTGAACACCCCGGAGGAGATTGCCAGTACCCGCGAGTGGGATTGCGCGTATCCGCTGTCGCCGGCGGCGTGTGATGCGAAGGTGCAGGCGATGCGGGCGCACGCCACCCAGGTGTGGGTGGCCGACGGTCGGCCGCACCCGCTGGGTGCGGGGGTGGCGCGGGCGCGGACCACCGCCGCCACGGACAGTGCCCTGGGGGAGCCGCCGGTGGTGTGGGCGTTGTCGAACCTGGTGGTGCAGCCCGCCTACCCCGTGGAGCACTACGCTGTCGGCGCAGGGCTGCCGCTGCCACAGGGCGCGGTCGATGTGGCCGCGGGGCTCGTCGCCGGCGGCCAGGTCGTGCCGACGGTGACTGCCGCTGAGACGTCTGCCGCCGCTGTCAGCGCTGCCAGCGCTGCCCCCGGTGGGGAGGGACGGTAACCATGTCTTCGTCGAAACGCGCCCGCCGTCGGCGCGACACTGCGGCGATTGCCCAGGGCAGAAGCGAGCATGCGGCTGTGGGCAGCCAACCGGATGAAACCGGAGCCAGCACCACCGCCGCATCCACCGACAGCGCCGAGGGTGCCTCCCAGGAGCGCGCCCACCACCCGGACCGGGGAAGTGCTGCCGGGGCGGGGTTGTACTCCCGCGGGGAGCTCATCACCGCGTTTGTGTGGCTGGGGCTGGGAAGTAGCATCTCTGTGCTGCTGGAAGTGATCTACCTCGGCATGTGGTGGACCCTGCCGGGTGGGACCCGGGTGCCGGCGCCGGTGACGATTCTCATCGCGTTCGGTTTCACGATGGTGCTCACCCGCACCGGCTTGTTGTGGACGAAAAATCGCGTGGTGGCCGGAATTCCACTCTGGGTGTGGTTGGCAGGGTATCTATCCCTTACTTTCTTCCGGCCGGTCACAGGCGATATTTTAATTCCGGCCGATGTGCGGAGTATTCTGCTGCTTCTGGCCGGGCTCGCTGGCGGCGGTTGGCCGCTGGTGACGTCCATCATTGATTTCACCCCACAGCACGAACAGACTGAGACGAAACACTAAAAAATGACGTACACAATCGCACAGCCCTGCGTTGATGTCATGGACAAGGCATGCGTCGAGGAATGCCCCGTCGATTGCATCTACGAAGGCAAGCGCTCCCTCTACATCCACCCCGATGAGTGCGTGGACTGTGGTGCGTGTGAGCCGGTCTGCCCCGTGGAGGCGATCTTCTACGAGGATGATGTTCCGGACGAGTGGGTCGACTACAACGACGCCAACGCCGCCTTCTTCGAGGAGCTCGGTTCCCCGGGCGGTGCGGCGAAGCTGGGCCCGCAGGACTTCGACCCGCCGCTGGTCGCCCAGCTTCCCCCGCAGGCCTAACCCCCGCCCCTGCTCGACACAAGGGGTGGCAACACCCGCCGTGGTTGGTGTGCCCCCGGGCACATCCTTCTTCCCGGCGGGTGTTTGCGTGCCCGCACCCGGCACACCGCTCGGAAGCGTCTCGTGTGCCGGCAGGCGGGCGGACTAGACTCGAGAAGAGCACATGCCGCACACCTTCACTGCGACACAGGTGTCACCACCGGATCCGTCGTGGGGGTGTGCGGTCCTCGTGTGACACACGAAGTTGTTCAAGAAGAAGCTTGACAAAGAGCTTGAAGAAGACGTTGTTGAAGAAAGCCGGGTGTGCACTGTCGTGACGAACCGCATTCCGTTGGGGGAGAGGCTCCCCGACTTCCCGTGGGATTCTTTGGCTGAGGCCACCGCCACCGCCGCCGCCCACCCGGATGGGATCGTGAACCTGTCCGTCGGCACCCCCGTCGACGAGGTGGCCCCCTCCATCCAGCTGGCCCTGTCGGAGGCGGCCGCCGCCCCCGGCTACCCGCAAACCATCGGCACGCCCGCCCTGCGGGAGGCGATCGTGGCGGCCTGTGCGCGGCGCTACAACATGACCGGGTTGACGGTGGATTCCATCCTGCCGGTCATCGGCACGAAGGAAGCCATCGCCTGGCTGCCGACCCTGCTCGGCGCGGGCCCCGGCCACACGGTCGTCATCCCGGAGGTCGCCTACCCCACCTACGAGGTGGCGGCCCTGGTGGCGGGAGCGACCCCGCAGCGCGCTGATTCGCTCACCCAGCTGGGGCCCGCCTCCCCGACATTGATGTTTATCAACTCGCCGTCGAACCCGACCGGCAAGGTGCTCGGCAAGGAGCACCTGCGGAAGGTCGTGGACTTCGCCCGGCAGCGCGGCACCATCATCCTGTCCGACGAGTGCTACCTCGGGCTGAACTGGGCGGAGGAGAAGGCGTACTCGATCCTCGCCCCGGAGGTCTGCGACGGCGACCACACGGGACTCATTGCGATCCACTCCCTGTCGAAGACGTCGAACCTGGCGAGCTACCGCTCCGGATTCCTCGCCGGCGACCAGGCGCTCATCCGCGAACTGCTCGAGGTGCGCAAGCACACGGGCCTGATGATGCCCGGCCCCATCCAGGCGGCGACGGTTGCCGCCCTGGAGGACGACATGCAGGAAGACATGCAGCGGCTGCGCTACGCGCGGCGCCGCGAGGTGCTGCTGCGGGCCGTGGTGGAGGCAGGTTTTCAGGTGGACTACTCCGACGCCGGCCTGTACCTGTGGGCCACCCGTGGGGAGAACTGCCGCGACACGGTCGCCTGGTTCGCCGAGCGCGGCATCCTGGTTGCCCCGGGTGACTTCTACGGCCCGAAGGGCACCCAGCACGTGCGGATCGCGCTGACGGCCAGCGACGAGCGCATCGCCGCCGCGGCTGAGCGCCTCACCCGCTAACACAGCACGCGCGCCGTGACCGCTGCGCGGTGGTGGCACACCGCTGTGTCCGCCGCGCGCTGCGTTGTTCCCTGTCCATCCCCCTCGTTTCACAGAAAATCGGCTGTATCCCATGACCGCTCCCACCCCACACACCCGCCGCGCGGGAGTCGTGCAATTCATCAAATTTGGGTTGGTTGGCGGATCCGGAGTCATCGTCAACATGATTGTCACGGTGATCGCCACCAAGATTCTGCTGTGGACGGCGGCGCTCAGCCCGAAGGACCCCTTCTTCAACCTGCTGGGCAGCCAGTTCCACGTCCGCTGGTACCACGTGATCGTCACCATCGCGTTCCTCGCGGCAAACACCTGGAACTACCAGCTCAATCGCATGTGGACGTTTAAGGCGGATAACCGGAAGAGCTGGCTGCGGGAATTCTTCCCCTTCCTCGCCACCGGCATTGGTAGCTTCCTGCTCAGCCAGGTGGTCATCACCCTGCTGATGAACCCGACGTCCCCGCTGCACCTGCCGGCGCACATCCTGGATGATTCCACGGGGCTGCGGACGATGTTCTACTGGGCGACACTCATCAGCATTGTGGTGGCGATGCCGGTGAACTACATCGTCAACCGCCTGTGGACGTTCAAGGGCACCGGCCCCGTCATCGTCGTCGAGTCCGACCCCCGCTAACCGCAGCCCACTTCTGTCACCCGCGACCCCACGCCCTGTGCGCGTGGGGTCGCGGTGCTGTCTGTGCTGTCTGTGGTGGTGCGTGTGGTGGTGGGGGTCATGGGGTGTGGTCGTGTGGGGCGGCACCGCGGGGTGCGTGGGCGGCAGGGGCGATGGCCTAGAGTAAATCCCCATGGGTGTTTTCCTCTTCGAGGCGCTACTGCTTGCGCTTGTCGCCGTGATGATCCTCCGGGAGCCGCGCCGGGTGCGCATCGGTTTTGTGCTGCTGTTCGGCCTGACACTGCTGGTGCCGATGGTGCTGCTGCGCACCGCCGGGTGGACGCTGCAGGCGGTGGAGTCTTTCGTCGACGACCCGGAGACAGTCTCCGTGGTGGGGCTGCTGGCGATGCTGGCTATCGGGGCGCTCATCATCGTGGTGTTCATCGGGATTCTCATCGCTAATGGGGTGATGATGATCCGGCGGGAATCCTTCGCCCCGGCGCACGTGCTCTCCTTGGGGCTGGGGGTGGGGCTGGCCGGCTACCTGGTGGCGGGCATGCTCGCCGTGTGGGCAGGCTTCCTGCAGGTCGCCCTGTGGCTGCTCATGATGATCTTCCCGATCTATTGCTTCGCGTTCTCCCTGGTCGCCTACATCCTGTGGGCGTGGCTCTACGGCCGGCTTGTGCCGTGGATGTCGAAATCTCCCGAGTTCGTGGTGGTCCTCGGCGCCGGTGTGGCCCACGGGGTGCGCCCGCTGCTCGCGAGCCGCATCCGCACAGCCATGGCGGTGGCCGATAAGCACCAGGCGGTGTTGGTGTGTTCCGGGGGGCAGGGGCCGGACGAGCCGACGAGTGAGGC
Organism: Corynebacterium sp. 13CS0277; assembly: GCF_002994655.1. Lineage (GTDB taxonomy): Bacteria > Actinomycetota > Actinomycetes > Mycobacteriales > Mycobacteriaceae > Corynebacterium. The sequence goes on from NZ_PPDL01000003.1 coordinate 51,147, forward strand.
GGCCGCCATGGCGGACTGGGCCGCAGACCACGGCTTCCCCCGGGAGCGGATCCTGCTCGAGGACCGGTCGACGACCACGGAGGAAAACCTGCGGTTCACCGCCGATGTCCTCAACGAGGAACTCGCGCGCCGGCGCGCCAGCGATCCTGCGAACGCACCCGTCCCCGGCACCCGCCCCCGGGGGATCGCGGTGGTGAGCTCGAATTACCACGCGTTCCGCGCGGCGCTGCTCATGCGGCGCATGGGCATCCCCGGCTATACGGTGGGCGCGCCGGTGGCGCGCTACTACTGGCCGAGCGCGATGATGCGGGAGTTCGTGGCCGTCTGCCGCGACCACCGGGGGGTCACGATCACCCTGGCGGTGTTGAGTTGTATCCCCCTCGAGCTCACCTTCCTCATGACGGTGGCGAGCCTGCTGGGGATGTAGCTGGGCGCTGCCGCACACACGACAACCTCCGCACGCACCCACCTTCTCCTCATCCCCGCACAGCCCGCACAGGGACGGCTGGTGGGGGAAGCAAGGGGAGAAGGGGGTTGTGCGGAGGTTGTCGTCTCTGCGCGTCCTTGTGTGTTCGGCCGCGCGTGCCGCAGGGGCGCGTCTTAGTTGGCGTGCAGGGCCTCGTTGAGCTCGACTGCGGCGGACTTCCACGGCACGGCCTCAATCGCGCCGCTCAGGGAGTTGCGGCGGTAGAGGATGTTGGAGGCGCCGGAGAGTTCGGCGGCCTTGACGGCGTCGCCGGCGGCCACGCCGAGGGCCTCGGCGACGGCACCGGTGGCGATCACCTTGGAGCCGGCGGTGACGTAGAGGCCAGCTTCGACGACGCAGTCGTCGCCCAGGGAGATACCGCAGCCGGAGTTCGCGCCGAGCAGGCAGCGCTTGCCCAGGGAGATGACCTGCTTGCCGCCGCCGGACAGGGTGCCCATGATGGAGGCGCCGCCGCCGATGTCGGAGCCGTCATCGACGACCACGCCCGCGGAGATCCGGCCCTCGACCATGGAGTTGCCGAGAGTGCCGGCGTTGAAGTTGACGAAGCCTTCGTGCATGACGGTGGTGCCGGGGGCCAGGTGGGCGCCGAGGCGGACGCGGTCGGCGTCGCCAATGCGCACCCCGGAGGGCATGACGTAGTCGACCATGCGGGGGAACTTGTCGACGGAGTAGACGGTGACGGGGCCGCGGGCGCTGAGCTTGGCGCGGGTGAGCTCAAATCCGTCGACGGCGCAGGGGCCGAAGTTGGTCCACACGACGTTCGTCAACAGCCCAAACACGCCGTCGAGGTTCTGGCCGTGGGGGCGCACCAGCCGGTGGGACAGCAGGTGGAGGCGCAGGTAGGCGTCGCACGCGTCGACGGGGGCGTCCTCGAGGGAGGCGATGCTCGTGTGGATGGCCACGCGGCGGGTACCGCGGTCAGCGTCCTCGCCGACCAGTGCCGCAAGCCCGGCAGGCGCCTCGGCGGGGAAGGAGTCGAGGAATTCGGTGCCGGTGACCCCGGGGCCCTTGTCGAGTTCGGGGGCGGGGAACCAGCAGTCGAGAACAGTATCGTCGGCCGTGAGGGTGGCCAGGCCGTATGCGTGTGCGGTAGTCATGCGCGACACTCTACCGCACGGCCGGCGGGCCGGAACCCACCACCCATCCGCCCCCGCGGCAGCACTCCCGCAGCCTCCGCGTGCGGCCGGCGCACCAACCCACCCGCGGGCCCTCGCAGGCTCTCGCAGGCCCCCGCAGGCCCGCGCATGCTCCGCCCAGCACCGGCAGGTGCCTGACGCGGCCACCGCCGCAGGAGCGTGTCAGCCACGCTGTGCCTGCCCCGTGGCGTGCGCCCAGGGGGCGGGTGTGGGGAATGAAAAAACCACCGCCGGCAATCCACAGTGTCGGCGCGTGCGGGGCACACGGGACACGGAGTGTGCCGGCGGTGGGAGAGGCAGTGGGGGAGGACTCGTCTCACGGGGACGGCTCCCCTTTTAAGGGCGGGAGGTGGGCCGTGCGCCGTTTAGGCGGTGGCGTCCTCCAGCTCGACGACGTCGTGGGTGTACTTGTCGTTGTTGCGGCCCGGGGCGAGGAAGCTCAAGGCGGCGAGCACCACGGCGAGGACGACGACGGCGATCACCTGGCTGCGGCTGGCCGCATCGAAGAGCATGAGCACGGTGAGCGCGATGAGCATCGCGACGGTAATCCACGGCAGCACCGGGTACGCCCACATGCGGACCTTCATCGGGCGGCCCGCGGCCGCGGCCTCAGCTTCGAGCTCGGGGCGGAGCTTGATCTCCGACAGGCAGGTCATGAACCAGATGACGATGAGGCAGCCGCCGACCGCGTTGAACAGCAGGCCGATGAGGGTCTTCTGGTCGGAGAACTGCAGCGCCACGGACACGAACGCGAAGAACACCGACAGCATGACCGCGTAGAGCGGCACACCATCCTTGGTGGTGCGGGCGAAGAACTGCGGGGCGTCGCCGCGCTTGGCCAGGGAGAACACGAAGCGGGAGGTGCCGTAGAACTGGGCGTTGAATGCCGACAGCAGCGACAGGACGATGACACCCTCCATGAGGCCGACGACGCCGGGGATGTGCGCCATCTCCAGGATGAGGGTGAACGGCGACTCGGAGGCGTCGGAGGCGCCACCGATCTGGTCGTAGGGCAGCAGGAAGCAGATGACCAGCACCGCGCCCAGGTAGAACAGGGAGATACGCCAGATGGTGGACCGCACCGCGGTCTTGATGGACTCGGACGGCTTATCGGACTCCGCGGCCGCGATCGTCACCAGCTCGATGCCGCCGAAGGCGAAGGCGACGGCCAGCAGGCCGCCGGCGACGCCGGCGATGCCGTTCGGCATGAAGCCGTGGTCACCGATGAAGTTCGACAGGCCGACGGGTTCCGTGTCGGGCAGGACGCCGAAGATGAGGGCGACGCCGACGACGAGGAAGATGGCGATGACGGCGATCTTGATGAACGCGAACCAGAACTCGAATTCGCCGAAGCCGCGCACCGCAGACAGGTTGACGATGGAGAAGAACACCACGCACACCAGGGCCGGGATCCACGGTTCGACGCCGAACCAGTGGCCCATGATGGCCGAGGCGCCGGTCATTTCCGCGCCCATCACCATGGTGAGCATGAACCAGTACAGCCAGCCCAGGGTGAAGCCGGCCCAGTGGCCGAATGCCATCTGCCCGTACGTGGAGAACGAGCCCGGGGCGGGGCGGGCGGCAGCCATCTCGCCAAGCATCTGCATGACGAACACGACAATGGCGCCCGCGAAGATGTAGGCCAGGAGGACGGCGGGGCCGGCGATCTGGATGCCGACACCGGTGCCGAGGAACAGGCCGGCGCCGATCGCCGAGCCCAGGCCCATCATCGTCAGGTGGCGGGTTTTCAGGCCCGAACCCAACTTGGTGTTGTGTTGCTTGCTTGCAGTCATGTGGTCAGGTTAGCCGGTAGCTGTGGGAGACGTGAATTTTTCCTGTCAACGACTCGCCGCAGCCCACCCCCACGGGGGTAAGAAAAACTTGGGTGCCTGAAGAATGTCTTCATCCGCTGCTGCCCAGCTGCGGCGACACCCCCACCCCACGCGCGTGCGGTGGAGGTGGCACCCGGCGCGCAGACCCCAGCGCGCGGGTGAAGAAACTGCACACAACAGCTCGAGAGCCCGAGAACCCGAGGGCCCGAGTCCTGGGCGCAGGCAGTCCCTCAGCTACCCACCCACCTGTGCTGCAGCGCGCCCCCGGCAGGCACCTCCCGACAACGCAGCGCGCCCCGCAGCCGGTGGCGGTGCGGGGCGCGGGGAGACGCAGACCTACAGCGTGGGGGCCTCGCGGCGGGCGACGACCTCGGCGCGGCCGGGCTCGACCGCCAGGTGCCAGTTGTCTTGGCCTGCGATCGTGTGGGCCGGCGCCAGGGTGACCGTGTCGGGGAAGAACAGCATGGACGTCGGGTCGACGATGACGTTGTTGTCGACCGAGCAGTTGTCGCCCAGCGGCAAATCAATGACCCCGGAGGACACCCCGAAGCGGCAGTTGCGGCCAATGGGCAGCATCCGCCGGCCGCCCGCCTCATCGGCGCGCGTCATGATCGTTGCCGACAGGCCGACCTGGGTGCCCTCCCCGAGGACGACGCCGAAAGACAACCGGCCTTCGATCTTCGCCGGCCCGAGCGAACCGGAGTTCAGTGATACGAAGCCTTCCCGCAGCACCCGGGTGCCGGGCGCCAGGTACGCCCCGAGGCGGACGCGTTCGGCCTCCGCGATGCGCACCCCGGACGGCACCACGTAGTCGACCATGCGGGGCAGCCGGTCGACGGCGTAGACGTGGATGAGCCCCCGGGAGCGCAGCGCCGTGCGCACGGATTCGAAGTTATCCGGCAGGCAGGGACCCTTGTTGGTCCACACCACGGTCTCCAGGAGCTCCAAGGCGCCCTGCATGTTGATTTCCAACGGCTGCACCAAACGATGCGACAGCAAGTGCAGGCGCAGGTACACGTCGTGCGCATCCACCGGCGGGTGCGCCAGGGAGGCGATGTCGGTGCGGACGGCCACCTGCTCAACCATGCGGTCCTCGTCCAGCTTCACCAGCGACAGCATCTTCGGCGCCAGGTGCTGGGCACCCAGCCGCGTGGAGCCGGTGGTGGTGATCTCCCCCTCGGGGTACAGGGTGGGCTGCGGGTACCAGGTGTCCAGCACCGTCCCGTCCATCGCAATGTTGGCAATACCGATAGCGCTCGCACCCATAGTCATCATGGTTGTTCAGTCTATTAGGCCGCCCCGCCGGGCAGGGAACCGCGGCAGGCCACGTGCCGCAGCTGTGCTGGGGCGATGCGCTGCGGTGTGCCGCAGGCCATGTGGCCCTGTGGGCCAGGCCCCTGGAGACGTCTGCGCGCACACCGGCGCGGTGCGGCGGCAGCCATGCGCCTGCGCGCAGCAGTGCCCTCGCAGTGGCACCCGCATCTGTGCCCCGGCGACGGCTGCGTCGGGGGCAGAACTGCGTCGGGGCGTGGGTGGCGTGGGGGAGCAGCCACCTGAGCACCTGTGGACAACTCTGCCTGGCGGGCGCGGAGTGTGGACACCTGCGCGCGTCTCATCAGGCACACCCTCCCGGGGATCCGGGGACTCCACTAGGCTGTGGGGCATTATGAGCACCGACGACACCGCCGCCCAGGACGTAGCCCTCGACCTGCGGGCCACGCCCGTGGAACTCACCCGCCAGCTAGTCGACATCCCCAGCCCCTCCCACCACGAGGCCGCCATCGCCGACGCCGTGGAGGCCGCCCTGCGCCAGCAGGCACCCCAGCTGGAGGTGCTGCGCTTCAACAACAACGTTCTCGCCCGCACCACCCTGGGGCTGGACTCGCGGGTGATTCTCGCCGGCCACCTCGACACGGTGCCGATCGCCGACAATGTGCCCTCGACCTGGATGGAGGAGGACGGGCAGCGGGTGCTGCACGGCTGCGGCACCGTCGACATGAAAAGCGGCGATGCGGTGTTCCTGTCCACGGTCGTCGAATTGCTCGACCGCGGGCAGCTGACGCGGGACGTCACCCTCATCATGTACGAGGGGGAGGAGGTGGCCTCCCAGTACAACGGGCTCGGCCACATCAGCGAACACCACCCCGAGTGGCTGCGCGGCGACGTGGCGATCCTCGGCGAACCTTCTGGCGGCGTCATCGAGGCCGGCTGCCAGGGCACCATTCGGCTCAAAGTCACGGCCCACGGGGTGCGCGCCCACTCGGCGCGGGCCTGGATGGGCCGCAACGCCATGCACGTGCTCTCCCCGGTCATTGCCCGCATTGCGGCCTACGAGCCCCAGCGCATCACCATCGATGGCTGCGAGTACCGGGAAGGCATCAACATCGTCAAGTGCGAGTCCTTCGTCGCCACCAACACCATCCCCGACGAGGCGTGGCTGTTCGTCAACTATCGCTTCGCCCCCAACAAGTCCGTGGAGGACGCCATGGCCCACCTGCTGGAGGTCCTGGACCTCGGGGACACGCAACGCCACGGCGCTGACTTCTCCGTGGAGGTCGACGACGCCGTCGGCGGGGCCCTGCCGGGGCTCGCGCAACCGGCCGCCGCGGAACTGGTGGCCGCCACCGGCGGGAATTTCCGCGCCAAGTACGGCTGGACGGATGTCAGCCGCTTCAGCGCGCTCGGGATCCCGGCGGTCAACTTCGGGCCCGGCGACCCGGCCCTGTGCCACAAGCGTGACGAGCGCTGCCCGGTGACCATGATCGAGGACGTCGCCGCCACCCTGCGGACCTACCTCAGCAGCTAGAAGTACAACACCTACCGACACCCATCACGACAACTGCCCGCACGGCTGTGCGGGTAGGAGGAGACACGAGGAAGCTTATGGATAACTCGCAGCCCAACGCCATGAAAATGTGGCTCCGCGGCCCCGTCATGCACCGCCACGGCGGCACCCAAGGATCCACCGCCGACCAGCGCCTGCTCGACGCCCAGCACTCCACCGACTGGTTGCACGAAGACCCCTGGCGGGTGCTGCGCATCCAAGCCGAATTCGTCAATGGCTTCGGCGCACTCGCCGAAATCCCGCAGGCCGTCACCGTTTTCGGTTCCGCACGCATCCCGGAAGACCACCCCTACTACGCCATCGGCCAGGAACTTGGTGCTGCACTCGCCGCAGCCAAGTACGCCGTCATCACCGGCGGCGGGCCCGGCCTCATGGAAGCCCCCAACCGGGGTGCCACGGACAATGGCGGGTTGTCCATCGGCCTCGGCATCGAGCTGCCCCACGAACAGCACCTCAACGACTACATTGAACTCGGGCTGAACTTCCGCTACTTCTTCGTCCGTAAGACGATGTTCCTCAAGTACTCCCAGGCCTTCGTCTGCCTGCCCGGCGGCTTCGGCACTTTGGATGAGCTTTTCGAAGCCCTGTGCATGGTGCAGACCGGCAAGATCACCCACTACCCGGTGGTGCTCATCGGCACCGAATTCTGGGGCGGGCTGGTCCAGTGGCTCAAAGACCGTCTGCTTGCCGAAGGCATGATCGCGGAGAAAGACCTGGATATCTTCTACGTGACCGACTCCGTCGATGAGGCGGTCGCCCACATTCAGTCCGTGCACGCCCAGATGCGCACCGACGCCGCCGACACCCACTAACACCGTCCACGTCACCCCGCCCGGCCCCCGCGCACCGACACACGGCGCGCCGGGCACGCGTGCCGGTGTGCGCCGTGGCGTGGTGCGTGTTTATCTCCCTCGTTGTTTGTCCCCGGGAAGGATCCCACCCACTCATGCTTTTCGTTGCCATCGCCGTTGTTGTCGTGGTGTTCGCGTTCCTACTGTCGGTGACGGCGGTGTCTGCGCTGCGCCGCTTGAGCGCCGCGGAGGATGCGGCCGCTGTTGCTGGTGTGGACGCGGATGCGTTACCCGCGGAGCAGCAGGCGGCCCGCCTGGTGGCGAACGCCCAGGCCCTTGCCGACGGTGCCCCGGAGCAGGTGAGCTTCGATGTGCGCGCCCGGGGCTATGACCAGCAGCAGGTGGATGCGGTCATCGATGGTTTGCTGGCGCAGCTGCGCCAGGCGCGTCAGGCCCAGGGGCCTCACGCGCCGGTGACGCCCGCGCCGTCGGCGCAGGGGTAGGTGGCCCCCGCCGCCCGGGTGAGGGGGCGTGTGGGCGACCGGCACCACAGGGTGGGCGTGACGCCGGCTATGTGGGCGGCGGATTTGTCTGCAGGTCACACCCTTATGCCCCTGTTGCTGCACGCGGGCTTTCGGTAGAATGGGTGAAAGTTTAGGCGCGTGTTGTCATCAGGGTTCGCCTCCGCTGCGGCGGTGGGTTGACTGATGGGGCCACGCGCTGCGGCCCCGCAGATCCCGCGCCCCACGCACCGGTGTGTGCTCGTTGCACAGAGCTTGGTGTCGTGACGTGCGCCCCCGCCGTCGTGTCGGCAGGGGAGCGCCTGGGGTGTTGTGTGACCCGTTCCTCGTGTTCGCCCGCGTGCGCGGGCGGCGCCACGGGGCATCTGCAAGCTATGTCAACGCAAGAAATTCGTGAAGGAGTGTCGGTTGCTATGGCAGCGATGAAACCCCGTACTGGTAATGGTCCGATGGAAGCCGCCGAGGAAGGCCGCAAGATTGTGATGCGTATCCCCACCGATGGTGGTGGCCGCCTCGTCGTGGAGCTCAACAAGGAGGAGGCCGCAGAGCTCGGCGCTCTTCTGGTCGCTGCTTCCGAATAACGCAGTCACGCCCGCAACTGTGCGTTGCGGCGTCGAATCCTGCGGCACCCGCTGTGCCGGCCCCCGTAGCGTGAGGGCCGCGCGGCGGGTGCTTTTGCGTTTGCCGGGGGCGCAAAGATCGGGTTGAAAGACAAAATGTGTGTCTGGGTGGGGGGAGAGACGTCCCGGAGTCTTTTCCTGCGGTTACTCCCCGGGGTATAGCGGGGGTGGCAACGGGGGTGGTGCGGTGTGCTGGCGTGTCAGGGGCGCGCGGTCGGGGTGGGCTTCTCACCCGGGTGGGTGCGTGGCTGTGCCGGGCGCGGAGGGGGCCGGGCGACTGCGGGAAGGTGGGCCCGAAATCGCGCAGCGTGTCCACGTCACCGGCGGTAGCAGGTCCGTGCCGCACGGCGGCGGTGGCCGGCGTGGGACGAGGAGGGCGTGGGGTAACAGGTGGCGGCCGACGGGCGCGCACGGTGGGGTGGTGGCGCGTCGGGTGTTGTCAGCGTCCGGGGTGCTGTGATGAAGTAGGGCACGCGGGCGTTCATTCCGGCCGCTGCATTATTCTCATCGTTGTCCCGGCCATTGCCTTGCAAGAAGGCTCCGGCTGGGGCTGCTGCCCCGCAGCACCTCCTTTTGAGGGCTGTGTGTGGCTGAGTTGATGTTTGTTGTTTTTCCTTCTTTCACCCCGTAGAGAAAGCGTGTCACCGTGCTGAATGACATTCTTGACGTCCTGGCCACTCCCGGCGATTGCCAGCCGCTGCAGTTGGGCGCGGATGGCCGCTGCCTGGTGGCGGCGGATGGTCGCAGCTACCCGGTCAGCGAGTCCGGCTATGTCACCATCGCGGGGGAGCAGGGGCTGCGCTACCAGGGTGATGATGCGGAGATGATTGCGGCCCGCGAGGCGTTTTTGTCGCGCGGCCACTACGCCCAGTTCGTGGAGGCCGTCACCGCAGCTGTCGATGATGCGTTGGATGATGCGCAGATCGATGACGCTCACCGCCCGGTCCTGCTGGAGGTGGGGGCCGGCACCGGCTACTACCTCTCCCACAGCCTGGATACTATTCCCGGCTCCGTGGGCATCGGCATCGATGTGTCGGTGCCGGCGGCGTCGATTCTGGCGCACTGCCACCCCCGCGTCGGCGCCGTGGTGGCGGACGCGTGGGCGCAGCTGCCGCTGCGGGACGCGTCCGTCAACGCCATCACGGTGGCGTTCGCGCCGCGCAATGCCGCCGAGTTTGCGCGCGTGCTGGCCCCCGGCGGCCAGGTCGTGGTCCTCACGGATGTGCCGGGCCACCTCGTGGAGCTGCGGGAGCCGCTGGGGATCACCGATGTGGAGGCCGGCAAGCTGGAGCGCCTCATCGATCAGGCGTCCTCCCACCTGGTGCCCGTCGCGGAGCCGGAGATGATCGAGTTCCCCATGAACCTGGATCAGGCGTCGATTGCCGCCCAGATTGGGATGAGCCCCTCGGCACGCCACATCCACCCGGAGGTGCTGGCCCGCCGCATCGCGGCCCTGGATGACCACATGAAGGTCACCGCCCGCGCCGCCGTCATCCGCCTGGAACGCAAGCAGCAGTAACACCCCGCCACCCCACCCCCGCTCTTGTCGCTGTGCCATGCTGCGACACAGACCCCGAGAACGACTACAGGCCTGTCGCCTCGCACTCCGTGGAGAACTCCACCGGGAGTGTGAGATGACAGGCCTCGTGCGTCTGTGCGTCTGTGCGGCTGTGCGGCTGGGTGATTGGGTGCGTGCGCCCTACATCAGGGGCGGCAGGCCGGGGCGCAGCACCTCGCTGTGGAGGATCTCCGCCCCGCCGTGGGTGGTGACGGTGAACTCGGGCGTGCCGCGGAAGTCGATGCGGCTCGCCATGGCGACGACACCACCGTCGGCGAAGACTTCCACGGTGGAGCCATCGACGATGACGGTGAGCGTGTCGGAGTCCGCCACGATGAGCGGCGCGGTCGCAGGGGTGCTGCCGGCGAAATCACCGAAGCTGCGGTCCAGGGTGAGGGTGTCGCCGTCGTGGGTGACGATGGCGGCGACGTCGCCGGCCTCGTTGGCGATCTCCAGGCGGAGGTGCCCCCGGGTGGTGTCGATGATGCCCGTCCAGGCGCTCGCACGGGAGGAGGTGACGATGGCGTCCCGCAGCCCCGGCGTCGGCGTCTGGTACAAGATCCCGTCCTGCAGGGTCGCCAGCCGGGGAATGCTCAGGCAGTTCGCCCAGCCCTCGTCACTCAAGGACGGGTGGGAGGAGCCATCGTCGAAACGGCCCGCGCCGTTCATGAGGCCGAAGAGCACCGCCTGGTCGAAGGTGGTGTCGTCGGCGACGTTGGTGTTGCGGGGGCGCACAAAATCGTGGCCGTAGTCGATCGGGGTGAACCCGGTGGCGACGGTGAAGGTGGTGCCCTCACAGCGGCCGACGAGGTAGCCCGTGACATCGCGCGCCGGGGTACCGGCAGCATCATCGGCGGGCAGCTCAATGGTGGTGATGAACACGTCGTGGAGGGTGCCGGTGACGTCATCGCGCAGCCGGATCATGCGGGGGCTGACGAGCCGGGCACCCGGCTGGATGCCGGTGTCGCCGGCGAACACGATGGGGCCCTGCGGGTGGAAGGAGTGCCCGTCGGTGGATTCGCACAGGATGAGCTCCGGCTGCCCGGTGGCCGCATCGTCGGCGCAGACGAGCATCCGGTAGCGGCCGTCGAGCGGCGGCAGCACGCACGGGGAACGCAGCCGCGTGTAGCCGGCAATGTCGTCGAGCACGCTGCCGTGGTGGACGACGAGCGGGTCGACGGCGGTCGCGTCCTCATCGAGGTGCTCCACCGTGGCCTGCAGGTCCTCGATGGAGGCACGCTGAATGGTGGTGGCGGTGTTGTCCGGCCAGCCAGTCGTGGTGGTGTAGTACAGCCACGCGCCCGCCCCCTTCGGCACGGCGGAGCCGGCCCACACGTTGTCGGTGGTGGCATGCGTCGCCGCGGCCAGCACGTCGGTGCACACGTCCCAGTCGTAGGCGTGGCGGAAGCTGACCTGGTGCGCCCAGCGGGCGGAACGGTCAACGCTGGCGCGGTACTGGTGGAAGATGTGCCAGGTGCCGTGGGCGTAGATCGCGCCGGCGGGCGCGCCGACGATGCCGGCTTCGGCGGTGACGTGCAGCTCCGGGCGGCGGGGCGCGTACACCGGCCGCGCCGACTGTGCGGGCTGGGTGGGGGTGTGCTCCGGGGCGAGGGGGGTGTCGTGTGCGTCGGGGGTGGCCATGGCTATTCCTTCACCTCGGTGGTGTGTAGTTGGGCATCCAAGTCCTCGGGCGCGAGATCCGCGTCGAGGAAATCGTTCGTCACCGGCAGCCGCAGTTTCAGGTCGGTGCCGGGGCATAATTCGATGACGCCCTCGTCGAGCACGAAGTCGAGAATGTGCCCGCCGCGGGTACGGCCGGCATCGATGAAGTGCACGTGGCAGCCCGGCACCGAGATGCCTTTTTCGTAGATGGGGGTGCGGAAGCCCGCCACCACCCCGTCGATGTTGGTGAAGACGTGCTCGGCATCGTCGCCGATGGCGTCCGCCATGGGGCGGTAGGGGCGCTGCTGCTTGGTGACGGTGCGGACCTTGACCATGCTGAACGTGCCCGTGATGCGCAAGGCGTACATGTAGTTCTTCGAGGGCATCATCCCGTCAATGAACGCCGAGAGGTCTTTGCGTGCCCAGCCGGGCGGTGCGTCGCGGACGATGCGGGGCACGAAGTTGGTGGCCACCGCGAAAGGACTGCGCTGCTGCAGGTCGGCGACGCGGGCGGTGCCGTCGCCCCGGAGCTGGTAGCAGGTGCCGTCGATGATGACCATTTCCCCATCGAGGGCGTCGAACGTGCCCAGGCCGAAGTTGCCGTGCCCAAGCAGCTCACTGACGGTCATCTCGCCGTCGTAAATGCCGTCCAACAGGGCAGTCATTAACGAGTTCTGGAAGATAGTGTGCCGTTCGATCGGCAACGTGCTGTTAGCGCTCACCTGGCCCACCCTAGTGATTTCTCACCCACTGTGCAGCGGGCAACGCCCCACACTCGCACAAGGGGCTGCACATCTGCTGTGGGGTGCCCTCACCCGTGCGGCGGGGTTGGGGGAGGCGCAGCTGTGGGCAAAGTGCCAGCACCCAGCCATATAAGCACACGTGCATGGGTGTGGGGTGGGCTCCGCGTGGGGGAAGTCGGGGCCGCCCGGAAACAGACGTGCCCGTGACGCACCACCGCACCCACCCCAGGGCGCACGTGACGACACGTGCACGGTGCCTGTCCGCCAGCGGTGCGGGCAGTGGGGTGGGTGCGGTGGGATAAGGTGCGCCGCTAGTGTGGCGCGGCGCTGCAGCAGGGAGGTGCTACAGCAGGGTGCTGTAGACGTCGAGGGTCTGCTGCGCGATGGCAGCCCAGGAGAAGTCGTCCACGGCGCGGGCGCGGCCCGCCTCGCCGTAGGCGGCCGCCTTCGCCGGGTCGGTCACGAGGGCGTTGATGGCGTCGGCGATGCCGGCTTCGAATTCCTCCGGCTCGCTCTCGTCGTAGTGCACCAGGGTGCCGGTCGTGCCGTCGACGACGACCTCGGGGATGCCGCCAACGTCGGAGGCGACCACGGCGGTGCCGCAGGCCATGGCCTCCAGGTTGACGATGCCGAGCGGCTCGTAGATGGAGGGGCAGGCGAACACGGTGGCGGCCGAGAGGATTTCCTGAATCTGGTGGCGGGGGCGCATGTCCTGCACCCAGAACACCCCGTCGCGGGCTTCCTGGAGTTCGCCGACGAGGCCGGTGATTTCCGCCTCGATTTCCGGGGTGTCCGGGGCGCCGGCGCAGAGCACCAGCTGGACCTCCGGGGCGAACTTCTTCGCCGCGCGCACCAGGTGGGCCACGCCCTTCTGGCGGGTAATACGGCCGACGAAGGCGACGATCGGGCGAGTGGGGTCGACGCCGAGCTCCTCCAGGACGGAGTTCTCCGCGGCGGCGAAGGTGGGGCGCGGCTGCCACAGCTGGGTGTCAATACCGTTGAGCACGACGTGCACCTTGTCGGCGTCCACCCGCGGGTAGGCCTCGAGGACCGCGCCTTTCATCTGTGCGGACACGGCGATGACGGCGTCGGCGTACTCGAAGGCGTTGCGCTCCGACCAGCTGGAGACGTCGTAGCCGCCGCCCAGCTGCTCCCGCTTCCAGGGGCGGTGCGGCTCCAGGGAGTGGGCAGTCACCACGTGGGGGATGCCGTGCAGCAGTCCCGCCAGGTGCCCACCCAGGCCGGTGTACCAGGTGTGGGAGTGCGCGACCTGCGCGTCGCCCACCCCGTTGGCCATCCGCAGGCCCGTCGACAGGGTCTTCAGGGCGCCGTTGGCGTCCGCCAAGTCCGGGTCGACGCCGTAGACGTAGACGTCTTTTTCGTCGCGGGGGCCACCCATGCAGTGCACATCCACCTCGGTGAGCTCGCGCATGTGGCGCACGAGTTCGGCGACGTGCACTCCGGCGCCGCCGTAAATCTCCGGGGGGTACTCCTTGGTCAACATTGCAACTCGCATGGCTTCTAGCGTAAGCGTGGCCCGCGCTGAGTGCTAATGCACAGCGGATATATCGCTATGAACAAAATCACAAAACGCCGTGGGCTGTGGCGTAGCTACTGTTTGGGGCTGCAGGGTGGCTGGGCCGCAGGCGAATTCGCGGAAACGTTACTAGCGTTGGAAGACGTGAGAAGCCAACCGCACGTCCTAGCTATCGTCCTCGCCGGCGGTGAGGGGAAGCGCCTTTTCCCCCTGACTGCCGACCGGGCAAAACCCGCCGTCCCCTTCGGCGGCACCTACCGACTCATCGACTTTGTGCTGTCGAACCTCGTCAACGCAGGCTACATGCAGATCTGCGTGCTGACGCAGTACAAGTCCCACTCGCTTGACCGCCACATTTCCTCCTCGTGGCAGCTGTCGGGCCTGGCGGGGCAGTACATCACCCCGGTGCCCGCCCAGCAGCGCCTGGGTAAGCGCTGGTTTACCGGTTCCGCAGACGCCATCCTGCAGTCCATGAACCTCATTGAGGATGAGGACCCGGATTACGTCATCGTCTTCGGTGCCGACCACGTCTACCGCATGGATCCGAAGCAGATGGTCGACGAGCACATCGCCTCCGGCGCATCGGTGTCCGTCGCCGGTATTCGTATCCCGCGCTCGGAGGCCTCCGCCTTCGGCTGCATCCAGTCCGATGAGGACGGCACCATCACCGAGTTCGTGGAGAAGCCGGCCGACCCGCCGGCCACGCCTGACGATCCCGACATGACGTACGCCTCCATGGGTAACTACGTCTTCACCACGAGCGCGCTCATCGAGGCGCTCAAGGCGGACGCGGAGAACGAGGACTCGGAGCACGACATGGGCGGGGACATCATCCCGTACTTCGCCCGCAAGGGTGAGGCCCACGTCTACGACTTCATGTCCAACCACGTGCCCGGCGCCACGGAGCGCGATAAGGGCTACTGGCGTGACGTCGGTACCATCGACGCCTTCTACGAGGCCCACATGGACCTCATCAGCGTCCACCCGGTGTTCAACCTGTACAACCGCTCGTGGCCGATCCACAACACCGACGACGGCAACCTGCCCCCGGCGAAGTTCGTTGCCGGCGGTATCGCCCAGTCCTCGATGGTGGCCTCCGGGTCGATTATCTCCGCGTCGACGGTGCGCAACTCCGTGGTGAGCTCCAACGTCATCGTGGAGGAAGGTGCCACGGTCGAAGGCTCCGTGCTCATGCCGGGCGTGCGCATCGGTAAGGGTGCCGTGGTCCGCCACGCCATCCTCGACAAGAACGTCCGCGTCTCCGACGGCGAGTTCATCGGCGTCGACCACGAGCGCGATGCCACCCGCTTCCAGATCAGCCCCGGCGGCGTGGTCTGCGTCGGCAAGAACCAGACGGTCTAACCCTTGTCGGCAGGGGGACACCATGCCCCCTGCCCGCCCCGTGGCCGGAGGCAACCCCGGGCCACGATTTTCCACCCATCCACCGCGCATCCCCGCACCCCGCGCAGGGGCCACGCTCCCGAGATCACCATCCCGGGCGTGTCGGACACCCACCGCGAAAAAATTCCGGGCGGCTGCCACATGAGAAGGCGCTGGCAGCCCCACCCGGAAGCGGGAATGCCCCGAGACTTCATTTCCCTTTCGAACAACTTCCGCGCCCCGCGCGCAGTGCACGCCATTGACACCCCCGCCGCAGGCTTTTTCGCCGTGAGGCGGACTCACATGGCGTGCTTCTCTGTCACGCCCCGTACCCCCACCCCGGACACCTGAGTGGAGGCGCCGTGGTCGGCGTGCCTGCTGGCGCTGAGTGCAGCGATATGCCACGTGCAGGGGCCTGTGTGTTGTTCGGGGGCCACAGCCGTGCATGCGCTCATCCCAAGGTTGGCGGGATGGGCGCATGCGCTTGCCTGGGGCAGGTGACCAACAGTCACCCGGCCCGTCCATCACGCGGCCACTGGCCCTGCGGACTGGCCCCACGGCCTCGTCCTGAGGACTGGCCCTGCGAAGGCAGCGAATGGGGGAGTAGTCGCCCGTGGGCGGGGCGGCCCTGGTCGTGCATGCCGGCAGCGACGGGCGCACAACGACACACGCCGCTACCTCTGGGTGAGATAGCGGCGTGTGGTGCTTGTGCGCGCGATGCCTGACGCGTGATGCCCGCCCGCGATGCCTGTGCGCGGGGCGGGTGTGAGTAGCGGCTAGCGCTTGGTGATGCAGGTCAGGCCCGCGCCCAGTGGCAGGCGCATGACAATCGCGCCCTCCAGGTCGGCGAGCGCCTGATCGGCCTCGCGGGCGGCGACGGTGTCGCGATCGGAGCGGGACTCGTCGCCGACGAGCCCGTCCAGCAGGCTGTCGGCCAGCACCAGCACGCCACCGTCTGCGAGCAGCGGCCACGCGGCCTGCGTCATGGCGGCCAGGTCGGTGGCGCGCACATCCGCGTAGATGAGGTGGTAGGAGCCCTTCGCCAAGCGCCCCATGACCTCCAGGGGACGGGAGGGGAGGAAGCGCAGCGTGGAGGCCGGGTAGCCGGCCGCCGACAGGGCCTCGCGGGCGTGGCGCTGGTGCTCCGATTCGGGGTCGATGGCAGTCAGCTGGCTCCCCGGGGCCACTCCGGCCAGCAGATGCAGGCCGACGACCGCCGCCGCCGGGGTGACGGCCACGAGGGAGGCTTTCTCGCCACCTGCGGCGAGCGCCGCCAGGGTCGTCAGCAGGGACGCGGTCGCCGTATCGGGCACGGCGATGCCGAACTCCTCGGCAGTGTCCACGGCGTCCACCAGTGCGGCGTCCGCGCTGGCGGTGGAGTTGATGTATCGCTGCAGGGCATCGAAAGCGGAAGTAGTCACGCGGCCATCATAGGGGCAGCGTGCACTGGTGTTCACTGCAGGCACGCGGGCCAGGTGCAACATGAAACGCGTGTGGTCTGTTGTGAATGCTGTGGTGAGTGGGGGTGGCGGTGACGCCCCGCCTCGGTGCGCTGCGGCGAGGGCCCGGTTCTGGGGGTGCCTGTGGGGGATGGTGAGTGGGCCCGGTGTTGTGGCTGCGGGGGTGGGGTGGGGGTGCTTCCAGGCATTCACGGGCACATGTCACAGGGTTTTGCCAGTAATCGCGGAACTAGGTCTCAGGTATTTCCCCGGGGTACACTAACTCCACGATGGACAATCCCCGCATGAGTGTGAACCGCACCCCGCAGACTGACGCCCACGAGAGCGAGAAGCTCACGGGCACGGCCGCTTTTGACGCCGGTGTCGCCGGCATGCCGAGCTGGGCGGAACTCGTCGAAGAGCACGCGGATAGCGTCTACCGCCTCGCGTACCGGCTCTCCGGCAACCAGCAGGACGCGGAGGACCTCACGCAGGAAACCTTCATGCGGGTGTTCCGCAGCCTGAAGAACTACCAGCCCGGCACCTTCGAGGGGTGGCTGCACCGCATCACCACCAACTTGTTCCTCGACATGGTGCGCCACCGGGCGAAGATCCGGATGGAAGCCCTCCCGGAGGACTACGACCGGGTGCCCGGTAATGACCTCACCCCCGAGCAGGCCTACACGGTGGCGAACCTGGACCCGGTGTTGCAGAAGGCGCTGGATGACCTGGCCCCCGACTTCCGGGTCGCGGTCGTGCTCTGTGACGTCATGGGCATGAGCTACGACGAAATCGCCGATACTCTCGGCGTAAAGCTCGGGACCGTGCGCTCCCGGATTCACCGCGGGCGTAGCCACCTGCGCGCCTCCCTGGAGGCCGCCGCAGAGACCAACGCCTCTGCCGGGGAACTCATCCCCGCCCGCAGTTAAACACCTGCCAGCCCGCACACGTTGCTGCGGGGCGCGGAGAATTTTTTCTCCCGCACACCCCACAAGCGCGTGCGGCGGGAGTACCCTGGGCCACAGAAACAGCAGTGCCCCGCCGCGCTGTTCCGCACGGCGCCGGCCTTCAGGTCTTTTCCGGTGTGTTTCTTCTTGTGTCTTCACAGGCCTCTCGGCGTACTTGCGCTCAAGAGACCGTGAAGACGCCCAGTGCTCAGTGTTTGTCCTCGTGACCGTCGTAGGGAGGTTGTCGCGCGCATGAATCTCGAATATCGCCCGAACATCCCGCCGCGCCTGCAGTCCGCCACGCGGGTCAAGCGCTTTGCCTCCGTCGAGCACCTCTCCACCGAGGCGGTCGCCGCCTTCGTCGACGGGGAGCTCACCCCTGGGGCCACCCACCGGGCGAAAGTCCATCTCGTGCACTGTGCCGAATGCCGCGGCGATGTGGCCGCACAGCGCCGCGCGGCGGCCGCACTGCGGCAGGCCCACGAAGACGACGAGGCGATCTGTGCGCCCCGCTCCCTGGTGGCGCGGTTGACGAATATTGCCGAGGATCCCGCGGAACTCGCGCCGTCCACGCGGCGCAGTGATCCGCCGACCGGGCCAGCGGTGGCCAGTGCGGTGAGCATGGCGGGCGTTGCTAAGATTTTGGCTGTAGTGCGCCGCACTCGCCGCGCCACCCGCCGGTTCTAAGGGCGCGCCGCGCCCGCGGGCTTCGGCGCACAGGCGGTGGCCAGTATCAGCACCCCATGGTGGCTTAGCCGGCCCTGTGGCGGCAGTTCAAGGAAAGGCGTGAGGCTTGCGTGTTTAGCAATGTGGGCTGGTTTGAGATTGCGGTGGTGTTCATCGCCGGCCTCATCATCATCGGCCCGGAGCGCCTCCCCCGCGTCATCGAAGATGCCCGCGCCGCCATCTACGCGGCCCGGAAGGCGATCGACAACGCGAAGAAAGAACTCGCCGGCGAACTCGGGCCCGAGTTCGACACCATCACCGAACCACTGAAAGATTTGCAGCGTCTGCGGGGCATGACCCCGCGGGCGATGGTGACCCGCACCCTGTTGGACGGGGATGACACCTTCCTCGACGCCTTCGATCCGAAGAAGATCATGGCGGAGGGCACCGCCGGTGCCGCGCAGCGGCAGCGCAACTATGCGGGCGACACCCCCGAGACCCACCGGGTGGCCCGACCGGATAGCCGCCCCGGGATCACCACTGGGGGCGCCGCAGAGACCGCGAGGGGCGACGTCACGCCGCCCGAGCCGGTGTTGCCGCGCGCACCCCAGGCTGAGCAGCCTGCACCCCCTGCAGCCCCACAGGCGCCGGCCCCTCAGACTCCTGGGCCACAGCCGACGCAGCCCAGCGCGTGGGATGACGTCATCTAAGTTCGCCGCGCCGGCAAGGGGCATGCGCGCCGCGCACAGACACGAGCACCGTCCACCTCCCCACATGAGTTGTGTGGGGCGTGTGAACGGTGCTCGTATCGTGTGTGGGGCCGAGGCGCTTAGCGCTTCGGGTTGAGGCCCAAGGACACACCCGCGAGGGAATCCTGGCGGCGGGCCAGCGTGTCAGCAATCGCCCCAAACGCCGCCCCCGCCGGGGAGCTCGGATCAGAAATCGCGATCGGGGTGCCGTCATCCCCGCCGAGACGCACCTTCGGGTCCAGGGGGATGCTGCCCAGAAGCTTCACCGGGGTGCCGGTGATGACGCTCAAGCGGTCGGCGACGATCTGGCCGCCGCCGGAACCGAAGACTTCCATTGTGGTGCCGTCGGGCAGCACCATGGCCGCCATGTTTTCAATGACGCCGGCAATTTTCTGGCGGGTTTGCTGCGTGATCGAACCCGCACGCTCCGCGACCTCGGCGGCGGCAGCCTGCGGGGTGGTGACGATGAGGAGCTCCGCCTGGGGCAGCAGCTGCGCGACAGAGATCGCGATATCGCCGGTGCCGGGCGGCAGGTCCAGCAGCAGCACGTCGAGGTCGCCCCAGAACACGTCGGTGAGGAACTGGGAGATCGCCCGGTGCAGCATCGGCCCGCGCCACACCACCGGGGCGTTACCTTCGGTGAAGTGCGCGATCGAGATCATCTTCACCCCGTGGGCCTGCGGGGGCATGATCATGTCGTCGACCGGGGTGGGGCGGTCATCGCTGCCCAGCATGTGGGGCACGGAGTGGCCGTAGATATCAGCGTCGACGATGCCGACGGACAGGCCGCGGGCCGCCAGCGCGGCCGCCAGGTTCACGGTCACGCTCGACTTGCCGACACCCCCCTTGCCGGAGGCGACCGCGTAGACGCGGGTGCGGCTCGTGGGGTCGTTGAAGGGGTTGGGCAGCTCGTCCGCATCGCCCCGCAGGCCCTGCCGGAGGCGGCGACGCTGCTCGTCGGTCATGACCCCGGTGGTGACCTCCACGGAGTTGACCCCCTCGACCGCGCCGACGGCTTTTTCCACACCGTCGACGAGGGTGCTGCGCATCGGGCAGCCCGCGATTGTCAGCAGTAGGTGCACGCGCACCGTCGCGCCGTCGATGTCGACCGAGTCGATCATGCCCAGTTCGGTGACGGGGCGGCCGATTTCCGGGTCGATGACAGTAGCGAGGGCGGCTTGCACCGCGTCTTGTTGCACTTCACTCATCACGGGACACCAGCCTAGTCCACTCCCGCCCCCGGGGCCTTGGGGGAGTGAATGCGCCTGGCAGCCGGGCCCGTGGCCCCGTCTGATACAGCGCAGCGGCCCCTGCACGGCCTGCACGGCCCTGAACGGCCCCGCACGGCTACTGCACGACGTGCGCCCGACCACCGACACAAAGGCGGGTGGATCGGGCGCAGACAGGGGAGGAGAAGAACGACAGCAGGCGGTACACGCCTGCGTGGTGTCAGCCGACGGGTTCGCTGAGATCGCCGCCGGCCTCCCGGGAACCATCATCGTGGGCGCGGGCCAAGGACACGGCAGTGGCGTCATCCAGCTTGTCCTCCAGGCGGGCCAGCAGGTCCTTGAGGTCTTCTAGTTCGTGGCGCAGGTAATCACGGGACACCGTCTCACCCAACGCCAGGCGCACGCTCGCGAGCTCCCGGGCGAGGAACTCCGTATCCGCCTTCGTTTGCTCCGCGCGGCGACGATCGTCGTTGAGCACCGCCCGGTCGCGGTCCTCCTGCCGGTTCTGCGCCAACAGGATCAAGGGTGCGGCGTAGGCCGCCTGGGTGGAAAACGCCAGGTTCAGCAGGATGAAGGGGTAGGGGTCCCAACTCCAGAAGAACCCGCCGACGTTGAGCCCAATCCAGATGAGCACGAACACTGTCTGCCAGAACAGGTACTCGCCGGTGCCGAAGAAGCGGGCGACTTTTTCGGCGAAGGCGCCGACGGCGTCGCCGTCGACCTGGATCAGCTTGCGGCGCTGGCCAGTGGTGGGGGTGTCGAGGACACCACGGGTCTGCTCAGCCATGGGGGTTCCTTCCAACGTCGACGGGGCGGATCACGGGCGGGGGAGAAAAACGGGGGTGCTACTTCTGGGGGGTGCGGATGGTGATGCGGCTGCGGGTTTCCTCCGGGCGGATGCCCATCTCACGCCACCCGTCGGGCAGCATGTGGTCGAGCAGGTCGTCCACGCTCACCGCGCCGAGGAGGTGCTTATCCTCGTCGAGCACCGGACCACACACCAGGTTATAGGTTGCGAAGTAGCGGGCCGCTGTTTCCTTATCGTCGCTGGCGTACAGCGGCGGCAGGTCGGGGTCCAGGATGCCACTGACCAGGGTGGAGGGGGCTTCCCGCAGCAGCTTCTGCAGGTGCACGCACCCCAGGTAGCGGCCCGTCGGGGTCGCCGTCGGCGGGCGCACCACGAACACCATCGATGCCAGCGAGGTCGGCAGGTCCGGGTTGCGGACCGTGGCGAGCGCCTCAGCGACCGTGGTTTGCGGGGAGAGGATCACCGGCTCCGGGGTCATGATCGCGCCGACGGTGTCGTCGGCGAAGTCCATGAGGCGGCGCACCGGCTCCGACTCCTCGGGGTCCATGAGCTCCAGCAGCACGTCGGCCTTATCGTCGGGCAGTTCGCCCAGCAGGTCGGCCGCATCATCCGGGTCCATTTCCTCCAGCACGTCCGCGGCGCGCTCAATCGCGAGCGCCTCGATGAGCTCGGCCTGGTGGTCCTCGGGCAGCTCCTGGAGGATGTCCGCCAGTCGCTCGTCGTTGAGTTCCTCAGCGACGTCGACACGCTGCGTCGGCGTCAGCCGGTGCATGAGCGTGGCGGCGTCGGCGGGTCGCATGTCATCAAACTGGGCGACGAGCTCCGCGGTGGCGGGGGAGTGGTCCGCCGACGTCAGCGACAGGCCGTGCACGTAAGCCCAGGGCACCACGTGCAGGGGTGCCCGGCGGGCGAAGGTCGATTTTTGCCCGGAGACCGCCACCCGGGAGATCTGCCAGTCGCGGGTGCGGGTCTGTTCGATTTCCACGTCGGCGACCTGCACCGCCTTGCCGTGAAGGTCCTCCAACTCCGGGTCGTCGACGTGGACGCGGGAGCCAATGATGTCGTTCATGAGCGACAGCTCGCCCGCCCGGCGCTGGAAGGCGCGCATCGACACCGACCCGCTGACCAGGGTGATTTCGGTGGGGTCGATGGCCGCCACCCGCAGCATCGGTACGAAGATGCGGCGCTTGTTCACCATCTCCACCACGAGGCCGACGGCGCGGGTGATGTTGTGCGGCGGGCGGATGGTGACCAGCACGTCGCGGACGCGGCCGATGGGTTCGGTGTCGGGGCCGCGGACAATCATGCCGGCGAGGCGCCCCACGTACAGGCGGGTGACGGAACTCATGGTGCCCCAGTCTAGCGAGCAGCCCACACCACGCGGTAACGCCCCACCCGCACCCACCACCCCTGGCTGCAGGCAGGCGGCGCACCCGCACCGGGCGCGACCGTGCGAGAGATCCCCCGGGGCAGCCACACGACTCGGGGGAAAGGAGGGAACAGAAGGAGGGGCCAGAAGGAGGGAACACCGCTGAAGTGTGAGACGTTGGTGGAGTAGACACCGGCGGTGTCCCACACGATGCGCATCCCCCACAGCTGTGGTGCGCCGCCGCAGTGCCCTTCACCCTAGTTTTTCTGTTTTTCTCACACTGTTTCTCCCGCAGTTTTCTGCTGTATCTTGTGCCACGACAATCCCCCAAAAGGCCGGTTGATACCTCCTATGACCACCCCGCGCCCCACCACTGACCCCGCCCCGAGCGCCCGCGCTGCCGTCCGCGCGCCCTTCGGCCCCCGGGAGGCGACCCTGCGGCAGCTGCCCGACGGCTGGCCCGTCGGTTCCTTCGCCACCTACGCGGAGGCCGAACGCGTCGTCAACGCCCTCGTCGCGGAGCCCGACATTCCTGCTCACGCGCTCTCTATCGTCGGCGTCAACCCCGTCGAGGTCGAGCACGTCGTGGGGCGGGTGACGTGGCCGAGGATTCTCGTGTCTACCCTCGTGCAGTCGGTGGTGCTCGGCATGCTCATCGGCGTGTTTTTCTCCATGGGGACCGATGAGCTGGTGTCCACCGTCGGCATGGCCGTGTCGATGACGGTGCTTTTTGGCCTGGTGGTCACCTTCGTGCCGGCGGTGATGTCGCCCCGCAGGAAGAAGTTCCTCACCCGCACGGAGCTGGTGGCGAGCCGTTACGACGTGGTGTGCGCCCGGGATATCGCCCCGCGGGCCCGCGACATTGTGCGGGGCGTGCTCGCCGAGGAGCGCGGCAGTGCGCCGCGCGCGAGTACAGGTGCTCCTGCCGGTGCCGGCACGCCCGCCACCCCGGGGGACGTCTCAGCGGTGCCTGAGCCCACCGCCCCGGTGCCGCCCGCCCCGCAGGACGGCGCCCCCGAGTCCACCGGCTACGGGCAGCCCCCGGCACAGGCCCCGGGGCACGCTCCGGAGCCGCGCAATCCCTTCGGCGGCTAAACCGGGCGCACCCCAGCACCCCAACACCCCGTCACCGCGTGGGGTGCCCGCAGTGCCCCGCACACACACGTGCCCCGCAGCAGTCACCTTCGGGTGCGTGCTGCTTAGAGCCAGCGCTTGTGCTTCATGAAAATCCACAACACCACGACCGACAGGGCCATGGCGGCCAGGCACACGTAGTAGCCGTAGGTGCTGTGCAATTCCGGCATGTTGTCGAAGTTCATGCCGTAGATACCGGCGATCATGGTGGGCAGTGCCGCCATGCCGACCAGCGCGGAAATCTTGCGCATGTCGTTGTTCTGCTGCAAAGAAATCATCGCCACGCCGGCATCAATCAGGGCGGAGAGCCGCTCATCGTAGGAGGCGATCTGGTCGGCGGCGAGCAGCTCGTGGTCGAGGACGTCACGGTAGTAGGAGCGCAGCTCCTTCGACAAAATGTCGTGGTGGTTCGCGATCAAGCTGCGCAGCGCCGTCGACAGGGGGTCGATGGCGTGCCGCATCTCCAGGATCTCCCTTTTGAGCATGTAGATCTGCTCAATGTCGAAGCGGGTGTCGGGAGTAAACACTTCGGTCTCCAGCTCGTCGACGTCTGTCGACAGCTGGTGCGCAATCGTCAGGTACTGGTCGACCAAGATGTCGGCGACCACCCAGGAAATACCCGCCGGGCCCATCGCCACCTGCTCCGGCTCCGCCTCCACGAGGCGCCGGATCTGTGCCAAGGGGGCGGTGCCGGTGTGGGTAATGGTGATGATGAAGTCCGGCCCGAGAATCATCTGCACCTCACCGGTGGAGATGATCTCTTTCGCGTCGGCCACCGACTCGTGTTCCTTGTACTGCACGGAGCGCACCACGAAGAACAACTGATCGTCGTAGCGCTCCACCTTGGGGCGCTGGTGGGCGGTCACCGCGTCCTCCACGATGAGTTCGTGGACGTCGTAGGCGTTCGCGATGGCGATCATCTGGCGCTCGTCCGGCTCCCGCAACGCCAGCCACACGAAGCCCTTGCCGCGGCGGCGCACTTCCTCCAGGGCGCTGAGGTAGGTGTACTGGGTTTTCTCGGCGGCGCCGTCGCAGTACACCGCGCAGCGCTCGATGGCGGCTTCCACGGGGGCGGGCCGGGCGGGGGTGTGCGGCCGTGCCGGAGACTTTGAGCCGCCGTTTTTGGCTTTGCTGGCCTGCGCCTTGGCCGCGCCTGCGGCGGCCTTGACGGGCTTCATGAGCGGATTGGTCGCCACGGTGCGCCCCCTTCGTGGTGCTGAGCGAGTCGAATGCGGGTGGTTGTGCGGCGCGGGCTGTGCGCCGCGCGGCACTGCCTGCCGCGCCAACCACCGCCCATGCTAAACCCCACGCAGCAGCGACAACAAAGCACGCCACAGGTAGCGCGCGAGGCGAGCGCTGTTCCACGGCACGCATGCCCGCGCGCCCCGTGTGCGGGCGCGTCCCCTTGACCGCGCAGTGCGCGCCCCCGGAAGGCTCAGTGCGCGTGCCGGCAGACCACTGGCCACCCCGAGATAGGACAAGGGGGTGTCCGCGGGCGGGGCGGGTGCGGGCCGGCGGGTAAGATGAGCGCGGTTGGCTCACATTGCCTTCCCACCCCTGACAAGCCACCTTTCTCCCCGCCGCACCCCGACGCGCGCGGCACCCCACGCGGTGCCCGACACCGGGACTGGCTGGCGGGGTGTGACCCGAGGAGCGCGTTGACTGTTTCGACCCCGCCCGCACCGGAAGCCTCCGCCGCGGCGACGACCCGCCCCTACTACTCCACGGCCGCAGTCCTCACGGCCGCTGCCGCCCTCGTAGGGATGCTCAGTGGCTGCGCGGAGGAACCCACCCGGGAACCGATCGCCGGCTCCACGTCGGCGGTGCGGGTCATCATCGACGACTCGCGCCCCATGCAGGGCCTCGTTAGTGAGCTGTACATGAAGACGCTCAACGGGCACGGGCGGACCGCCCTGCCGTACCGGCCGACCGACACCGACCCCACCAGGCCCCGCTTCGAGGCACTCACCGCAGGCGACGCCGATGTCGTCGTCGGCTGCATGGGGGAGCTGCTGGAGGAACTCAACCCGCTGGCTGCGGCGAAAATCTCCGAAGAATACACCGCAGCCCTGGACGCCGGCGAGATCAGCGCCAACGATGGCACCTGGCGGGAAACCACTTACACGGCCTTGGTGAACTCCCTGCCGGGCAGCCTGGCCGCCACCGACCCCTCCAGCGCGACCGCCTGCAAGGAGTCCACGCCGAAGCTGCCGCAAAACATTGTGCCGATCTACCGCAAGCCGGTGCTCAACCGGGACGCGCGACTCATCATGAATAAGGTCACCGGCACGATGAGCACCGAGGACATCGAAGAACTCTCGGCGCAGATGTCCCAGTCCGGCTCGGTCTCTGAGGTGCTCGGCCCCTACATGGCCGCCCACGACCTGCAGGGGCCCTAAGCCACAAGGCCCGAGAAACACCCGCGCCAACAGACATGGCCCTCACCGGGCGCGGCCTGCTGCCAGCCCCGCAGAGAAGACGTCTGCGGGGCTTTTCTCAGTGCTCCAGGCGTTGCCGGTGTCGCGGGGCACGCGGACGGCGCTCAACCGCACACGGGGGAGGAGTCACCCGTGCCCTCACCCTCACGGTGACGCCGGGCCCGCTGCTGCGGGCGCTGCCCGTGCCGGGCCACAGGACTGCCCACCTGAGGGCGCCCCGAGGGCCGCCCCGCCCGGGAGGCGGCGCGCCGGGCACCGGTGTCGTCCGCCGCAGTATTCGCGCCCGAGAGGGTGTGTGCGGGGCAGGGCACGTGCGGTTGGGCGTCGAGCCGCAGCCGCACATTCGCCTGGAAGGTTCCGGCGCCGGCCGTGCGGAAGGCTGCGGGGGCGGGGCGTCCCCGCCGGTGCCGGGGTGCAGGTTCGGCGGGCGCTGCGCCGGGTGGCTGTGGTTGGCGGTGGTCATGCATGTGTGTGTCACTCCTTGGGCTAGGCATGAGGAATATTGCCCACCGGCCGCAGTGTGTGGCGCGGATGGTGGGATCACTTCGAGGTGGTGACAGGGGAGGGCACGCCCGAGATACGGTCATCCGCCCCCGCGCCGCTGGCGGCCACACCTTGGGGGGCACGCCCCACCGCCGCCTCAGAAGCGGGTGCGTGCCCCGTGCAGGCACGTGCGCCAAGCGTTGTGTGGCGTGGTGCCCCGTGACGCGCGGCGCAGCGGCCCACAGGTGCGGGGCCGACGTCGTGCATTCGCCGGCTGCCACCCGCGGGCCTGTCGGCAGGGTGTGCGGGCCTGCCGGGTGCGGGTGTGCTGTCGCGTGCGCGCTGAGGCGGGGTGGGGTGGTGTGCTCCCTTCGGTGTGCGTGGTGTGGCCAGTGGCCGGGGTGGGTGGATGACGTGGGGTGCGTTCCTGTCACGAGTCCTAGACACGCGGTGGACCAAGAATGGTTCCCCGAGTCCCCGATATCGGCCCCACACACATGTGGGCTGTGGTGCCGATACGTTGCAGGCATTATGCACACACACATTCATGCAAGGAAAGCATGTCATGCCCAACGCGTTATACATGGGCGCAAAAAACCACCCCGCGTGCCCTGTGCTGAGGACAGGGAACGCGGGGTGGTGGGCAGTGGTGCCGGCGTCGGGCGGGCGCCTGTGGGGAGGGTTACTCCTCGAAGGCGGCCTGCAGCAGCTGCTCCTGCTCGAAGGCGTGGACCTTCGCCAGGCCGGTGGAGGTGGAGGACTGCGCGCGGCGGGAGATGCGCTTCATCGGCAGCATGCCCGGGATGAGCTCCGGGAGGTGCAGGCCGAGGAAGGGCCACGGGCCTTGGTTGGCGGGCTCGTCCTGGCAGAAGCGGATCTCGGTGGCGTTCGGGTAGCAGTCGAACGCTTCCTTCAGGCGGTTGAAGGGGATCGGGTGCAGCATCTCGATGCGGACGATGGCCACATCCTCACGGCCCAGCTTCTTGCGGCGCTTCTCCAGCTCGTAGTACAGCTTGCCGGAGACCAGCATGATGGTCTTCACCGCAGCGGCGTCACCGATGATCTTGCCGTCGCGGTCCACCAGGCGGGGATCGTTGATGACGGAGCGGAACTTGGTGACCTCGGTGAAGTCCTCCACCGGGGAGGCCGCGTCCTTGAGGCGCAGCATCGACTTCGGGGTGAAGACGACCAGGGGGCGCTTGAGGTCGGACAGGGCGTGGCGGCGCAGCAAGTGGAAGTGGTTCGCCGGGGTGGAGGGCTGGGCGACCGTCATGGAACCCTCGGCGCACAGCTGCAGGTAGCGCTCAATGCGGGCGGAGGAGTGGTCGGGGCCCATGCCCTCGTAGCCGTGGGGCAGCAGCAGGATGACGCTGGAGGTCTGGCCCCACTTCGCCTCACCGGAGCACACGTACTCGTCGATGATGGTCTGGGCGCCGTTGGCGAAGTCGCCGAACTGGGCCTCCCACGCCACGACTGCGTCGGGGTTGCCGACGGAGTAGCCGTACTCGAAGCCCATGCCGGCGTACTCGGTCAGGGCGGAGTTGTAGACGAGGAACTTGCCGGAGCCCTGGGAACGAGCCAGGTCGTCGATGGGGTTGTACTCGGCGGCGGTGTTCGGGTCGATCATCACCGCGTGGCGCTGGGTGAAGGTACCGCGGCGGGAATCCTCACCGGCGAGGCGCACCAGCTTGCCCTCAAGGGCGAGGGAGCCGAAGGCGAGCAGCTCGCCCCAACCCCAGTCGATGCCGCCCTCGCGGACGGATTCGGCGCGCTTGGCGGCCACAGGCGCCACGCGCGGGTGGGGGCTGAAGCCCTCGGGCACGTTGACGTAGCTCTGCCCGATTTCGATCATCGTCTCCCGGGAGATCGACGTATCCAGGCCGTGGGGCAGCTGCTGGGAGGCGGTGATGCCTTCCTGGGCGGTGACCTGACGCTTCTCGGCGAGCTTGACCTCGTTGAAGACGGACTCCATCTGGTCGTGGAAGTCGCGCGCCACAGCCTCGGCATCCTCGGCGTTGAGGTCGCCACGGCCCACCAGGTCCTCGGTGTACTTGGTGCGGGTGGTTTCCTTGTTGTCGATGATGTCGTACATCTGCGGCTGCGTCATCGACGGGTCGTCGGCCTCGTTGTGGCCGCGGCGGCGGTAGCACACGAGGTCAATGAACACGTCCTTGCCGAAGCGGCGGCGGTACTCGGTCGCCAGGCGGCCGACCCACACCACAGCCTCCGGGTCGTCGCCGTTGACGTGGAACACCGGGCAGCCGAAGGCCTTGGCGATGTCGGTGGCGTACTGGGAGGAGCGGGAGGAATCCGGGGTGGTGGTGAAACCAATCTGGTTGTTGACCACGATGTGGATGGTGCCGCCGACGGTGTAGCCGCGCAGCTGCGCCAGGTTGATGGTCTCCGGGACGATGCCCAGGCCCGCGAAGGCGGCGTCGCCGTGCAGCAGGATCGGCACGACGGTGTAGCCGTCTTCGCCGAGGTCGAGGATGTCCTGCTTGGCGCGGGCGATGCCCTCCATGACGGGGTTGACGGCCTCGAGGTGCGAGGGGTTCGCCGTGAGCGTCACCTTGATTTCGCCGTCGCCGAACATCTGCAGGTACTGGCCCTCAGCACCGAGGTGGTACTTGACGTCGCCGGAGCCGCCGGCCTGCGCCGGGTCGATGTTGCCCTCGAACTCGTTGAACAGGGTGTGCAGCGGCTTGCCCACAATGTTGGCCAGCACGTTGAGGCGGCCACGGTGCGGCATACCGATGACGACCTCGTCGAGGCCCTGGCCGGCCGCGGTATCGATCGCGGCGTCCATGAGCGGGATGAGGGACTCGGCACCCTCGAGGGAGAAGCGCTTCTGGCCGACGTACTTGGTCTGCAGGAAGTTCTCGAAGGCCTCGGCGGCGTTGAGCTTCTGCAGGATGTACTTCTGCTCCGCGGGGGTGGCCTTCGGCTGGCCCTCCTCGAGGCGGTTCTGCAGCCAGATGCGCTCATCGCGGTCGAGGATGTGGGTGTACTCGGAGCCGACCTTCAGGGTGTAGGCGGCGCGCAGCTTCGCGAGCACCTCGCGCAGCGTCATCGTCTCCCGGCCGTCGAAACCACCGACGTTGAAGGTGCGGTCGAGGTCCCACAGGGTCAGGCCGTGGGTTTCGATCTGCAGGTCACGGTGGTCCGGCACCGGCAGGCCCGGCTGCTGCCAGTGCAACGGGTTGACGTCGGCGATGAGGTGGCCGCGGGAACGGTAGGCCTCGATGAGCTGCATGACGCGGGTGTTCTTGTCCACCCCACGGTTGGGGATGTCCTGCGCCCAGCGCATCGGGGAGTAGGGCACCCCCATGACCTCAAAGATGTGATCCCAGAAGTGGTCGTCGACCAGCAGCTGGCTCATGGTGCGGAGGAACTCGCCGGACTCCGCGCCCTGGATGATGCGGTGATCGTAGGTGGAGGTGATGGTGACGAGCTTGCCGACACCCAGCTCCGCGAGGCGATCCTCGGAGGCGCCCTGGAACTCGGCCGGGTAATCCATGGAACCGACGCCAATGATCGCGCCCTGGCCCTTGGTCAGGCGGGGCACGGAGTGGCGGGTACCGATACCACCGGGGTTCGTCAGGGAGATCGTCACCCCGGCGAAGTCCTTGCCGGTGAGCTTGCCGTTGCGGCCGCGGCGGACGATGTCCTCGTAGGCGTCGACGAACTCGGAGAACGACAGGTTCTCACACTCACGGATCGCGGCGACGACGAGCGCGCGGGAGCCGTCCTTCTGCGGCAGGTCGATCGCCAGGCCCAGGTTGATGTGCTCCGGGACGACGAGGGTCGGCTTGCCGTCGACGACCTCGTAGGCGTTGTTCATGTCCGGGTGGGCCATGACGGCCTTGACCATGGCGTAGCCGATGATGTGGGTAAACGAGATCTTGCCGCCGCGGGTGCGGCGCAGGTGCTCGTTGATCATCGCGCGGTTTTCGAACATCAGCCGGGCCGGCATGTCGCGCACCGAGGTGGCGGTCGGCACCTCGAGGGAGAGGTCCATGTTCTTCGCGATCGCCTTGGCGATGCCCGTCATGGTGGTCTTGCCGGCCTCCGGCAGCTCCCGGGTGCGGTTGAGCGGGCTTGCGGCCTTGCGCTTTTCTTCCGCCACCTTCGCCTCGTGGGTCTGCGCCGTCGTGCCCGGGCCGGCGGACCGCGGCTTCGACGCCGCGGGCTGGGCGGCGGGCTGCGCGGCGGGGGCGGGGCTGGCGGGCTGGGCAGGGGTGCTCGGGGCACCGTCCTGCGACTCAAACAGCTCGCGCCACTCCTTGTCCACCGAGTTCGGGTCTTTCTTAAACTGCTGGTACATCTCGTCTACCAGCCACTGGTTCTGGCCGAACTGTGTTGCGCTGCTCACGGCAGGTGCTCGCCTCATTTCTTCTGAAAACGACAAGTGGGTCAATCGTTGCTCGGTAGTTCAAACCCGCCCCACTCCCAGCTATTCCACACCCCACCTCCTCCCGCCCGTCGCCGCAGGGTGCGCGCCTGCCGGCTGCAGCACCTCCCGGGGGTGCCGGGTGGGCGGCGGGGGTAGCGGGCGCACACACCGTCACAGGGCTGGGCAGTGTGGGACACCGGGTGGAGTCGTGGGGGTGGAGTCTGTGAGTGCTCGTATGGGGGTAGGGAAGGCTCGAATTCGCTTGCCTACAGGCTAACGTGAACCAGGGGTGAATGTCTCATCTTGTTCTCTTTCGGGTGTGATTGGGGGTGGGGTGGCCGCTACCCCCGGGGTGTTCTCCTGGGTCTTTGCTTCCCACATCCTGCGGTATGTACCCCCGCGGGCCAGCAACTCGGCGTGCGTGCCATCTTCGGTGATGCGTCCGCCATCGACGACGAGGATCCGGTCGGCCCGCGCCGCCGTCGCCAAGCGGTGCGCCACCACAACGCTGGTGCGCCGCTGCGTGGCCCGCCCGGAGGCGTTCAAGATGGTGGTCTCGGTCGCGGGGTCGACCGTCGCCGTCGCCTCGTCGAGGAGCAGCAGCGCCGGCTCGACGAGCTCCGCGCGCGCCAGCGCGATGAGCTGCCGCTGCCCGGAGCTCAAGCCCTGGCCGCGCTCGCCGATCGGGTGGCGGAACCCGCCCGGGATCCGGGAGATCGCGGTGAGCGCCCCCACCCGGCGCGCCGCATCGGTGATCTCCTCGGCGGTGGCGGTGGGGCGACCGTAGGCGATGTTGTCTGCGACGGTGCCGCTGAACAGGTGAGCTTCCTGCGGCACGAGCCCGAGGGTGCGCCGCCAGGCGTGGAGCTCGAAGTCGCGGATATCTGTGGTGTCGGTGCCCCCCGTCGTCTCGCCTGCGCGGACGCTGCCGCTGCCGGGGTCGTAGAAGCGGGCCAGCAGCTTCATGATGGTCGACTTGCCGGCCCCGGTGGGGCCGACGACGGCGACGGTGCTGCCGGGGGCGATGCGCACGCTGATGTTGTGCAGCGCCGCCGTGGACGGGGGGAGGTGCTCTGCCGGGTTGCTGCTCCCGGCCGGCGCGTAGGCGAAGGTGACGTCCCGCAGTTCGATGGTGCCCTGTGCGGCGCGGCGGGCATCCTCCGTGTCGCGGGTGCCGGTGTCCGGCACGTGCGGTTCGGTGGCGAGCAAGTCCGCGATGCGGCCGAGCGAGACCTGGGCTTGCTGGTAGCTGTCGAAGACCTGGCTGAGCACCTGGATGGGGCTGAGCAACAGGCCGAGATACAGCACCGCGCTGACGAGCACGCCGGCCGACAGGGTGCCCTGCTGGACCATGGTGGCGCCGACGCCCAGGACCACGGCCTCGGTCGCCAGCGACAGGAAGGAGACCCCGGTGAAGTAGATCGCGATGACTTTTTGGCTGTGCAGGCGGGTCGTCCGGTAGCGCAGCGCGGCGTGCGCGAAGCGGTCCGCCATGTGTGGTTCGGCGCGGTAGGCCTGGATGCTGCGCAGCCCGGTGACGGACTCCTGGAAGTCGGCGTTGACGGCGCTGATGTCCCGGCGGGCCTGCCCGTAGAGCCGGGAGGAGATCCGCCGGAACACAATCGTCGCGACGGCGACGACGGGCACCACGCCGAGGGCCACCAGCGCGAGCCGCCAGTCGGTGGTCACGAGGATGGCCGTCACCCCGCCCAAGGTGCCGACGGACACAATCGCCTGCGCCAGGCCCGTCTGTAGGAAGGAGGTGAGCGAATCAATGTCGGTCGTCATCCGGGTGAGGATTGAGCCTGCGCGGGTGCGCTCAAAGTAGGACAGCGACAGGCGTTGCACGTGAGCGTAGGAGCGCACCCGCAAGGCAAAGAGCAGTCGCTCGCCGGTGCGGGCCGCGAGCACTGTCTGCCAGGCGGCGGCCGCCCAGCTGGCCAGCACGACGACGAGGCCGGCGGCGCTGATCCACCACAACGTGGCCGCGGAGCGGGCAGCGATGCCGTGGTCGATGGCCAGCCGCATGAGGGCGGGGAACGCCAAGTCGCAGGCCACACCGACGATGAGTAAGGCGACGACAGCGGCGATGAGGCCGCGCACGTCCCGCAGCATCGCCCAGGGCCGCAGGCCGCCGACGGCGTCCCGCCAGCGGGCGGCATCCACCCCGGGGGATTCCTGCGCCGGCGGCAGGGCGGCGGCCCGCCGCATGAGCTCCGGGGTGGCGCTGATCGCGGCCGGCATGCCCGGCCCGCCGGCACCGTGGGGGTGCCCGCCCGCCGAGCGGGCGGAGTTCCTCGCCGCGGCGCGCCGCATCTGGGAGGCACTCGGCCCACCCTGGCCGGCGTCCCCGGCGGTGTGCGGGGGCCAGAGTTCCTCCCAGGCGGGGGTCTGCCCCTCGTCGAAGGGCACCGGCTCGCCCGCAGGGGTGGGGGCCAAGGCCATGAGGGTGGCGACCTGCGGATCGGCGGCCATGGAGGCTACGGGGCCGGCGGCGGTGACCCGCCCGCCATCGAGCACGACGAGGGTGTCGGCGGCCCGCAGGGTGGATTCCCGGTGGGCGACCGACACGATCGTCACGTCGCGCAGCTGCTCCGCCATGCCGCGAATGATGGCGGCCTCGGTGGCGGCATCAATCGCCGAGGTCGCATCGTCGAGCACCAGCACCCGGGGGCGGCGCAGGATCGCCCGCGCGAGCGCGACACGCTGCCGCTGCCCGCCGGACAGGGTGAGCCCCCGCTCCCCGAGGACGGTGTCAAAGCCGTGCTCGAGGCCCTCGATGAACTCGGTGGCCTGCGCCAAGTCGGTCGCCCGGCGCACCTCCTCCTCCGAATAATCCCCGCCGAGGGTGATGTTGGCGCGCACCGTGTCGCTGAGCAGCCACGCCTCGTCGAAGACGCACACCACCGCCTCCCGCAGCGCCCGCGGGTCGAGGTCTGAGACATTGACCTCCACTGGGGTGCCCTCGGGGGAGGATGCCGCACCCGTGAGCACAATGCGGCCCGCCTCCGGCGGGTAGAACCCGCCGAGGAGCTGCACGAGCATCGTCTTGCCCGCCCCGGGCGGGCCGATGAGCGCTATGTGCCCGCCAGCCGGCACCGACCAGTTCACCCCGCTGAGCACCGTGGTACCCCGGGTGGAGAAACTCACGTCCTCCACACGGACGCCGAGCGGGCCCGCCGGCACGGGTGCCGCGGGCGCGCCATCCGCCGCCGCGCCCGCGGCGGGGACTGCCTGCGGCAGGTCCAGCACGTCGTGGATGCGCGCCACCGAGGACAACGCCAACTGCACCCGCACCGCCACCCCTGCCAGCATGCGCGTCGCACTCGTCATCGCCGTGAGATACGTCGTGAACGCCACGAACGTGCCCACCGAAATCTGCCCCTGCAGGGTCAACCAGCCGCCCAAGGCCACGTTGACGACGAGGGTGACAAGCGGCAGCTGGTCGAGAGCCGGCTGGAAGCGGGCCGTGACTTTCGCCGCCCGCATCCGGTGGGCGTACACCTCGCGGCTTAAGTTCTCGACCGCGTCGACCTCCCGCTGCTCCTGGGCGAAGGCCTTGACGACGCGCACCCCGGTGACGGTTTCCTCCACCCGGGTCGCCAAATCCGCCGCCTTTTGCTGCGCGGTCCACGTCGCCGCAAACAAACTCTTCCGTGACAGCGACGCGCCCGCCACGATGAGCGGCACACTCGCCAAGGCAACCAGCGCCAGCCAGGGGCTCAGCCACAGCATGACCCCGATCATCGCCACCACCCGCAGCGCATTGCCCGTCGCCAGGGGCAGGACCGCCGTGATGCCCTGAATCGTCGCCAAGTCACTAATCGCCCGGGACGCCACCTGCCCCGTCGATACCTGGTCCTGGGCCCGCCCGGAGGTGCCCAGCAGTCGGTCCAGCACCTTCAGGCGCAAGCGGTGCTGCACCCCGATCGACATCCGCCCCGCGAACCAGCGGCGCCCGAACTGGCACACAAACCGCACCACCGCCAACACCAACAGCACGACGATGACCGCCGCCAGGGGGGAGAACTCCGGCAGCAGCCGCGTCGGCAGCGCCTGCGTGCGGGAGCCGGTGGCGATATCAATCGCGTCGCGGGTCACCAGCGGGGCGGCGGTCTCCACGGCGGTGACAAGCACCGTGAACACCACCGCCACGATCCCGGCGCGGCGCTCCAGGGCCATCATGGCGAACAGGCGGCGCAGCCCACCGATCCGCTCGGCGGGGGTGGCAGTGGGGTCCGCGGTGGGGTGTTTCGGAATGTGTGCGGGGTGGCCGGCACTCACGATTGGGCTGGTCCCTTCGTCAAGGCAACAACAGGTGGCGAAAAGCAAAAGGTCGACAAACGACCGCGAAGAGAAAAGCGAAAAAGAGAACCGAAGAACCGTGGCAGGAAAGAAGCAGAGAAGAAACTGTGGCAGAGAAAGCTCAGCGGGAAGAGAAAGCCACGGAGGAAGAACAGGCGACCACGGGGAGAAAAGCGCAGAAGAGAAGGGGAAACGAACACCAGGGGCGGCGGGAGCAGGTGTCGCGCACCCGCGGCCCGCAGCGAGAAACGCTGTCCGCCGATTGCTGTGCTGCGCGCCGGTGGGGCAGACCCCGGTGGGGTGCCTCGTGTGGTGGCCTCGCGCGGATGGCCGTCTTCCTTTGATGGTATGCGCCCACCCAGCCGTGGACTGCAGCGCGTGGCCGCCACACACCCAACGAATGCGGCGGGAGCCATCGGTGTGGGGCGTCAGGCGCCACCCCTGCGGATGCCTGTGGGGCGGTTGCGGGCGCGTGGCCTGCGGGAGGGCTCTCACGCTGCGGATGCCGGGGGAGGTCCGCCGGGTGATGTGCTGCGCGCCCACACCAGGTCTGTGATCGTGCCCGCATACGCTCCATCTGGCCCGCGCCGGGCGGGGGCGCACCGCGGTGCGGTGGGCTCACAACGCACACCACCCGGCCACCACAGGTGTGCTGTGGGGCCGGGTGGTGGTTGCGGGGTGAGAAAAAGTTTCCGGGGTATAGCCCGCCGGTGGGGTGTTAGACCTCGACGTCGCTGAGGACAGTGTCCGGCTTGGCGACGTCCTCGCGCGCCGGGGTGGCAAAGGCCTGCGGCACCGCGCCCAGGGAGGTACGGGAGTTCTCGATGAGCTTGGTGACGATCTTGCGGTTGGCGACGGTGCCGACCACCGCGCCGATGCCGAGCGGCATGACCTTGCCGATCCAGGTGCCCCACACCTTCTTGGAGAAGCGCTTCATGGCGGACTTCATCAGTCGCGAGTTCACCTCGTTGAGGCTGGGGGTGCCAAAGCGGGTGAGGGTGGCCGCCACGGAGGCGCCCTTGCGGTCGCCGAGGTTGCCGACAACGGTGTCGACGATCATGGTGCCCGCCGACCCCAACAGCACCACGAGGATGAGCGCCCGGCGGCGTTCCTCGTTGCGGATGTCCACCCCGCGGAGGTGGGCGCTCGCCATGACGTAGAGGGCAGCGGCGTCGAGGAAGAGCATGGATTCTGCGCCGACGGCGGCGGCACCCGTGGCGAAGCCAATGCCCGGCACCGCGGCCGCGGCGCCGACACCGGCGCCGGAGCCGGTGGCGAAACGCATGATGTGCTTGTCCATGAGCGCCTGAATCTCATAGGGGGAGGCGTCCGGGTGCTTGGAACGCAACCAGTCGACGTAGCCTTCGATGAGGCCGGTCTGCATGTGCACCGCCTTGTTGAGGGCGGTGATGAGGATGCGGCCGGAGGCGCCGGCGCGTTCCTCGAGGGCCTTCGGATCGCTGCCAACGGCGTCAACGATGTCGCGGTTTTTCTCAGTGCGGTCGAACAGTCCCATGTGGGGGTGGTTTCCTTTCGAAGGCTTAGGTAGTCCACGAAGTCACTCGTGGCCAGCTGTCGGGCCGCGGGTGCTGCGTGGACAGACCAGGCTACCGGGCGCGCCCGCGGGCCGGCTACTTCATGCAACCAGCAGTCGCGCCCCCGGCATTCCCACGCAGGCACGGTGAGTGCGCAGCGCGCGGGCGGTGGTGTCGTTGTGCGCCGGCGCTGTTACTCGGCGGCGGGCTGCGCCGGCGGGGCGGCCGGCTCCTGCTGGGCGTAGGCTTCCGCCTCGTCGACGAGCGCCCGATCCGGCACCACGCCGGTGTACAGGGCGAACTGCTCCGCGGCTTGGAGGGCGATGATGTCGCCGCCGTTGATGACCTCCCGGTTGAGTTTTTCCGCCATCCGCACCAGCGGGGTGTGCACCGGGAACGCCACACAATCAAGCACGATCTCGCAGGCCTGGATGTCCTCCACCGCGAACGCGAGCTCCTCCTCGGAGCCGGGCTCGCCCCCATACATGCCGATCGGGGTGACGTTGACGAGCATCTGTACCTCGCGGGGGAGCTGGGTGGAAAATTCCCACCCGAAATCGGCGGCCAGGCGGGAACCCGTGGCCTGGTTGCGGGCCACCACCGTGCCCCGCATCCCATGGTCGGTGAGCGCGGCGACGACGGCGCGCGCCATACCGCCCGAGCCACGCACCGCGACGGTGGTCTCCGGGGTGGCGGACGAGCGCTTGAGCAGGCGGCGCACCGCAATGTAGTCCGTGTTGTACCCGGTGAGCACATCCCCGTCGTTGACGATCGTGTTGACCGACTGCAGGCGCTCCGCGGAAGGATCCAGCTTGTCGAGCAGCGGAATCACATCCTCCTTGTAGGGCATGGACACGCCCGCACCCCGAATATTCAACCCCCGAATGCCAGCCACCGCGGCAGTGATCTCACTGGGCGCGCACGCCTTGTAGAGGTAGTTCAAACCCAACCGGTCGTAGAGGTAGTTGTGGAACCGCACCCCGTGATTGGAGGGGCGGGCCGCAAGAGAAATACACAGGGTGGTTTCACGGTCGACGATGTTCACCATGGGTACTACCGTAGTGGCATGAGCTTCTCGTCGCGCGCATCGCATACCCCGCACCGCGCGACGCCGCCTGCCGCCACCACCCCCAGCAGCAGCGACGCCCACCGCGCGCGGCTGGCAGCCTTGCGCGCCGAGGCCGCACTCCCTGTGCCGCCCCCGGGGCCGCTGGTGCCGGAGACCTCCGACGGCATCCGCCGCTGGCGGGGCGTGCCCTTCGGGCGGATCATCCCCGGGGCGGGGCGGTGGCGCGCCCCACAGACCCTGCCCGCCTGGGAGGACACCCGGGTGGCGGATACCTACCAGCCGCCCGCCGCGCAACCGGGGTACAGCTGGCAGGACCGCGTCCACGGGGTGGAAGACTGCCTGACGCTGGACATTGTGCGCCCCGACGACGGGCGCACACTGCCGGTGGTGGTGTACTTCCACGGCGGCAGTTTCCTGGTCGGCGCCAGCCACCAGGAAATCCTGCGGGGGCACAAGTTCGTGCGCGACCTCGACGTGGTCTACGTAGCGGTGAACTTCCGCCTGGGGGTGCTCGGCTACGTGGACGTCACCCACCTGGAACCCCCAGGAGAGCAGACTGCCGCAGATGTGCTCGCCGGGACTGCGGGGACCGAGTCCCGCACGGTGGCCAATCCTGCGCTCTACGACCAGGTGCTGGCGCTGCGCTGGGTGCGGGACAACATCCACGCCTTCGGCGGGGATGCCGGCAACGTGACCATCATGGGCGAATCCGCCGGCGCCCAGGCCGTGCTGGCGCTCATGGCCTGCCCCGTCGCCGAGGGCTTATTCCACAAGGCGATTGCCCAGTCGGCCCCGGCGGCCACGTTCCACCACCCGGAGCAGGCGGCGTTTTGGGCGCAGCGCCTCGCCGACCACGTCAAAGGCGACCCCACCCCGCCCGATGCCGACACTGACGCCGACACCGGCGCCGCCGACACACCCGGGCGCCCCACAGCAGCGCAGGGGAGCTGTGACGATGCTGCGGCAACGATCGCACCACAGGGGGCACCCACAGACAACGACGCCCGCGGGCAGCACCCAGTACCTCCAGGGCGTGCCGGCACCTCGCCGCTGGCGCGGTTGCGGGCCGTGCCTGTTGACGCGCTCATCAGCGCCGGGCAACGCATGATCCTGCGGAACCCCTCCTTCGGGCCGTTGAACTCCTCCTTCGGACCAGCCGTGGAACCAGGCATGCTGCCGATGCACCCCGTCGACGCCTTCGCACAGGGCACTGTCGCCCCCGTGCCTCTCCTCATCGGCACCAACAACGACGAGGCCAGCGTCGCGAAACTGCTCTACCTGCGCGCCGCCCCCCGCAGCGCCCGGGCCCGGACCATCCTGCGGGCCTACGACCCGGAACACGCCGACCACGTGCTTGCCGCATACAAACACGCCCGCCGCCGCACCGACTTCGCCCACCTGCTCACAGACGCGGTGTTCTGGGGTCCCAGCGTCCGCATCGCGGAAGCACACGCCCGCCACGGCCACCCCGTGTGGATGTACCGCTACGACTTCGCCAGCGCCTGGATGCGCAAAATCGGCATGGGCGCCACCCACTCCATGGAACTGGCCTACCTGTTCAACGACGTCGACGCCTCCCGCATCAGCTCGGTGCACAAGATGGGCGACGACTCACGCTTCGGGGCGGTGACCACGCTTATGCAACGCCACTGGGGTGCCTTCATCCACGGTGGTGCCCCACAAGCAGACTGGCCGGCCTACCGCATCGACGACGCCCCCGGCGCGCCGGGCGGATCCCAGCCGCAGGTGTGCCGGCACCTCGACCGCGCCACCCTCATCATTAACGCGCCCCATGAGGTGGCCTACGATCCGCGCGCCTATCAGCGCATCGCCTGGGAGGGTTACACCATGACGGAGTGGGGGCGCGGCATCCCCGGCTTCCTCGCCGCCACGGGCGGTACGCACAAGGATCTGGAGGATGGTGGGGCCGAGGAGAGTGCTGACTGTGGCACGGGTAGTGCTGCGCGCAGCACGGACGCGGCTGCCGGAGCGTCCGCGCACCCCGCACGGCCCATGGACACCGCCGACGCCCAGGATGCGGCACACGCTGAAGCGACGGCAGGTGGTGCTGCGCGGACCCCTGCACCGCAGTCTTCGTCCGGCGAGCCCGTGAGCGCGGTCGATTTGAAACGCCTCGTCAAGGCGGCGCACGCCGAATCCAAGCAGGACACCAAGGAGTCCTACTCGAATTACAAAGCGCGCACGAAGCAGAAGAACACCCACGCCAAGCACTCGCAGCAGAACGCGGTGACGCCCGCGCCTGCGGACGTGCCGGGACGCGGCGGCACCTTCGCTGAAGGCGAAGAGCCCGCACGCGACACGAAGACACAGCCCACGACGAAGAAGAGCACGAAGAAAACCAAGAAGAACAAGAAGAACAGGAAGGGAAAGAAGGAGGCCAAGGACACCAAGACCGCAAAGACCACAAAGAACACAAAGAATACAGAGAACACAGAGAACGCGACGACAACTCTGCCGCAGACCGCTCCACCCCAGGAGCAGGGCAGCCTCGCTGTCACGCGGGGCGGGGAGCTGGGCGCCACCGGAACGGGCCTCACGGCGGCACCTGGCGCCGCGGAACCCACCCGCGGCCGCTGGCGGCGGCGCGTGCCCACCGCCCGGGTCATACTCGACGGACTGGGGCTCGACCGCGGCCGGGGGCTGCGGGGTGAACAGATCGCCGACGCAGTCGACGTGACACCCGCAGATAATGAGCACGCAGCGGGTCCTGCCGCACAGGATTCGGCACAATCGACCACGACGCCGTCGCGCCGGGGTCGTCGCCGCAGCGTGAAGGAATCACAAACCACCCGCGCGGAGCGCGGCCGAAAAGTGAAACGCCGTCGGGGCGACCGCTAAGGGCTGTGCCTGCGGCTTTTTACCCGAGGCACACGCACAAGGCCCGTGCTTGAGCGATGCCTTGATTCTCCTTCCTTGACTTCGACGTCCGGTTTTTCTTCTTTACTTTTTCTTCCAGTCCTTCGGCGGTGCCCGCACCCGCGTGGCACCCTGCAACAATTCCGACAACCCGACACACAAAAAAGGGGGCACAACAGTGGCGAGTGTGGACAAGACCTTGGCCCACGTGGTGGCGGAGTATCCGCTGCTGCAGCCGGCGGTGGAGGTTCCCGACGTGGCCCGCTACCCGGAGGCCGTGGTCACCGTGGAGCAGCTGGGCAGCCCCGATTCGCTCGCGTTAGCAATCGCGGCCTCGGCGGAGCGCTATCAGTTGGGGGACAAGCACGCGGCTCAAGTGTGGTGGTTTTCGCTGGCGCACTCGTTGACCCGGCCAGCGATTACCGCGATGGTGGAGTTCTTCGTGGTGCCCAGCCTCGACCTTGACCGCGGCACGCTGTTCCACCGGGTGGGGGACGCGGGGCTGGATCCCTACTGGTGTGGTTTCCGCCCAGGAGCGCTCAACGAGTGTGCCCACGGGTCCGCAGGGGAGGGCCTGGTGCAGGAGGTGCTGAAGGCACTGCCTGGACGTGAGGTTCTCGACGCGGTAGCGCGGGAGCGTGACGCCTGGGACCTCGACGAGGAGGAATTCGCCCAGTTGGTGGGGTGCGCGCAGAGCGCACAGCAGCTGGTGCGCAGTATCCGCCCCCTGCTGGAGTCACTGTGCGCGGCGTCTGGCCTGCGGCCGGCACCGTTGTGGGCGGTGCTGGGCGATTCCCTCATCGCGCATGCTGCCGACAGTGGCAACGAGAGCTTCGATCCGCAGCGCGGTTACCTGGTTGCCCAGGCGCTGTACGCAGGCATGGCGGACGTGATGCCGCGGCCCCGCTTTGAGGTCGTCCGCGACGGGCAGCTGCTGGCGTTGGCGGCGCCGAGTGCCGATGATGACACCGCGGCGGGGGAGGACGCCGGGGTCCCTGCGGCAACGAATGCCGCTCGCGTGATGGCTTCCGTGTCCGGGGGCGGGGGTATTGATCCGGACGATCATCTCTTCGCCCGGCGGGCATCGTGCTGCATGATTTATCACTCCCCGACGGCGGAAAAGTGCACGTCCTGCCCGAAACACACGCCCCAAGAACGCAGCCAGCGGCTGCTGTCGTATGTGGCATCGCTGTAGGGCTCGGATACCCCCGTTTGCCCGCGTGCGGCGCACCACGTGAGCGCTGTGATTAGGCTGGCCGCAGGTGAACGACACCTGATGTGCTTTCCCGCCACCCCGTGCGACAGATCGTCCTCCCCGTGGCCTTGGCACACGGAGGACGAAGGCACCCCTGTGGGCGAGTGCTGTGTGGTGAGGGGTGTGTGGGGGGAGCGTGACTTGATTTCCGCCGAAGGGATTTTCCAGATGAGTTTTTATGAGGACATTGCCCGGGCACTCGATGCGGCGCAGATTGAGTACCGGGTGGGCAGCGACTGCCACGTGATGGTGCCGATCACCTCCGGTGTGGAGGTGCAGTTCGTGGAGATCGACCCGGTGGTGCCGGCCGCGAACGTCTACATCGCCGCCGTCGACGACGCCACGGGGGAGGAGTTCGCCCCGGAACTCGTGCAGGTGGTGTTCTCCCCGGAGGATGCTGTCACCACGATCGAGCGCTACATCACCACCGACCTGGTGGTCACCCTCATCCGGGATTTGATGCTGGGCACGGATGAGCGCCTGGAAGGCCTGGTGTTCACCCAGGACTTCGAGGACCCCAACATTCTCTCCGCAGAAGTGGCCGAGACTGCCTCGCTGCTGGTGCTCATCGACGATTCCGGCACCGAGCCGGAAGCCCGGGTCGTCTTTGAGGTCCCCAGCGCCGACGCGGACGCCGAGGACAGTGAGTGGGCGGTGGCCATGACCTCGGAGGTGTTGGAGCTGGGCACCTACAGTGACTTCGATCGTTTGCTGGACGTGCTGGAGTTGGCGTCCGAGCACGCGGAGAACTGGGAGCGGGAGCTCACCGGTTCTGCCCGCGCGATGGACGACGAACCGGAGGTCTACGACATCTTCGGGCTCGACGATGACGACTACGACCCGGAGTTGGAGGACGACGACTTCGATGATGGCTCGGAGGACGACCTCGACGACGCAGACGCCGATGACGACGATCTGCACAGCGCTGACGCGGGGGTTGAGGCGCAGTAGCCCGCGCATGTGCGGGCACATGTGAGCACCCCGGCCCCACGCCACACCACGGTCTGCCCCGACCTCACGCGGCACTGCGTGTGAGGTCGGTGGTGCGGGCCTTCGGTGGAGTCTCTCTTGTGAGTACCGCCGTGGGCGGCCGGGCTGATCTGTGCCTGTGGGGGAGTCCGCTTACGCCGCCGAGGCGCGGTCGAAGAGCGCACCCGGGCTGCGCAGGGGTTCCAGCCTCCGGTCGGTCACCCAGCACAGCGTCGGCGCGGACGCGTCGAGCAGCTCGTGAATGTCGAAGGACGCCGCCCCGCCAAGTAGCGCCCGGACCCAGGTGTGAGCCCACTGCGGGGCCACCGGCTGGCCGGTGGGAGAGGTGAAGCGGGCGGTAATGAGGAACGCGGCGTCGCGCTCCTCCCCGAAGTGGCGGATCGACTGGCGGGCGAGGTCCCCGAGTCGGGTGCGCTGCAGGGTGACGATCAGTGGCGGACAATCCCCGGCGGCGGGGAGCTTTTTCTGTGGTGCCCGCCAGTGCAGGCTGTCGCGGGTCAGCGCCCGCGGGTGGGCGATGATCGACTCCAGCGCGCTTAAGGTGTCGCGGTGATTGCGCTCCACGACCTGGGTGCGCTCCGCGAGGCTCATCGGGGTGTGGGCCGCCTCGGTGCGGCGACGGGGGAAGTGGGTGGACAGTTCAGTGATGTTTCGCATGGCCATGACCATAGGAACAACCCCGGGACTCGCCAGATTCCAGATTCGAACATGTTGTCTAAAAAGTAGGGGTGTGTGCAGGTCAACACGGGTTCCGCGCACGGTGCGGCGGGGTGTCTTCCAACTGTCGTAGGCGTGCTTTCTGTCCGTGGCACCCGGGGCTGCGCACGGGGTGTGGGCCATCTCGATTCGACAGTGGGGTTAGGGTAGGCGTCGTGACGAAACGCGATGAGCTTGATCCGAGCACTTCTCCCGCGGATGCGGGGACGGCTGACACTGCCCCCGCGAGTGCGAGCACCCCGCAGCCCCCGGCCTCCTTGCCGGCCCCGGGGGATGTGGCCACGCCCGCGGCGGCGGGCGCTGGGGCCCGGGTGCGAATCCCGCACGAGATCTGGATCCTCGTCGGCGCGGCCTTCATCATCGCGGTCGGCTTCGGCCTGGTGGCCCCGGTGATTCCGCAGTTTGCGCGCAGCTTTGATGTGAGCATCGCCGCCGCCTCGGCGGTGGTGAGCGCCTTCGCCGGTATGCGGCTGGTCTTCGCCCCGGCCTCCGGGTGGCTGGTCAACCACATCGGCTCCCGCCGCACCTACCTGGTGGGCTTGCTCACGGTGGCCTTGTCGACGATGGCCGTGGCGATGGCGCACAGCTACTGGCAGGTGCTGGGCCTGCGGGCGCTGGGCGGCATCGGCTCGACGATGTTCACGGTGTCCGCGATGGGGCTGATCGTCCGCATCGCGCCCGCAGAGATTCGCGGCCGGGCGTCCTCGACGTATGCGACGGCGTTCCTGCTGGGCAACATCATTGGTCCGGTGGCGGGTGCCGCGTTGGCCCCCTTCGGGATGCGGGTGCCGTTCGTCATCTACGGTGTGGCGCTCATGGCGGCCACTGCCGTGGTGGCGCTGGGGTTGAAGCCGCAGGCGATTCGCGCCGCGGAAGCGCACAACACGCACCCGCCGATGCGGCTGGCCGAGGGGCTGCGCGATAGCGCCTACCGGGCGGCCATCGTGAGCACGTTTGCCATGGGATGGAGCAACTTCGGTGTGCGCGTGGCAGTGGTGCCGTTGTTCGCGGCGGCCGCCTTCGCGCACGGCACGACGGTGGCGGGCGCCGCCTTGGCGGCCTTCGCCGTCGGCAATGCGATCGCGTTGCAGTTCTCCGGGCGTTTGGCGGACAGTGTGGGGCGCAAGCCGTTGATCCTGGCGGGGCTGGTGGTCAACGGTGTGTTTAGTGCCGTCATTGGGCTCAGCGGCACGGTGTGGGTGCTGTTGGCGTTCT
The DNA here is from genome assembly GCF_002994655.1 of Corynebacterium sp. 13CS0277. GTDB lineage: Bacteria > Actinomycetota > Actinomycetes > Mycobacteriales > Mycobacteriaceae > Corynebacterium. The sequence goes on from NZ_PPDL01000003.1 coordinate 95,877, forward strand.
CCGTGGCGGCGGGCGCGGGCGCGGGCATGATCAATCCTGCGCAGCAAGCCACCCTCGCCGATATCATCGGCAAGGATCGTTCCGGCGGCACGGTGCTGTCGACGTTCCAGATGGCCCAGGACTTGGGTGCCATCACGGGCCCGCTCGTGGTGGGCCTGCTGGCAGAAAGTGCCGGCTATGGCCCGGCCTTCGCCCTGTGTGGCGCGATTAGTGTGCTGGCGGTGCTGGCGTGGGTGCCGGGCCGGGAGACCCTGCCCGCGAAAGCATCCGCGGCCGCATAAGCGCAGGCGCCATCCCGCTGCTCAACGGCGTGTTCGTGCCGCCCGTGCGGCGGGCCCGATTGCGTCCGATATCCCCCGGCTAGAGGCCCGATCGTGCCCGCCTGGCGGGGGTGCGGGGTGGTAGGTGCGTGGCCGTCGGAGGGGGTGGCGCGGGTTGTTTCGGCGGCTGGCTTCTTTAGGCTCGGCTGGGCGTGGATTTGCCGCACCCCGGTCGTTTGTGCAGGTGATGCCAGTCGGCCGACCGTGGGGGAGGAATGGCTTTTGCGCGGGGGAGCGCGTAGGGTTGTTCGGACAATGAGCAATACCGATAACGTCACCGGCGACGTGAACGAGCCGGAAAACGTCATGATGTCGGAAGTGGACGATCATTCGCAGGGCGAGCTTGACGCCGCCGGGGAAGCGAAAGCATCTGAGGCTACCGAACCGAACGAGGGCTTTGAGAGCCTGGGACTCCCCGCGAATGTGCTGTCCGCAGTCGCTCAGGTGGGGTACGAAACTCCGTCCCCCATCCAGTCCGCCACCATCCCGGTGCTGATGGACGGCCACGACGTGGTCGGCCTCGCACAGACGGGCACGGGCAAGACCGCGGCGTTTGCGCTGCCGGTGCTGTCCAAGATTGATCCCGCGGTGCGCGCCCCGCAGGCGTTGGTGCTGGCACCGACCCGCGAGCTGGCGCTGCAGGTGGCAGACGCCTTCCAGTCTTTCGCCGATAACTTGGGCGATATCCACGTGCTGCCGATCTACGGTGGCCAGGCCTACGGCGTGCAGCTCAGCGGCCTGCGCCGCGGCGCACAGATCATCGTCGGCACCCCGGGCCGCGTGATCGACCACCTGTCCAAGGGCTCCCTGGACCTGTCCCAGCTGAAGTTCCTCGTCCTCGACGAGGCCGACGAGATGCTGAACATGGGCTTCCAGGAGGACGTCGAGCGCATCCTCGCCGACACCCCGGACCACAAGCAGGTCGCCCTGTTCTCTGCCACGATGCCGCCGGCGATCCGCCGCCTGTCGAAGCAGTACCTGAACGACCCCCGCGAGATCACCGTCAAGAGCGAGACTCGCACCAACACGAACATCACGCAGCGCTACCTGTCGGTCGCGCACCGCAACAAGCTCGACGCCCTGACCCGCATCCTCGAGGTCACCGAGTTTGAGGCGATGATCATGTTCGTGCGCACCAAGCACGAAACCGAAGAGCTGGCAGAAAAGCTCCGCGCCCGTGGCTTCTCCGCCGCCGCCATCAACGGCGACATCGCCCAGGCGCAGCGTGAGCGCACCGTCGACCAGCTCAAGGATGGCCGCCTGGACATCCTCGTCGCCACCGACGTGGCGGCCCGTGGCCTGGACGTCGACCGCATCAGCCACGTGCTGAACTACGACATTCCGAACGACACCGAGTCCTACGTGCACCGCATCGGCCGCACGGGCCGCGCGGGCCGTTCCGGCGAGGCCATCCTGTTCGTCACTCCTCGTGAGCGCCGTATGCTGCGCTCCATCGAGCGCGCGACGAACGCTCCCCTGGAGGAGATGGAACTGCCGACCGTCGACGAGGTCAACGAGTTCCGCAAGTCGAAGTTCATGGACTCCATCACCGAGTCCCTCGAGCACTCCGAGGTCGCGATGTTCCGCGGCCTGGTGAAGAAGTACTCCGAGGAGCACGACGTGCCCCTGGAGGACATCGCCGCCGCCCTGGCCACCCAGGTGCAGGCCGACGACTTCCTGCTCAAGGAGCTGCCCCCGCAGCGTCGTGAGCGCGACCGCGATCGCGATCGTGGGGAGCGCGGCGAGCGCCGCAACCGCTTCGACCGGGAGGCCCCCAGCCGCTTCGATCGCAGCGGCAAGGAAATGGCCCTTTACCGCATCGCCGTCGGTAAGCGCCAGCACGTCCGCCCGGGTGCCATCGTCGGTGCCCTGGCGAACGAAGGTGGCCTGTCCAACCGCGACTTCGGCCGCATCAGCATCCTCTCCGAGCACTCCCTCGTGGAGCTGCCGAAGGACCTGCCCCGTGAGGTCTTCGACGCGCTCGCGGATACTCGGATCTCCGGCCAGCTGATCAACATTGAGCCGGATCCGGGCCCGCCGGCCGGCCGCCCCGCCTACAACCGCGATCGCGGTGGCGACCGAGGTGAGCGTGGCGGCTACCGTGGTGGCCGCGACCGTGATGACCGCGGTGGTTACCGTGGCGGTCGGGATCGTGACGACCGGGGCGGTTACCGTGGTGGCCGCGACCGTGATGATCGCGGTGGTTACCGCGGTGGCCGTGACCGTGACGATCGCGGCGGCTACCGTGGCGGCCGTGACGACCGTGGTGGTTTCCGCGGTGGCCGGGATCGCGATGATCGTGGCGGCTTCCGTGGCGGGCGCGACCGCTACTAAGCGCTAGCCCACCCCACCCGTAGGACACATCAACCCGCCTGCAGGCAATCCTTGCCCGCAGGCGGGTTTCGTCGATCCTTGGATACCTCCCCGCGTGCGGATTCCACGGACACCTTCCCCACGTGCGCCAGTAGCTGGCACACCCGCAGCACCACCGTGAGCATCCAGGCACCCCCAGAGCGGGGTCGGGGCGGGAGCACTGCCGGCTTTTCTCATGCCACCGAGCGCGGTGCCGCGTGGCGGCAGGGTGGCTGCATCCTCCCCAGGGCCGTGAAGACTTGGGGCCCATACTGGAATGCCCTGGTGCCACCCGGGGCGGCGGAGAATCCTCCAGCTCCTCCGTGTGGCCGGCGGCGGTACTCTGCGCGGGCGCGAGGCGCGTGGGCATGAGAAAACCCCAGGCGCGCCCCGGTGATCGGGGCACAACCTGGGGTTGTGGCGTGCGGGGTGGCCGCGCGCTTAAAGGGGTGCTGGTCGACGCAGCTGCTTAGAAGATGATCATCAGCAGGGCGACGATGAACCACAGGGCGTTGAAGATGCCGCCGAACATCGACAGCTGGCCCTTGGCCTTCTCCCAGTTGGCGATGGGGGCCACCGGCTTATCCGACTCCTCCTCGTCGAGGCCGCCGAGGGCTGCGAGCATCTGGCGCTGACGCGGCAGAATCACCACGAGCAGCAGCGCCCAGGCCACCACGGACAGCAGGATGCTGGTGTGGTACACACCGTTTTTCATCAGGTCCGGGTAGGCGAAGATCCAGGCGGCGACACCGATGGCGGGCACCAGCAGCGACAACCAGCCGTACACCTTGGTGACGCGGTACATCATCTGGGCGGCACCCAGGGCCTTGGCGTCACCCTGGTGGGCGGCGTAGGCGCGGGTGTGGAAGCTGGAGGTCGACAGGGTGATGGGGCCGAGGAACACCAGGGCGGTGAGCACGTGGGCGGCGTAGAGCAAGTTCATGCAGTTTTCTTCTTCGTGTATGTCGGGCGGTGGGGAATCAGGTGGTCCCCGGGGCGCGAAAGCGCACCGCACATGATGGGTCAGTGACGTCCGCACGGCCAGGGACGGCATCCACACACCAGCGGTGTGCCCGGAGACATCAAGGGGCACTCGCTCCTCCGGGGGCTGCCGGCGGGGCGGGGACAGGTGAGCGGAGGTGCGCCGTGAGGCGTGCCGCGCGCGAAGCTTTCACCCTAACGTTTTGGGCAGCAGTTCGCGAACCCCGCACGCGCGCCGCATCGCCGCCACGTCCTCCTCGGCCAGCTGCAGCTCGTAGCGGGCGGCGATCAGCGCCACCCGGCGGGCATACCAACACCCCGCCCCCGGGGCGGGCGGCATCCACTGGCCGGGCAGCTGGTCGGATTTCTCCCGGTTGCTGGCCTTGGTGACCACGATCAAGTTGTCCGGGTCGTTGGCGAACTCAATCCGCCGCGCCGCAGTCCAGGCCGCCGCACCTAGGTCCCACGCCGCCGACAGCGGGAAGACGTGGTCGAGTTCCACCCCGCGGCTGCTGATGGTCTCCCCGGTATAGGGGCAGATGCCCTCCCCGCCGCGCGGGGTGCAGCCACCGTCGATGTGGACTCCGGGGATGTGTTCCGCGATGGCGTGGTCGCGGGTGGAGCACCCGTCGGCACCGGTGGCCCACCCGTGGCCGAAGTTGTCGCGGTCGTATCCGGTGACCCGGGGCCGCAGTGGTGTGACGGACACGTGGGGCAGACTCACCGCGAGTGGGGGAGGTGAGATTCCCGGGGCGGCCGGTGGTGGGGCGGCCGCCTGCCACAGCCACCCGGCAGCAACGACTGCGCTCAAGGAGTGCAGTACCAGCATGTGCCGTGCCGGGCGGTAGCCGATCACCGCCCGCACACCCCGGTGTGCCAGGCGCACCAGCACGCCGAGGAACACCCGCACCAACCCGTGCCCGGACCCAACGTCCGCGCGGTGCCCGTGGGCGGTGGGGTGGCCGTGCGGTGTGGGGTGTTCGCCGGCCCCTGGGGTCGTTGGTGCCGGCGCTGTGGGCGCCCCCGGCGGATCGTCGGCGCGGTAGATATCCCCCTCCCGCCAGGCGGCCAGCCGCAGGTGAAGCAACTCCTCATGGCGGCCCGCCTGCGTGCGGGAGGAGGGCGCGCCGCTGTGGAGGCGCTGCAGGGGGCGGGTGGTGTGCCCGCGCGCCGCGGCAGGTACCCGCCCGCGCACAGCGTTCCGGTGTGGGGCAGTCGGAGTGCGATGCCGGTGGCGCATATGCCGGGGCGGTGGTTGGCGCTGTCCGGGTGGCAGCGTGGGCGTGCGCGGTGTCTGTGGATTCCGCTCCGGGTGGCGGCGTTGCGGTCGCGCGGGCGGGGTGTTGTCGGTGGTGCTCATGCTGGCCCTGACACACCCGGGCCCGCCACTGGTGCGCGGCCCGGCACGATCGGGCACAGCCAGACCATACGCGACACCGCCGGCACGAGTCCGTGCAGTCCCCTTTTTCAAGGGGAGGACTCGTACCGGCGGTGAGAACGTGAAGAATGAGAAACATCGCACACGGCACAAGGTGCCGCACAAAGACAGTGGGGGCGGTGCCTGTGCCTGCGGAGCCTGTGCGTGCGGGGTGTCTGCCTTACGCGTTAGGCGCCCGCGGCGGCGCGGGGTGCCTCGAGAGCGTGCGCCAGCCCGCTGGCCTCATCGAACTCGGCGAGGACCTCCGCATCCGGTTCGGCGGTCGCGAGGGACACCACCACGATGCCCAGGGTGGCGGCCAGCACGCCAGGCACAATCTCGTAGAGGTCGGTCAACGCGCCCAGGCCCACAGTCTCCAGGGCGCCGTCGAGCCAGCCCTGGCCCCACGCGAACGACACGACCGCACCCAACACCAGGCCGGCAATCGCGCCGGGGGTGTTGAGGCGACGCCAGTACAGGGAAGCAATGAGCAGCGGGCCGAACGCGGAACCGAAACCTGCCCACGCGAAGGCCACCAGGCCCAGGATCGAATCAGAGGGGTTGGCGGCCATGAGGCCGGCGACCACCGCCACGACGACGACAGCGGTGCGGGAGAGGTTAATGAGCACCTGGTTCGTGGGCTTCTTCTTCGCCACGATCATGAACATGTCCTCAATGAGCGCCGAGGAGGTCACCAGCAGCTGGGAGGAAATCGTCGACATGATGGCCGCCAGCACCGCCGTGAGAATCAGGCCGGCGATGAGCGGGTGGAACAGGATCCGGCCCATGTCGAGGAAGATCGTCTCGAAGTTTTCCTGGTCGGTGACCTGGATGGAGGGATCCTGGCCGAAGAACGAGGTGCCGATGACGGCGACGGCCGTGGCGCCGAGGATGCAGAACAGCATCCAGAAGATACCGATCCGGCGCCCCGTCTTGGCCTCCCCGGGGCTGCGCAGCGCCATGAAGCGCACCACGATGTGCGGCTGCCCGAAGTAGCCCAACCCCCACGCCAGGGCGGAGATGATCCCGATGGCGCTCATCCCGGTGATCATGTGGAAGTAGTCGGGGTTGCCGTGCTCCCAGGGGCCGTAGGGCTGCTCCGTCGCCCAGGTGAACAGGGTGGAGGAGTCCTGCAGGGAGGCATAGGCCACCACCGGCACAATGACGAGGGCTGCGAACATGAGCATGCCCTGCACCGCATCCGTGTAGCTCACCGCGAGGAAGCCGCCGATGAAGGTGTAGGCCACCGTCACCGCCGCCACGATAAGCATGCCGTCGAGGTAGGAGCCGCCGAACGTCGCCTCAAAGTAGCGGCCGCCGGACACCATGCCGGAGGACACATAGAAGGTGAAGAACACCAGGATCACGATCGAGGACAACACGCGCAGCGCGCGGGAACGGTCCCGCAGGCGGTTCTCCACAAACGACGGCAGCGTGATGCTGTTGCCGGCGACCTCCGTGTAGGCCCGCAGTCGCGGGGCCACCCACATCCAGTTCGCCCAACAGCCGATGAGTAGGCCGACGGCAATCCACAACTCACCCATGCCGGAGACAAACAGGGCGCCGGGCAGGCCCATGAGCAACCAGCCCGACATGTCCGACGCGCCGGCAGACAGGGCCGCCACGAAGGGGTTGAGATCGCGGCCGGCGAGCATGTAGTCGTCATATTCATCCGTCTGCCGGTAGCTCCAATACCCGATAAGGAGCATCACCAGCATGTAGATGACGATCGCGATGATGAACCACGTGTTTTGGCTCATGACTGAGGTGTCCATGGGCACGCAACTTTCTTGCTGTGTTCGGCGACAACGGTGCCACCCCACGTCGGCGCACAGCTCGCGCGTGCGGCGGGGGAGTGTCGGCACCCCAGGGCATGCAGGGGCGCCAAGGTGTGACTGTTCTAACTTAGCGGGCCTCGTCGTGATGCCCAACCCCCACACTGCCCCCATGCTGCCCCTGTGCAGGCGCGCCCGACGTGCCCCAGCGCGTGGCGTACCGGCGGCATGGACCTCGTGCCGCGCTGCGGGCGTGGGGCCGGGTAGCGCGCCCATGGCATGGGGCCTGAGCTGGGTGGATGTGCTGGCTGTGGATAACTCGCACACGGCCCGACTGCGGATTCGGGCTGTGGCCTACACTGACCAGTTATGAGTGAGTACATCCTCCACGCCGTGTGGACCCCCGACGAACAGCTTGGCCTGTGGGTTGAGCAGGTGGAGGGACACCGTGTGCTCCAAATCCGTGACCTGCCCGAGGGCACCCTGCCCCCGGAGGTGGAACAGCAGCTGGCTGGCATCACCTCCCGCCGCAAAATGCAGGTGCGGCTGCGCAGCCCCCGCGGGCGGCTGCCGAAGCTGGTGATCCCGGTGACGGTGCTGATGCCGCAGCAGGCGGTGGAGCTGTTGTCGGTCATCGCCGAGGCCGACTCCCAGACGGCGAGTCGCACGACCCGGCTGGGGACGACCGCCCAGTGGGAGACCATCGGTGCGGAACTCCACTGGTGCGCCCACCTGGTGCAGGGCCTGCGCTCCTGCGCGCGCTCCGGGCGGGTGGCGTTGACGATGAACCAGGTGGATAACCAGTGGTACCCCCGCTTCCTCGTCGCACCGACCCAGGAAGTCTCCCGCTTCCTGTCTGACATGCAGGACGTGTGCCCGCAGGTGCTGGTGATGAACTCCCACAACCAGCTGGTGGACTCGATCGCCCACCACCTGTTCCACGAGCTGGTGCTCGACATCCTCGCCGACGAGCCGATCACGCAGGACCTCCCGCGCCTGCATGTCTTCCTCCAGGCGCTGCTGCTCAACAAGCCGGTGGCCCGGGTCGGGGCGCAGATGCTGCCCAAACTGATGGAGTGGACCCGGTCGGTGGCCACCATCCCGCTGAGCGTGGTGGTGTTGGTGGAGGAAGAGGCGATCACATCCGATGATGACGAGCCGGCCACTGAGGACGAGCTCGTGCGGGATATGAAGCGCCCCCGTTTCCCCGTGACCCTGCGCCTGCGGGTAGGCAACGCCCCGCCGGAGCGCGTGGAGAACATCGAGGTGCCCGCAGAATACCGGGAGGACCTGCAGCTGCTGCAGGACAAGGTGCTGGACACCGCCCCCAGTTTGGAGCAGGCGCCGCCGGCGCTGGAGGTGTGGCCGGTGCGCTACGCCTTCGGCTCTCGGGATGTGCCGGTGCAGCAGAGCGCCTGGGATCTCGCCCTCAACCTGGAGCAGCTGGAGCGTTTCGTCAACCACGATGCGGCGAAGCTGCGGGCAGCCGGCGTGCACGTCATGCTGCCGAAGTCGTGGAAGAGCGCGACGGCCCGGCTCACCGTCAACCCGGACGGTGGCGACGCGCCGACGCGGCCCCCGCAGACCACCTTCCAGGAGATGGTGCAGGTGGGCCTGCACATCGACCTCGATGGCATGGGGCTGTCCGCGGAGGAAGCCCGCACCCTGTTGGCCTCCCAGGGCAACCTGGTGCGCATTCGCGACACCTGGGTTATGGCGGACGGGGAGACGATGACCAGGGTGCGCGCCTTCGTCAAGGACCTGCGCGCGAACTCTCGGGGCGCGACCATGGAACGCATGGCCGAGTTGGCAGACGAGCGCAGTGAGCTTCTTGGCTACATCGAGCAGCTCGAAGAGAAGATGAACACTGGGCCTGAGCTGACCAAGGCCCAGCTGGAGGCGCTCATCGACGAGCTGCACACTGCGGTCAACCGCGAACACGAGCTCGCCCAGCTGTATGCCGAGCTGGAGAGCTCCATGGGCTTGCAATCCCCGCAGGAGATGGCGGCCGCCGATCTGCAAAAACTCATGCTGGAGGCCGACCCCGACACGCCCGTCGCCTTCGGTGGGGACGAGGGCCACGACCAGTTCGCCAACAGTCTCGTCACCGCCGTGCACGGCGCCCCGCCGGACTACGTCGACATCCCCGACACCGTCCACGCGGAGCTGCGCCACTACCAGCGGCGCGGCGTGAGCTGGCTGAAATACATGAGCGGCAATGGGCTGGGCTGCATCCTCGCCGACGACATGGGCCTGGGCAAGACGCTGCAGACCCTGGCGCTGCTCGCCGTCGAGCACGCCGAGAACCCCGAGGTGGCGCCGAGCCTCATCGTGGTGCCTACCAGTGTGGTGGGCAACTGGGAACGCGAGATCGCCACCTTCGTGCCGCACCTGAAGGTCTACACCCATTACGGGCCGCAGCGCCTCCGCCTCGACGAGGAAGGCAGTAGCGAAGACAGGCAGGCAACGCTGGAGAAGTTCCAGCGCCAGGTCGCAGACTACGACATTGTGCTCACCACCTACGGGCTGCTGGCCCGCGACGTGCTCGCATTGGCGTCCTGCACCTTCGACCACGTCATCCTCGACGAGGCGCAGAACATCAAAAACCCGGCGACGAAAGCCGCGAAAGCGGCCCGCGCCGTGCCCGCCCGGCAGCGCATCGCGCTCACCGGCACCCCGGTGGAAAACCGCCTGGCGGACCTGCGTGCCCTGCTCGACTGGGTGAACCCCGGCATGCTGGGCAGCGCCAAGTTCTTCCGCACCCGCTACGCCATCCCCATCGAACGCGAGGAGGACGAGTACGTCTCCCGCCGGCTGCTGTCCATGACGCGGCCCTTCGTGCTGCGGCGGGCGAAAACCGACCCGGCGATCATCGACGACCTGCCGGAGAAGAACGAAACCATCGTCTACACCCAGCTGACCGCCGAACAGGCCGCCCTCTACAAGGCGACGACGGAGAACCTCCTGGCGCGCATTGAGAAGGCGAAGGCATCCGGCTCCAGTGTGCACGGTGCGGTGTTCTACCTCATTACCGCGATCAAGCAGATTTGTAACCACCCGGCGCACTACACCGGCGACGGCAGCCCCCTGGTCGTCGACGGCAAGCACCGCTCCGGCAAGGTGGAAGCCCTGCAGCGCATCGTGGAGCAGGCACTGTCCGAGGGGGAAAAAGTCCTGGTGTTCACCCAGTACGCCAAGTTTGGGGCGATGCTCGCCGAGTTCCTCTCCGATCTGGCCGACGAACCGATTCCCTTCCTCTACGGCCAGACGTCGCGCACCCAGCGCGACGCCATGGTGCGCACCTTCCAACGCCCGGATGGCCCGCCGCTGATGGTGCTGAGTCTGCGCGCCGGTGGCACGGGCCTCAACCTCACTGCCGCCAACCACGTGGTCCACATGGATCGTTGGTGGAACCCGGCGGTGGAAAACCAGGCCACCGACCGGGCGTTCCGCATCGGCCAGGACCGGGACGTCCACGTGCACAAGATGGTCACCCAGCACACCTTCGAAGAACGCATCGACGACATCATCAGCGGCAAACTGAAACTCGCCAGCCAGGTCGTGGTGCAGGGCGAAAGCTGGGTGGCCCAGCTCGACGCGGAGGACTTGAGCCAGCTGGTGAGCCTCGAACCGGGGCACTGGGACGACCCCTACACCAACGTCTACCCCCTGGAGCGCGCCGATGCCCCTGGCGAATCGCCGGAGTGGGACGGCTACGACAAGCTCGACACCGATGCGGCCGGCAAGTGGACCCCCAGCCGGGTCCTCATCCCCGAGGACAACGACGACGAGGCACCAGAGACGTCCGCCGCCGACGACATCCACCACGCCGACATCATCGACCTGCGGCGCATGCGCGACCGCGACAAGGATTAACCCACACCACCTTTAGGGAAGGAGGACACCATGGCACGCAGAGGCAGCCGCAACGCAGTCAAAGGCAAAGGCAACGTCATCTTCGTCAACTTCGGGCAGAAATCCACGACCGAAGAATCCACGTCGACCCGCCTCGACAGCATCGCGCCGACGACCGACCGCATTGGCAACCCCCTGGGCGCGATCCTCTACGACACCGTCGCCCACCTCACCGACGCTGGCCGCCTGCAACGCGGCCGCGACTACGCCAGCCCCGACATCGTCCGCCAGCTCACCTTCCGCACAGGCCACATCACCGCCCAGGTGATGGGCAGCCAACCCGAGCCCTTTGAGACGAAGTTCACCCTGCACCTCCCCAGCGCGGCACACAACCGCCTCGTGGAGCAGTACCTCATCGAGCAGTTCTCCCAGGGGGTCACCCCCGTCACGGCCGCCCGCAGCCTGCCGGTGGTGACGATGCTGCTCACCGACACCACCCCGCAGGACGCACTGGACGGTGTCGACACCACCCCCGATATCGAGATGCACTGCAGCTGCCCGGACTTCGCCCGCGGCCATGTGTGCAAACACCTCGTCGCCCTCGCCCTGCAAACCCGCACCCTGCTTGAGCAGCAGCCGGAGCGTCTGTTCGACCTGGTGTATCTCAACATCCCGGCGCTGCAAAAATCCGCCGACGCGATCGCTACGCAGAAGCTGGAATCCTCCCCGGATGCCGCGCCCAGCGCAGAAGAATTCTGGTCCGGCGGGCCGCTGCCCGCCTTCCCCGAACTGTCGGTGCGGAACTCCCTCGATCACGGGGACATGCGCCTGCTGCGCAAAGCAGTGCACTACGTCTGCTTCAGCCGCCCGGAGGAATTCCGGGTGCTGGAGGAACTCTCCGACCTCTTCGACGACCTCATCGATCGGGGCAGCTTCGATGACCCCGGCCGGCAGGAACTCAGCGATGCCCCCACAGGCAGCGGCTGGGACGACTACCAGTCCTTCGCAGACCCCGGTGACCTGCCGCGGCTGCGGGAGAAATCCCTCGTCCCACCCGAGGTCCCTCCTGCGGCAGACAGCCCCGCCGGGGACGCCACACCCACGGAAGGCCCGACTGCGGAACCCGCGCCGACAGACACGGACGCACATGGCCAGGACGACCCGGCACCCACCTTCCACGACACCACAGATTCCGACAGCACGACCAACCCCCCGGGCGACGACCCCGCTGAGGAGTAGCGCGAACACTCTCGCCACGGCACCCCGGCACCCCGGCACCCCGGCACCCCGACACCCCGGCGCCACGGCACTCCGGTGCCAGGGGCACAGCGCAGGCGCGCCGGGCAGGGGGTGATGAACCGGGTCGTGTGGTGGCGCGCTGAGGGTGAAAGTGTTCGAAAGAAGCGGCTGGGCGTTTTGCGTGTTGAAAAGGCAAATTTGGTGCCAGGGTGGGCGGTGATGTTCGACGCGTGTCGTGGCCGATTCCGGGCAACGTGGTAGAGAAGAACCCATGAGCGTGACATTCCTCCACACCTCCGACTGGCAGATCGGCGCCACCTACTGGATGCTCGACGCCGACGGGCAGGCCCGCCTCGACCAGGCTCGCCTGGACGCCATCGCGACGATGGGGCGCATCGCACGCGACACCGGGTGCGCCTTCATGGTGGTCGCCGGCGACGTCTTCGACCGCAACAGCCTGAAGGAGACGACACTGCAGCGCGCACTCGAGGCGATGAAGGCGATCCCGGTGCCGGTGCTGCTGTTGCCGGGCAACCACGATCCGTTGACCGCGGACAGCATTTTTGCCCGCGCCACCCACTTGGACAATGTCATGGTGCTCGACGGGCACGGCCCGTTCACCATCCCGGGGGTCGACGGCGTGGAGGTCGTCGCCGCGCCGCTGCTCACACGGCACGTGTACGAGGATCCGGTGGCGGTGATGCTGCGCGACGTGGAGCCCGCACCGGCGGACGTCATTCGTATCGCTGTGGGCCATGGGGCGGTGGAGAGCCACACCACGATGGCGACGGCGAACCATATCGACTTGGGCCTCGTGGAGGAGGCCCTCGCCGAGGGGCGCATTGATTACCTGGCGCTGGGGGATACACACTCCACGCGCAAGCTTGATGCCCGCGGCCAGGTGTACTACTCCGGCGCCCCGGAGGTCACTGACTTTCACGATTTTCACGGGCTGGCCCCGGGCGCTGACGTGGGCGGCAACGAGAACAACTCCGGCAACTGCCTCGTCGTCAGCATCGACAAGCGCGCCACCGGCGACGTGGATGTCACCGTGGAGGAACACCGCACCGGGCAGTGGCGCTTCGAAGCCCACACCCGCGATTGCAACAGTGCGGAGGACGTGGAGGACTTCCTCGCGTTCCTCAACGCCTTCGAGGACAAGCCGCGCGTGGTGATCAAGTACGCCCTGCAGGGCACGATCGACATGGCCGCCATGCAGCGGCTGGAGGGCGAATTAGCGCGCCTGGAGAATGCCTTCGCCGCCTTGTATCGCCGTACCCGGCTGGATAGTTTGCAGCTGGAGCCGAGCGAGGACGATCTGCACAACCTGGGGTTGGCTGGATATGCGGCCCAGGCGCTGGAGGAACTGGTCGCCACCGGCCAGGACGATGCCATCAACCTGTTGTTCCGCCTGTCGAGGGAGAAGTGATGATTCTGCACCGCTTGGAACTGCACCACGTCAAGGGTGTGGACCACTTCACGTTGGAGCTGGATGGCGAGCAGGGGGTGACCGTCATCCACGGCCCCAACGAGCAGGGCAAGTCCACCCTGCTGGAGGCCATCGGCACCGTGCTCAGCGTGAAGTACAACTCGAAGGCCGCCGCCGTGAAGGCCTTGGCGACGAAGGGCTCGACGGAAGGCTCCCGCATCGTGCTGGAAGCCACCATCGGTGGCGAGCGCGTCACCATCGACAAGACCTTTAACGCCAAGGCGCAGGCGAAGCTGGTGACCCCGCAGGGCACGCTCACGGCAGGGGATGCGGAGGAGGCGTTGAGGACCCTCCTGGAGGAGCATCACGATAGTGATCTGCAGAAGATTGCCTTCGTGGAGCAGGGCTCGGTGGAGACCGCCCTGCAGGCGCTGGGTTTGCCGGCGTTGCAGCGGTCCCTCGGGGCACAGGGCCAGGATGCGCAGTCCGCGCAGGATGCCGGAGAAGCTGCGGATGCTGGTGCAGCGGCTCTCGGCGTGGTGGCTGATGGAAGCGAAGATGCGCTCATCGCCCGGGTGCAGCAGGAAGCGGAGCGCTATTACACGCTCGCGAAGCGCAAACCCACCAAGGAGCTGCTGGCCGCCCAGCAGGCCCAGCAGGCGGCCGCCGAGCAGGTCGCGGAACTCCAGGAGCGCTACACCGAGCATCAGCGCGACGTCGACGAGGTGGAGCAGGCGCGTGCCCGCCAGGAGCATGCGCGGGCCCAGCTGCAGGACCTTCATGCGCGGGTGGAGAGCACCCGCCAGGAAGCGGAAGCCGCCAAGCAGACCCGCGCCCAGCTGGAGGAGGCTGCCGCGACCCGTGCGGCCGTACGCGAGCGTCTGCAGCGTGCCGAGGAACTCCTCGGACAGCGCAAGGACCTGCTGAGCGAACAGCAGCGCACAGCGGAGGCACTGAGTGCCGCAGAGGCAGCGGTGGCGGAGCTGAGCGAGCGGGCCGCCGCCCACGAGGAGTCTGTCGTTGCGCAACGCCGTCGCGTCGACGAGTTGGAGGCCGCGACCACCTCGGCGCGGGATCAGGCGAAGCGGGCGAGCGCTGCCGTGGAGCTTGTCACCGCCCACGGCGCTGCCGTGGCGGCGCGCCGGGCGGCGGAGCGTGCGGAGCAGGCGGCAGCTGCCGTGGATGCGGCGAGTCGTGCCTGCGGCGCCCACCGTGTGACGGACGCGGATGTTCGGGCAGTGGAAGAGCTCGACGTCGCGGCTCGCACCCAGCGGGCCGTGCTGGAGGCGACGAGTACGAGCCTGCGGGTGCGGGCACGCGCCGCCACGACCGTTGCCATCGGCGGCGAGGAGCATGCGCTCGCGGCCGAGGACACGCACACCCAGGTCGTTACCGAGGAAACCACCCTCGTCATCGGTGACGTGGATGTGACCATCACCCCGGGGCAGAGCGAAGCTCAGGCTGCGAAAGACTACGAGCGTGCCGCCAGTGCCCTGCAGGAGGCGTTGGCGGACCTGCAGGCCGAAAGCCTTGCGGAGCTGCGCGATATGGCCGCGGCGTCGAAGGAGGCTCAGGCGGTGCTGGACCGCGCCGAGGATCACTTGCGCCAGGCCATCGGCAGCAGCAGCGTCGACGCACTCCGCCGGGCAGCGGTCGAGCAGGACAGTGCCGTGGCCGCCCGCGCCGAAGCCCTCGGGCTGGAAGATCTTCTGAAGGAACTGACCCCGCCTGCGATTGATGCTGATGCGGCAGGTGAGGACGAGGCAGGGGAGGAGACCGAGACAGCTGCTGCGGAGGCCAACGCCCAATTCGATGCCCTGCTGGCGCAACGCCAGCAGGAGTTCGCCGACACCGCAGCCGCAGCGGAGCAGGCCTTCGAGGAGGCCCGCGCCGCAGAGAGCTCCGCCCGCAAGGACTTGGATGTGCTGCTGTCCTCCCCGCTGCGGCAGGATACCGCGAAGGCTGAGGCCACCGCCGAGAGCGCGGCGGATGCGGCCCGCCGCGCAGCGAGTGCCGTGGAAGCCTTTGAGGCGCAGCACCCCGCGCAGGCCCTGGAGGACTCCCACGTCGAATCCCAGGCGCAGATGGCGGCGGCTATTACGGCCTACGAGAACGCCGAAAAGGCGGTCGCCCAGGCGGACCCGGAGCTGGCGGAGGACAAGGCCCGCGGCGCGGCCACGGCGCTGCACGGCGCACAGGACACCATCGCGCAGGCCGAGGACGACCTGCGCACCCGCACCGCTCGCATCGACAGCGCCCAGGGTGTGGCCGAAAGCTACAACCGTGCCTGCGCCGCCCTCGAGGATGCGGAGCGCCGCCTGGCGGCCGTCCAGCGGCGCGCCGATGCCGCGTGGGTGCTGTTGGAGACCCTGCTGCGCTTCCGCGATGAGGCGCGCGCCCAGTACGCCCAGCCGTACACCCAGTTGCTGGATTCGCTCATGACGCAGGTCTTCCGTGCGGAGTCCACCACCGCGTTGGACGACAACTTGGATATCGCCGGCCGCCTTCAGGGCGGGGAGACCGTCGATTTCGCGCAGCTCTCCGGTGGCGCGCGGGAGCAGATCGCGATTCTGCAGCGCCTGGCGATCAGCCAACTCATCGCCGCCGAGGAACGTGTGCCGCTGATCTTGGATGACGCGTTGGGGAACACGGATACTGAGCGGCTCCAGACCATGAACGCCGTCATTGGCCGACTTGGTCGGGAGCAGCAGGTCATCATCTTGACCTGCGCGCCGGAGCGTTACGCGTTCATTGCTGATGCGCAGCGCTACAGCATGGAGGAACTGAAAGAGGCGGGCCGGCGATCGGCGTAAAGCACGTGCGGTCGGCGCCCATCAATCCCCTGGACGCGGAATTGTTGAAGGAGACACACCCATGGACATCACGTTGACGGTTGAGCGGCAGCAGGACGTCGTTCCGGAGCAGGTCGATCTTCGCTTGGCGCTGAGCGCGACTGGCCCCTCATCCGAGGAGGCGAGTGCCCCGGTTGATCGAGCGATGGAGGTCATCTGCGGCGAGGCGGAAAAGCTCACGACGAAGAAGCTCGCCTCTCGTCTGGTGACGGAGCCGACCTCGGTGTGGGAGCTTCCTTCGGCGGAACCTCGCAGGATGACACCCGCCGAGGGGGAGGCCCCGGGCGCGCACTGGCAGGCCCGGGCGGGCATCCGTCTGCGCCTGCACTCCTTCGGGCAGGCCACGATGTTCCTACGCGCGGTGCGTGCCACTCTCCGCGAGGTCGGTGCTGCGGTGTCGCTGGATATTGGGTGGGATGCCGTGGTCACCGAATCTCAACGCGACGCTGCCGTCGAGGAACTCCTCGCAGAGGCGGTGGCGGTGACACACGAACGGGCGCTGCGCATCGTGAAGGCGGCTGGCTTTCAGGGGCCGGTGACGTTGTTGCGCTGCGAGTCCGCGGAGGACGGCAGTGGCCGTATCAGCCCCCTTGCCGCCCGTTCCATGGCGGCGCCGGGGACGCCTGAGCCTTTTACGGGCTTCGTGGCCACTGAGGTGCCCGTGCGTGCCGTGGTGACCGCAACGTGGAGGCCAAGTTGAGCCGATGATGTGCTGACGGGTGGCGGGGGGAGAAAACGAGAAAAAACTCAAGGTCTTCACCACGACGCTGCCCGGGGCAGTGTGTGCTGTGGTGAAGACCTTGAGTTGTGTGTGCCCCCGACACGATTCGAACGTGCGACCTTTGGTACCGGAAACCAGTGCTCTATCCCCTGAGCTACGGAGGCGGGGTGTGATTCGGGCGATGCCCTGAATGCAACGTGTGCCATATTAGCACCGCACCCGCCCGGGGGTGAAAACCCCTGGGCGGGTGCGGTGTGTTCCCTCTTCACACCTGCGCCACGGCGGGCGCTGGGTGTGGGTGGGGTGGTGGTGTCTTAGTCGACGATGACGACGATGAGGGTGCGGGGGCCGTGGACGCCTTCGACGCGGTTGAGCTCGATGTCGGAGGTGGCGGACGGGCCGGAGATCATCGTGATCGGGCGGACGTGGTCGAGGCGGGCGACCATCTCGGGCACGCCGTAGACGACGGAGTCCATACGGACGATGCAGACGTGGCAGTCGGGCACCAGGGTGAATGCGCGGCGGCCGCAGAGGTCACCGGACTCGAGGCAGATGGTGCCGGTCTGCGCGGAGGTCACGTGGCTGTCGGTGACGACCGCATCGACGTCGTTGAGCTTGCGGGGATCGCTGTGCACATCGTCCGGGCGGGCGGTGCCGCTGAAGGAGGTGAACAGGGCGGAGTCCATGCCGGGGGCGTAGACGACGTCCTTGGCGTTGCGGTCGGCGAGGATGCCGCTGACCACGTCGCCGAGGGTGTCCGGCGTGGCGTGCTTGACGATGGCCTTGTAGTCCAGCAGGCGGTCTACGAGCACGTCCTTGAGCTCCTCGGGGGAGAAGTTCGAGGTGGTGTTGTAGTTGCGGGGGACTGCGTGGGGCCCGGCCGGGGTGTTGGCGAGGGCGTGGGCGTTGCGGATGCGGGTGAGGATTTCCTTCTTCGCGGCCGCGTTGCGCTTGTCGGTGGCGGTGCTCACTTGCTGTCCTTTCGGATGGTGTCCTCACCGTTGGCGACGGAGGGCAGGCCTTCGGCGCGGGAGCGGGCGAGGAGGTCCTTGGCTTCGTCGCTGTCGAACCACTGGCGGAAGGACTTCTTCGGCGGCACGGCGGTGTCGCGGACGTCGGTCCAGCCGGCGAGGAAGCTCGGCAGGTGGGTGATCTTGCCCTTGAAGCCGCCGAGGAGGCGTCCGGCGAACACCATGTGGGTGGCGGTGTTCCACAGTTTCTGGTTGCCGAACACCAGGCCCATCGCGCCCATGATGGTGCCTTCGATCTTGGGCTTGTGGTGCTCGATCTTCTGGTGGCGGAGCTCCAGCAGGGCAGAGGGGATGTCGATCATGACGGGGCAGGCCTCGAAGCAGGCGCCACACAGGGAGGAGGCGTACGGCAGGGAGGCGTTCGGGTCGTGGGCGGAATCCATGCCGGTCAACTGCGGGGTGAGAATCGCGCCGATGGGGCCCGGGTAGGTGGAGCCGTAGGCGTGGCCGCCGGCGCGCTCGTAGACGGGGCACACGTTGAGGCAGGCGGAGCAGCGGATGCACTTGAGTGCCTCGCGGCCGATCTCGTCGGCGAGGGCAGCGGTGCGGCCGTTGTCGACGAGGACGATGTGGAAGTTCTTCGGGCCGTCGTCCTCCGTCACACCGGACCACAGGGAGGTGTAGGGGTTCATGCGCTCACCGGTGGAGGAGCGGGGGAGCAGCTGCAGGAAGACTTCGAAGTCCTTGAAGGTCGGCAGCAGCTTCTCAATACCCATGACGGAGATCAGCGTCTCCGGGAGGGTGAGGCACATGCGCCCGTTGCCTTCGGATTCGACGATGGCGACGGTGCCGGTTTCGGCGACGCCGAAGTTCGCGCCAGAGATCGCGACCTTGGCCTCCATGAACTGCTGGCGCAGGAACTGGCGGGACGCCTCGGCGAGCTCCGCGGGCTCGGTGGAGAGGTCTTCGCTGGTGTTCGGCATCTCCTTGACGAAGATGTCGCGGATCTCCGCGCGGTTGCGGTGAATGGCGGGCACGAGGATGTGGGAGGGGGTGTCGTGCCCGAGCTGCACGATAAGCTCCGCGAGGTCGGTCTCCCGGGCGGAAATGCCGGCGGCCTTGAGCTGGTCGTTGAGGCCGATTTCCATGGTGGCCATCGACTTGATCTTCACGACCTTCGTCTCCCCGGTCTCCTTGACCAGCTGGGTGACGATCTCGCCGGCTTCCTTCGCGTCGCGGGCCCAGTGCACGTGGCCACCGCGGGCGGTCACTGCGGCCTCGAACTGCTCGAGCAGCTCCGGCATGCGGGCCATGACGTCGCGCTTAATGTTGGAGCCTGCTTCGCGCAGGGCCTGCCAGTCGTCGATCTCGTTGATGACGGCGGCGCGCTTGGCACGAATGGTGTGGGTCGCCTTGTGGAGGTTGCGGCGCTGGGTGGCGTTGTACAGCTCCGTGTGGGCGGCCTTCTGGAAGGATTCGGTGCCGCGCAGGTGGCCGACGCCGATGGGGGCGCGGGGCGGCATGGTGGGGGTGCCGAGGAACGTGGTCACAGCATGGCCTCCTTGGAGTACACAGCAGAGGTGGGCGACCAGGGGTGTTCCTTGGTCGAAGCGAGGATTTCCGCCATGTGCACCGCGCGGGTGCCGGCGTGCTGGCGGGACAGGGCGCCGCCGATGTTCATCAGGCAGGATGCGTCACCGGCGGTGACGTACTCGGCCTCCGTGGACTTGATGTTGCGAACCTTGTCGCCCACCATCGACGCCGAGGTTTCGGCGTTCTTCACGGAGAAAGTGCCGCCGAAGCCACAGCACTCGTCGGCTGCGGGCAGCTCCACCAGGTCGATGCCCTCGACGTTGCGCAGCAGGCGCAGCGGGCGGTCGCCCACCTTGAGGAAGCGCAGGGAGTGGCAGGTGGAGTGGTAGGTGACGCGGTGCGGGAAGAACGCGCCCAGCTGATCGACGCCGGCGACGTCGATGAGGAACTCCGACAGGTCGTAGGTCTTCGCGGCGGTCGTCTTCGCCGCGTCGGCGAGCGCCTTGCTGCCGTAGCGGTTGGCCACGTGCACGTGCTGCTCGCGGACCGCGCCGGTGCAGGAACCGGACGGGGCGACCACACAGTCGATCGACGGGTCGGAGAACGCGTCGACGTAGTTTTTGATCTGCGGGATCGCTTCCCGCTGGTAGCCGGTGTTGACGTGCATCTGGCCACAGCAGGACTGCTCGGGCGGGAGGACAACCTCATGGCCCAGTCGGCTGAGGATGACCGCGGTGGCTTTCACCACGTCGGGGAACATCGCATCGCCGATGCAAGTGGAGAAGAGAGCTACGCGCACGGGGTGCTCCTTGGGTTTTAGGGGGATAAAAAAGTCAAAGACAGTGCCGCCACCGGCGGCCACACACCACCCCGCGGGCGGGGGAGGCTGTGCGGGGTGAAGCTCGGGGCTGGTCGAGCTTCACACCTCACGGCCACCGGCACCGCGGCGGGAAAATGGGGTGAGGAAAAAGCATTTTCCTCACCCAATCCAAGGTGGGGCAATCGCAATGTTTAAAGGATTGGCGAAAAATATCGCGCCCGCCCTCGGGTGGGGCCGGGAAAACTGGCCCAGTGCGGGCAGAATGTCCCATTCCCGCCCGCGGACACTGGCCAGAGATCTGCCGGCGCGCTCCGGGCGCGTGCAGGGGTTGGCGGGTGTCGCGGGGGTGGTGTGTGACGCTGCCGGGAGGGCAGTGTGTTGTGGTGGTGATATTACCCTCTTTTGGGGGCTATCGCGAACAGTTTAGGGCCACCTACCTGCGAAAATAACGCAACGAAAATGTTGGAAAATTAGCCCGCGAACCCCGCAGTTATGCACCGGGCACCGGCCATCGCGCCTCGACATCGGCCGGTGGGTTACCCCCGCTCATGCCGGGCGCGGGGCTGACCCGTGGGGCCTTGTTCGACACCACCCCAGGTGCCGCCCACCCGCCCGGAGTATTTTCTCCCTGCCGGCGAAGAAAAAACCACAATGGAACTCCACGCCGTGTGTGTTTTCGCATCGACGAATCACCCCACCGCCACATATGCACTCCACTGCACACAGACTTCCTCGCGGGACGCCGGCGCCAGCGCCGGGCGCGTGACTCCGCCCGGAGGAGGCGCGTAAAAAAATCCCCTCCCACCGATCGCGTCTGCCACAGCGGTGGCGGGTGTCGGGGAGAGGGGATGGGGTAGGAGCGCGGGGTGCTCCTTGTGTGGGGGTGTGCCTAGACGGTCTGCACCAGGAAGCTGAGCACGTTGGTCTGCAGGAACACCAGGGTGCACACGACGAAGAGCATGCCGACGGACCAGGGCAGGACGGCCTTGAAGATGGAGGACTCCTCGCCCTCGAGGGCGACGGCGGTGGAGGCAATCGCCAGGGACTGCGGGGAGACCATCTTGCCGACCACGCCACCGGTGGTGTTGGCGGCGAGCATGAGGTCGGGGTTGATGCCGGCGTGGTTGGCGGCGGTGACCTGCATCTTGCCGAACAGGGCGTTGGCGGAGGTGTCGGAGCCGGTCACGGCGGTACCGATCCAGCCCAGGGTGGGGGCGAGGAAGGCGTACAGCGCGCCGAGGGAGGCGACGTATTCGCCGATGGCGACGGTCTGGCCGGAGTAGTTCATGACGTAGGCCAGGGCCAGCACGGCGGCAATCGTGAGGGCTGCCAGGCGCATGCGGTACATGCAGTGGCCGATCTCAGCCAGGGACTGGCCGAGGGTGATCTTGTAGCGGCCGCCATCGTTGAAGATGGAGTAGATGACGGTGACGATGAGGCCGGAGATCAGCAGCAGGGTACCGGGGTTGGACAGCCAGGACAGGGAGTAGGCGGAGTTGACGGGGGTGCCGTCAGCCTTGACGAGGTACTCGCTGAGCAGCGGCCAATCGACGGTGATCTTGATGCCGTCGAGGGCCTTCTTCCACGGGTCGATGAGGTTCGCGAGGCCGAAGATGACGGTGACGATGCCGTAGGGCATGAGCGCCATCCACACGCGCACGGCGGGGAGCTCCTCCTGGATGGTGGCCTCCGGCACACCCATGCGCTGACGCATCTCGGGCACGCCGCGCGGGGTCCAGAAGCGCAGGAAGGCGACAGCCACGCCGAGGGAGACGATGCAGGCGACGACGTCGGTGAGCTCGTAGGCGAAGTAGTTGGAGGTCGCCCACTGGGCGACACCGAAGGACAGGCCGATGACGACGGCCGGCACCCAGGCGTCACGCACGCCCTTCATGCCGTCGAGGATGAACAGCAGGATGAGCGGCACGAAGAACGCCAGGAAGGGGGCCTGGTGGCCGACGATGGCGGCGATGTTTTCGGTCTGCTCGGCGGTGCGGCCCGCCACGTTGCCGGCGGTGGTGATCGGGATGGCGACCGCGCCGAAGGCGACGGGCGCGGTGTTGGCGAGCAGCACCACGACCGCGGCGCGCAGCGGCTTGATGCCGAGCGCGAGGATCATGGTGGCGGTGATCGCCACGGGGGCACCGAAGCCGGCGAGGGCTTCCAGCAGGCCGCCGAAGCAGAACGCGATGAGGATGGCCTGGATGCGCACATCGCCCGCGCCGAGGCGGTCGAAGGTGCGGCGCAGGTCCTCAAAGCGCCCGGAGACCACGGTGACCTGGTAGAACCAGATCGCCATGACGATGACCCACACGATCGGCAGCAGGCCAAACAGGCCGCCGCGGCCGGCGGAAGCCACCGCCAGCAGCACCGGCATCTTGAAGCCGACGACGGCCACAATCAGGGATGCCAGCAGAGCGACGAGGGCGGAGACATGCGCGCGGGCCTTGAAACCGATGAGCATGACAAAGAACGTCAGCAGCGGAATCGTGGCGACAAGGGCGGACAGTCCGAGACTGTCGCCCACGGCCGTGGTGACGGCGGTAAAGGTCTGCACGGTCAACTCCTTTTTCTTTTCAGTCGGGTGTGAACGGTTGTTTTAAGGAAACAAGGGGTATCTCAGTGCCCGTGGCGACCGGGTGGGGTCGGCCTGGCACGGATGGCGGCGGTGGCCTGTGCGCGGGGTGTGCGCACGGGGACGCGAGCGGCGTCCCAGGCTCCGTGGCCGCGCCCCGGGCGGGGTGCCCGGGGGAGAAGCACGCCACCGGCGACAGTGTGGGGAAAGGCACAGTCGCTTGCTGCGCGGTCCGCGCGGGCGCGGCACCGCCTCGTGGTGGGGTGCGTGGAGTTGTGTGTGGCCCCAAGGCAGGGTCGGATACCTCGTTGTGTGCTCAGCTGAGGCTCTCGCGCGAGGCGGGGGCGAGTGCCGGCGGCGATTGCGCCAGTCGGGTGTTTCGCCCGCGCATCGCTGTCGCGGCAGTGGACTCACTGCGAGTGTGACGTGCGAGCAGCATTCATGTGAGCGGCCATGCATCATGCTAAACCATGTGAAAACTGCCACAAAAACCCGTGCATACGCTGTGAAATGCTCATTCTGCCCCCGTTTGCATGTGGGTTCTCGGGCTGTGTGCGGTGCGTGGATTCCCCCTATCCAGCACCATTAGGACTCCTCCGCGAGATGTGCATGTACCACTTTTTCCATCAAACTATGGCCGCTATCACGTGAGCAAGCTCATGGAGGTGCTGTGGCCGCCGACATGCCCGCAGCCCCCGCATGACCCCGCCGCGGGGCGCGGCGTGACCCGCGCCCGGCGTGCCGGCGGCGGGGTGGATCCTCGCCGTGGCGGTGGGGCGTGCGTGCTGCAGAAATGCCAGCCGGTGTGTCCTGGGGCGGGGGCTGGGGTTGGGTGCGGAGGCGGGGCGTGGACTGGGCTGTTGCGCCTGATAAACTTTCCGCTCATGACTCCCACAGATCTCGCACAGCTTGTGCACAGCACTGCTCACCGTGTCCTGACCGACCGGGGCCTCGACGTCTCTGTCCTCCCCGCGCCGGAGAAGGTTGTGGTGGAGCGCCCCCGGAACCCGGAGCACGGCGACTACGCCACCAACCTGGCGTTGCAGATCGCGAAGAAGGTGGGGATGAACCCCCGCGAGCTCGCCGAGGCGCTCGCGGCGGCACTCGCCGAGGATGCCGGCATTGAGGTCTGTGAGGTGGCCGGCCCCGGCTTCATTAATATCCGCCTGGCGGCCGCCGCCCAGGGCGAGCTTGTCAACGTCATCCTCGCCCAGGGCGACGCCTATGGCCACAGCGATGCCTACAAGGATCTCAAGGTCAACCTGGAGTTCGTCTCCGCGAACCCGACCGGCCCCATCCACTTGGGTGGTACCCGCTGGGCGGCCGTGGGCGATGTGCTGGGCCGCGTGCTGGCAGCCCAGGGCGCGCAGGTGACCCGCGAGTACTACTTCAACGACCACGGCACCCAGATCGACCGTTTCGCCCGCTCGCTGGTGGCCGCCGCCAAGGGCCTGCCCACCCCGGAGGACGGCTACGGCGGCGAGTACATCCAGGACATCGCCCAGCAGGTCATCGCGCAGCAGCCCGGCATCATGGAGCTCGGCGAGGAGGAGATGCAGGAAGCCTTCCGCGCTGCCGGCGTGGAGCTGATGTTCGCCCACATCAAGCGCACCCTGCACGAGTTCGGCACCGACTTCGATGTGTTCTTCCACGAGAACTCCCTGTTCGAGTCGGGTGCGGTGGATCGTGCTGTGCAGCAGCTGAAGGACTCCGGCAACCTCTACGAGGCGGACGGGGCGTGGTGGCTGAAGTCCACCGATTACGGTGACGACAAGGACCGCGTGGTCATCAAGTCCGACGGCAACGCCGCCTACATTGCCGGCGATATCGCCTACGTGGCCGACAAGTTCGACCGCGGCCACAACCTGGCGATCTACATGCTGGGCGCGGATCACCACGGCTACATTGCCCGCCTCAAGGCGGCGGCTGCGGCTCTGGGTTACGACGCCAACCAGGTGGAGGTCATGATTGGCCAGATGGTCAACCTCGTCGCCGGTGGTGAGGTCAAGCGCATGTCGAAGCGTGCCGGCACTGTGGTGACCCTCGACGACCTCGTGGAGGCGATTGGCGTGGACGCCGCCCGCTACGCGCTCGTGCGCTCCTCCGCGGACTCCTCCCTCGACATCGACATGGACCTGTGGACCTCCCAGTCCTCCGATAACCCGGTCTTCTATGTGCAGTACGGCTACGCCCGCCTGTGCTCCATCCAGCGCAAGGCCGACGAGCTGGGGGTCTCGGCCGCCAACCCGGACGTGGCGCTTCTCACCGAGCCCCGCGAGGGCGACCTCATCCGCACCCTGGGTGAGTTCCCCGCTGTCGTCACCGCCGCCGCTGAGCTGCGGGAGCCGCACCGCATCGCCCGCTACGCCGAGGAGCTGGCGGCGACGTTCCACCGCTTCTACGACTCCTGCCAGATCCTGCCGAAGCAGGGCGAGGAGCCGGCCCCCATTCACACCGCCCGCCTCGCCCTGGCGCAGGCCACCCGCCAGGTGCTCGGCAATGCGCTGGGCTTGCTGGGGGTTACCGCACCGGAGCGGATGTAAATGAGCGCACGTTTTTCTCCCTCCCCCCAGGTGGCCGGCGGCGGCCACGCCGCTGAGACCTCCGTGCCGGCCAGCCCCACCCCGGCGCCGCCCCCGCAGCAGCCGGTGGCCGTCACCGACTTCAACGAGCTGCCCGCCCACGTGTGGCCGCGTACCACCCGCCGCGAGGAGGACGGGCAGGTCACCATCGGTGGTGTGTCGCTGAGCCGCTTGGCGCACACCTACGGCACCCCGCTGTTCGTCGTCGACGAGGATGATTTCCGCTCCCGCTGCCGGGACATGGCGCAGGCGTTCGGCGGCGGCGAGTTCGTGCACTACGCCTCGAAGGCGTTCCTCACCACCA
The DNA here is from genome assembly GCF_002994655.1 of Corynebacterium sp. 13CS0277. Taxonomy (GTDB): domain Bacteria; phylum Actinomycetota; class Actinomycetes; order Mycobacteriales; family Mycobacteriaceae; genus Corynebacterium. The sequence goes on from NZ_PPDL01000003.1 coordinate 121,603, forward strand.
CCATCGCCCGGTGGGTGGACGAGGAGGGCCTCAACCTCGACGTGGCGTCCCTCGGCGAGCTGCAGGTGGCGTTGGCCGCCGGCTTCCCCGCGGCGCGGATCACTGCCCACGGCAACAACAAGTCGCCGGAGTTCCTCCGTACCGTCGTCCGGGAGGGCGTCGGCCAGCTGGTGCTGGACAGCCACCAGGAGCTCGAGCTGCTCGACATGATGGCGGCCGCGCAGGGCACCGTGCAGGACGTGCTGGTGCGCGTGAAGCCCGGCATTGAGGCCCACACCCACGAGTTCATCGCCACCAGCCACGAGGACCAGAAGTTTGGTTTCTCCCTGGCCTCCGGGTCGGCGCACGCGGCCGCGCTCGCGGCCGTCCGCGCGGAGAACCTCCGCCTCGTGGGCTTGCACTGCCACGTCGGTTCCCAGGTGTTCGACGCCGAAGGTTTCTCCCTCGCCGCGGAGCGCGTGCTGGGCCTGTGGGGCCAGCTGCAGCGCGACATTGCCGAGGTTGACCCGGCGGCCGTCGACGCCCTCGAGGTCCTCGACCTGGGTGGCGGCTACGGTATCGCCTACACCGCGGACGAGAAGCCCTTGGACGTGGCGGCTGTCGCTGCGGACCTCATTTCCCGCGTGCAGGGCTACGCCGCAGCCTTGGGCCTCACCCCGCCGAAGGTCATGGTGGAGCCCGGCCGCGCCATCGCCGGCCCGTCCACGGTGACGATGTACGAGGTGGGCGTGATCAAGAACGTCACCATCGGTGACAATGCCCAGCGCCGCTACGTCGCCGTCGACGGCGGCATGAGCGATAACATTCGCCCCTCCCTCTACCAGGCGGAGTACGACATCCGGATGGTCAACCGCATGTCGGATGCGGATCTGGTCGGCACCCGCGTGGTGGGTTCCCACTGCGAGTCCGGCGACATCCTCATCAACGATGCGCCGATGCCGGACGATGTGGCGATGGGTGACCTGGTGGCCCTGGCGGCGACTGGCGCGTACTGCTTCGGCATGTCGAGCCGGTACAACCACATGCTGCGCCCCGCGGTCGTCAGCGTCCGTGGCGGCCAGGCCCGTCTCATGGTGCGCCGGGAGACCATCGAGGACGTCCTCGCCCTCGAGATGGGGCTCTAAGGCCACCGACACGCACAACTAAGCAGTCCCCCTGCCCCAGGCACCCCACGTGAGCGACGTGGGGCACCTGCGGGCCGGGGGACTTCGTGCGTGGGGCGGGGTGTGCGGTGAGCGGCATTCGCGGGCGTCATACACACGTCTTCACACTGAGCCCGAACCCCGCCTGGGTACGCCGGGGGAGAACGGCCTTGGCCAAAAAGGGGGAGGGGAGTAAAAAGACGACCGCGCCGCCCCGGTGGTGGTCCGGGGACGGCGCGGTGAGAAAAAGCCTGCGCGTGCGCGCGGGGCGTTTTACTGCGGCAGGGCGATCGGCTGGATCAGGTGCTGGTCGACAGCCCAGTTGTAGGCACCGACGACGATGGCGACGATGATGCCGTAGCGCAGGACGCTGGCGGCGGAGCCGACGGCGACGGAGCCGAGGCCGGCGCTCAGGGTGGCGGAGGCGGCGGTGGCGTCGAGGTCGGTGTCAGCCGGGGCAGCGACAGCCACACCGGTGCCGGTGAGCAGTGCTGCGGAGGTAGCGACGGCGACGAGGCCCTTGGAGAAGCGAGTCATGAAAAAATCACGTCCTTGAAAACGATGAAATGAGGGATGGGGGTGGTGGCGTGTGCTCTTAGGCGGTGCGCAGCGGCTGGATGAGGTGCTGCTGGACCATGAAGTTGTACACGCCGACGAGGATGACGCCGGAGATGGCCAGGCCCACGGCCTGCGATGCCAGGGAGGAACCGGTGTTGGCCAGGGAGGTCACGGCGGAGGTCGGGGAACCGCTGGTGGCCTCATCCGGGTTCGGGGAGGCGGCGGCGGTGCCCATGCCGAGGGACAGGGCGGTGGCGGCGGCGACGATGCCGGTGGTGATGCGACGGGTCACGGGGAACTCCTCTGAAGTGTTCACAATGTGGTGTGTCCGACAAGGGACACGGGACAGTCGAGAGTGCGGTGCGGCCCTGACATACGGGGTCACACCCTTTCGGGCGAGATGCCATGTGCTGGCATCGGACCTCAAATGTTCACATCTCGAAGCTAGTGGTGATTATAAACAAAGAGTCCACAATGATGTGTTCCTTCACACGTTTGGGGGTGGCGTGACAGGCGGCTTACTCGGGGTGGCGGTGGCGCCCGGGTCCCCGCCCATGGCGCAGCTTGTGGGCCATGGTCTGCGCCCGCGCGCACGGTGTCGCACCCCCACCCGTGGGGCTGCACATGTGACGCCCTTCGCGCAGGTCTCGCCGCACGCCGGGCGCGCGCGAGGGGGCGCCACCCGGCCGCAGTCGTCCTCGTCCGCACAATGGTGCGGGCGCGTGCGCGCCCCGGCATCCCCGCCGCAGGAATCGCTGTGACGGGGTGCGTCACCTGCGCCCGCGGCGGGTGCACTCATCCGGGGGTGCTGTGGGCTGTGCGCGCTGACGGCAGGTGTCGCCGCTGGCGCGGACGCCTGTGGGGGCGAGCCGTGGGGGGAGGGGTGTGATGCCCAGGGTGGTGGGCGCACTCTAGAATGCGTGAGGTAACACTTTCGGACCTCCCGGCCGGTGGGCGCTGCCCGCACGGCGTTTGCACGGGGTCTGGTTCACACCGATGTTTTTGGAGTGCCATGAGCCAAACTGTCCCCACCCATCCCAAGCCCGGTGCCGGTGTCGGCACGGAGGTCGGCGTCGCCCTGCTGGGCTACGGCACTGTCGGCCAGGCGGTCTACCGCCTGCTGACGGAGAATTCCGAGGACTTCACCCACCGCATTGGCGGGCCCGTGGCCGTGCGCGGCGTGGCGGTGTCTGATGCGTCCAAGCCCCGCGAGGGCGTGGACCCGGCGCTGCTCACCGAGGATGCGATGGCGCTCATCAACCGTGATGACGTGGATATCGTGGTGGAGGTCATCGGTGGTATTGACTACCCGCGCACCCTGGTGCTGGCGGCGCTCAACGCCGGCAAGTCGGTCGTCACCGCCAACAAGGCCCTGGTGGCGGCCCACTCGGAGGAGCTGGCCGCGGCCGCCGATGCGGCGGGCGTGGACCTGTACTTCGAGGCGGCTGTGGCCGCCGCGATCCCGGTCGTTGGCCCGCTGCGCCGCTCCCTGGCGGGCGACAAGGTCAACTCGGTCATGGGCATCGTCAACGGCACCACGAACTTCATCCTCGACGCGATGGATTCCACCGGTGCCTCCTACGATGACATGCTCGCCGAGGCGATGGCGTTGGGCTACGCCGAGGCCGACCCGACCGCCGACGTGGAGGGCCACGACGCCGCCAGCAAGGCCGCCATCCTGGCCTCCCTGGCATTCCACACCCGCGTGAGCTACGACGACGTCTACTGCGAGGGCATTTCGAAGATCACGGCCGCCGACGTGGAGGCCGCCCGCGCGGCCGGTTACGTCATCAAGCTGCTCGCCGTGTGCGAGCGCTTCACCGACGACGATGGGGTGGAGAAGATCTCCGCCGCCGTCCACCCGACCCTCGTGCCGCGCAGCCACCCCCTGGCGAGCGTGTCGAAGTCCTTCAACGCCGTCTTCGTCGAGGCAGAAGCCGCCGGCCGGCTCATGTTCTACGGTAACGGTGCCGGCGGCAACCCGACGGCCTCCGCGGTGCTGGGCGACCTCGTGGGTGCGGCCCGCAACCGCGTCCACGGCGGCCGCGCCCCCGGCGAGTCCACCTACGCCAACCTGCCGATTGCCGCCTTCGGGGATACCCGCACCCGCTACCACGTCGACATGGAAGTCGACGACCGCATTGGCGTGCTCAGCGAGGTGGCGGCGAAGTTCTCCGCCAACGGCATCAGCCTCTCGGCGGTGCGGCAGGAAGAATCCTCCGAAGGCGCCCGCCTCGTCGTGGTGACCCACAAGGCCCGGGAGCGGGATCTTGCGGCCACGGTGAATTCGATCAACGAACTGCAGGCGGTAAAGTCCGTCAACAGTGTCATCCGACTTGAAGGTGAATAGGACAACGTTTATGACCTCCGCTGTGTACAACCGCTGGCCCGGCCTCATCGCCGCCTACCGTGACCGCATGCCCTTTGCCAAGGACTGGGAGCCGGTCACCCTCCACGAGGGCAACACCCCCCTCGTGCGCGCCAACTACCTGTCGGCGATGACCGGCTGCGACGTCTACCTCAAGGTGGAGGGCGCGAACCCCACCGGGTCCTTCAAGGACCGCGGCATGACCGTCGCCGTCACCGACGCCGTGCAGAACGGCAAGAAGGTGCTCATGTGCGCCTCCACCGGCAACACCTCCGCCTCCGCGGCGGCGTTCGCTGCCCGCGCCGGCATCAAGAGCTGCGTGCTCATCCCCGAGGGCAAGATCGCCCAGGGCAAGCTGGCGCAGGCCGTCATGCACGGCGCGGAGATCATCCAGGTGCGCGGCAACTTCGACGACTGCCTCGAGCTGGTGCAGAAGACCACCACCGAGTACCCGGAGATCGCCCTGGTCAACTCCGTCAACCCGATGCGTATCGAGGGGCAGAAGACCGCCGCCTTTGAGATCGCCGACGGCCTCGGCGATGCCCCGGACATTCACGCGCTGCCGGTGGGCAACGCGGGCAACATCACCGCCTACTGGAAGGGCTACAGCGAGTACTTCGCTGACGGTGTCACCACCAAGCGCCCCCGCATGCTGGGCGTGCAGGCTGCCGGCGCGGCCCCGCTGGTCAACGGTGCCCCGGTCACCGACCCGGAGACCATTGCCACCGCGATCCGTATCGGTAACCCCGCCTCCTGGCACGGCGCCGTGGCCGCAAAGGAAGAGTCCGGCGGCGAGTTCGTGGCCGCCACCGACGAGAAGATCCTCGAGGCCTACCGCATGATCGCCGCCAAGGAGGGCGTGTTCGTGGAGCCCGCCTCCGCCTCCTCCTACGCGGGTGTGCTCGCCGCGCACCGCGCCGGCACCCTGGAGCCCGGCCAGACGATCGTGTGCACCGTCACCGGCCACGGCCTCAAGGATCCGACGACCGCCCTGCTGTCCATGCCGGAGCCCACCCCCATCGACGTCGACCCCGCCGCCGTTGTCGACGCCCTGGGCCTGAAGTAACACCCCCACGGGGCGTGCGAGCCTGACAAAGGCCGCGCCCCCTCCACGCCGCCCACCGCACCCCTCCTCGCCGCTGCCCCTACGATCATCGATCATGAGGTACCGCGGCAGGAGCAGGTGCGGTGGGCGGCGTGCGTCGGTGCCCGGGTGGGGTACTGCCCGGGAGCACGCGCCCGGGTGGGTGCGCCGTCCACCAAGGGGGTGGCCGGTGTTCGCCCCCGGGGGCTGACACCTTTTAGACTTCTCTAGGAATACCTGTGTGACCCACCAGCAGGACCCGCCCGCGCGTATCCCCGCGCCGGCTGCGGGCGTGGTGGTGTCCGTATGTCTTGGAAGGACTAGTTGAGTTTTATGGCCACCGCTGTGCCTGTCGGTACCCACGCCACTGTGAAAGTTCCGGCCTCGTCCGCCAACCTCGGCCCGGGCTTCGACACCCTCGGCCTGGCACTGAGCCTCTACGACACGGTGGAGGTCACCGTCATCGAGTCCGGCCTCGTGGTGGAGATCCACGGGGAGGGCGAACACAACCTTCCCCGCGACGCCCGCCACCTCGTCGTGCGCGCCATCAACGCCGCCCTGCAGGAGATCGGTGTGAGCGTGCCCGGCATGAAGGTCGTGTGCCACAACTCCATCCCGCAGTCCCGGGGCCTGGGTTCCTCGGCGGCGGCCGCGGTGGCGGGCGTGGCCGCCGCCAACGGGCTGGCGGGCAGCCCGCTCACCCCGGAGCAGATGGTGCAGCTGGCCTCCGCATTCGAAGGCCACCCTGATAACGCGGCCGCGAGTGTGCTCGGCCAGGCGGTGGTCAGCTGGACGGACATTCCCGTCGACGGGGAGACTCGCCCCCAGTACAAGGCGGTGAGCATCCCGGTGGACTCCCGCATCCAGGCCACGGCCCTGGTGCCCGACTTCAAGGCCTCCACGGAGGCTGTGCGCCGCGTGCTGCCCAGCGATGTCACCCACCTGGACGCCCGCTTCAACGTGTCCCGCTGCGCGGTGATGACGGTGGCGCTGCAGCACCACCCGGAGCTTCTGTGGGAGGGCACCCGCGACCGCCTGCACCAGCCCTACCGGGCGGACGTGCTGCCGGTGACCGCCGAGTGGGTCAACCGCCTGCGCAACCGTGGCTTCGCCGCCTACCTCTCGGGTGCGGGCCCCACCGCCATGGTGTTGTCGACTGAGCCGCTGCCGGAGGCCATCGTCGCCGAGGCGGAGGCCGCGGGCCTGCGGGTGCTGCCCTTGCAGGTGGCCGGCCCCGTGGAGATCACCACCAGCTAGCGCTTCTCAGCACCAGGCCACGACACACCGACGTAGACGCCCGGCAGGTGGCCTGGTGCGCACACACCCCTGACGTGATTCTTCTTCACCTTCTGCATCGTCTGCGAAAGGGAGGCGGCCGTGATGACTGGCCCCGATTCGCCCACACCCGGGCCTGCGACCACCGGCGACCAGCCGAGCGCTGCGCCGCAGGGCACCGCTGGCGCCCAGGGCACTGGCGCGCAAGGCGCTGGCACCTCTATGGCTGCGGCCACCCCCGGTGACGCTGGTGCTGCGGCCGCACCTGCCCCGGAGAAGACCTGGGGCGGTTTTTTCGCCTCCGTGCGCGATGAGCTCGTGACCCGCAACAACCTCATGCTCGTCGGCGGGGCGGGCCTCGTCGCCGCCATGGGTGTTGTCGGTGGCTTTGATGCCGCACCCCCGGAGGCTGTCATCGTGGGACCGCAGGCCGAGCACCACGTGGAGGCCGCCCCCTTCGACCTGGAGATCACTGCCATCCAGCCGACAGTCGACGGCCTGGAGGTGGAACTCACCGCCACGAACACGACGAAACAACCGGTGTCGGGGCGCACCCTGGCGAAGGTCTTCGCCGGCGACCCCCGCGACCCCAACAACGCCGAGAGCACAGAGAGCACAGCGAACACCGCGAGCGACGCGGACGCGGCGACAAATCCTGCCGCACTGGCGGGCACGCAGGTCGAGAACCCGGCTGCGCAGTGGCGGCCGAAGTATCCCATCGTGTGGAAAGACGAGCGCTTTTTCGGCGGGTACTTCAACCCCGGGGTGGGCACCGCCGTCACCGTGGTGGTGCCCTGGGATTACGTCGATACCCGCCACGTGGAGGCGAAAAACGACGACCACCCCGAGCCTGAGACTCTCGGCGTGGGTGTGTACGGTCTCACCTACCGGGCGAGTGCCATTGATGGCACGAAGGGCTTTTTCGACCCGAAGCTTGTCGGCGTCATTCCCGTCGACCCCGGCGCGGAAGCGCAGGCCGTGGAGGCTGCCGTCCGCGCCGAGGCGGAGCAGCGCGCCGCCCGCGAGGCGGAGGCCCAGCGCCTACGGGAGGAATTCGGTCTGCTGCTGCCCCCGGTGGAGCAGCCCGGGCTGCCGCAGCCGCCGGATTTCACAGGAGAATCCGGCACGATCGGTGCGGGTGAACTCGGCACTGGTGCTGAGGCCACTGCACCCGCCGCCGGGGCGGCAGATACCGCCGGTGCAGCCAGTGGAGGAGACGAGGACCTGTGAGCGACACAGTGACCCCCGACGGCCAGAACCCGCACGCCCACACCCCTGAACCCACCAGCAGTGCGGGGCGTGGCCCGGCACCGCTGCGCGGCGCGGTGGGTGCCGCCCGGGAGCACGCCCAGTCCGTGGTGGGGGCGGCCGCGGGCCGTACCCGCGCCTTCGGCGAAGAGTTCGCTGAGGTCGCCACCGCCGCCGGGCAGCAGCGCAGCCGCGCCGTGGTGGCCGTGACCGCAGCCTACGTGGTGGCGGCGCTGGCGCTCGGCAGCCTGGTCGTCGGGTGGATTCCGAAGGCCCAGGATGTTGCCGCCGGCTCCTTTATGGGTACCGTCGCCGAGGATGCCCTCGGCACCCTCACCGTGACGGAGACTGCCGTGCTTCCCGGCGGCGAGGATGCGCCGGATGCCGTACTCGTGCGCACCGAGTTCGTGCCCGCCAAGGAACCGCTCGCACCGACGGTGCGGCTCGTCGTGGGGGAGACCACCTTCGCCCCGGAGACCAACTCCTGCCAGCTGGCCAACCCGCACTTCGGCCGCCGGTGCACCTTCCGTTTCCTCGTGCCCGCCGGCACCGTGGGGGAGGACACCGACGCCACGCTGGAGGTGTACCGCGGGTCGAAGAACCACGCCGCGGTGGTCACTGCCCCGCTGGAGCACCGCACCGTCTACGACGCTGAAAGCGCCGCGCAAGCCAAGGCCATGGCGGAGCTGCTGCTGGAGGGCGGCCAAGACGCCTACGTGGAGCTGCTGGAGGGGCTGCTGGCCGAGGACGAGGATCCTGCAGTGTCGCTCCCCGGGGCGGACGTGCCCGCGGTGGAGGAGCCGGCCGCGCCGGCAGACCCTGCCGCGGAGGATGCCCCCGCAGTACCCCTGCCCCCGCAGGACGCGCCTGGAGACGATACTGCGGCCGTGGATGCACCCGCAGACGACGCACCCGCCGCCCCTGCCGGTGGCGTAGACAGCGAAGGGTAGATGAGGACCATGGCGAAACATTCCGCACCGACGCAGGCCCCCACCCCTGCGGGGGGCCGCGCTCTGCCGCCCGCACGCCGCTGGGCGCGGCCGTGGTGGTGGCTGGCCGCCGTGCCGGCTGTCGTGGCGGCCGTCGCCGCCGGCAGCTACACCTATGTGGAGACCGTCCGGCCGAACACCTACTCCCAGGTCACACACGTGGCCGTCGGCGACCAGGGGGTGCTGGTGGGCCGCGTCCTTGAGGACACCCCGGCACCCGCGGACGCCACCGTGGAGCTGCTGTCCTCCGGCGAGGTGCCCGCGGAGCGGGTGCCGTTCTTCCACCCGGCCACGGGCTCTGTGCTGTGGGGGGTGCGTTTTCAGGTGACCGCCGACCCGGATCTCGACTTGATGTTCTGCCACGCCACCCTCACCGCGCAGGTGCCAGCTCTGGGGTCCACCCCCGGTGGGCGGCAGGAGTTCCGTTACCTGGGCGAGGCGCTGCACAAGGATCCGGACGTGGAGCTGCCCGTGGAGGATCGTTTTGCCTGCGTGCCGGGGAACACCCCGGGCGGGGGTCAGGACTGGTACCCGCCCCGCCCCGGCACCTATGAGAAGCTGCTGATCTTCGTGCTGCCGGAGGGCACGACACCTGAGACACTGACGTTGTCGCTGGACCCGCCGCACGCGCTGGAGCTGGCGCTGCCCGCGCCCAGCGACGTGGTGCCCGCCACCTAGCAGGCTCACCTGTCGGCCTGCGGCTTAAGGCCCCGCAACGACGGACCGCCCCCACTCGCGCTCGTGCGCTGCGAGTGGGGGCGGTGTCGATCTGTGGGGGTGGGTGCCTGCGATCCATGTGGTCGTGGCCGCAGGGTGATTGTGGGGCGTGTGCGGCGGTGCTTGCTACACCGTGGCGTGGGACGTGGCCGGTGCTGCGGAGCCCTCCGGGGTGTCCGCCTCCGCAGTGTCCAGGGTGGCACCAATGACGGCGTCGACGCCGGCGGCCACCAGCGGGAGGACCACCACGAAGTAGGCGATGCGGCCGGCCAGCAGCTCCCATGCGGTCACCGCATCGACCATGAGCCCCCACTGGGGGCCGATGAGCGCGTGCACCGCGGCGACGGTGGCGGCCTCGACGGCGCGGGCGCAGAGGATGGCCACGCACAGCGTCAGCATGGGGATGAGGCCTGCGGCGGCGATCTTCTTCACGCCCGCCCAGATGGCCTTGGCGGGGCCCGCCACAGGCTTGATGGTTTCCTGCAGGTAGCGTTCGGCCTCAGCGGCGGCGCGGGTGCGCACAGTCTCGTTCCAGGCGGCCGCATCCGAGGAATCGGTGCTGGCCGCCGCCGCGGTGGTCGGGGCAGCGGCCGCGGCACCCGCGCCGCTGTCCGTGGCGGGGGCAGCCGGGGCGGGGGTTTTCTTCGGCGGTGCGGCCGCCAGGGTGGTGCCGAAGACGACAGCGCCGACGGTCAACCAGGCGACGGGGACGACCACGACGTCATCGGCGGCGGCCAGCACCCCACCGAGTTTCGCAATGGCCGTGGTGAGCGCATCATCCACACCGGTGACGGCGGCGATGGCGGCGTCAATGCGGGAGTGCAGTTCCGTGAACACCGCCCGGGTGGCGGTCCACTCCTTGAGCGCCGCAGTGTTCGCGGTGATGATGACGCTGATGGTGCTGATCCACAGGATCTCAATGTAGGCGGCCGTTCCCGACCAGCCGAGGCCCTTCTTCCCGAGGGCGAAATAGCCGATGATCTTGCGCAGCACGACCGCCACGACGACGAGCGCTGCGACCTGCCAGGTCGCCCCGAGGGCGACGCGGGACAAATCGGTGTCGGCGAAAGAGTGGGCCTGCTCGTTGAGGGCGGACTGGCCGATGAAGAGGTGGACGTCCTCCTTGAGGAAGCCGTTGGAGGCATACACCCCGAGGAAGGGCACGAGCAGCCCGCCGACGGTGAGCAAGTGCGTGCGCAGCACCATCCCGCGGCGCGGCTGTGCCTGCAGCTGGTATTCAGGCCCGCTTGTGCTGCTGTCGAGGTCGACGGCGGGCAGCTGCGACAGGGTGTGCGTGCCGGGGCGCATGACCCATAGGGCGGCCACCAGGGATGCCAGCACACACATCGGCGCCAGGGGCACGAGCAGGCTACCGGCCAGCGGCGAGGAATCCGACAGGCGGGACGCCAACCACAGCACCACGCCCCGGCCCGCCATGCCGAGGGCCACCAAGGTCAGCAGGGCGGGGAAGAAACGCACGAAGAGGCTGAGCCCGCCGCGCACGGCGGTGGCGGTCACACGCACAGCGCGTGCGAACAGCGCGCCTACCGCGCCGGTGGGGTGCGCCTGAGGCCCGCGGGAGGTGTCGGCGGCGGGGGCCGTGTCCCCTGCGGGAGGAGTGGGGGAGGACTGCTGCTGGCTCACGAAACACAACAGTAGCAGCGCACACGCTCCCTGTCGGCCCCCGCGGGGGCACGCCTGAGCAAGGAGATCGAGGCCGCGGGCGCGGACATGCCACCGCCCGCCTGACAGGGTGCGGGGCCGACCACGGGGGCGGCCGCCCCCACGGCGGACCGTGGGTGGTGCATGCGCTGCAGGCGGGCGGGGAGAAGAAGGGAGAAAAAGAATCAGCGGGTGCCGAGTGCTGCTTAGTCGGCGAGCTCCTGGAGCGCCTGGTCGATGTCAACATCGGCGGCGGGGTAGGAGGTCTGGGCGCCGGGACGGGTCACCGACAGGGCCGCCACCTTGGAGGCGTGTCGGGCGGCCTCCACGAGGGAATCGCCGGCGGCCAGCCGTGCGGCAACGACACCGGCGAAGGCGTCGCCCGCGCCGGTGGTGTCCACGGCGGACACACCCGGGGAGGTGACGTGCTTGAGGCTGCCGGGCTCGGCGACGATGGCGCCCTTCTTGCCGATGGTGATGATGACGGACTGGAAGCCCGCCTTGACGAGGTTTTCCGCCAGATCGTCCTGGCCGATGGAGTTGTCCGGCTCCCCGAGCTGCGCGAGCGCTGCCGCCCCCTCGTGCTCGTTGACGATGAGCGGGTTCGCGGCCAGCAGCACCTCACGCGGCAGGTCGATGACGGGGCCCAGGTTGATGAGGAAACGGCCCGTGGTGGCGTCCTTGGCGGCGGCCACAGCTTCCGCGGGCAGCTCACCCTGGCAGAGCACGATGTCGCAGGCAGCAATATCGTCAGCAAAGCGGTTGACGTAGGCGGCGTCGACGAGGGCGTTCGCGCCGGGGACGACGACGATGGCGTTCTCGCCGGAGGCGTCGACGGAGATCACGGCCAGGCCGGTGGGGGCGTCGACGGTCTCAATGCGGGAGGTGTCCACCCCGGAGGACTTCATGAGGCTGAGTGCCTCGGTGGCGTTGGCGTCGTCGCCGACAGCGCCGATGAAGATGACCTCGGCACCCTGCTGGCGGGCGGCGACAGCCTGGTTGGCTCCCTTACCGCCGGGCAGGACGCGGCCGCCGGTGCCGAGGAGAGTCTCGCCGGGCTTGGGGTGGCGGGGCACGGTCACCGACAGGTCGGCGTTAATCGAGCCGACGACGGCGATGCGGTGGGAGGGGGTGGAGGCGTTCGTCATCGAGGGAACCTTTCACATCGGCGAGGTGTCCACCGTCACCGCGCCCGGGCGGGGGCACACGGCCCGCAGGTGCAGTGGCGACGGGGAGACAAGGGGAGGGCGCGATGCCCGGTCGGGCATTCCCCAGCGCCGGCGGACGCGTGGTCGGCGGGGCGGGGTGGGCGCGGGTGGGGCTGGCGCGGCGCGCCGGCCAATGACTCCCACCATACCCCCGTGTGGGGGTGGGTTTGCGCCCGCTGGCGCTGACGTGCGGGTGCACGAGGTTGCAGCAGGAGCGATATTTCTGCACGTCACACGGGGTGCGTTGGCGTCGCACGGTGCAGTGTGGCCTCGGTGGGTGTGGGCGGCATCTGTGGCGATTCTCTCACTGTGGGTGCCTGTGGGGTGCCGGGCGGCGGGCACTGCGACGCCGGGGCCCAAGGGGCGTGGGGGAGTGTTGTGAACGCGTTTGACTGTGTCTGCCTGGGTTTGCCTGGGGCTCATCGTCGCCACAGACCTGCCTTCGATGGATGGTGTGGGTGGGGCCCGCGCGGCCCGCCCGGCGGGGCACTGCGGGGGACGCGGATGCCCCCTGGGGTTTTCTTGCTGGTCGCGGGCGCGGGTGTGGCGGTGGGTGACGCGTAACCGGGTGGGAGGCGGGCCGGGGGTGCAGCTAGGGTGAGTGTTCATGACCACAGACTCCACGAAGACCCCCGGTGCCGGCACCGGGGGCGTCGATACAGCCGCGCCGACACTCCCCACCGCGCAGGCCGCCCCCTTGCTGGCGGCGCTGCTCGTGGCAGTGTTCGCCTTCCAGCTCAACGCCTCCATGCTGTCGCCCGCGCTCGCGACCATGACCCGCGAACTCAACACCACCGATGCCGCGATCGGCATGAGCCAAACCGCCTTCTTCACCGCGGCGGCATTGTTCTCCCTGTTCCTGCCGCGCTGGGGTGACCTGGTGGGCCGGAAGAAGATCCTCCTCGGCATGCTGCTGGTCACCGGTCTCGGCTGCGTGATCTCCGCGCTGGCGCAGGGCGTGACGATGCTGTTCATCGGCCGCATCATCCAGGGCGTGGCGGGCCCCGTGGTGCCCTTGTGCCTGATTATGCTGCGCGCTCACGTCGCCAACGACAAGCAGTACGCCCTGCTTATGGCCATCCTCACGTCCATCAACGGTGGTATCGCCGGCGTCGACGCCCTGGCCGGCGGCTGGCTGGCCGACCACCTGGGCTTCCGCTCCATCTTCTGGACCATGGCGATCATCTGCGCGATCGCGGCCGTGGCGATCTTTGCCCGCGTCGGCGAAACCTTCGCCGAGGTCCGCATGCCCATGGACTGGGCAGGCACTGTCCCCCTCGTCGTCGCCCTCGCCGGCATCCTGCTCGCCTTCAACGAGGCCGGCAAGCTCGCCGACGCCAACTGGGTGCTCGCCGGCGTGGAGCTGCTCATCGGCATCGTTGCCTTCGTGGTGTTCTGGAAGGTGGAGAGCGCCTCCACCCACCCGCTGGTGAGCACCCACTACCTCGCGCAGCGCCGCACCTGGGCGCTGCTGCTCACCACGACGCTGACGATGACGGGCGTGTTCGCCGTCATGAACGGCCTGGTGCCGAACCTCGCGCAGGCAGAGACCGGCGCCAACATGAGCGCCGATGTGGTGAGCTGGTGGACGCTGACGCCGTACGCCTTGGCGGGTCTGCTCATGGGCCCCATCGCCGGCCGCATGGCCGCCGGCATGGGCTACATCCGGGTGCTGCAGATCGGTCTGCTGGGCACCGTCGTCGGCCTGGGCGCCTTGGCGACCATGGTGGACCACATCACCGGCCCGATGCTGCTGGGCGTGTCCATCTTCGTCGGTATCACCTACGCCGGTATTACCAACATCATGCTCAACGGCCTGGGGATTGTGCTCTCCCCGGCGGATAACCAGGGCTACCTGCCCGGCATGAACGCCGGCGCGTTCAACATGGGTGCGGGCTTGTCCTTCGCCGTGCTGTTCGCGGTGCTCACCGCCACGGATTTCCGCATCGCTACCCTGGCGGGTATGGGCATCCTGCTCGCCGCACTGGCCGCCAGCTTCCTCATCCCGAAGCCGGAAACCCTCGCGGCCTAAGGGCGCGCGGCCTTTGAGGCTCTCCGGCTTTCGATGCCCTCCGGGGGTGGCGTGCGCCTGCGGGCGCCCCACCCCGTGATCTCTTTCGGTCTCCTCGTCCCCCTCGTATCGGAGTTGTCATGACTTTTACTCCCGCTTCCCCGGCCCCTGTGTCCACCGACCCGGCCGTGCACAACGTCATCCTGGACTGCGATCCGGGGCACGATGACGCGGTCGCCATCATCCTCGCCGCCGGCCACCCCAGCATCAACCTGCTGGGCATTACCACCGTCGGCGGCAACCAGACGCTGCCGAAGGTCACCCACAACGCGCTCAGCGTGGCCCGGGTGGCGCGGATTGCCACCCCGGTGTACCCGGGCTGCGCCCGCCCCCTCGTGCGCGCCGTGGAGGTCGCCGAGGACATTCACGGCGACACCGGCCTCGACGGGGTGGAGCTGCCCGAGCCCGCGCAGGCCGCCCAGGACACCCACGCCGTCGACTTCATCATCGACACCATCATGAACAACGAGCCGGGCACCGTCACCCTGGTGCCGACGGGCCCGCTGACGAACATTGCGCTCGCAGCCCGGAAGGAGCCGCGGATCGTCGAGCGGGTGCGTGAGGTGGTGCTCATGGGTGGCGGCTACCACGAGGGCAACTGGTCGCCGGTGGCGGAGTTCAACATCAAAGTCGACCCGGAGGCCGCCCACATCGTGTTCAACGAGCCGTGGCCGGTGACCATGGTGGGCCTCGATCTCACCCACCAGGCGCTGTGCACCCCGGAGGTGGAGCGCACCATCGCAGAGCTCGGCACTGACGCCGCCGAGTTCGTCGTCGGCCTCATGGGGTTCTTCCGCACCGCCTACCAGGCCAACCAGGCGTTCCAGGATCCGCCGGTGCACGACCCCTGCACCATCGCCTACCTCATCGACCCGAGTGTGGTCTCCACGGTGAAGGTGCCCGTCGATGTGGAACTGTCCGGCGCGCTGACCACGGGGATGACGGTGGCGGATTTCCGCGCCCCCGCGCCGGACGACTGCCACACCCAGGTGGCGGTCGACCTGGATCACGCGAAGTTCTGGGCGTTGGTGACCGACGCGATCGCCGCCATCGAACAACGCCCCGTCATCTAAACGCACGGCGCGCGATGCGCGCGCCATACGCGCAGAGACACAGCTTTAGGCACGCAGCCCCCGACCATGTGTGAGGTCGGGGGCTGCGTGCGTGCGGGGGAGTTATTTCTCGCCGGGGCCTTTGAGCTTGATGACGGTGAAGTGGCCGTCCCGCAGGTGCTGGCGCAGGTCCTTTTTGTCGAACTTGTCCACCGAGGTCTTATCGATGTGGTCGACGAAGGTCCAGTACTCGGGAAGCATCCAGCTCGGGAGGGTGGCGCGCAGGTGATCGCGGAGCTTCTCCGCCGTCGCCCGGTCTTCCTCCTCGCCGCGGGGCACACTCGCGTGGAGCACGGTGACCGCGAGCGGGCGTTCGCCCCACTTCTCGTCCGGGTTGCCGATGACGGCCGCTTCGACGACCTCGGCGGCCTCCATGACGAGGTTTTCCAACTGCACGGAGTAGATCCACTCGCCGCCGGAACGGATGACGTCGCGGGCGCGGTCCTCGATGGTGAGGTAGCCGTCCTTCGACACCGAGCCCACATCACCGGTGCGGAGCCACCCGTCGGGGGTGAACTTGTCGGCCGCGTCGTGGACATCCTTACCGCGGAACGTGTGCGCCGGGCCGCCGTCCTCCGAGGTGGCTGAATGCATGTAGGCGCCCGTCACCCAGTTGCCGCGCACCTGAATTTCGCCCTGATTGCGGTCCGTGCCGGTGACGTTTTCCCCATCGTTGACCACCCGGTATTCCAGGGACGGGGGGAAACGGCCCTGGCTGATGCGGTACTGCCAGCGCGCCTCGCCGGACGCACCCTGCGGGGGCCGGGCGACGGTGCCGATGGGGGAGGTCTCCGTCATGCCCCACACGTGGACGACATCGACGCCGTAGGCTTCCTCCCACATCTTGATGAGGATCGGCGGGGCGGGGGAACCACCGACGAAAATCTCGGTGAGGCTCATGCGCTCCGGGGGGTGGGCGCGGTAGTGGTTCATCAATGCGATCCACAGCGTCGGCACCCCGTGGGCCACCCGCGGGTGGGAGGCGGCAATAATGCGCGCGAGCTGCGGGGCGGACACATCCGTGCCCGGGAACACCAGCGGGGCCCCGCAGGCGAAGGCCGCGATCGGCACACCCCAGCTCAACACGTGATAAATCGGCACGCAGCACAAAAAGGTGTTGCCGTGGGACACCGCGAAACTATCCGTGGTGCGCAGGTTCATCGAGTGCAGGTAGATCGACCGGTGCGAATACGCCACCCCCTTCGGCGCGCCCGTCGTCCCCGTCGAGTAACACAGGGCGGCCGCGGTACGCTCGTCGAGCTCCGGCCAGTCAAAGGTCGCGGCCCGGCCGTCCAGCAGCGCCTCGTACGAATACACCCCCACCGAGGAATCAAACAGTGCCGCCAATTCGGTGACATCGCCGGGGCCGATGAACACCACCGCCCGCACACTTGGGCAGTCGAACTCGCTCATGATCTCCGCGAGGTGCCCGCCCAGCCGCCGGTCGCAGATGATGACCTCGTCGGCGGCGTGGTTGATGATGTGCGCGATCTGGTCGTTCATCAACTGCTTGTTCAGCGGATTGAACACCGCCCCCATGCAGGAGACCGCGAAGAAGGTCTCGAGGTGCTCCGCGCAGTTGTACATGAACGTGCCCACCCGCTGGTCGCCGGTGATGCCCAGCTCGTCGCGCAGCGCGTGCGCCAACGCGGCCGCCCGGGCGCCGATGGCGGCGAAGGTGGTCTGCTCGTAGTCATCGCCGTCCCAGGTGGTGACGGTCGTGCCAGCATGAATCGACTGCCCGTAGCGCAAAATCCGGGCGATGTTTAAGGGCACGTCCTGCATGGTGCTCAGCATGCCCACCACTCTAGCGGCCACACCCGGAACCGGACGGGCACCCGGCCCCGCGCGGCCCCACGACCGCAGGCCACCACCGGGGTGCTGGGAGTGTCTGCGGTGCCAGGAATCGAAAACCGTGCGGGGGTGCGCTAAACTAATGCGCGCTACACCCGTCATGGTGAATTCACCACGACCCACGTGATGCCACGTGTGCGCACCACACGCTCCCCACCGGCTGCGACTTAGTCGGCCAGCTTCAGCAGACCCTGCTGCGGCGGAGCGGCAGTGATCCACGGTTGCCTTGGTGCAACCCACGACCGTCAGCCGGGAGCCGACGGACGCGCACCACCGTTTGAAAAGCCACCGTCACGCCCCACACCACACGCATTATCCCGCGTGCACTGGGGCCTGTCGGGAGTGTGCACGACGCCGTGCGACAACCATTGCCGCAGGCGTGCCCAGCACCCACAAACACACACCCCTCATGTTTCCCAGGCCATTGTCGACACTGCGTCGGCGGGTTGGTCGGGGCATGACTGCGCGTGTGTGGGTGAAGGCCCACAATCTTTCTTTCTCGTCTTACCCCCTCCTTGTTCTCCCGCGTCGCCGACGCAAGGCCGCCCGCGTGGTGGTTGCCGTGAGAGCTGCTCTTCATGGAGCAGGCCCGCCGACCGCACAAGGAATCTGCCCACCGGGCACTCGCCCACTGGGGCATATCCCGCGTGACGCTGCTGGGAGAACCCCGTGAAGGGGGAAAGGGAAGAACAAAGGGAAGAACACTGTGGGGTGCCAGGTGGCGTGGCATCGTCGTGACACCGGGATTGCCGTCTGTGAGGAACACGCACTGCGTGCATGTTCCTCACGGTTGCAGCCCTGTGCGTCGTCGTGACTGTTTCACCACCGTCGACATCGGCGCCTGCCAGATGGCGTAGACACCCCGGAGCTAGTGCTGGGGTCTACGGGCAGTGCCCTACGCACGACGGGGCGTGTGGCTGAGCCTGCGACACCGGTGTGTTCTCTTACGCTGCGTTCGACCACGGTCTTTTCCGGCGGCGAACGCTCGTAAAGAAGACACCCGGCTGCAGGCACCAGCCACCACCCGTGTGCGACCGCGCCACCACCTTTGTCACCCGCACGGCGTGCAGCCCCCACCCACCCCACCACCGCCACCAGTGGACGATGGTGTCGCTTCCCCGGCTTGGACGAGGATGCGACGCCCAGACCCACGGTGCGGAACCGGTCAGGGGAGATGAGGTGAGGTGCTGCGCGCACACGATGTGCCGGGGAGGTGCGTGGGGCGAGGAATGAAAGGATCAAAGGATCTTCGTGAGCGAGAACTCCACGACCGCCGCGGGCGACTTGTCTGCCCTGCGCCTGCCTGAGCTGAAGAAAATGGCCCAGGACATGGGCCTCAAGGGGATTTCTGCCAAGCGCAAAGGCGAACTGATCGACATGATCAGCGCCGCCGGCGCCGCCCGCAGCACCCGCCCGGCGCAGTCCGCGCCCACGGGCGAGGAACCCAGCGTGCCCCGCACCCGCACCCGCCGCCGCGCCCACGCGGACGACGCCACCGCCGCTCCCGCTGAAGCGGCCACCCAGGCCCCCGCCCAGGCTGAGGACTCCCAGTCCGAGGACGCGGCAGCAGAGGATAAGCCGGTGCGCTACGAGTCGCGCTCCGCTGCGCGCCGGGCGCGCCGCAACCGGGCCCGCCAGAACCAGAAAGAACGCCGCCGCGGGCGCGGCCAGGACTCCGAGTCCCACTCCGAGGAGCGCGGCGAGACCAAGGGCCGGGAGCAGAAGAACTCCGACGCCCGCCGGGAGGATCGTCGAGACGACCGGCGCGAGTCCCGCCGGGAGCGCGAGGAGGAGCGCCGCGGGCGCCGCAACCGCCGCGAGCGGGGCCGCAACCGCGACGACCGTCGCGACGATCGCCGGGAGGCACGGGAGCAGGAGGTCGACGAGTCGAACCTCGTCACCGTCGGCGGCATCCTCGACATCGTCGACAACAATGTCGCGTTCCTGCGGACCACCGGCTACAACGCCGCACCGGCGGACGTGTTCGTCAACCCGCAGATGATTCGCCGCTTCGGCCTGCGCCGCGGCGACGCCATCATCGGCGCCATCAAGCCGGGCAAGGAAACGACTTACGGCTCGGGCCGCAACCGGGCGAAGTACAACCCGCTGTTCCGGGTGGATTCCATCAACGGCATGTCCGTGGAGGAAGCCCGCCAGCGCCCCGAGTTCGCGAAGCTGACGCCGCTGTACCCGAACCAGCGTCTGCGCCTGGAAACCGACCCGAAGGTGCTGACCACCCGCGTCATCGACCTCATCATGCCGATCGGTAAGGGCCAGCGCGCGCTCATCGTGTCCCCGCCGAAGGCCGGTAAGACCACGATCCTGCAGAACATCGCGAACGCGATCGCACAGAACAACCCCGAGTGCTACCTCATGGTCGTCCTCGTCGACGAGCGCCCCGAGGAAGTCACCGACATGCAGCGCAGCGTCAAGGGTGAGGTCATCGCCTCCACCTTCGACCGCCCGCCGAGCGAGCACACCACCGTCGCGGAGCTCGCCATCGAGCGCGCGAAGCGTCTCGTGGAGCAGGGCCAGGACGTGGTCGTCCTGCTGGACTCGATCACCCGCCTGGGCCGCGCCTACAACAACAGCTCCCCGGCGTCGGGTCGCATCCTCTCCGGCGGTGTGGACTCCAACGCCCTGTACCCGCCGAAGCGTTTCCTCGGTGCCGCCCGCAACATCGAAAACGGCGGCTCCCTGACGATCATCGCGACCGCCATGGTGGAGACCGGCTCCGCTGGCGACACCGTCATCTTCGAGGAGTTTAAGGGCACCGGTAACGCGGAGCTCAAGCTGGACCGCAAGATCTCCGAGCGGCGCGTGTTCCCCGCCGTCGACGTCAACCCCTCCGGCACCCGCAAGGACGAGCTGCTGCTCGCCCCGGAGGAAGCGCGCGTCATGCACAAGCTGCGCCGCATTCTCTCCGCGCTGGACAACCAGCAGGCCATCGACCTGCTCATCCGCCAGCTGAAGAAGACGAAGAACAACGGCGAATTCCTGCTGCAGGTCATGAACTCTGAGCACATGGCCATCGATGATGGTGAGGAGGACTACTCCTAATGGCGAGCACTGTTTCCGTCGTCGACGACATCCTCGCCGAATACCAGGGCCTGGAGGCGCAGCTGTCCGACCCGGAGCTGCACAACGATGCCGCCGCCGCCCGCCGCGTCGGTAAGCGCTACTCCCAGCTGCAGCCCATCATCAAGGTGCACGAGCAGCTCGAGGGCGTGCGCGAGGATCTTGAGGCCGCCCGCGAGATGGCGCGCGAAGATTCCGAGTTCGCTGCGGAAGCTGAGCGGCTTGCCGCCGAGGAGGTGGAGCTGGAAGAAAAGCTCGCCGACTTGCTCGCGCCGCGCGACCCGCACGACGCCGACGACATCGTCATGGAGATTAAGTCCGGTGCCGGCGGCGAGGAGGCCGCACTGTTCGCCGCGGAGCTGGCGCGCATGTACCAGCGCTACGCGGACAGGCACGGCTTCACCACGGAGGTGCTCGGCCTCAACGAGTCGGATCTCGGTGGCGTCAAAGACATGACCATGACCATCCGCTCCAAGCAGCCCAGCGCTGACGGGGCGTGGAGCGTGTTCAAGTTCGAGGGTGGTGTGCACCGCGTGCAGCGCGTGCCCGTCACCGAATCCCAGGGCCGCATCCAGACCTCCGCCGCCGGCGTGCTGGTCTACCCGGAGCCGGACGAGGTCGGCGAAGTCGACATCGACGACAAGGACCTGCGTATCGACGTCTACCGCTCCTCCGGTAAGGGCGGCCAGGGCGTGAACACCACCGACTCCGCGGTGCGTATCACCCACCTGCCGACCGGCATCGTGGTGACCTGCCAGAAGGAACGCTCGCAGATTCAGAACAAGGCGCGCGCCATGCAGGTGCTCGCCGCGCGACTGCAGCAGATGGCCGAAGAGCAGGCCGACGCGGAGGCCGCGGAAGGCCGCGCCGCCCAGATCCGCACCATGGACCGCTCGGAGCGCATCCGCACCTACAACTGGCCGGAGAACCGCATCAGCGACCACCGCATCGGCTACAAGGCCAACAACCTGGATCAGGTGCTCAATGGCGGCCTGGAGGACCTGTTCACGGCCCTGCAGGCAGCCGATCGGGCTGCCCGATTGGAAGCAGAGCAGTAGAGTTGACACCGTGCGTGAACTCATAGCGACAGCAACAGCCCAACTCGCCGACGCGGGTGTGGCCTCCCCGCGCGTCGACGCCGCACTTCTGGCCGAGTATGTGTTCGGCATTCCTGCCCTCGAGGTGGGGTTGGCGGATACCCCGCAGGATGCGGCGCTGGTGGCGCGCTACCAGGAACTGGTGGCCCGCCGCGCACGCCGCGAACCGCTGCAGCACATCCTCGGCCGGGCGCATTTCTACGGCCTCGAGCTCACGGTCGGCTCCGGGGTGTTCATTCCCCGCCCGGAGACCGAACAACTCGCGGAGATCGCCATCCAGGCCACCCGGGATGCGATCGCCCGCGGCGTGGAGCACCCCATCGTGGTCGACGCGTGCGCCGGCTCCGGGGCGCTGGGATTGGCCATCGCCCGGGAGGTGCCCGCGGCGCGAGTCATCGCCATCGAGATGTACCCGCAGGCCGTGGAGTTTCTCCGGGCGAACGTCGGCGCCATCGACCCGCGCGTGGAGATCATCCAGTCGGATGCCACCCGGATGGAGGTGTTGGAATCCAAGCTGGACCAGCCGGGCTGTGTGGACGTGTTTGTCTCCAACCCGCCGTACGTGCCCACGGGGCACGCCACGGACAGTGAGACTCGTGCGGACCCGTTGGC
This sequence comes from Corynebacterium sp. 13CS0277, assembly GCF_002994655.1. Taxonomy (GTDB): domain Bacteria; phylum Actinomycetota; class Actinomycetes; order Mycobacteriales; family Mycobacteriaceae; genus Corynebacterium. The sequence continues at coordinate 143,678 of NZ_PPDL01000003.1, forward strand.
GGCGGTGTTTGCCGCCGATACCGGCATGGCGGTCATCAAGCCGATGGCGCGGGTCGCCGCCCACTGGTTGGCGCCGGGAGGGTTTTTCGGCGTGGAGCACGACGAGACGACCCAGTCGCGTGTCACCCAGGCGGTGAGCGCCACCAAGGCGTTCACCAACATCCAGGAGCGTCATGACCTGGCGGGCCGCCCCCGTTTCGTCACCGCCACCCGGATGAAGGCCGGCCGCAGCGCCACGTAAGTCGCGCGCGGACTCACGACGGCAGTTGCCCCAACCATCACTGTGATGGTGTGGGGCAACACCCGCCACGGTGGGTGCGTGCCCGCAGGGAAACCCCGGCGCCCATGGCTCCCCGGGAGGATGCCGCGCCCACCGTGATTTCTCTTCTTTACTCTTTTTCACCTTTTCTCTTCTTGGCATATTATCTTTGTTTTTCTGCCCCCCTGGCCTGCACCCGCACAAGCGATCGTCGCGCAAGGGGGTAGGAAAATTTCCCCATATTTCTTTATTTCTTTGCGTTGTTTCTCGCGCTATGTGGATTGTGTGCGTCGGGAGACGCTCGGCGCTGATTCCCTCGCCCGCGCACGGTGCCGCAGGTTTTCTTTCTGCTGCAGGTGTGGCAGGGGAGAAAAGCCAAGAGGTAACGCACCCGCACGCTTTCTGGGTGCGGGAATATCGTTCACAGACAACGTCCCGCGAGAGGTTGTTCTCGCGTGCATGGAAGGCGTGAAGCATGAGCCGAATCTATGACTGTGCCGACAGTGAGGCCCGCGAGCTGGGCCTGCGGGCCGCAGCCAACGCCGTGGAGGCCGGGCGTCTCATCGTGATGCCGACGGATACTCTCTACGGCATTGGCTGCAACGCCTTCGATAATGAGGCGGTGGCGAAGCTGCTGGAGACCAAGCGGCGCGGCCCGGATATGCCTGTGCCGGTCCTCGTCGGCTCCTGGGATACCGCCAAGGGCCTGGTGCGGGAGTTCACCCACCACGCGGACGTGCTCATCAAGGCGTTCTGGCCGGGCGGGCTGTCCCTCGTCGTGCCGCAGGCGCCGAGCCTGCCGTGGAACCTGGGCGATACCCGGGGCACGGTGATGCTGCGGATGCCGCTGCACCCGGTGGCGATTGAACTGCTGCGGACCACGGGTCCCATGGCGGTGAGCTCGGCGAACATTAGTGGCCAGCCGCCCGCGACCACGGCGCAGGACGCCAAGGACCAGCTGGGTGCGGCGGTGAGCTGCTACCTCGATGGTGGGCCCTGCCCGCAGGCGGTGCCGTCGACGATCGTGGATCTCTCGGCCCGGACGCCGCGCATCCTGCGCCAAGGGGCCGTCTCCGCAGAGGCTATCGGTCACGCCCTGGGGCTTGACCCGGCGAGCTTGCTCTAAGCCATGGGTGCGGGCGGCGCTGGCGTTCCCCTGCGGGAACTGGGACTCGTCTTCCTCGTGGCGTGCGTGATCACTTACCTCGCCACGGGGGTGGTGCGCTCTGCTGTGGTGCGTTCCGGCCGGCTCATGGAGATCCGTGAGCGCGATGTGCACGACATGCCGAAGCCGCGCCTGGGTGGGGTGGCGATGTACACAGGCTTCGTCGCCGCCGTCCTGCTGGCGGACCAGCTTCCGGCCTTGACTCGCGGCTTCAAACCCGTGACCCCGGAGATGGATGCCGTCGTCTGGGGCGCGTTCATCATCGTCGCCGTCGGTGCCATCGACGACCTCGTTGAGTTGGATGCTGCCACCAAACTCATTGGCCAGATCCTCGGCGCGTTGACGATGAGCCTCATGGGCTTGTCGTGGACCTTTATCTACATTCCCTTCGCGAACACCACGGTGGTGCTCGACCAGTTCCAGTCGGTGGCGTGGACGACGTTGTTCGCCGTCATCGTGATGAATGCGATCAACTTTGTTGACGGTCTCGACGGATTGGCGGCTGGCCTGGGTGGTATTTCGGGGATGGCATTGCTCGCGTTCTCCGTCATCATTTTGAACGATCAGGGCGGCACAGTGGCTGCCTACCCGCCGGCCATAATCGGCGCCGCGCTGTTGGGTATTTGTGCGGGCTTTTTGCCGCACAATTTTGAACCCTCCCGCATCTTTATGGGCGATAGTGGCGCGATGCTGTTGGGGCTGTTGCTGGCGGCGGCGAGTACGTCCGCGTCCGGCAAAATCAATATGGCTCTTTACGGCGGCGCCGACACGGTGGGTCTCATGGTGCCGCTCCTCGTGGTCTTGGGCGCGTTTTCTATCCCGGTGACCGACTTGGTGATGGCGGTCGTGCGCCGCACGAAGAATGGGCGCAGCCCGTTCTCCGCGGACAAGATGCACCTGCATCACCGCCTCCTGGAGCTCGGCCACACGCACCGGCGCGTGGTGTTGGTGCTCTACGCGTGGATGCTGGCGCTGGCGATGGGCACGGTGAGCTTCGCGGCCTTCCCGTCGTATGTGGCGGCCCTGATCCTCTTGGGCGGCATCATTGTGGCGGCAGCGCTCACGGCCATCCCGGTGCTCAAAGACCGCAGGGATGCCACCGGCCGCGGCGCGGGCACACCCCGTGGCAGGGGAGCAGCACCCCGTGCGAAAGCCCCTCTTGCGGCAACGGAGGGTGCCCCCGGTACCCCGGGGGATGCCGCAGCAGGCTCGCAGGGCGTGGATTCGCATCCGGTAGGATAAGCGCCCATGACTGCAGCCCCCGACGGCGCGCACGGCGCCACCGACCCCACTGCCCCCGCCACCCCGCCCGCAGCCGGCGCGGGGACCGGTGATGAGTCGACCCAGGTCGTCTACGCCGACGACCAGCGCAAGCCGATCATTCTCGGGATCCGCTATGGCGCTTTCGCCGTCGCTGCGATTACGGTCGTCAGCCTCTTCCTCTGGGGCCTGGTGTGGGGCATGCCGGGCATCTGGGGTGCGCTCATCGGTGCCGCCATCGGCGGCGGCTTCGTCGCGCTCACCGCGCTGTCCGTGCTCGTCACCGCGAACACCAACCCGGCCACCACCGGTGCGGTGGTTCTCGGCGGCTGGCTGCTGAAAATCGTGGTGCTGCTCATCATTCTCTTCGCCATTCGCGACCTGACTTTCTACCACCACGTGGCGCTGTTCATTACCGCCGTCGCAGCCTTGTTGGCGATGCTCGGAAGCGAGGTGTGGGGCGTGATGAAGTCCCGCACCACCTACATCGGGACTTAAAAAACACAACCCCCGGGCAACGGCCCCGGCGACTCCGCCCACAACAGCTCCGCAGCGCAGATGCTGCGGGGCTGCTGTCGTCGGCTGACCGTCACGGCCGCGTTCGGCCTGTGCGGCGGTGCATAGCCTGCATCGCACCGTATGGGCGGCGGGCACGGGTGCGGGGTGCTCGCGGGGGATAAGGCTGCTCCACAGCGTGCGCGGGGGTGGCGTGTGGGGGTGGTGCGGGCCCGAGTCGGGGTGGGGGTGGTTACCCACAGAAGCCACATTGTGGCCTGTGCTGGATGAGCGTTTCTCCGTTGCCTACCCCCCGGGGTGTCCGCACGCGCGCTAGCCCCGGTCCGGACAGTCGGGGCGCTGTGGTGGGAGCGCGCGATCATTGCGGCCCGGCACCACCCGCGCGTGTGCAGCCGGGGTCGCAGGAGTGCTGGCGGCTGAGCAGCGCCCCCGAAAGCTGCGCGGTGCTGTGGGTGCATCCTGGTGTTCAGGCACGGCCGATGGGGAGTGGGGTGATGTGGGCCGGTGGCCTGTGGTGGCCCGTTGTCGGTGCCTGCCTGCTCAGCTCGGGTGAACGCCCGGGGCGAGGGTGGAGCCTCAAGTCCCGTGACGCAGCGCGGCCATGGTGTACCTGGTGTATTGGCTGCATCAGCCTGCCCGCTACCAGCTCGCGGGCTGGGTCGTAGGGTGCGTGCATTCTCGCCTACGAAGTGTGAACGAGGGGTGTCCTTGGTGCCCCAGCAGGGTGCGATGCATTCGCTGGCGCGCATGGTCGTTGGGCGGGGTGTGGGTGTGAGGGCGTTGGCGGCTGTGGGACCAGGTTTCTCGCAGGTCACGGGCGTGTAGCTGGATGCCGCGAAGGCGGTGATGGGGGAGTGGGCGGTGCGGGGTCATGCCTTTGGTCAGTGTGCGGGGCGAGGTGCCCGTGGCGCCTGTGGGGCGTGTGGGATGGGTTCCAGCAGAGTTGCTGCAGGCAGGCGTGTTGTGCGGCGGGAATTACGGCTGTGTGATTCCAAACGGGAAGTCGCGGGAGGGCAAGTAACCCCTAACGGGGGTATGTGACTGACCTTACAGGGGGTAAAAAATCGCCGTCACCAGCAGTGTCGCCGGAACACAACCCTGCACCCCGGCTACCCCCGCCCATACTTACCTAAAACCCCAAGCGTGCTGCTAGTGTTTTGTGCGGGCTGTGAACCGCCCACCCGCACCATCTCGAAACATTCCCTGCATTTTCTTCCCTCCCCGCAGTCATGTGGGGCGGGTGCGATGCCGGGAGGAGCTCGGGGTCGGATGTAGGTGAGCATCCCAAGGTCGCAGCGCCCAGTGATCGCCGCGCTGATGTGCGACGGAATCCGCGGTGATCCAGACACACTTTCAGACGTCCATCGCACCGCGCCCACCGCCAAACGCTTTCGGTGGGATGCGGCCCAAACACGGGAGAGAACCCTGAGCGTTTCAGTCTTGTCCATGAAGGGGACGTTCCACGCCCCCACTTTGGACCATGAATTTTTCCCGGGGCACGTCGAGGGCACGTCGAGCAAGGGCGAGACCGGCCATGTGGTCAACATGTGGCTCACCGATTTCGCCGGCGGCTACTTCGCCCTTGACCGTCTGATGCTCGTCCGTCTGCTGATGACGGCAATTGTCGCGATCTTCTTCTTGATTGCTATGCGGAGCCCCAAGCTGGTTCCGTCCGGCATCCAGAATGTCGCTGAAAACTTCCTGGACTTCGTCCGGATCCACATCGCTGAGGAGATTCTCGGCAAGAAGGAAGGCCGTCGTTTCCTGCCTGTGCTGGCAACGATCTTCTTCATTGTCTTCGCCACGAACCTCCCCTCGGTGATCCCTGGCCTGAACGTTTCTCCGAACGCTCGTATCGGTATGCCGTTGGTGCTGGCCCTGTTCGGCTATGTCGCCTTCGTGTGGGCCGGTGCGAAGCGCTACGGCTTCTTCAAGTACCTGAAGAGCTCGGTGGTTATTCCTAACCTGCCGCCGCTGCTTCACATCCTGGTGGTGCCGATTGAAGCGTTCTCGACCTTCATCATGCGACCGGCCACGCTGACCCTGCGTCTCATGGCCAACATGCTCGCAGGCCACATCATCCTGGTGCTGCTGTTCTCTGCCACGAACTTCTTCCTGTGGCAGGCCAACGCCTGGTCCGTGGTTTCGGGCGTGACCATCATCGCGTCTATTGCGTTCACGATGTTCGAGCTGCTGGTTATCTTCCTGCAGGCGTACATCTTTGCTCTGTTGTCCGCTGTGTACATCGAGCTGTCGTTGCACGCTGACGAACACTGACCCTAAAACCCTAAAGCCCCGACACGTAAGTTGTTCGCCCTCCGCTGCCACGCCTCGTGGTGGTAGGGGCTGGGACTCACGGTCATCTGAAAACCTCACACAATTTGTTCAGCCCGAGCACTCGCCACCCATGGCGAACAGTATTGCCCGGCTGGTCGCTCGCTAGGGAAGCAGTTCCCCGCGCGATGCGGCCGATGGGCGTGCTGGGACTCGCACGCTCGGGCTTTTGAGAAAGGGAACGGAAACCCACATGAACGACATCCTCCTCCTCGCTGCTGACGAAGCCTCCAAGGTCACCGGTCTCGGCACCGTCGGCTACGGCCTGGCCACCATCGGCCCGGGCCTGGGCATCGGCATCCTCGTCGGCAAGGCCCTCGAGGGCATGGCACGTCAGCCCGAGATGGCTGGCCAGCTGCGCACCACCATGTTCCTGGGTATCGCCTTCGTTGAGGCTCTCGCCCTGATCGGCCTCGTTGCCGGCTTCCTGTTCTAAGACGCTTTTTCTTCAAAAAAAGTCCTAGACCAAGAAAGACACAGCACTATGACCGACGTCATTGATTACTTGGCTGAAGGGGCCGAGGCTGGTGTCGTGCTCCCCCTGGAGCATGGCAACAACCCGCTGCTCCCGATGCCGTACGACATGGTCTGGTCTCTCATTCCGCTTATCGTCGTCGTCCTGCTCTTCGCGAAGTTCGTGCTTCCGAAGTACCGGGAAGTGCTCGCTGAGCGTGAGGACAAGATCCAGGGCGGCATTGAGCGCGCCGAGGCCGCACAGGTCGAGGCCAAGGCAGCCCTTGAGAAGTACAACGCACAGCTCGCCGAAGCCCGTGCCGAGGCCGCACAGATCCGCGAAGAAGCCCGCGATAAGGGCAAGCAGATCGTGGCCGACATGAAGGCACAGGCAACGGAAGAGAGCAACCGCATCATCGAGTCCGGTGAAAAGCAGCTTCTGGCCCAGCGTGAGCAGGTCGTTGCTGAGCTGCGCCGCGAGATGGGGCAGACCTCTATCGATCTGGCCGAGCGTCTGCTCGGGGAGCAGCTTTCCGACACCGTGAAGCGTTCCGGCACCATCGATAGCTTCCTGTCCTCCCTCGACACCGTGGCACCGGCAGGAAAGTAGGCGACTTTATGCACGCAGCAAGCCGCGAAGCACTGGCAGCACTGGACAAGTTTGTTGATTCCGCACTGTTCGGCATCGACAACGGTGTTGCCGTCGCCGCCCAGACCGGAGCTGAGCTCTTCGACGTGGTGGAGGTCCTCGACACCGACCGCGCCCTGCGCGTGGCCGTCGCCGATTCCTCCGCCGACGCCGAGAAGCGTTCCGGCCTGATGCGGGCAGTCTTTGGTGGCAAGGTGTCGCAGCTTACGCTCGACGTCCTCACCTTTGCTGCGGCCCAGACCTGGTCGACCCCGCGCGAAATGCGCGCCGGTCTGGTGGCCTGTGGGCGCCGTGCCCTGCTCCGTTCGGCCGAGTACCAGGGCCAGTTGGGCGCTGTGGAGAGCGAACTCTTCCAGCTGTCCCGCGTCCTGGACAACGAGGCGCAGCTCACCCAGCTGCTGAGCGATCGCACGGCAACCCCGTCTGCCAAGCGTGACCTGCTCGCGAAGGTTCTCTACGGCAAGGTTTCTGCCGTCACTGAAGCTCTCGCCCTGCAGGTCATCGGTCGCCCCGAGCACAACCCCATCGACGACATGGCTTCCCTGGCCGACACTGTGGCTGCGCTGCAGGGCCGCCAGGTGGCTCACGTCGTGGCGGCGACCGCTCTGGACGCCGGGCAGGAAAAGGCACTGGAAGAAAAACTGGGCCGAATTTACGGTCGTGCGATGTCCATCCACACTGAGGTTGATCCCAGCCTCCTCGGTGGCATGGTTATCCGCGTCGGTGACGAAGTGATTGACGGTTCGACCTCGGGCAAGCTCGAGCGTCTCCGGACCGCCATGGTCTAAGGCAACCCGCCCCCGCACCCACCCCGGGGCAACCCGGGGGAGTCACGGGCCAGCGGCCTCCCTTTCTCCTCGCGGCCGTCCATATCAAGGCATGATTCTTGATGTGGCGCCGCGCAGGGTGAGGCAGCACCCGTGGTCGCAGTGCAGGATTTTTAGCGGAGCGTGCCTGCGCACACCGATACACGACGATTACACAACCAATACATGCTGGAAGAAACAACCGAGAGCAGGAAGAACATGGCGGAGCTGACGATCTCCTCCGACGAGATCCGTAGCGCGATTGCGAACTACACCTCGAGCTACTCCCCGGAGGCCTCCCGTGAGGAGGTCGGCGTGGTCATTTCGGCAGCTGACGGTATCGCCCAGGTTTCGGGCCTCCCGTCGGTGATGGCGAATGAGCTGCTCGAGTTCCCGGGCGGCGTCATTGGCGTCGCGCAGAACCTCGACACCGACAAGATCGGTGTGGTGGTCCTGGGTAACTACGAGACTCTGAAAGAGGGCGACGAAGTCAAGCGGACCGGTGAGGTCCTCTCCATCCCGGTCGGGGACGCGTTCCTTGGCCGCGTTATTAACCCCCTGGGCCAGCCCATCGACGGCCTGGGCGAAATCCCGGCGGAAGAAGACCGCGTCCTGGAGCTGCAGGCACCGTCCGTGCTGCAGCGCCAGCCCGTCGAAGAGCCGCTGCAGACCGGCATCAAGGCCATCGATGCGATGACCCCGATCGGTCGCGGTCAGCGTCAGCTGATCATTGGTGACCGTAAGACCGGTAAGACCGCCGTCTGCCTGGACACCATCCTCAACCAGAAGGCGAACTGGGAGTCCGGCGACCCGACGAAGCAGGTGCGCTGCATCTACGTCGCGATCGGCCAGAAGGGCTCCACCATTGCGGCCGTCCGCAAGACCCTCGAAGAGCACGGCGCGCTCGAGTACACCACCATCGTGGCTGCTCCCGCCTCCGACTCCGCGGGCTTCAAGTGGCTGGCACCGTTTGCCGGTGCCGCTCTCGGCCAGCACTGGATGTACAAGGGCAAGCACGTCCTGGTCATCTACGATGATCTGACCAAGCAGGCCGAGGCCTACCGTGCGATCTCCCTGCTGCTGCGCCGCCCGCCGGGCCGCGAGGCATACCCGGGCGACGTGTTCTACCTCCACTCCCGTCTGCTGGAGCGTGCTGCGAAGCTCTCCGACGACATGGGTGCGGGTTCCATGACCGCCCTGCCGATCATCGAGACCAAGGCGAACGACGTGTCCGCCTTCATCCCGACCAACGTGATCTCCATTACCGACGGTCAGGTGTTCCTCGAGTCCGACCTGTTCAACCAGGGTGTCCGCCCCGCCATCAACGTCGGTGTCTCCGTCTCCCGTGTCGGTGGCGCCGCCCAGACCAAGGGCATGAAGAAGGTCTCCGGCTCCCTGCGTCTGGACCTGGCCGCCTACCGTGACCTGGAGGCCTTTGCGGCCTTCGCGTCCGACCTGGATCCGGCCTCCAAGGCTCAGCTGCAGCGCGGCCAGCGTCTCGTTGAGCTGCTCAAGCAGCCGGAGAACAGCCCCATGTCCGTCGAGGACCAGATGGTTTCCATCTACCTCGCCGGCGAAGGCGAGATGGACACCGTCCCCGTGGAGGACGTCCGCCGCTTCGAGGCAGAGCTGCACGAGTACCTGCACGCCAACGCTGCAGGTGTCTACGAGCAGATCGCCGGCGGCCAGGCCTTCTCCGACGATTCCAAGGCGGAGCTCATCGCTGCGACGAACGCGTTCAAGCGCTCCTTCGTCACCACCGATGGCACCCCGGTCATCAACGACCCCGAGGTCGAGGCTCTCAGCGAGTCCGAGCTGAAGAAGAACCAGATCACGGTGTCCCGCAAAGCTGCCAAGAAGTAAAGGCGCTTGCAACACATGACCAACCAAGGAAAAGAAGGGAGGCGATGAGCAATGGCTAATCTTCGCGAACTGCGTAACCGCATCAAGTCGGTGAACTCGACGAAGAAGATCACCAAGGCCCAGGAACTCATCGCAACCTCGCGAATCACCAAGGCCCAGGCCAGGGTCGAGGCCTCCTTGCCCTACGCGCGGGAAATCCGCCAGGTCATTGACCGCCTCGCTAGCGCCAGCTCCCTGGATCACCCCATGCTCCGCGAGCGTGAGGGCGGCAACCGCGCCGCCATCCTGGTGGTGTCGAGTGACCGTGGTATGGCCGGTGGCTACAACTACAACGTCTTCAAGAAGACCGCAGAGCTGCGGTCCATGCTCGAAGACAAGGGCTACGAAGTGGTCCTGTACGTTGCGGGCAACAAGGGGCTTGGCTACTACAAGTTCCGTGGTGAGCCGGTCGCCGGCGCCTGGACCGGGTTCTCCCAGGACCCGGGCTACAAGGAAACCCACGACCTGCGCCGCCACCTCATCGACTGCTTCGTCGCCGGTTCCGCCGGCACCGCGAAGTGGCGTACCGGCGTCACGGGCCCCGAAGGGGAGCCCGTGCAGGGCTTCGACCAGCTGCACGTGGTCTACACCGAGTTTGAGTCCATGCTGACCCAGACCGCGCGTGCCCACCAGCTGCTGCCCATCGAGCCCGTCGTCGAGGTGGACGAGATCGACGTCTCCGAAGACATGCTGCACACCGGTGATGGGGAGGTGGCCCCGGACTTCGAATTCGAGCCGGACGCCGACACCCTGTTCGCCGAACTGCTGCCGAAGTACGTCTCCCGTGGCCTCTACGCCATGCTGCTGGAGGCGGCCGCATCGGAATCCGCGTCTCGCCGCAACGCCATGAAGTCCGCCACCGACAACGCCACCGCGCTTGTCAAGGACCTCTCGCGCGTCGCCAACCAGGCCCGCCAGGCACAAATTACCCAGGAAATCACAGAGATCGTCGGTGGCGCGGGAGCGCTCGCCGAAAGCGGAGAAAGTGACTAGCAAATGACTACAGCTCTCAGCGAGCACAACGCACAGCAGGCAGCTGCCAGCGGCCGCGTCGTGCGCGTCATCGGCCCGGTCGTCGACGTGGAATTCCCGCGCGGCGAACTGCCGACCCTGTTCAACGCACTGACTGTCGAGGTCACCCTCGAAGCCGTTGCGAAAACCATCACCCTCGAGGTGGCCCAGCACCTGGGCGACAACCTGGTGCGCGCCGTCTCCATGGCACCGACCGACGGCCTCGTCCGCGGTGCCGTCGTGACCGACACCGGCAAGCCGATTTCCGTTCCCGTCGGCGACGTCGTCAAGGGTCACGTCTTCAACGCCCTCGGTGACTGCCTCGACGAGCCGGGCCTCGGCCGCGACGGTGAGCAGTGGGGCATCCACCGCGACCCGCCGCCCTTCGACCAGCTCGAAGGCAAGACCGAAATCCTCGAGACCGGCATTAAGGTCATCGACCTGCTGACCCCCTACGTCAAGGGCGGCAAGATCGGCCTGTTCGGCGGCGCCGGCGTGGGCAAGACCGTGCTCATCCAGGAGATGATCACCCGTATCGCCCGCGAGTTCTCCGGTACCTCCGTGTTCGCCGGCGTCGGCGAGCGTACCCGTGAGGGCACCGACCTCTTCCTCGAAATGGAAGAGATGGGCGTGCTCCAGGACACCGCCCTGGTGTTCGGCCAGATGGACGAGCCGCCGGGAGTCCGTATGCGCGTGGCCCTGTCCGGTCTGACCATGGCGGAGTACTTCCGCGATGTTCAGCACCAGGACGTGCTGCTGTTCATCGACAACATCTTCCGTTTCACCCAGGCCGGTTCTGAGGTGTCCACCCTGCTGGGCCGTATGCCCTCCGCCGTGGGCTACCAGCCGACCCTGGCTGACGAGATGGGTGTCCTGCAGGAGCGCATTACCTCCACCAAGGGCAAGTCGATTACGTCTCTGCAGGCCGTTTACGTGCCCGCCGACGACTACACCGACCCGGCTCCGGCCACCACCTTCGCCCACCTGGATGCCACCACCGAGCTCGACCGTGGTATCGCCTCCAAGGGTATTTACCCGGCAGTGAACCCGCTGACCTCTACCTCTCGAATCCTCGAGCCCGGTATCGTCGGCGAGCGTCACTACAACGTTGCGCAGCGCGTGATCCACATCCTGCAGAAGAACAAGGAACTCCAGGACATCATCGCCATCCTCGGTATGGACGAGCTGTCTGAAGAGGACAAGATCACCGTGCAGCGCGCCCGCCGCCTGGAGCGCTTCCTCGGCCAGAACTTCTTCGTCGCGGAGAAGTTCACCGGCATCCCCGGTTCCTACGTGCCGCTCGAGCACACCATCGATGCCTTCGAGCGCATCTGCAACGGCGAATTCGACCACTACCCCGAGCAGGCCTTCAACGGCCTGGGCGGCCTGGACGACGTCGAAGCTGCGTACAAGAAGATGACCGGAAAGTAAAGGGGCTCCACTATGGCTGAGATTGCCGCTGAACTGGTCTCCGTCGAGCGGATGCTCTGGTCGGGCAAGGCCAGCATCGTCACGGCCCAGACCACCGAAGGTGAGATCGGCGTGTTGCCCGGCCACGAGCCGATGCTCGGTCAGCTCGTGGAAAACGGTGTGGTCACCATCCGCCCCATCGAGGGTGGCAAGCTGACCGCCGCGGTCCAGGGTGGCTTCCTGTCCATCACTGGCGACAAGGTCACCATCCTCGCGGACTACGCAGTGTGGGCCGACGAGGTCGACGAGTCCGCAGCACAGGCCGAGTTGAACTCCGACGACGAGGAACACAAGGCCCGTGCCGAGGCTGAGCTGCGCGCCGTGCGCCGCAGCAAGGAATCCTAAACACCCACGCCACCGCCCGTCCCGGACACGGTGAACTCCGTGCCCGCAGACGGTGCGCATGGGAGGGTTTTCGCCCGCACACCGTGGCCCCGCGCCACTTGTTCCCCCACATGCCCGCAGGCACCCCCGCCCGCGCCCCACACCGGGGCCGGAACGGGTGGTGCCTGCGGGCTTTGTGATGTCCCGGGTGCAGGTGCGGGCTCACGCCACGGGCGACGCCCGCGCCCGTGGGCTTCACGACGTCGAACGGCAACGGCCTCACGGGATAGGCTGCACCTGTGCAGTCGCACGGGGGTGTCTGTGGAGGGGGAGGATGTGTTTAACAATCCGGTCACGGCCCGAGTACTATTTGGTCACATACCAGGTGCTTCACCGGCACCATCACACCCACCCGTGACGCGGACGCAGACTCGCCGCCCCGTGGGCGCACCCACGGTGCGCGCCCAGCCCACCGCGAACAGCGCGCCAGCCCCGCGCACCAGCCCCTGTGACAACGACCGCGGTCGCCGCATCGTCTGCGGTGGGGGTGTGAGTTGGTGGTGGTGAGGACGGCGTCTTTGTCTGCGACTGATGGGAAGGCTCTCGTGGCATATTTCTGGACTATTCTCGGCATCGTTGCCCTCGCCACGTGTGCGCATGCTGCTTACCGATTTCTGTACTTGCGTCCGCACGGCACCCCGATCGTGATGCGAACCCTGCCAGCAGATGGCGGCCATGGCTGGCGCCATGGGGTGATTCGCTACAGCGACGGGGTGCTTGACTTTTTCCAGCTGCGTTCCCTGTCTAGGAAGCCGGACATCACCCTGCAGCGCATGGGCACCACCCTCGTCGAGCGTCGTTCGCCCCGGGAGGACGAGGCCCACACCCTGGAAAGCTTCCTCAAGGTGCTCGTGGTGGCCGCGGGTGGAAAAGAGTATGAGCTGGCGCTGGATCTGCGGGGGGAGACTGCGTTTACTGCGTGGCTGGAGTCCGCGCCGACGCAGCGCCTGGAGCGCAGCGATGCGGCCACGGCCATGCGCCAGGTGGAGCGCTACCACCGCCGCCACAAGAACGCCTAGCGAGTCACAGCACACCCGCCGACACCGCCCGCGCAGCACGCTGTGTGGGGCGCGTATCCCTTGGCGGCAGCGGCTGCACCTGCGTGCCGGGGGATAAGTCCTGTGGGCGGCGTGACGCTGCCGCTGTCGGTGTCGTCGCAAGCCCTTGACGCCGGGTAGGGGAGGGCTCATTCCACGGGGGGTGCTGCGGGAGGGGCGGGGAATCAGCCGGGGAAACACTGGGGGATAGGGGGCGCAGCCCACACCGTCCGGCTGTCGCGGGGCATGCGTCGGTCGTTGCTCCGAGTCATTCGTGCCGGGCGGCTGGCAGTGCTGGGGGGCATGCTGGGCGCGTGGGTGTGGTGGGCGGTCATTGGCTATTGTTGACACTTATGCGTCTCGTGATTGCCCGCTGCTCTGTCGACTACATCGGCCGCCTGGAAGCCCACCTTCCCATGGCGGATCGCCTGCTCATGGTCAAAGCCGATGGTTCGGTCTCTATCCACGCCGACGACCGCGCCTACAAGCCTTTGAACTGGATGACGCCGCCGGTGACGCTCACCGAGAAGGAAATCACCGACGAGGACGGCGACGCCATCGGCGTCCAGCTGTGGATCGTGGAGAACTCCAAGAAGGAGCAGCTGCGCATCACCATTGAGGCCATTCACGCGGAGCTCGCCTACGACCTGGGCGTGGACCCGGGGTTGGTCAAAGACGGCGTGGAAAGCCACCTGCAGGAGCTCCTCGCGGAACACATCGACACCCTCGGGGAGGGGTATGAGTTGGTGCGCCGGGAGTACCCGACCGCCATTGGCCCGGTGGATATTTTGTGCCGGGACGCCGACGGCGGGCACGTCGCCGTGGAGATCAAGCGCCGCGGCGGCATCGATGGCGTCGAGCAGCTCACCCGTTACCTGGAGCTGTTGAACCGGGATGAGGTGCTGGCTCCCGTGCAGGGCGTGTTCGCCGCCCAGGAGATCAAGCCGCAGGCCCGTACCCTCGCAGAGGATCGGGGGATTCGCTGCGTGGTGCTCGACTACGATGAGCTGCGCGGCATTGAGTCCAACGAGCTGCGCCTGTTCTAGCCCTACACCCGGTACAACGCGGCGAGGCCTTGTTGCCGCAGGCGCATCAGTATCGGGGCACAGTGATTTCACCCAAAGGGAAGTGTGGTTGAGCGATGGCAAAGCGACGCAATAAGTGGGCGGGTGCCGGCCAGGCGCGGCAGCTGCCCTCCCACGGGGCGGCCTTCTTCGGCGCCCAGGTGCAACCGGGGCCGCGCTGGGATTATGGGCGCGACTACCTGGTGCGCCGCATCGGCTCCGATCGGGCGCTGAAGTTCTATGTCTGCCCGGGCTGCAACGGGGATATCCCGCCGGGGATTGCCCACATTGTCGCCTGGCCGAAGGATGGGCTGCGTGGGGCAGAGGATCGCCGCCACTGGCACCAGGCCTGCTGGGAGCGGCGTTAACGTCTGCCTCGCCTGTGCGGTGCCCGTCGGCCCGAGGAGACGTGCGTGCATGATCACGCAGTTGTGGAGACGCAGGCCGTGTGGTGAGGTGTGGGTATGGTGAAAAACTTTTCTCCCCCGACTGCCCGTGCGGTGTGTGGGGCGTGCCTGCGGGGTGATACCGGGTGGTAGCCTTCCCCGCCGTGCGCGACGCGATGTGGGCCCGTCCGCTGCTGTGCGGCCCCCAGGGCCCCATCCCAGGGATTGTGGGCTACCTCGACCTGCCTGAGTGGCTGGGGGACCTGTTCTTTCCCGCAGCGCGCGACATTGATCTGCTTGACTTGGGCGAGCTGGTCACCCGGGATGCCCGTGGGGTGCGGGTGCTGCGGATGGAGTTTCTCATTCCGCCGGGCCTGTGCCTGTTCGATTGTGCCGTCACGGTCGAGCGCAGTGACACCGATCCGGATCCGCGGATCCTCTGCCGCGAGGTAGACGGGTGTGATCCGGCGCTGCGGATCGCGGCGTCCTCCGCCCGTGGCGTCGTAGTCGAGCTGGATCTCGCCGAGGATGAGATCGCTGCGCACGTGTGCCTGTCGCTGGTGCGCGTGCCGGTGGAATCCTGGAGCACGGCCACGTATTCGCCAGCATTTATCGTGCCGCTGCCGCTGCCGCCCGGGTTCGTGTGTGAGCACCCGCAGTTCGAGGGGGTGTCTGATTCGTGGCTGCTGGATGTCCGGGAGCCGAGCCCCACGAGCGCCCAGCCCGCGCGGGGAGAGGACTCCGCGCCGCCCCAGTGGGGTCTGGAGTTGTTGCAGCGCGCATACCAGGGGCCGGGGGTGCGGACGCCGCTGTGGCCGCGCGTCTTCGGTCCCGACCCGCAGGACTGACCAGTCGCCACGTCCGCACGAAAAAACTCCCCGGCTGCCAGGGCCACGAGGGCCGGCAGTCGGGGAGTGGAGTGTGCACCGTCCGCGGGGTGTGCCGCGGACGGGGCTTCATGCGATGGCTTAGTGCGCGGGCTCGGTGATCTCGAGGAGCACGCCGCCGGCATCCTTCGGGTGCACGAAGTTGATGCGTGCGCCGCCGGTGCCGATCTTCGGGGTGTCGTAGAGCAGGCGGGTGCCCTGGGCGCGGAGGTGCTCACACAGCGCGTCCATGTCGCGGGTGCGCAGGCACATCTGCTGCAGGCCGGGGCCCTTCTTGTCGATGAACTTCGCGATGGTGGAGTCCTCGTTCAGCGGGGCCAGCAGCTGAATCATGCCGCCGCGGTCGGTGAGATCCTTCGGGCCGATCATGGCTTCCACCACGCCCTGCTCTTCGTTGGTCTCCTGGTGGTGGTTGACCCAGCCCATGTTGACTCGGTACCACTCGATGGCGGCGTCCAGGTCCGGCACGGCGATGCCGACGTGGTCCAGGCAGGTGACGTACTGGTGGGGGATTTCGATGCTCAAGTAGTCATTGCTCATGTCGTCCACGATACGCTGAACCAGATTCTCCCGTTCGGACACAGTCGGACAATGGATGTTGGCTTCGTCACGTCCATGCCTCTGTGGGGTGCGCCGCGCTCCGCCACCTCGGCGCGCAGCCGCCCGTGCCCGCGGCACCCGGGCGAGGCTCGCTCTGCCTGCCGTGCGGGCTCGGAACCTGCGCTGACGTGGGGTAATCTGCGCGTCCACGCATGCATGGTGTGGCAGTGGCCCACCACGCACGCCTGACGTTCGTCGAATGGCGCCAGGACTGGGGAGTGCCCGCGCCTGTTGCATGGGGGCACAGTGTGAGAATGTCCACGCCGGCACGTACCACGCCGGGTGGGGCGCACGGGGTGGGGCATGGGGGCACTGGTCCCGCCCCTCGTGCGGCGGAGGTCGGTAGGGTGGGGCCATGCTTGTTGCCTTTTCTGTCGCCCCCACCGAAACGCCGAGCAACCAGGCGGAGATGGCCGACGCCGTCGCCGAAGCGGTCCGCGTCGTCCGCGCCTCGGGGCTGCCCTATGAAACCAACGCGATGTTCACCAACATCGAAGGCGAGTGGGACGAGGTCATGGATGTCGTCAAGCGCGCCACCGAGGCGGTGCTCGCCACCAGCCCCCGGGTGGGCTTGGTGCTCAAGGCGGATATTCGCCCCGGCCACACCAACACCATCCGCCGCAAGGTTGAGGCCATCGACGACCGCCTCGGGCCGCCGGCCTAAACACCCCTGGCGTATCCCGTGCACGGTTCCCTGTGCTGCCGGGAGCTGGGTGCGCGGGGAATCCGGCCGCCGGATTCTCCGTTGGATGACGCGTGGCCTTAGGCTCAAGGGCACACGCTGGCGGTGGTGACCCCGTGCCGGTGGGGTGCCGGTGTTTGGTTGCCTCAGCGCTGAAGGCCGCCACACGTCTGCACGGTGGATACGACCGCCACAGACGACTGTTTTTCTTTCTGTTTATCCCTTTAATTTCCACGTTGTGTAGGAGACGCGAACCATGACTGCACCGTATTCGGGCGGCGCCATTGATCTGGGCGAAGTGAAGGCCCGTGCCGAGGCCCGGGCGCGCGCCCAGGCCACCCCCGCAGGGGAAATCCCCGCCGTCGTGGAGGCCACGATGGACAATTTCCAAGCCGAGGTGCTGGAGCGCTCCCAGCAGGTGCCTGTCATCGTGCAGGTGGGTACCGCCCGCAGCCCGCAGAGCGAGCAGCTCAAGCAGGACTTGAGCACACTCGCGCAGCAGGCGCAGCTGGCGTGGATCTACGCCTACCTTGATGCGGACACCACCCCGGATCTGGCGCGCATGCTGGGGGTGCAAGGCCTGCCGACGGTCATCGCGTTGGCTGATGGGCGCCCCTTGGCGGACTTCCAGGGTGCGCAGCCGATGGAGGCCCTGCAACAGTGGACGGCCGCGGTGGTGCAGGCCGTCGCCGGCAAGCTCGCCGGCCTCGGCGAGGCCCCGGTGCCGCAGGAGGATCCGCGCTTCGCGCCCGCCACCGAGGCGTTGAACGCCGGCGATTTCGAGGCGGCGATCGCGGTCTATGACGACATTCTCGCCCACGAGCCGACGAACAAGGAGGCGCTCAGCGCCCGGGATTCCGCCCGCCTGCTGTCCCGCCTGGCCGCGGCGAAGGCGCAGGACGTGTTCGCCGCCGCCGAGGCGAACCCGGATGATGTGGATGCGCAGCTGGCGGCGGCCGATGCGGAGATCGCGGCCGCGAACCCCGAGGCCGCCTACACCCGCCTGCTGGACCTCATGGGGCGCAGCGCAGGGGAGACGAAAAACACCGTGAAGGCGCGTCTGCTGGAGTTGTTCTCCCTCGCGGAGCCGGACGATCCCCGGGTGCTGGCCGCCCGCGCCCGCCTGGCCAGTGTCCTGTTCTAGCCCCCTTTTTTTATCGCCCCTCGCAGCCACCCGCTGCGGGGGGCGCTCCTCTATCTAGGTTCGCGCCCACCGGCCACCCCAGTGGCCACCTCGCCACACCACCCTGACACACCGCCCCACACCGGCTGTGCCCCCACCTGCCGAAGGAGACCCCATCATGCCTGAGACCACGCCACACGCCCCCGCCGCACCCCATCTCGACAGTCGCGCGCGCCGGCAGCGCCGGCCCCGCACCCGCCTGTGGTGGGTCAGTTTGGTGCTGTCCCTCGTGGCGTTCGTCAGCCCCTGGGTCTTCGCGCAGATCCCAGGGGCGACGATGATGACCGCGTTTGCGGTGTGTATCCCACTCGGGATCATCGCTGGGGCGTGCGCGGTCCGTGTCCGCTCCTGGTGGCTTCTGGCACTCGCAGTGCTGGCCGCCATCGCCCCCTTCGTGATGTTCTGGGCGGCGTACGCGGTGTTGTTTGTTCTCTACGTCATCACCCTGGGGAAGTTCCCCGGCGCCGACTGGGTCTAGAGGGCCGCCGGGGGATCAGCACCACACCACCCGCCGGGCATCAGCCGCGGGGCGGGGGAGAAGCACACACGACACCGGCAGTGCGGTGGTGTGGCAGGCACCCCCGGGAGGGAACAGCCCGCCCGGGGAGATGGCTGTGGGCGGTCGTGGCCTTAGTGCACCGGGTAGACGGCGGTCGCGCCGCTGATGATGAGCTGCACGCCAATGGCGAGAATCAAAAAGCCCATGATGCGCGACAGTGCGCCCAAGCCGGAGGGGCCCATCTTGTCCACCAGTGGCGTGCCGAAACGCAGCAGCACACCAATGAGCAACGCCATGGCGGCAATGCCGGCGACGATGGCCGCCATGGACTCCATCCCCGGGTGCTTCGCCCCGAGCGCGATGACAACACCAATCGCACCAGGGCCGGCAATCATCGGCAACGCCATCGGGGTGAACGCAATATCCGTGCCTGACTGGGCTTTCTCGTGGGAGTCGGCGTGCTCCTCATCGCTCATGGCCGGCTTCTGATTGAGCATGGCGTAGCCGGAGTGCCCCACTACCAGGCCGCCAGCCAGCTGCAGGGCCGGGATTGTCAGCCCCAAGCCCTTGAGCAGCCACGGGCCAGCGGTGGCGAACACGGCGAGGATGGCGAACACATACACGGCCGTCATGATGGCCTGCTTCTTTTTCGCTGCGGCCGCCAAGGGGGCGGACATGCTGGCGAAGACAGCCACACCCCCAATGGGGTTGGTGATGGGGAATAGGGCGGCGAGGGTGGCGATGAAGATCTGAGTTGTCGACATGATGGTCGCCATCGTAGTGGCTGCAGGCGTGATGGTCATGCCGGAGGACGCTGAACTCTCCTTGGGGCGAACAACGGCAGAGGGCCTCCACATCCTGCCCGAGGAGCGGGTGCCCGCCCGCCGGGTTCTCCCCCGGGTGGGGGTAAAAATTGACAAATCTTTGGGGGGGTGTTCCTATGTTAAACGCAAATCGGCTGGTAGTCCTTGGTGATACTCATGCCTACCAGCCGGGACCTCCCCAGCAGGGTGTGTGAGGGCATGCCAAAGCGCCGATCACTGGTCGTTGTTTTCAACGATCCAGTGCCGGCTGACGCGAC
>NZ_PPDL01000040.1 GCF_002994655.1 Corynebacterium sp. 13CS0277
CGCCGAGGGCCTTGGCGGCGGCTCGGACGCTGACTCCGTGAGCGATTGCGCGCCGCAGGGTACGGATCGTGCTCTGCTCGACTCCGGGGATTGTAGGTGGTTGCACGGATTGACCTTTCGGTTAACCGTGTTGCAACGACCACTTGAATCTAAGTTGCCCCAGGCATGAGGAAAGGCCCCGCCCAAGCACTGCTTGAGGGGGCCTCCACCGCATCCATTTAGCCCTGGCGAGCCTTGAAGCGGGGATCCTTCTTGTTGATCACGTAGACCTTGCCACGGCGACGCACGACCTGGGCGCCCGGCTTGTTCTTCAGCGACCGAAGGGACTTACGGACCTTCATCGGGCGCTCCTTTCTCTTCGTTGCGCGACAACCACCACCGGCGATATTCTCGCCGCGCGGCCTGGTGAAGGCACATTCTTCACCGGCTATGGCATTTCCATAACACACCCGAATTTAGGCATCCGGATGCGACACGAGTGTCCATGATAGCTCTGCGCACGGCCGCGCACAAACCGGGCACCTACCACACGTCGTCATAGCCACCACCGGCAACGCCGACAGTGTGCCCGGCACTGCCGCTCCGACCTGGGCGGACGCCGGCTCCCCTAGGGTGCGCGTCTACACTGGCCCTCATGACGACTCCTTCCCACCCCCAGCCTTTGTCGGCGTCTTCCCAGGCACTGCGCGCCGAGATCCGCACGCTGCTGGGCGTGCGCCCGCAGATTGATCCCGCCGCCGAGATCGCCAGCCGCGTGGACTTCCTCGCCGACTATCTCCTCGCCGCACACGCGAAGGCCTACGTGTTGGGCATCAGTGGCGGGCAGGACTCCACCCTGGCCGGCCGACTGGCGCAGCTCGCGGTGGAAAAGCTCCGCACCGACGGGCACGAGGCCAGCTTCTACGCCGTGCGCCTGCCCTACGGGGTGCAGGCGGACGCCGCGGACGCCGAGGCAGCGCTTGAGTTCATCCGCCCCGACCACGCCCTCGAGGTCAACATTCGCGAGGCGGTCACCGCGCTCGCAACGCCGACGGCGGCCGCACTGGACCAGGAGGGGTTGAGCGACTTCAACCGGGGCAACGTCAAGGCCCGCATGCGCATGGTCACCCAGTACGCCATCGCCGGCGAGGTCGGCGGCCTCGTCATCGGTACCGACCACGCCGCAGAGAACATCACCGGCTTCTTCACCAAGTTCGGCGACGGGGCGGCCGACATCCTGCCCCTGGCGGGGCTGACGAAGCGGCAGGGCGCGGCCCTGCTGCGCGAGCTGGGCGCCCCGGACGCCACCTGGCAGAAGGTGCCCACCGCCGATCTGGAAGACGACCGCCCCATGGTCGCCGACGAAGTGGCCCTCGGGGTCACCTACGCCGAGATCGACACCTACCTGGAGACCGACGAGCCGCTGCGCCCGGAGGCCGTCGCACGCCTGGAGCACCTGTGGCGGGTCGGCCAGCACAAGCGGCACCTGCCGCCCACCCCGGCAGACTCCTGGTGGCGCTAAGCGCCGCAGACACACCACAGCCCACCTCCGTGCAGGAGGTGGGCTGTCGTCAAGGGTGGGTGGGCCGCGGCGGAAGATGCGACCCGCCCCACGCTAGTAGCGCTCCGGCTCCTCCCCGAGGGCGAAGGCGCGGCCAGAGACCTCGTTCGGGGTGATGGCCACAAAGTTGTACTTCAGCGTCGGCACCCAAGGCTTGAGCCCCAGGGAGTCCGCGTGGTGAATCCGTGCGGCATCTTTGACGACCTCTGCTGTGCCCTTGATGACCACCGACCAGGCGGCGTCGCCCTCGACGTGGTCGACCTCAAAGAGGACATCGTGGTTGAGTGCGACAGTAAACAGCTTGTTGCCTTCCGCGGTGCGGAAGTACACAGTCTCGCCGTCGACGACGTAGTTCACGGGGAAGATATCCATGTCGTCCTTGCGGCGGACGACGATGCGGCCCAGGGATTCGGTCGCCATGCGGGCGAAGGCTTCGTCGCGGGACAGGTGGGTGATGGCTTCGTGGTTGGACATGTCCCCATTCTTGCACCACCGGCACCCCACGCGCTGTGGTTTGCGTCAAATTGCAACCAGATTGTTATCTAGTTAATAGATTGTGGACGTGGACACGAACAAGGGCCACCCGCGCCGAAGCGTGAGTGGCCCTTGCCTTGTGGTGGAGCTAACGGGACTCGAACCCGTGACCCCCACACTGCCAGTGTGGTGCGCTACCAGCTGCGCCATAGCCCCAAAGGTGAATCCTTCACAAGCGTGAAGCATCCGTATGAAGTTGTCCACTCCTCCGCCGCAGGCGGGGTGTGGAGTGGAGCTAACGGGACTCGAACCCGTGACCCCCACACTGCCAGTGTGGTGCGCTACCAGCTGCGCCATAGCCCCATATGTGGTTGTTCGCTTGACTCACCTGGCGCGCGTGCGCGTGGTGGAAGCGACCTGAATCAATCTACACCGCGGACACTGAGCGACCCAAATCGGCAGCTAAGTCAAGGGTTCCGACAACGCACGTGGCCCGCACGCTGAGCGTGCGGGCCACAGGGCGGGGAAGAGTATTACTTGCCGCTGACTTCCTGCACCCAGTTGCTGATGTCTTCGACATCCTTGCCGTCGACGATGACGCGCGGGGAGGACACGCGGCCGGTCTGCTCCTTGAGCTTCTCGGCGTTCTTCGTGCCGACCTCACGCATCTGCTCCAGGTCCTTGCCCTCGGCGATCTCGGCGGTGACGTCGTCCTTGACCTTCAGCGCGGTGGCGGCCTCAGCGAACTTGGCGTTGTCCCACTGGTTCCAGATCTTGCTCTGGTCGCGCATGAGCATCGCGCGGTAGTTCCAGTAGTCGGTGGCGTCGCCGTCCTGGGCGATGGCCAGCGCCGCCGCACCCGCGCGGGTGGAGTGGCCGTTCTCGTCGCCACGGTCGAGGAAGTTCATCGGGTGGATGTTGACGACGAGGTCGCCGGCCTGCACGGCCTTGAGCATGTCGGCGTCGGTGGCCTCCGCGAGCTCAGAGCAGTGGGGGCAGGAGAAGTCCTCGTAGAGGTCCGCCGTCGGAGTGTCCGGCTTCGCATCCTTGGCAGCCAGGCGGATCATGTTGTCGTTGTAGGTGACGTTGATGCCCACGTTGTCGACCGCGTCGGCGGCGAGCTTCTCGTCGGCGGCCTTCTCACCGTTCATGACGATGTAGGTGACGACGCCAGCGATGACGACAACAACGGCAAGGAGGGCCCAGATGAAGCCCTTGCTTTTCTCATTGGGGCTTTTAATGGTGGTGCTCACGCGAATGAAGGTACTTTCGTAGAATCTGTGGGGACAAAGGGGTGGTGCCGACCACTGTTAGGGGTAGAGAGCGAAGCGGCGGAACGGCCGCCACGCGACGATGGCCGCCATCGCGACGAAGAGAAGGTCGCGGAGGATTTCACTGGTGTAGGTCCACCAGGTGACGTCCGCATTGTAGCCACCGGTACCGAAGCAACCGCAGTCGATCGTCAGGCCCCGCGCCCACGCGGAGGCAATGCCGCCGATGAAGGCGAGGAAGATGACGCCGCTGACGATGCCGACGGGGCGGAGGAACACGCCCAGCAGGACCAGCACGCCGAGGGCGATCTCCACGGGCGCGATGGCGGTGCCGATGATGTTGACGATTCCGGGGCTGAACAGCTCGTAGGCGGCCACGGACTGGCGGGTGGCCAGCGGGTCGCCGATCTTGCTCAGTCCGCTGATGATCCACACGGCGGCCAACCCGAGGCGGGCGGCCGCGCTCACCCAGGGCCACAGCCTGCCCTGGGGGCGGGCGGTGGCGGCTTCGGTGGTGTCGGCGGAGTGAAGGTGCGGCATGGCATAAACCCTAGTTCACGGGGCAACAAAGGCCCCAGCCCAGAGGGAACGCCCGCAGCCATTCACAGCAATCTCCGAGCCACCCGGCAGCAGCCCACTCCCCCGAGCAGGGGTTTCGGGCACATGTGGGTGGGCGGGTCTCGGCTGGGGTGTTGGTAGCGCTTCTCCCCTGCCAGGTTGCACACAGGGAGATCCTCGCCCCATGCCAGGAAAGGTGACACGTCACGGGTATGCTGTGCGCTGCAGACACGCCGATGCCCGCCCCGCGACTGCGCCCCGGGGCGGGCATCACAGGCTCACAGGGGAGATCCTGTGCGCCTTAAGCGCCCAGCACCCCGGAGACCAACTGCTGTGCCTCCGCCTGCACGCGGGCCAGGTGCTCGGCACCGAGGAAGGACTCGGCGTAGATCTTGTACTTGTCCTCCGTGCCGGAGGGGCGCGCCGCAAACCAGGCGTTCTCGGTGCAGACCTTGAGACCACCAATCGGCGCCCCATTACCCGGGGCCTTCGTCAGCTTCGCGGTAATGGCCTCCCCGGCGAGCTCCGTCGCGGTGACATCCTCCGGCGCGAGCTTCTTCAGCACCGCCTTCTGCTCCCGGTTCGCCGGCGCATCGGTGCGCGCATACACCGGGGCACCAAACTCGGCCGCCAGCTCCGCGTAGCGCTGCGAGGGCGTCTTACCCGTCACAGCAAGAATCTCGCTGGCGAGCAGGTCGAGGATGATGCCGTCCTTGTCGGTGGACCACACGGTGCCGTTGTGGCGCAGGAAGGACGCGCCCGCCGACTCCTCGCCACCGAAACCAATCCCGCCATCGATGAGCCCCGGCACGAACCACTTGAAGCCCACCGGCACCTCCAGCAGCGTGCGGCCCAGGGAGCCGACCACGCGGTCGATCATCGACGAGGACACCAACGTCTTACCCACGGCGGTCCCCGGCGCCCAGCCCGGGCGGTGACCGAAGAGGTACTCGATCGCGACCGCCAGGTAGTGGTTCGGGTTCATCAGGCCCGCATCCGGAGTGACGATGCCATGGCGGTCCGCGTCCGCATCATTACCGGTGGCAATGTCGAACTTCGTGCGGTTGCCCACGAGGGACGCCATCGAGTTCGGGGAGGAACAATCCATACGGATCAGCCCGTCCGTGTCGAGGGTCATGAACCGCCAGGTGGCATCCACGCGGGGGTTGACGACCTCCAGGTTGAGGCCATAGTGCTCCCCAATGGCACCCCAGTAGTCGACGGAGGCACCACCCATGGGGTCGGCGCCGATGTGGACGCCCGCCTTCTTGATGGCCTCCAGGTCGACGACGTTGTGCAGGTCCGCAATGTAGTGCTGCATGTAGTCATGCATGATGCAGCGCGGATCACGCACACCCGCCACCGACACTCGGCGCACATCCTTCATGCCGCCGCGCAGAATGTCGTTGGCGCGGGCCGCAATCCAGTCGGTGGCATCCGTGTCGGCGGGGCCGCCGTTCGGCGGGTTGTACTTGAACCCACCATCGCGCGGCGGGTTATGGGAGGGGGTGATAACGATGCCGTCGGCACGCTTCGGGTCGACGCCCGTCACCCCACCCGGCAAGGCGGCATTGTGGCTGAGGATCGCGTGGGACACCGCCGGGGTCGGCGTGTACCGGCCCGCCGCATCCACCAGCACCTCAATATCGTTGGCGAGCAGCACCTCCAGGGCGCTGACCATCGCCGGCTCCGACAGGGCGTGGGGGTCGCGGCCAATGTAGACCGGGCCGCCAATGCCATTGGCTTTGCGGTACTCCACGATGGCCTGGGTGGTGGCGAGGATGTGGTTTTCGTTGAAGGCGGTATCCAGCGAGGAGCCGCGGTGCCCGGAGGTACCGAAGACCACCTGCTGGTCCGGGTTATCAGCGTCCGGGGTGAGCGTGTAGTACGCCGTCACCAGGGCGGCAATGTCAATGAGATCGCTATCCTGAGCGACCTGGCCGGCACGAGGGTGAGCCATGATTCCTCCGAGGACAAGGCACGCAACTGCGCGCCGAACGCGCAGCCGCATGACCAACGGGCAAGGGACTGTCAACCACACCCGGCCACGCACAAGACAGCGGGGCGGGTGAGGCGACGTGACAGGGGTGTCAAGCACCCAACTGTTTCTATTGTTCCCCCGCACACCCCGGGCGCGCCACAGCGAGCACCGCCACACCCACCCCCACACACCCCACGACACCACAGTCCGCCACCACCCGCACCCGCGGGGTCACCCGCAGGCGCCGCACCCACGGCCCCCACCGCCGACCACCCCCACCGCACACCGCAGGCGCCGACGCGGGCGCGCCACGCTACCCCAGCCGCACCCGCCAGGGGCGCGGACCAATGCCCGAAACTGCACGTCATGCACGCAACAGGCTCCACGCGCAGACCACCTAGGCGCGGCGCGCGCGAACCCCAGACGCGCCGCCATCCACCCTCGAGGGCCGAGGCCCGCGCGGGCCGGGCCGGCGACGGGGCAGTCGAACCCCCGACGTGCGGGGGTTGCCGCGGGGGTAGCGCGATGGCAGCACACCACCATCTATGAGATAGTGCTCACACTGAGGCCCGTGGCGTGGTTGCAGCCACGCACCATCGGCTGCGCCTGGGCAGCCGGGCGCGACCAGCCCCTCATCCCCCACACCCACCCGTGCGGGGTCGCGGACGGGCACGCACCTGCCGCCCGGGCGGGCACACCGCCCATGCCCACCGGTACCCTAATGTGGTTTCCCGGACCACAAGCGCCCACCGCGGGCAGCCACAAGGCCATGTTTTCGTTAAGGAGTAAAGGGAATGCCATGAGCGATGTCGCCAGCACCTTGAACACAATCGACGGGTTCATTTGGGGCCCCTACCTGCTGCTGCCACTGCTATTGGGGGCAGGCCTGTACCTGACGGTACGGCTGGGCGCCCTGCAGTTCCGGGCGCTGGGCCGGGGTCTGCGCCACGGCTTCCTCGACGGCGGCGACGGCGGCGAGGGCGATATCTCCAACTACCAGGCACTGACGACGGCGCTCGCCGCCACGGTGGGCGTGGGCAACATCGTCGGCGTGGCCTCCGCCTTAAGTATTGGCGGCCCCGGCGCCCTGTTCTGGATGTGGGTGACCGGCCTGCTGGGCATGGCGACGAAGTACACCGAATGCTTCCTCGGCGTCCGCTTCCGCGTCACCGACGCCGCCGGGGAACAATCCGGCGGCCCCCAGTACTACCTCAAGCGCGGCATCGCGGGCCCCGTCGGGCGGATCCTCGCCGTCGCCTTCGCCATCTTCGGCGTCATCGCCGCCTTCGGCATCGGCAACATGACGCAGGCCAACGCGGTGGCAACCGGCCTGCAGAACTCCTTCGGTGTCGAACACCGCGTCACAGGCATCGTGCTGTTCATCCTCGTGGGCACAGTGCTCCTTGGCGGCATCCAATCGATTGCGAAGGTCACCGCCGCGTTCGTGCCCATGATGATCATGGTGTACATCACCGGCGCCATCGTCGTGCTCGTCCGCAACGCTGAGGCCATCCCCGGCGCCTTCCACCTCATCTTCACCCACGCGTTCACCGGCTCCTCCGCAGTGGGCGGCTTCGTCGGCTCCACCCTGGCGATCGCCATCCAGATGGGTGTTGCCCGCGGTTTGTTCTCCAACGAGTCGGGCATGGGCTCCGCCCCGATCGCGGCCGCCGCCGCCCAAACCAGCCACCCGGTCCGCCAAGGCCTGGTGTCCATGACCCAGACCTTCATCGACACCATCGTCGTCGTGTCCTTTACCGGCCTGGCCATCGTCACCACCAACACCTGGGAGATGGGCTCCGACAACGCCGGCATCATCACCGCCACCGCCTTCAGCAAAGGCCTGCCCGGCACGTGGGGTGACACCGTCGTCAGCCTCAGTGTCATCTTCTTCGCCTTCAGCACTATGCTCGGCTGGTCCTACTACGGCGAACGCTGCCTCGAATCCCTCGTCGGCCGCCGCGGCACCATCCCCTTCCGCATGATCTTCACCCTCGTGGTGCTCATTGGCTCCACCACCAGCCTCGAGGTCGTGTGGACCATCGCCGACATCATGAACGGCCTCATGGCGCTGCCGAACCTCATCGGCCTGCTGCTGCTCAGCGGGCTCGTCGCCCGGGAGACGAAAGCCTACCTCGCATTCGACCCGAAGCTGCGGCGCAGCCAAGAAGAAGTCGCCGAGTTCCTCGCAGCCCAAGGCTCCGACTGGAAGTAAGAAACTCCCTCAAGCCCCCACGCCCCTCACGACGAGGCGGGTGGGGGCTTCTTCACATCCACAACACGGCTGCGGCACCCCACGGTGACTCCTCCGGGCACAGAACGGGCGACTACATTAGGGGACTATGCCCCACCCCGATGCCGCGCCGCGCACGAGCTCACGCACCCCTGTGCCCCCGTGGCTGCAGGCGGCAGCAGGCGCTGCCCTCGGGGCCACAGCGAGGTGGGCACTCGCGCTCATGATTCCGGGAATGCTCGGGCTGGCGGTCACGAACCTCTGCGGCTGCTACCTCATGGGACGCTACAAGCCGGGCCCCTTCGCCGGAACCGGCGTCCTTGGGGGATTCACCAGCTTCGCCAGCTACATCGCGCTGAGCACACAGGCAGACGCCCCCACTGGGATCACGTACTTCATCGCCACGATCGTGCTGTGCCTCGGCGGCTGGGCCGCCGGCGACGCACTCCACGCCCGCATGACACGCAACCGCACTGAGCACGAGCCGAGATCATGAGCGCCACAGACATCATCCTGCAGGGCGCCTGCGTCGCCCTCGGAGGGGCGCTCGGGGGCGGGGTTCGCTACGCGATGTCCACACGGCCCCACGGGCTCCTCGCGGCGAACACGGCCGCCTGTGGGCTCCTCGGGATCGTTGTAGCCCTCGGGCTTGGAAACCAGCTCACGCTCCTCCTGGGAGTCGGCATCGCCGGCAGCCTGTCCACATGGAGCAGCCTGGCCGCCCACCTTGGCGCGCACTACAAGCGCAGCATCACGAACGGCATCAGCCACACCCTCATCGCTGTCGCCTGCGGGCTCACGGCCTTCATGGCGGGGCATACGGTGACGGACTGGATGGTCAGCGCTCTGGGGTAGTCCGGGTACGCCGGCGGCTGAGAGCACCGCAGACGACAGCCCCACCTCGGCGTACAGGCGAAGAGCGACGACACACAACGGCTGCAGGATGCCGTTGGCATTGAGAAGCGGCAGAAACTAGGTGACACACTCCCCTGCCCCGGGGTCGCAGCCGACAGAAGAGCTGCGGGCACCCACTCATTTCACCGAAAAGATCAAAGACAACCCCGCGACGCACGCACACCAGACAGCACTCTGTCATCCCCTACCCCGAGCCCTCCCCCGGTGCAGGCCCACAACAACAACGAGCGCCCCCAAAACCCCTGCACACGCAACAAAGCCCCGAAAACCACACACGACGGTTTCCGGGGCCTTGAAGAAAAATTATGAAGATATAATGTCGGCAGTGACCTACTCTCCCACACACTCCCGTGTGCAGTACCATCGGCGCAGGTGGGCTT
>NZ_PPDL01000041.1 GCF_002994655.1 Corynebacterium sp. 13CS0277
GATGGTGTGGGCCGGTTCAATCACTTTGAGAACGGCTCCATCTATTGGACGCCGTCTACGGGTGCGCACATCGTTGCAGGGAACATTCGGGAGTATTGGAAGCGTCAGGGGTGGGAGCGGAGTCGATACGGGTACCCTGCTGGTGAAGAGCAGCGGGTTGATGACTTGGGGGTGAAGCAGGAGTTCCAAAATCGATCCATTGAGCGTCTTGTGCCTACCGATCGAACACTGCCTGTTTATGATCCAAATTCGGAAGAGTCTTACGCTTTTTCGTTTGTTATCTCCCGAGAGCAGTATGAGATGTGGTCGCCAAAGGCCATCGCGAGGGAGGTTACCACTCACATGGACGAGCGGTTTTCTTTTAAGGGATGTGGCGATCGTATCTATGTTGGGAAGGTGTGTAATCTTCTCCCCTTTGGCCTGGATTTACCGAACCCTGTTAGGGTGGTCGCTATGTCCGATACTGGATTTACCTTTAAATCTCTTGAGGGACATTTGGAGGGGAAGGATAGGTTTATTAATTTTGAGTTTCAAAGGGGGCGTGCTGCTGCCCCTAATGTTATCGTTATGACCGTTAAGGCCTGGGGTCCGAAGGGTAATTTAAGTAGATTGGGTGCGGCGAATCGGTCGGCGGCAATGCGCCTATGGAGTCGGCTGAATGGTAGTATTTCTAAAGCTCTCCCGAGCATCCCCCGCACCTACCTCACAGATGATAACTTTACTGTTCGTGCTAAGCGCAGTGCAGAAGATGAGAACCGTCTAGATCCGGAGATCCCACTCTTCACTTTCGAGGAGTTCAGCCAGTTGCTTGAAGAGGATCCGGATGCTTTGTGGGCAAAGATTCAGGGTGCCGGTTCGGGCGCTGCAGATGGTTCAGCTGTGGAGCCCGTTCGGGTCGAGGATCGGGTCAAGGATCGTTCGGTCGGTGGTGAACAACCCCCGACGAGTGACGTTCAATACCCTCCGTCGAATGAACTGCCAAGGGTGACGATGCAGGAGACTGAGCCGGGGGAGATTCCGAGTCGAACTCAAACGCTTGGTGAGGAGGTCGTGATCCAATCTGGTCGGCCCCTTGGGGTGGACGAGGCGTTGGATGAGCCTACTGGGGAGGTGGGTGTAGCAAACTAGGCTTTGTTCTCGAGGTAAATGTGAGGCTCGTATCGTTGACGGGCTAGGTTTTCTTGGCGGTTGGAGTACCTCTTCGTGGCCTGGGGCCGCGCAAGACTTTTCTCCGTTGCTAGTTGGATGGCTAGCTGCCGCTAGGCGTGAATATTTAGGAAACGGAGCTAGTGTCCATATTTACGATGGGAATTGAGGCGTTTTGCTTCTGTGGTCCTGTTTATTACTTGCTTGTGACGCTGATGGGGTGGCGGAAAGGGGGCCTCATTTCCATGCTGTCGGCACTGGCCATGGTGGCCTTCCTGTTGGCGAATTTCATCCTCTGGGGGCTGCCGGTGTATGGGGTTGTGGGAGTGAATATCGCCCAGTTTTTGGGGCTGGTTTCCGCCGTGGGGTGGTGGCAGGTGTGGAAGGCACATCGGGCGCGGACAAAGGAGCGAGTATCGTGACGAGGCTGCGGGACGTACCAAGGGTAGTGGTGTGTGCCTCTGGCCCGTGCCCTGTCTGGGCACGCGGTTTCGCAAACAGGTCAGGGGGTGCGTATGTCTGGGACGTTCGTTGATGGCCTTGTTGGTATGCCGGAGTACATGTGGTTCGCGCTCCTCCTGCGCCCCTTGGTCTGGGCTGACCTAATACCCGTCGTTGCGTTGTGTGTGACGTTCGTGGTCCTCATCCGCGACCATGCGGCTCGGCACGGGCGCACCCAGACTTTGGCGATGTACTGTCTCGCCGCATGTACGTCAGGTGCCGTGCTGGAGACCCTGACTACGGTTGACTATTCCTTCGTATCTCCTCGTGCGCAGCTCAGCTGGCTGTTCTTTGTCCTTGCTATCGCTGTGTGCCTGGTGTGGTTTACGGTGGAGGACCTGGTCGACAGGTGGAGGCGGCGGCAGCGTTGACGTGTGTGATCATGGTCGTGATGGCCGCCTGCACCCGCGAGCCGTGCTCTGACGGACTTGAGACATGTGGCCAGCCGAACGCAGCCGAGAGGGAGATTCCTTATGTTTGATGTGTCCAGATTCCTTGTCGGATTCTTTGGCCTCGTTGTCGTCCCCTTCGCGGTCTACCTAGGGGTCACTCTCACAGCCCTTCGTCAGTCGAGTCAGGGGGCTGGGATGCTTCGCCTTCGATCGTGCATCGCTATGTACTTCCTGGGTGTGTTCACCCCATTAGCCTGGCTGTCATGGGGGGATGGATGGGGTCTCCGGATGACGCTGCAGTATGGCCCGCCAGTGCACTTTCCCACAATTCAGGTCGCGGGCTTTATCGTTACAGCTGTGCTTGGCGCCTGCTATGCCGCGTGGACAGCTGCGCCCCACAAGCTGCACATTTATGTGGTCGGAGGGGTGCTGGCAGCTGGCTTTGCAACAGCGTTCATGCTTGGTGACTCTTTCGGGGTTCCTGCGCAAAACGGTGTTGGGGTGTTTGCATGCTGGATGATCGTGTGCCCCGTGACGGTAGTTCTCGGGGGTGTTGCGCGCCGCGTCAAGCAGTGGCGGCGCGGCGGCGCGTAGCCCCAACGAACAACGTCACGGGATGGTCAGTAGTGGGGCGGGGGTGTGCGCGGTTCGTCGGAGTTAGTGCGAGTCCGCGGTGTAGCCTTCGCGGCGTTTTACCCAGCCGATGACGAGGTAGGTCACGGGCATCATGACGACCTCAATGAGTGTTTTCCACACGAATCCGACGACCGTGTAGTTCACCGTGTCGCCCAGGGTGGTGATGCCGATGACGGGGGCGGCGATGAGGCAGAAGATCAACGTGTCGCCGAACTCGCCCACGATCGTGGATCCCAGCAGGCGCGCCCACAGGGATTTCTCCCCGGTGGCCTGCTTGATGCGCACCAGTGCCCAGGAGTTCAACAACTGGCCCACGAGGTAGCCCGCGAGGGAGGCCGCCACAATGCGGGGCACCAGGCCTAAGGTGGCGGCGAAAGCGTCTTGGCCGTCGTAGAAGTCGGCGGCGGGCAGGTGGATCGACACCGTGAAACTCACGATGGCGAGCAGCATGACAGCGAAACCAGTCCAGATCGCGCGGCGGGTGGCGCGGAAGCCATAGACCTCGGAGAGAACGTCGCCGATGACGTACGCGGCGGGGAACAAGAAGAATGCCCCGTCGGTGAGGATCGGGCCGAGGGCGACGCCCTTGGTGGCGGTGATGTTGGAGATCACGAAGATGGCGACGAACAGGGCCACCAACACCGGGTAGACGGACTGGTTGACGGAAATGAAGCGGGCGTTACCGGACGACACCACGTGGGTGTCGCCCTGCCCAGACTGAGTGGCAGTAGTCATGCCGCCCATGGTCTCATACGCCGGCGGCCTGCCGCGCCCGCCCGGCACCCCCTGGAGATACACATAATTCTGTAACGGGTTTGTCATATTTAGTAACACACGCTCGCTACCCCCGTTGGCGTGAACCACGGCGAGCGTTTGGAGACCTCTCACGGCCCCCGAGGCGCGTTCCCGCGGGCCCGGAGACATGGGACCAGTGGAACGGGGTCGATTCGTCCCCGACAGACAGAAGCAGTCGGACATTCAATGAGCGAAGTCTACCCCCGCCCTTGGGCGTTACTATTTATGACAATCTCGTTACAGAATTAGTTGCATATACACCCCCTGGCGGCACGACACCCTGTGTGACAGTGGCACCCCCTTGTGTGCCCGGGGGTGGGGTCGCTGCGGTGGGGCGATAGGCTGGGGGACATGACTGCCCTGCGCGGCGCCGGCCGCTACGCACCCAGCCCCAGTGGGGACCTCCACCTCGGGAACCTGCGCACCGCTGTCCTCGCGTGGCTCCTCGCCCGCGGCAGCGGGCGGGCGTTCTACCTGCGGGATGAAGACATCGACTCGCAGCGCAGCAGCGCCGACTCGGCCCGCCGACAAGAAGAGGACCTGAGGGAGTTGGGCCTCGACTTCGATGGCCCCACCTGGCACCAATCTGACCGGGGTGCGGCATACGCGGCGGCGCTGAAGCAGCTGCCGCATTACGAGTGCTACTGCTCCCGGAGGGACATCGCGCAGGCTGCGTCCGCGCCGCACGCGATCCCGGGGCAGTACCCCGGCACCTGCCGCAACCTCACCCCCGCGCAGCGGCAGGCCCGCCGCGCAGAGCTCTCCGCCGCGGGCCGGGTGCCAGCGCTGCGGCTCGCCGCAGACGCCTCCCGCGCCACGGTGCACGACGCCCTGGTGGGGGAGTATGAGGGAGACGTGGATGACATGATCTTGCGGCGCGGCGGGCACGCTCCCGACTGGGCGTACAACCTCGCCGTCGTGGTGGATGACGCCGCCCAAGGAGTCGACCAGGTGGTCCGCGGCGACGACCTGTTGTCCTCAGCGCCCCGGCAGGCGTACCTCGCGGGGCTGCTCGGCCACACTCCACCCGAGTATGTGCACGTCCCTCTCGTGCTGAATTCTCGCGGCGCACGCCTGGCGAAACGCGACGGGGCGGTGACGTTGCGGCAGATGCGCGCGCAGGGCGCCACGGTGGGGGATGTGGTGGAACTGCTGGCCGGCAGCATCGGCTGCCCGGGGGCCCGCAGCCTGGCGGAGCTCGCTGAACGCTTCGAGCTAGCGAACCTCCCCCGCGACCCCTGGGTGTGGTCCGGCTAACATTGTCGGGTGGGGTCATCGCCCCACCCCATCCTGAGAATCCCCCGGGGCGGTCACCCCGGAAGAAAAGAGGACCCCTATGCCCTCCGCACTGGGCGCACAGCCCGCGCCGCGTCGACGTGCCCGCCTGGGCGTGCCGTCGCTGCTGCAGTGGTGGCTGGAGGCCGCCCGCCGCGCGCCGGGCTGGGTGGCGGTCCTCGCGGTGGCCTGCGTGCTGGCCGCTGTGACCGGTGCTCTCGTGCCGGTCGCCCTGGGGCGGGCCATTGACGGCCTGACTGCGGGCGCGGTGCGCGGCACCGCTGTCGTGGTGGTGCTTGTCGCGGTGCTGCCGATGCTGCTGTCGGGCATCGTCGACGTCCTGGCGGCGGAGCTGCAGCGCCGTCTCGATGTGGCGGCCCGCGTGGAGCTCCCCGGGGTGCTTGCCGGCCCGGCGAGTGTGAGCGCTGACAGCGCTCTTGACGGGCATGCGCTGTGGGATGACATTCGCGACTGGGAGTTCCGCGACAGTGTCGGCTACGCCACCACGGTGACGGCCACCCGCTGCGCCAGCATCGTCTCCTTCCTCATCGTCGCGCGCTGGAATCTCCCCGTGGCGTGCCTGGTGCTGGCAGCCTTCATCGCCGCCGGGGTGGCCACCGAACGCTGGCTGGTCATCGACCGCGACCCGCACGCCCCGGATGAGCAGGTCGCCCGCGCGGCCCGCGCCGCCGGGCTGCGGGCCGATACGGGTGAAGCCATCGTGTGGGCCGGCTACGGCTACCTTGCCCGCATGTACGCGGATGCGGCGCGCCGTGCCGCGTCTGCGGTGGCGGCTCGCCGGCAGCGTGCCGTGGTGTGGGTGGCGTGCGCCGGGGCGGGCATCGGCGTCGCGGTGGGCTGCGCGGTGTGGCTGCTCGTGCGCGGTGAGACGTCCGCCGGTGGGGCCGTGGCCATCCTTGGCGGCATCCTGGGGCTTGCGGGTGCAGGCCCCCAAGGTGACGCCGGGGTGGCGGTGGGCAGCGCCGCCCGCACGTTGCGGGCGCTGCGATCCGTACCGCATCAGCCCGGGCAGGTGGCTGCGGCGGCCGCGGGCGCGCCGGCTGCGGGCGCGCACGCGCCCGTGGTTGCGCTCCGGGGCGCGGTGGCCGGCTATCCCGGAGGGCCGGATGTCCTCCACGGCGTTGATGTTGCCATCGCCCCCGGTACCTTCGTCGGCATCGTGGGCCCCAACGGGGGCGGCAAATCCACACTCCTCCACACCCTGATGGGTGTGCTGCCCCTGCGGGCAGGAACCCGACACACCCCGCCGGAGCTGCGGCAAGCGGCCGTCTTCCAAGACTATGCCCGCTTCCCCGTCCCCCTGGCGGCGCACTACGCCCTCGGCGGCGGGCGGCGCACCCCGGCGGTGGACTACGACCCCACAGCGGGACTCTCCGGCGGGCAATGGCAGCGCCTCGCCCTGGAACGGGCACTCGCCCGCGACGTTGATGTGCTCGTGCTCGACGAACCGAACGCGGCGCTGGACGCGCACGCCGACCGTGCCCTGCAGGCCGCCGTCGACGAGGCGCGCCGCCTGCGGCCCACCATGGCGGTCGTCATGGTCACCCACCGCCTGGCGAGCCTCGCCACCGCGGACGTCATCCACGTCGTGGAGGACGGCACCATCATCGACTCCGGTACCCACGCGGAACTGCACGCACGCTGCGCGCTGTACCGCTTGTTGTACGACACGCAGAAAGACAGTTTCCAATGATCTCGCACCCGCAGCCACAGCCAGCCCCGGACACACCCGGGTCGTGGCTGCACCGGTCGCGGGAGGCGCTCCGCCCGGTGGGGGTGGTGCTGCGACTGGCGTGGCGGGAAGAACCCCGCGGCACCCTCGGCGCTGTTGCCGACATCCTCTCTGGGGTGTTCCCCGCGCTCATGGCGTGGCTGGTGGCGGGGCTTGTCGCCCACATCGGTGCCGGCACCGGCGCGGTGCCCTTCGCGGTGGGGATCGCGGCGCTGCTCGCCGGGGAGGAACTCTGGGGTGCGGCCGCCACCACCGCCCGCTTGCGGGTCGTAGATGCGGTGACGCGCGCCGCCGACCGCGACACGATCCTGGCGCTGCGCCACGCCCGCACCATTGACGACCTGGTGGCCCACCGCCGGCCGGAACTCGTCGCCGCCAGCACCGATGTGCGCGGCGCGGTGGGCCGCAGCCTCAACACGTGGATCGTCGCCACCCGCAACGTCGTCTACGTGGCCGGCCTACTCATCGCCACCGTGAGTTTCAGCCCCTGGCTGCTGCTTGCGGCGGCTGCCACCATTCCGCACCTGTACTGGGGTGGGCGCGCCCAAGCCCGGGTGGAACGCGCCCGGCAGGATGCGGCGCAGGCTACTGCCCACACCACCGCCCTCATCGACGCCCTCCTGCCGGCCAGCGCGCGCCGCGAAATTGCGCTCGCGGGCACCTCCGACGTTTACACCGCCCTTGTTGCCGACAGTACGACCGCGTGGTCGGCGCCACGGGCGGCCGCGGAACGCCGCGCCGCGCTCGCCGGAGCGGCCGGCCGCCTCATCACTGCCGCCGGGCTGGGCGTCTCGGTGGCGCTCACACTGCTGACGGCGGGCCCGCGGGCGGCGGAAACGCTCGCCGCCATGGCCGTCATCCTGGGCTCCATCATCAGCTTGAGCGGCACCGCCCACACCACCGCTGTCATGCTCACCGGCACCCATGCCCGCGTCCGCGCCTGGCGCACCATGTGCACCCCCGTCGCGGCGCCTGCTGCGGCGGAGTCCCCCGCCCCGGACAGTGGTGGGGACCCCGCCGCCGGTGCAGGCGACATCGTCGTGCGGGATGTCAGCTACCGCTACCCCGGAGCCACCGCCCCCACCGTTGAGGGCCTGCATCTGCGGCTGCCCGCCGGCAGCACCATTGCCCTCGTCGGGCCCAACGGGGCCGGCAAATCCACCCTCGCCGGCCTGCTGCTGGGAATCAGGCGGCCCACCACCGGCACCATCACCGGCATACCCACCCGCCGCAGCATCATCGCGCAAGACCCCTTGCAGCTCCCCGGCATGGTGGCCGACAGCGTGCGGATCTCCCGGCCGGATGCCCCCGCAGATGCCTGCGAGGAGGCCTGCGCCCGCGCGCACGCCCCCGCGCCGGGGACGTGGGTGGCGGGTGCCTCCGGCGGGCAATGGCAGCGCCTCAGCATCGCCCGTGCACTCTTGCGCGACGATGCACAGCTGGCCGTGTTTGATGAGCCGACCTCGGCTCTCGACGCGGAAGCTGAAGCCGAACTCAGCGGCACCCTCCTCGGTGGCATCCCCGACGCCACCACACTCATCGTCACTCACCGGCTCGCCACGGCGCGCCGCGCCGACCGCATCCTCGTCGTCGACGGCGGGCGCATCACCGCCGACGGCACCCACGACGAGCTCGTCGCCCAACCAGGCTGGTACGCGGACATGTATCGCGCGCAGGCCGACGGCTACGACTCCGACCACGACCCCGGCGGCACCGCCGACCCCACGCCGGAGCCCATGTGACGCGGCTGTGGGGGTGGGCCACGCGGTGGTGTGTGTCCCGTTCCCGGCCGTGGGTGGTGTGGCATACCTATACTGGGGCGCACGGTGCTCACCGTGCGCCTTATGAGTCTTCTGTCGCACCCCTGTGGAGCACAACCAGATCTCATCGCCGGTGAGAAACGCCCCCGGTGGGCGTAGTTCATCACCACCAGCAAACGACGACAGGAGATCGTCTAAGTCATGACCCGAGCAGCCCGCAGTACCCTGTTCACCCTCGTTACGTGCGTAGCCGTCATCGCGGCCATCGTGCTTGCACTCAATGACCAGCGCATCGCGGCGCTCGTGGTGCTTGTCTGCGCCGCCGTGCCCGCGGCACTGACGCTCGGCCCCCGCCGGGGCACTCTCGCCCGGCTGGACGCGCAGGCTGATGTTCCCACGCCCACCGCTGAGGAGGTGAAGGCCTACCGGAAGACCCACCCCGACAAGGATCTCTGGGACGCCGTCGCTGACATGAAGGACACCCCGAAGAGCACGTAGCTCCCGCGCGCAGCGCGCCAGGGGTGAGGGGGAACCTGGGTGAAACGACAGAAAGTGTGCCTAGGCCGTGTTAGGAAAGTCGCTTCAGCGCCTGGCGGATGCCTGCGATGATCACCGTGGACTCAAAATGCACCGCGAGCTTGTCGACACGTAACGCCACAGCCCG
>NZ_PPDL01000042.1 GCF_002994655.1 Corynebacterium sp. 13CS0277
CACACTCGTGTCATGCATGCGTTGCGTCAGGGACAAGCAGTCCCCGGCAGCACAAACCATCGAACCAGCACAAAAAAACTAGTACATTGGTACACTATTGAGTTCTCAAACATCATGCACCACCACAAACACAGCCACGCTTGCGACTGCCTCACGGCGGTTCCACCGACACTACACAACAACTTGGTGTGAGTGCAAATCCGGTGTGTCAGCACTTATGTTGACTGCTTGCTTCCTCCGTTTTGAGGCGCTGGGCTGTCTCGCTGACCCGGATAAAGTTACACACACCGTGAACACCACACAAATCCCCAGCACACAGGCGGTTTTTCGCGGACGCTTGCTGCCTGGGTTGTGCGCACCACGCGTGTCTGGGTGTGTTCAGCCCCTGCGCTGGCACTGCTCCCCTGCCGGCTCTCTGCCCTGACTTCTTCCCCGTGTATTCGTGACGACCCCTCAGCTCCGGCGTTCTCCGTGTGCAACGCGAAAGGGTGCCCCCGTGGGTCTGTCCTCTCCCCGCGCTCCTTCTATGCCTCGCTTCGGTGTCGTCGCAGTCGTCTTCCTTCACGCCCTCTGCGGTCGGCTCCACTGACGACGAGGTGCCCACTGCTGGCTCCGTCTCGAGTTCTCGTTCCCGTGCTGTAGTGGGCGCCGTCGCGGTGTCGCCATGACGCGGTGGGCCTGCCCTCTTCTCAGGCTTTTCCTTCCCACCGGTGGCTCCTTTTCCGGTGATCCTTGTACTTCCGGCTCGTTCGCGTAGGTGCTGTGTGCACACATCGCCGCGGTGGCGGTGGCGTTGTGGTCCTGCTGCCGGGGCTCGGTGGCTCCTGCCGTGTCGGCTGTGTGGGGGCACGTGGGTGCGTGGTGTGGCAGGCTCGGCCTTGTACTGTGCTTGGTGGCAGCGCAGTCTCCACCAACGGAAGGGATCTTCTCGGCCTATGTCTCCCATGTTCTCCCGGTTGTTCTCCCCCGAGGATCCGCAGCCGCAGCCCGGCCCCACCCTGTCGCCCGCGGCGGAGTTTTCGCGGGTAGCGCTGCTGACGAACCCGAAGGCTGGTGCCGGGGTCAGCGGTTTAGTCGCGCTGGAGGTGCAGCGGCACCTCAATAACGCCGGCATCGATGTCATCGCCCTGCAAGGCGCGGACGAGGAATCTGCGCGTCGACTGGCACAGACCGCAGTGAACTCGGGCGATGTGGATGCCCTGGTGGTGTGCGGCGGGGACGGGCTGATCAACCTCGGCTTGCAGTGCGTGGTGGATACCCCGGTGGCGCTGGGTTTGGTGCCGGCGGGCACGGGCAACGATCACGCCCGCGCCTTTGTGGTGCCGGGCAATGCGGCGAAAGCCGCGGCACTGATTATTTCCGGCCGTACTCTCGCCATGGATGTCGGCAAAGCCTCGTTTCAGGACGGGTCCTCCCGGGTGTTCGGCACCATTGCCGCGGTGGGGTTTGATTCTTTGGTCAATGCCCGCGCGGCCCGGATGAAGTGGCCGCCCGGGCAGGCGAAGTACACGGTGGCCGCTGCCCGGGAGCTGTTGTCCTTCCGCGCGCACCACGCCCGGTTGGCCTTCGATGGGGTGGAGCACACCATGGATGTCACGCTCGTGGCGACCGGCAACACCGCGTTTTATGGCGGCGGGATGCGGATGTGCCCGGAGGCTTCCCCCATCGACGGGATGTTCCAGGTCACCGTGCTGGAGAAGATGCCGCGCCGCCACGCGCTCAAGCGCTTCCACACCGTTTTCGACGGCAACGTCCTCGCGGAGGATGGGGTGTTGAGTTTCGAGGCCCGCCGCGTCGACATCGACATGCCGGGGGTGGATGCTTTCGCCGACGGCGAATTCTTTGGGCCCACCCCCGTGTGCCTGGAGGTGCAGCCGAAGGCCGCGCGCATCATCACCGCCGCCACCTTCGACACCGCGCCAGGCAGTCACTGATCCGCACCGCACCCAGTGCCGACGGTGCCGCGTGTTGCGCCCGCCCATAAGGTGGCGCTTAGGTGCTTCGCGCGCGGGGGTGCGGGCATACTTGGCGGCATGAGTTATCAGAGTGGAATCACAGGTCTCGGGACGACGGATCACGGCTACTACGAGCTGAGCTTGGTGCACGACACCCCGCAGGCCCGCCAGGATGCGGTGCGGGCCCTCGTCGAGGCGGCGAACCTGCCGAGCACCGCGGGCTCCAATATCGTCGTCGGTGTGCGCCCCACCCTGTGGGCGGAGGTCGCCGCCGCGGAGGACGTGCCCGCCGGGGTGCACGATTTCGCCGAGCCGCTGCGCGGCGCCGGCGGCTACTCCATGCCCGCCACCCAGCACGACGCCTGGCTGTGGGTGGCCAGCTCCTCGCGTTCCCAGGTCTTCGACGTCGCCAAGCACATCCTCGGCGCCGTGAAGGAGCATTTCACCTGCGCCCGGGAGACCATCGGCTGGGTGTACGAGAACAACCGCGACCTCACCGGCTTTGAGGACGGCACCGAGAACCCCGGCCAGTTCGAAGCCCCCGGCATCGTCGCCATCCCCGCCGGCGAGCCCGGCGAAGGGGCCTCGGTGTTGTTGTTCCAGCACTGGCTGCACAAGGCCGCCGACTGGGAGGCCTTGAGCGTCCACGAGCAGCAGGACATCATCGGCCGCACCAAGGCCGACTCCGTGGAACTCGACGAGGACGTCATGCCGGACTCCTCCCACGTGTCCCGCACCGTCGTCGACGTCGACGGCGAAGAACTCGACGTGTTCCGCCGCAACACCGCCTACGGTGATCTCAGCGGCCACGGCACCGTCTTCGTCGGTTTCTCCTTCGACCAGTGGCGGCTGGAGGAGATGCTGCGCCGCATGGCGGGCGCCGACGGCGGCCCCCGCGACATGCTCACCCACTTCACCACCGCCACCTCCGGCAGCTGGTACGTCATCCCCTCCCTCCGGGCGCTCGCAGGCATGCTCCCCGAGGACGACGAGGACTAGCCCAGTCCCCGCGCCGGATCGCTGCGGGGCGGCGCTGACACCGTCATCCCCCTGAGTTTTCCGCGCTCCCGCTGGCGGCCCCTGTGCCCGCAGCACCCTCCACCGCCGGGTGGGACCACACACCGTGGGCCCGCCCGGCGGTCGTCGTCTCTTGAGGGTGGTGGTCTTCCGGGGTGCGCCAGCAGCCTCGCGCCCGCACCGATTGCGCAGGTCCCCCGCCCGGGCAGTAGCATGAACTTCTGCCGCGCGCCCGCGCAGCACCGCACCCCACACGCACCCCGGCGGCACACCTTTTTGCCCGCCGCGTGTGCCAGGTGTGCGCCCTGGAAACCGCTTTCGCCCCACCACCACCGCACCGACAACCCTGTTGCGTTTGTTGTGTGTGCGCGTGGTTGCTGCCTGTGGGGTGCGACGTTGTGAAAGGCCCCTGGTGTCCACCCAGACCACTCCCGCCACCAGCACCGCGCATGCCGTGCACCCGGTGGATCAAATCCCACCCATCAAACGCCTCGTCCCCCTGGCGGTGCAGCACGTGCTGGCCATGTACGCCGGCGCGGTCGCCGTGCCGCTCGTGCTCGGCGGGGCGATGATCCAGGCCGGGCGGATGCAGCCCAGCGACCTGCCCTACCTCATCACCGCCGACCTCCTCGTCGCCGGCATCGCGACCGTCCTGCAGTGCCTGGGCGTGTGGCGTCTCGGCGCCCGCCTGCCGATCGTGCAGGGCTGCACCTTCACCGCCGTGCCCCCGATGATCATCATCGGTGGCAACTACGGCCCGGCCGCGATTTACGGCTCGGTGCTCGCCTGCGGCGCGTTCATGTTCCTCATGGCGCCCGTCTTCGCCCGGATCCTGTGGATGTTCCCCCCACTGGTGACGGGCTCTTTTATTACCTGCGTCGGTTTGTCGCTCATCCCGGTGGCCGCCAGCAACATCGCCGGCGGCTCCGCCGAGGATGCCGGCAGTGTCGCCAACGTCAGCCTCGGGTTGTTCACCCTCGCCGTCGTGCTGCTGGTGGAGCGTTTCGCGCCCGTCGCGATCGCCCGCGCCAGCGTGCTCGTCGGCCTGGCGGTCGGCACCATTGTGGCCGCGTTTTTCGGCAAAGTCGATCTCAGCGCCGTCGGCGAGGAACGCTGGGTGGGTGTGGCCACCCCCTTCCACTTCGGCCTACCCGAGTTCCCGCCCTCGGCGGTCATCGCCCTGGTGCTCGTCGGGCTGGTCACCCTCGTGGAGGCCACCGGTGACTTCCTCGCCGCCGGCGAAATCGTCGGCAAGAAGGCCACCCCCCGGCAGATCGCCGACGGCCTGCGCGCCGACGGCCTGTCCACGATGCTCGGCGGCGTGTTCAACACCTTCCCGTACACCGCCTTCGCGCAGAACATTGGTCTGCTGGCGATGAGCCGGGTGCGCTCCCGCTACGTGGTGGCCGCCGCCGGCGGCATCCTCATCATCTTGGGCCTCATCCCGAAGCTGGGTGCCGTCATTGCCGCGATCCCCACCCCGGTTCTCGGGGGCGCGACCGGGGCCCTGTTCGGCATGATCGCCGCCTCCGGTATCCGCACCCTGACGAAGGTGCAGATGAACGAAAAATCCGTGCTCATCATCGCCGTGTCGCTGACGATGGGTCTGCTGCCGGTCATGGATTCCTCCCTGTTCGCCCAGTTCCCCACCTGGTTCGGCACCGTGTTCAACTCCGGCATCACCACCGCCGCGTTCACCGCGATCAGCCTCAACCTGCTGTTCTTCGGCACGAAGCGAGTCCCCGCCAACGGCGGCACCGCGGAGGAGGCCCCCTCGACCGACGCCAACATCTACAAGACCGGCGTCGACACCTCCACCGCGATCGCGGACACCACCCGCGCGGACAACTAACCAGCGCCCCCGCTGCGCCGCGTGCACGCTGCATACACGCTGCGGCGCACGCATGACACTGCCCCGCCGGGCATGCATCGTCTCTGCTGTGAGACGTGCCCGGCGGGGCAGTGTGTGTTGTCGGCGTGTCATCACGCCATCTGCGTGCGGCGGGGTGGGTTAGCGTGCGAGCTGCTCCACCGCGGTGGCTGTCGGCGCGGACTCGGACGCGATGCGCACCGGGGCGTTGCCCCGGCCGCGGGCCCACAGCATGCCCACGATCGTCACGCCGAAGCAGGCGGCCATGTACACCGCCGGCCAGGTGATATCGCCATCGGAGGCGCTGAGCAGCGCCGCCACAATCATCGGCGTAAAGCCGGCGACGACGACGCCGTTGAGCTCCCGGGCAAGCGCGACGCCCGTAAACCGCGTATCGGGGGCGAAGAGGTTCGCCAGGAACGCACCCTGCGGGGAGGACGTGCACGTCATGACGATGCCGAAGCTCACGCACAGCGCCGCCGCTGCCACGGCCCCGCTGCCCGAGGTCAGCGCCCGGAACAACGGGTACGCGAACAGCACACCCACCACCGAGCCGGCCAGCATGACCCGGCCGGCGCCACAGCGATCAGCCAACCAGCCGCCCAGCGGTGCCAGCACAATCGCCACCACCGACGCCCCCAGCACCGCGGCCAGCGCCGTGGCGCGCGGCAGGCCACCATAGGTCGTGAGGATCGACAGGCTCGCAATGGAGATGATGTAGTTGTTGGCGTTGTGACCGGTGACCGCCATGAAGCCCAGCACCACCGAGGAGAAATCCCGGCGCAGCACCTGCGCCGCCGGCACCGCCGCCTCGTGCTGCTGCTCCTGGCGGGCCATGGCCGCGGTGTACTCCGGCGACTCCTCCAGGCGGTTGCGGATAAAAATCGCCACCGCAAACAACACCGCGGAGAGCAGGAACGGCACACGCCACGCCCACCCCAGCAGCGACTCCT
The DNA here is from genome assembly GCF_002994655.1 of Corynebacterium sp. 13CS0277. Classification (GTDB taxonomy): domain Bacteria; phylum Actinomycetota; class Actinomycetes; order Mycobacteriales; family Mycobacteriaceae; genus Corynebacterium. The sequence continues at coordinate 5,796 of NZ_PPDL01000042.1, forward strand.
GCGGCAGGGTACTGACACCGAGGAAGCTGACGATCGCGATCGCCGCGCCCGCGGGCGGCATCGCCAACACGAACGACGTCCAGTAGCCGCGGCGGCGCACCGGGGTGTACTCCGCCACCAGCACCAACGCGCCAGTCAGCTCCGCGCCGGCGCCCAAGCCCTGCGTGAAGCGCAACACGACGAGCGCCACGATGGCCCACACACCGGCCGTCGCATACGTCGGCAGCAGACCAATGCCGATCGTGGACACCCCCATGACGATGATGGTGAGCAGCATCGCCGGCTTCCGGCCATGCTTATCCCCCAGGTGGGCGATGAGCAGGCCGCCCACGGGGCGCGCGACGAAACCGACGGCAAACGTCGCGAAGCTCGCCACCGCCGCACCCGAGGAATAGTCGGCGAAAAACAGCGGACCGATCACCAGGCTCGCCGCCGCCCCGTAGAGGGCATAGTCGTACCACTCCACCAGGGTGCCCACCATGGCGGCCACCAGCGCCCGAAACGCGCCCGGCGGCAACGAGCGCGGCGACAATGACGGCCGCGGCGGGCTGGAATCGTGGGCCTCTGCCACCTGGGGTGCCTGCGCGTTACTCGCCATGACGGTACCCCTCGCGCCAATCCAGGCTCACCATCTCCGGGGTGAGCGCATCCACACTGCCCACACCCATCAACTGCAGGGTGCGGGTCAGCTCCTGGCGGAAAATCTCCAGCGCCCGGGCCACGCCCTCCGCGCCGCCGGCCATGAGGCCATACAAGTACGCCCGACCGATGAGGCAGCCGTCGGCACCCAACGCGACGGCCGCCGCCACGTCGGCACCGCTCATCACCCCGGTATCGACCAACACGGTGGGCTCGGCGCCGATGCGGGCCCGCACCTCCGGCAGCGTCAACAGCGGCACCGGTGCCCGGTCCAGCTGCCGGCCGCCGTGATTCGACAGCACCACACCATCCATCCCGTGCTCGATGCAGCGCACCGCATCATCCGCCGTTTGAATGCCCTTGATGAGCAACTGCCCATCCCAGGCCTCCCGCAGCCACTCCAGGTCCGCGAAATTCAGCGTCGGATCAAACAGGCGACCAATATCCGCGAAGGACTTCGTGCCCGAGCCGAAATTCGTGAACCCCAACTGACGCGTCGACAGGAAATTCGTCCACCACTCCACCCGGTAGGACGCATCGGCGAAGGTCTTCCAGTTGAGCTTCGGCGGGAACGTCATCCCGTTGCGGGCATCCCGGTGCCGGGCACCCGTCACCGGGGTATCCACGGTCACCATCAACGTGTCATAGCCCGCGTCCTTCGCCCGGGACACCAGCTCGTGAGCGACCGGGCGGTTATCGCCCGCCAGGTACAGCTGGAACCAGTGCCGCCCGCCCGGGGCGGCGGCCGCCACATCCTCGATCGTCTCCGTCCCCATCGTCGACAGCGTGAAAGGAATCCCCGCCGCCGCAGCCGCGCGGGCACCAGCGATCTCACCCTCGGCGTGCATCATGCGCGTGAAACCCGTCGGCGCAATTGCCAAGGGCATCGCGCTCGGCGCGCCCGCCATCTCACAGCGCACATCCACATTGGCGACATCGCGCAGCACCTGCGGGTGGAACGCCAAATTATCGAACACCTCCCGGGAGCGCGCCATCGACAACTCCCGCTCCGCGCCGCCAGCCACATAGTTGAACGGGCCGGTCGGCGTGCGGCGCTGCGCAATCTTCCGCAAATCCCACAGGTCCTGGGCCTTCTCTAGGCGCCGCTCACGGAAGTGCAGCGACGGCAACTCCACCTGCAGGAACTCTTTCAGCATCTCCGGGCGCGGCCACTGCCGCTTCAACGGGGCCAGCCGACTCTCCGTCGGCGGCAACACATGCTCGCTCCCCTGCGGGGACGCAGCGCGATTCGACATGGGTGAATCAACCCTTTCAACCAGGCAACAGCTTCCACCAGCGCCCGCGCCCTCACCGCCGCCGGACAAACCACCCGGGCGACAGTGATGCGCAGCACTGTGGGATTCATCGTAGACCTACCCCCATCCTGGGGCACACCCACCTCCCCCACGCCCCACCATCAGCAGAACTGCAGCTCAGCCCACAGGGGCTTGCGAGGATCCCCACACTGCACCACGGTAGAAAAACCACCCCGTACCGGGCGCACCACAGGCCCACCTCAGCGGGGTGTGCGCATAACCCACACCCACCCAGTAAGGAGGACCCCCATGTCCCGCGCCTTCATCCTCGTCATCATCGGCTTCCTCGCCCTCAACATCCACCCGATCCTTGGCCTGACCATCTTCGTCGCCGCCCGCATCCTCCACACCATGGAGTAGCGACACAGACCCACACCACCAGACTCACCGCCGGCAGCCCCACGACCGGAACGGGAACCTGCCGGGGCCCGCGTACAGAATCTGACGGGAACCCCGTAATCCCCACGAGCGCAGTGCACTCCTTCGAGCAACGCCCGCGACCGCGTCGGGGATCACGAGGGCAACACCTACCAGCGCATGGCCCCACCACCCGACATCGATACAGCACCACACGGAAAAACAGCCGCCCAAAGCTGCGGGAAGCTGTGATCCCCCAAGTGGGCGATGAAGCACAACAACCCACCCTCAGCGGAGGGTGGGTTGAAAGGGGGTGAGCGGCTACTGCTGCTTAGCGCGCTGACGAAGCTGATCAAGGTATGGAAGGATTTCACGCATCGCCAGGTCTGCGGTTCGATTTTCGACATCGAATCGGTCGATGAGCTCCAGGGGAATCACCAGGCCGAACTCGACTGCATACCGGGCCGCCAAGCAGTAGGCCAGACCCTCGTCGCGGCGGATCTCATAACCGAATGTTGAGCGACACGATAGATTGCACACTCAGCGACACGAGAAAGTGCGCACCACGTAGACGGAGCGAGCCCTACCCC
>NZ_PPDL01000043.1 GCF_002994655.1 Corynebacterium sp. 13CS0277
TCTTCGGACGTCGGGCCGTTCGGTGCGGCAGCTGCAGTATCAGCAGCGCAACGGAGCTGAGGCTGAGAAGGGGGTGGGTGCCGTGGACGATTAGTACGGCCGGCCGGGCAGTCGCGTGTCGTGATGGCGCGTGATCTGTGGGGTTAGTGCGTGCATTTTTGGTGGCGCTGAGCGTGCACAATTACATGGCGCTTGACAAACGAAAGGGTGAACCTCCACCATGAGCAGCTCGTGACGCGCGCGAGGGTGGGTCAATCTGTGTGCAACCTGAGAAAACGATGTGTTGCTCCCTGTGTCAGACGACTGATGCCAGGTCGCTACCTGCCCCTTTTTCCGGGGCGAACGTGCTAGCGGCGGGTTCGCAGCCTGGCCTTCGTGGTAGCGTTGAACTGACTGTTTTGAATCAATCAAAACTCTTTCCGTCCGGCACGGACGCTTGATGAGCGCGCAGCGAGTCGCCGCAACTCAGCGGACGGGCGGTTCTTGTCATGTTAATGACGTGCCCTCACGGCACCACTCTCGTAAGGAAGTCTGCATGGAAGCGCGGATTCACCCGTCAGCCGATCTTGACGACAACGTCACCATTGGCGATGGAAGCTCCATTTGGCATCTGTCTCAGGTTCGAGGCGGAGCTGCACTCGGAGAAAACGTCGTCGTTGGCCGTGGTGCCTACGTTGGCACCGGCGTTAAGATTGGCGACAATGTCAAGATTCAAAACTATGCGTTGGTGTACGAACCAGCAGAGCTTGAAGACGGCGTCTTCATTGGCCCCGCTGTCGTTTTGACCAACGACACCTTCCCCCGTGCTGTTAATCCCGACGGCTCTCAGAAGTCTGGCGACGACTGGGAAGCCGTCGGGGTTCACGTTCGCAAGGGCGCTTCTATCGGTGCGCGTTCCGTGTGCGTCGCCCCCGTCACCATTGGCGAGTGGGCCACCGTTGCTGCAGGCTCCGTGGTAACCCGTGATGTCCCCGACTTCGCTCTCGTGGCCGGTGTTCCGGCGCGCCGTATTAAGTGGGTCGGCAAGAGTGGCTTCCCGCTCGAGCAAACCGCCCCGGGCGAGTACCGGGATCCCAAAACTGGAGACCTCTTCAAAGAAATTGAAGATGGTCAGAAACTCATCGAGGTTAAGAAATAATGTCGAACTCTTTCATCCCTCCCGCACAACCCATCATCGGCCAGCCCGAGCGGGACGCTGTCGACCGTGTCCTTCAAACTGGGATGATCGCCCAGGGGCCTGAAGTCGCGAAGTTCGAGGAAGAATTTTCCGCCCTCATTGCCCCGACGACCACTTCTGTTGCCGTGAACTCCGGCACCTCCGCACTGCACCTGGGCTTGCTCGCCGCAGGTATCGGTCCGGGGGACGAAGTCATCGTTCCCTCCTTCACCTTCGCCGCAACCGGTAACTCCGTTGCCTTGACCGGCGCCACCCCGGTGTTCGCCGATATCGACATCACCACCTTCAATCTCAGCGCTGAGTCTGTTGAAGCTGCCGTGACGGACAAGACCAAGGCTGTTATGCCTGTTCACCTCTACGGTCTTCCCGCTGACATGGTTGCGCTGCAGGCTGTGTGCGATAAGCACAACTTGATGCTCTTCGAGGACTCCGCTCAGGCGCACCTCGCTGCTATCAACGGCCAGCGTGTGGGTACCTTCGGAACCTTCGGCGCTTTCTCTCTGTACCCGACTAAGAACATGACGGCCGGCGAGGGGGGCATGGTCACCACCAGTGACGAAAACATTGCCCGCAACGTCCGCCTGCTGCGCAACCAGGGCATGGAAGTTCGCTACCAGAACGAGTTGGTCGGCTTCAACAACCGCATGACCGATGTGCACGCTGCAATTGGTCGCGCCCAACTGACCCAAGTTGAGGAGTGGACCAAGCAGCGCCAGGCCAACGCGGCTCGGCTGTCTGCCGAGCTTGACGGTGTCGTTGTCCCCTTCGTGCCCGAAGGCTACGAGCACGTCTATCATCAGTACACCATCCGTTTCGACGGCGCTTCCGGTGACGAGCGTGATCGCATGGCTGAAGTCCTTAAGGAACAGTACGGTGTCGGCTCCGGCGTGTACTACCCCGTACCCAACCACCGCCTGCCGTCTCTCGCGCCCTACGCTCCGGGTCTTGAGCTGCCCACTACTGAGAAGGCTGCGAAGGAATGCCTGTCCCTTCCGGTGTACCCCAGCCTTACCCCGGGTGAACTCGACCGTATCATCGCCGCAGTCAACGCTGTCGTGAAAGCGGGCGCATAATCATGGGTAACCTTCGCGCCGGCCTTATTGGCCTTGGAATGATGGGACGGCACCACGCGCGCGTCCTGCATGGCCTTGACGGTGTCGACCTCGTCGCCGTCGCCGATGCACAGGGCGACCCACACGGTGTCGCCGGTGATGCGCAGCTGCTCAGCTCTGTCGAGGACCTCATTGCCCAGAAGCTTGACTACTGCGTTGTTGCCGTCCCGACCAGCCTCCACTACGAGATCGGAGCAGCGTTGGCGGATGCCGGCATCCACGCTTTGATCGAAAAGCCTCTGGCGGAAAACACCGAGGCCGCTGTCGCACTCGCCAAGAAGTTCTCCGACGCGGGATTGGTCGGTGCTGTTGGCCACATCGAGCGCTACAACGCCAGCCTTCAGGAACTTCGTCGCCGGCTTGAGCGCAACGAACTCGGCGACGTCTACCAGGTCTCCACCTACCGTCAGGGCCCGTTCCCCGCCCGCATCGCTGACGTAGGCGTCATCAAGGATCTCGGTTCCCACGACATCGATCTGACCTCCTGGGTCGTCCAGTCCGGCTACAGCAGCATCAGCGCATGCACCGCCCACAAGTCTGGCCGGGCGCACGAGGACATGGTTGTCGCCTCCGGCACTCTGGACAACGGTGTCATCGTCAACCACACCGTCAATTGGCTCTCTCCCGTGAAACAGCGCCAGACCGTCGTCATCGGCGAGGGCGGCATGTATGTTGCCGACACCCTGACTGCAGACCTCACTTTCTACGCAAACGCATCCGTGGAAAACGAATGGGGCGAGATGTCCCACTTCCGCGGCGTTGCTGAAGGTGACGTCACCCGCTTTGCCCTCAAGAAGCCCGAACCGCTGCGCGTCGAGCACGAAAACTTCCGAGACGCCGTCCTCGGCAAGGAAGGCGCAGACATTGTCACCGCCGACCAGGGTGCGAACGTCCTTCGCGTCTGCGAAGCCATGATCGAATCCGCCAAGACCGGTAAGACCATCAACCTCGGCTAACACCGACCGGAAGAGAATCATATGAAGATCACTGTTATCGCCCTAGGCAAGATCGGCCTGCCGCTTGCCGTTCAGTTTGCCTCCAAGGGCCACCAGGTCACTGGTGTCGACGTCCAACAGTCCGTTGTTGATTCCGTCAACGCAGGTAAAGAGCCCTTCCCCGGCGAATACCGCCTGGAAGAGCTGCTGCAGGAGGCTCGCGAAGCTGGCAACATCACCGCAACCACCAACTACGCTGAGGCGATTCCCGGTGCCGACGCCATCGTTCTGGTCGTGCCGCTTTTCGTCAACGACGACACCTGGGAACCCGACTTCGGCTGGATGGATGCCGCAACACGTTCCCTCGCGGAGCACCTCACCCCCGGCACCCTCATCTCCTACGAGACCACCCTGCCTGTCGGCACCACCCGCAACCGTTGGAAGCCCATGATCGAAGAAATCTCCGGCCTCAAAGAGGGCGAAGATTTCCACCTCGTGTTCTCCCCCGAGCGTGTGCTTACCGGGCGCGTCTTTGAAGACCTCCGCCGGTACCCCAAGCTCGTCGGTGGCCTCAGCAAAGAAGGCACCAAGAAGGCAATCGACTTCTACGAAGCCGTCCTTGATTTCGACGATCGCCCCGATCTTGCACCCGCCACCAACGGTGTGTGGGACATGGGCAGCGCTGAAGCCGCCGAGATGGCAAAGCTCGCCGAGACTACTTACCGCGATGTCAACATCGGCCTGGCGAACCAGTTCGCCAAGTTCGCCGAATCCCAAGGCATCGACGTGTTCAAGGTCATCGCGGCCTCCAACTCGCAGCCGTACAGCCACATCCACCTCCCCGGCATCGCCGTCGGTGGCCACTGCATCCCCGTGTACCCTCGCCTCTACCTGCATACGGACCCTGACGCGACCATCGTCCGCACTGCGCGCGAAGCGAACATGACGATGCCTAGCCACGCCGTCAGCCTCGCGAAGGCCGCCTCCGAAGGTAACCTGCAAGGCAAGAACGTCATCGTCCTCGGCGCTTCGTACCGTGGCAAGGTAAAGGAAACCGCCTTCTCCGGTGTCTTCCCTACCGTGGAACTGCTCAAGGCCGAAGGTGCCACAGTCAAGGTGTATGACCCGATGTTCACTGATGAGGAACTGGCCGGGTACAAGTTCGACGCCGCACATCTTGGTGACGCTGCTGACGTTCTCATCGTCCAGGCTGACCACCCAGAATTCGCTGAGTTTACCCCGGAAACCTTCCCCGGTGTGAGCGTTCTCGTCGATGGCCGCAACGTCACCGACGCATCACAGTGGCAGGGAGTCAACCGTCTCGTTATCGGCGGTGCCGTCTAACCCGGGATTCAACAGTCCCACGAGCGGCTCAACCGAGGGGCGAGGAGGCCCACAAAGATGTTGGAAGATTTCGTAGTACCCGACGATCTGATTGGATCCACCTACGCCCCCGGTGAGTTGCTCACCGCGCTATACCTAGAAAACCTGTATCTCCGCCAGTATTTTCAGCCTCAGTACCGCACGCTAAAGCCTGCGCTGCCGACGATGCAGCAGATCGCGACAGATTCCCGTTATCTGGCAGCTAAGCGTTTCGACGAGGCCCACCCGCAGCAGAAAACAGGGTTGCGGCATCTCGTGATCGCGAATACCTATCCGAACTACGGCGAAGAATATGGAAACGGTTTCGTCCACCGCCGTGTGAAGTTCTACCAACAGTGCGGCATCGACGTCGATGTAATAGCTATGCCGCGTCGCACGAGTCCGTATTCGTATGAGTACGACGGGGTACGGGTGCATGTGGGTAACGGCGACGACCTGCATGCTCTGCTGACACTGCGCCACTATGACTCGGTGTCCCTACACTTCCTAAACCCGAACCAGTTTGCGTACCTGCAGGCCTACCGAGCTTTTCGGCAGGTGCCCGTTACTGTGTTCATCCACGGCTACGAAGCAGCCCGTTGGGTGCGAAGAGTGCAACAACGATCCGACTCCACGACGCTCAATGCACTCATTGAGCGGACGGTCACGTTGCAATCTTTCTGGAGCGACGTGATGGCGGCTGACCCTCCCATCGATAACTTCGTCGTAGTCTCGAACTTCTTCCGCAAGAGCGTGGAGGAAGACATGGATATCGTCTTGCCCGCCCGAAGAACCCACGTTATTCACAACGTCATCGATGAAAACGTCTTCCGCTACGCGGAAAAGAATCCCGAAGATCGTTTTAAAATTCTTTGGGTTCGTTCCGCTACGGCGACCTGGTACGGGGCAGACATCGCGGCGGAGGTCTTGAGCAAACTGCTCGCAGGCCCCTTCGGGGACCGCATCACGGCAACCATCATCGGTGACGGACAATACTTCCACTTGTTTGAAGACGCTTTCAACGATGACCCGAGAGTTGACGTGCAGCGCCGATTCGCCAACCAGGAGGAAATTGCGCAGCTCCACCGTGAACATGGGTTGTTCTTAGTTCCCACCCGACTCGATTCGCAAGGTGTTTCCCGAGATGAGTCGATGAGTTCGGGCCTGGTTCCGATCACTAACCGCGTGGCGGCCATCCCGGAGTTTGTTGACGATACTTGTGCAATTCTCGCCGATGGCGAGGACATCGAGGGAATGGTTGCCGGAGTTGAGCGAGTTCTCGCTCAACCTGAGCTGTTCCTTGCTATGTCAGCCGTCGCTGCGCAGCGCGTTCGTGAGCGGTGCGGTGTGAGCAACACGGTGGCTCGCGAGATATCACTCATCGCTCCCACCCTGCCTATGGAAGGACAGTAAGTGCGCCCCCTGGTTTTCGTAGATCGCTCTGGCGCGGTCGCCGGTAATGCAAGCACCCTGGCGAGGGAAGCATGGGAGAACGCGGTGGTGTTCTCCACGACACCGGAACTGGAACCTCTGACTAGTGGGATTGAAATTCCAGCTTGGGCTGCTGCAATTGGCACGAACTCTACAGCGTCGATCCGGCGTCGTTTTTTCAAGCGGCTCCTCGATGAGTGCAAACTTGACACAGTGATCGGCTTTGGGCTGGGCACAGTTGCTGCGATCGAGCAGCTTGATCTGGGTCTCGATGTCGACCTCATTGTAGGTACTGGTGAACTTGATTTCGGCAAGCGCCGTACTGACCGAGTTGCACGCTTCCATGCAGCGAATAAGATCGCTACCCGAATGTGGTTCGATAGCCCATTTGAAATGGACAAGGCTATCGATCACGGGTCCACGACGCCTCACTTTCTCACTCCCACAACCGCGCTTCGAGCGGGCATTATCAGCGACGATGAAACACCGCACCTCGCGTACTTTGTGCCCGCCGCCTGGTCGGGGGAAGATGCAGCGCATAATGTGGCGGCCATACACGACGTGGTTGAGCGACTACTGGGGGAGGAAGTAACTCACGATGTGCTTCCCACGAACCTTGCCTTCACTAAGGGAGATAGCGCACTCAAGCGCGGTTTCCCTAGTACTTTGCGCTACCGATGGCACACTACGCCTACGCACGCTGTGTTCCTTGGTCAAGACTCGGGCCTGCTGCCCATCATGGCGGCTTTTTGTGCCGTCAATGCAACCCGCGTGCTCGTTGAAGACACACTCAGTAGTGGCTACGCTGCACACACATTAGGCGTTTCCCGTGATCGATGCGGGCGTGGTGCAGCACTCGCACAAAGACTGGCAGTGGCCCTTGCTGAGTATCAGGCGGGCTACGCGCCCGAGCCTGTGAGTACTGTTCCTGCGGCCGGAGCCTTGTTGGAGGAGATCGAGGCTGCCAAGAAAGCCACTGAAGATGAGGGTATTGCTTGGTGGTACGAGCAGCAGACATCGGCCGCACCCACCGATGGCCGCGTCAACATCTTCTTCACGGCAGCGCCGGTCGAAAATCGCACCGATGGCGCTCGGCCAATGAGGATTCGTTCCATGGCCGAAGTCGCCACCTACGAATACGGGGCAATTCGTTTGCTTGCCAACGATGCGGTGCTTCATCGCCGTGGCATTGCGGTGCGTGAACGGCTTCGTCAAGGTAAAAAGCCGGGGTTCTGCTACGCGGAAAGCTCCACCAGTCCAATGCTCGATAACCACATCGCTCAGGTGTCTTCTCTATTAATGAGTGCTAAACGACAGGGTGTTCAAATTGGCTGGTTCGTTCGTGACCTACATTGGCTGTCCGAGGACGCGGTGTTTGATTCTGACCAGCGGGCAAGTCTCATTGCGCGTGGCACGAAGGAACTCGATGCTATCGAGCGACTTGCTGACGAAATCTATTGCCCAAGCCCAGAGTCTGCCGAGCTTTTCGACGAACTGTTGCGTGAGGCGGGCCTCCGCCACGATGTCGCATGGCGCCCGCTTCCCCCAGGGATCTCTGTAGCCAACACGCTCGATACTGATACTGGGGAGCGTGAAGCCGGCGTCGATGTGGTTTACTCGGGTGGGTACGGCGGCGTGTACAGCATGAACCGGGCTTTAGAAGCTCTAGCTGGGGTGACGGCGGAGTATGATGCCTATTTTGTTGTGCGCCCCGATGACGTCAGCACGGTTGAAGACGACACGCAGAACCTCGCCGCAGTCACGACGACAGTCGGCGCGGGCGACTTCTCCGATTTCCTACCCCAACGCGCGACGACGCTCGGGCTCGTGCTCCTTGACAGCGACTATGGGAAAAACAGTTTTCCCTTCAAGATCATGAGCTACCTTGAAAAGGGCATCGCTCCAGTCGCCTACGCTGACAGCGCCGCAGGGCACTTTCTCCAACAGGCTGGCGCGGGATACGTGTTACCTAGAGACCCCGATGCACTTCGCGAAGCGCTCGAGACCATCATCTCAGGATCTGCCCCAGCGCCCGGCACAACGTGGTCGAAACTTCATCATGAGCACACGTGGAGCAGTCGGTACGCGCAGGTCGCAAGGGATCTGGGAGCTATCGAGTGAAGCGCCGCGCGGCCGACACGGCAACGTCGCCCGCATCCCCAAAAACCACACTTAACAAGGACAACACAAGGACAATTATGACTTATCGTCCACACCTCGTGATGGCAGTTGGCAACCACGTTGTCGGCGACTCCCGCGTGGAGAAAGCTGCCATGACCGCCCGCGACCTGGGATACCGCGTCACGGTTGTTGGTGTCGCTCACCGCAGCGTCTATCCCGTGTCGTTTATCGACGGCAATATTCCTGTCGTGCGTATTGCGCTCGGTACCGCTAACCATTCCGCGATCGCGGACACCGTCAAGGAAGAGATCGTCGCGCTGCGGGAATCCGACAAACTTCTGGCCGCGCAGGCCCGTGAAGTGGAAATGTACGACAGCCTGCTGTCACGCAGCGAAAGTGGTGTTGGAATGCCCCGGTTTTTTCGGTCCACTCGACTTGAGTGTCGCGTGACCCCTCCTACCAGGAGGAAAGGGAAAATCA
>NZ_PPDL01000044.1 GCF_002994655.1 Corynebacterium sp. 13CS0277
CCAGGATCCGCCCCTTGACCTCATGGCCGTAGAACTCGGCCCCCTGCACCTGGGGAGCCAGGCTCGCGGCAGCCACCGCGGATGCAATAACCAGCGACACTGTACGCTTAGCCATTCAAACCACCTTATATTTTCCCGATAGAACTGTACGGTTTCCCGCGACGATACATGGGCTTCGCTGCCCTGTCCAGGGTTTTCGCCAAATTTGTGCACAATTTTTCATCAACGCAGGTCGATACCGGCAGCAGCTGTGATGCACAGACCCCAGGTCGCCCCTGTCGACGGCCGGCACGCCACTCTTCGATGTCGTCACCGCGTATTCGCCACCCTGTCCTCCCCCAACCACGGGCCCCGTGGTCGCCGATACCCCGCACCGTGCCGCCGGGTTGCGGGCGCACGCCACGCGCGCCGCCCCGCACACTTAGGCGGTGCGTGTCCGCTTCGCGTAGTAGCGGCCCAGGAATTCTTCCTTGTACTCCCAGTAGGTGCCCTGCTCAATGTGGTGGCGCATCGTGTCAACGAGCCGGATCATGAAGTGCAGGTTGTGCATGGTGCAGAGGGTGCCGGCGAGGTATTCCTTCGCCTTGAGCAGGTGGTGGATGTAGGCGCGGGAGTAGTTCTCCGACACGTAGCCGCCCACTTCCGCATCGATGGGGTCGAAGTCGCGGGCGAAGCGCGCCCCGGGCAGGTTGATGCGCCCGTCGAGGGTGTACACCCCGCCCCGGCGGCCCAGCCGGGTGGGTGCCACACAGTCGAAGGTGTCCGCCCCGTTTTCGACGGCGGTGAACAAGTCGTCGGGTTCACTGATGCCGAGGAGGTGGCGCGGCATGTGGGCGGGGAGTTCCTCACTCACCCAGCCGACGATGGTGCCGAGGTTTTCTTTCTCCAGGGCGCCACCGATGCCGAAGCCACCGAAGCCGCGCTGCCCACGGTCGGTGAACTCCTCCGACAGGGCCACCAGGTCGCGGGCAGCCTGGCGGCGCAGGTCCTCGTACTGGGCGCCTTGCACCACACCCCACAGTGACTGCAGGGGCTTGCCCACCCGCGCCTGGGTGAGCCGGTTGTGTTCCTCCAGGCAGCGGCGCGCCCACCGGTGGGTGCGGTCCACGGACTGCTCCTGGTACTGGCGGGTATCCACCAAGGTGGTGAGCTCATCGAAGGCGAAGATGATGTCGGCACCCAGCTGGTGCTGGATCTGCATCGACACTTCCGGGGTGAAGCGGTGCCGGGAGCCGTCGATGACGCTGCGGAAATCCACCCCGTCCTCATCAACCCGCGCGAGACGCTCCCCCGACTTCGCGCGAATGTCCTTCTCGCTCAGGCCGGTGGTATCCATCGCGAGGACCTTCTTGAACCCCACCCCGAGGCTCATGACCTGGAAGCCGCCGGAGTCGGTGTAGGTCGGGCCCTGCCAGTTCTCGAAGGCGGCGACGCCGCCGGCGGCGTCCACAATGTCCGGCCCCGGCTGCAAATACAGGTGGTAGGCGTTCGACAGGATCGCTTGCGCCCCGGTGGCGCGCACCTGCTCCGGGGTGAGGGTTTTCACCGTGGCTTTCGTGCCGACCGGAATGAACGCCGGGGTGTGGATGTCCCCGTGGGGGGTGTGGATCACGCCCGTGCGGCCCAGCTGACCAAGGGAGGTTCCGGGGCTGAAGGTGGTATCGGTCGACACGGCTGAACTCAACGTCCTTTCCAAACGGCGCGCACAGGGATCGCGGGCGACAATCGTGGGCTTGCGCCCGTGGTGGGGGTGAACAAGGCTGCCCGCCGAGCCACAGCCCCGGGCCACAGCCTAGGCTAGTCGCGCTCCGCGTCGAGCGTCAGGTCCGCCAGGGCCTGCTCCTGCTCCGCGGCGCGCGCCTGGTGGCGGCGCTCCCACTCGGCCTCCAGGGCCGCGCCCTCCACATCGAGGGTGGGCAGCAGCCGGTCCAGCCAGCGGGGAATCCACCAGGTGGCCCGCCCGAGGAGGAACATGCTGGCGGGCACCAGGCCCATCCGGATGAAGAACGCGTCGAAGAGAACACCCACGCCGAGGGCGAAGCCGAAGATCTTCACGAACGGCAACGTTTGATCAATGAAGGCGACGAACACCGCGATCATGATGAGCGCCGCGGAGGTCACCACCCGGCTGCCGAGGGTAAAGCCCTCAATGACGGAGGTTTCCACCAGGTTGTAGCCGGGCGGCACGCCCTTCTTCCGGCCGTGCACGTACTGCTCCCGCATGCGGGAGACAAGGAACATTTGGTAGTCCATCGCCAGGCCGAACGTGACACCGATGAGGAAGATCGGCATGAAGGAGATCAGCGGCCCCGGGGTGCCCACAATGTTCCACAGGCCGTCCTGCCAGAACAACACCGTGGTGCCGAACGCCGCACCCACCGACAGCAAGAAGCCGAAACCGGCGACGAGCGGCACCATGATGGAGCGGAAAATGATGAGCAGCAGCAGCACCGCCAGCCCCACCACGATGCCCAGGTAGATCGGCATCGCGTGGGAGAGTTTATTCGTCACGTCCTGCTGGATGGGGGTCAGGCCCGTAATGCCGAGGGTGACGCCGGTAGCGGCCTCCAGGGCGGACTGCTGGGCGCGCAGCGTGCGCAGCAGCTCCGTGGTCGCCGGGTCGTGGGGGCCGGTGCGCGGCGTCAGCAGCAGCTGGGCGGCTTTCCCATCGGCGGAGGGGGCGATGATCTGCACGTGCTTAACATCGGCGTTCGTGGAGAACGCCTGCACCACCTGCAGGAAGGAGGCCTGCGCGGCGGCCGCCCGGGTTTCCTCCTCCCCCGTGGGGTTTTGGGCGGCGATGAGCGGCGCCAGGCTTTCCGCCGCCGGGTTGACGTCGTGGGCGTCGACGACGACGAGGAAGGGGGAGGATTGGCCGATGCCGAACCCTTCCCGCAGCAGGTCCGCGGAGGCGCGCTGCGTCGTGCCTTTCTCCGAGAGGTTGTCACTCGGCAGGGACAGCTGCAGGTGCCCCACCGGCAGGGTGAGGGCACCCAGGCCCACCACCACAATGGTGAGGATGAGCGCCGGGTAGCGGTGCACGAAGCGCACCCACGCCCGCCCCTTCGAGCGCCGCGCCTCCGGGGCGGGCGCAGGGGAGGTGCCGCCGGCGGTGCCGCGCAGCGGGTTGCCGCCCACGCCGGGGATTTTCACACCGAAGGCGTAGCGCCCCGCCACCGCCAGCAGCGCCGGCACCAGCGTGAGCGACACCAGCACCGCCACGGCCACCGTGAACGCCGCCGACAGGCCCATGTAGGTGAGGAACGGGATGTTCACCACCGACAGGGTGACGAGCGCGATGACGACCGTCAGCCCGGCGAACACCACCGCGGAGCCCGCGGTACCGACCGCCATGCCGGCGGCCTCATCGCGCGGCATCCGCCGGTACTCGGTGCGGAAACGGCTCAAAATAAACAGGGCGTAGTCGATACCGACCGCCAGGCCCAGCATGACCGCCAGCACCGGGGTCGTGTTGTTGAGCACCACGAAACGGGTTGCGAGGATCACCGCCGTCGACCCCAAACCGATGCCCAGCACCGCGGAGACCAGCGGCAGGCCCGCCGCCACCACGGAACCGAACGTAAAAATGAGGACGATGAACGCCACCGCGAGGCCGACGATCTCCGAGGTGGACTTGATGTCCAGCGGCTCCCCGTAGGCGGCACCCCCGGCCTCCGTCTGGACGCCCGCGGCGGTGCCGGCGTCGAGGGCCGCCTGGATGGTGTCCCGCTGCGTGTCAGTAATATCCGACGCCGTCGGCACATCGAGAGAGAACTCCAGGTAGCCGATGCGCCCATCGGGGCTGAGCACACTAATGTTCGCCGCATCCGCCTTCGCGGTCTCCTCCGGCAAGCCCGCCGCCGTCGACTGCTCGACCACGTAGCTCCGCAACTGCGGGTCCAGGGTCACGGGGTTGCCGAAACGCTGCCCGGGCTCCAGCCCCGGCACTGTCTCCTCCAGCTGGTCGACGACCTGCTGGACGGCATCCCGGTAGGGCTGCTCCGCCAGGGTGTGCCCCGGCGGGGCCGCGAACACGACCGTCACGCCCGCCTCGTCGAGGGGGTTTTTCTGCTCGGGGAAGTTCTTCATGAGCAGCACGGCCGCATCATCAGAGGGGGTGCCGGGGATCGCGAACTGCTCCTGGAAGCCCTTCTGCAGCGTCGCCGCGGCGGTCGCCATGCTGGCCATGATCGCCACCCAGATGAGGATGACGACCCACTTGTGCCGGTAGCAGGCCCGCCCCAGGCGGAACAATCGACTAGCCACAGCCACAACCTCCGTGCGGTCGCGAAGCCCGCATCATCGACATCAACACCTTGGGGGAAGACACAACAGGATGGAAAGAACGAAAGAAGAGCACGAAGAAGACACGCGCACAGTGTGCGGTGGAGAAATATAAGGAGAAAGTCTCTGCGCGCGCTGCGCGCGGGGTGCCCCTTAATCTACCGCAGCAGCCCCCGGTACTCCCCGCCGTGGAGCACACGCACCCCTTTTCTGGCCACTCTCACGCCTGCGGGCAGGCGGCGAAACCCGGGCACATAGCAATGTCCCGGGCCCGCATTTCTGCAGGTCCCGGGACATTTTTTGGCGGTAGCGGCGGGATTTGAACCCGCGGTTGGGGGTTACCCAACACTCGCTTTCGAGGCGAGCACCTTCGGCCGCTCGGACACGCTACCGCCGATAAGAGTAACGGTCGGCGGTAGCGTCAGCCAAATCACTTGCGTGTTAGGCGTCCTTCTTGAACGCGCCGAGAACCTTGTCCGCGGCACCCTTGATGGCGTCGCCGGCGTCCTCGAGGGCGTCCTTGACTTCGGCCTTCACCTGGTCGGCGCGACCCTCGTTGGCGACGCGCTCGTTGCCGGTGGCCTCACCGAAAGCTTCCTTGGCCTTGCCGCCGAGCTCTTCTGCCTTGTTCTCAATGTCACTCATGGGGTTCTCCTCACAGTGGGGTGTGGTTGATGATGATCTTCCCGCGGGCGGGAAGTGGTACCCACGGTACCGAAATTGGCGGCACCGCGTCTGGGCCCCACCCCAGCACGACCACCCAGGGGCACCAACGGCGAGCCCCCCGCCCGCGGCGTGGACGGCCGCTGAGCAGGGGTCTGTGGGCGCACCACACCTCACGAGGCGGGTGCGTGGGCGGCGGCTGGTGGAGCCGCGCCAGGTGCTTTCGCGCGTGTGGGCTTACTCGCCGGCCTTGTCGCCGCCGAGGCGCTTGTCGAGTTCCTCGACGCCCTTGCTCAGACCCGAGTGAATCGCATCCTTGGCCTTCTGGGCCTTCTCGCCATCGAGCTTGGAGTCGATGAGCTTGTCGGCAGCTTCCTCCACCTTGGCCGCCACTGCGTCCTTGTTCTCGCGGATCTTGTCGCCAATCTTGCCGAGGTCCATGGGTGTTCTCCTTTGATAATGGATGGGAAAAAAAGGGGGTGGTGTGTCACCGGCGGCCACCACGTCGGGCGTGGGGCGCACATCCGCCCTTAGTGTAACGGGGCGCGCAGCTGCTGAAAGAAGCGCCCGAGCTGTTCTTCGCAGGCGGCGCGCAGAATCCCGCCGCGTGCCGCCACCGGGTGCAGGGCGCGGGAGTCGCGGAGCGTGTCGTGGACGCTGCCGACGTGGCCGGTTTTCGGCTCATACGCCCCGAAGTACAACCGGCCCAGGCGCGCCCCCACGACCGCGCCCGCGCACATGGCGCAGGGCTCGAGAGTCACCACCAGGGTGCAGTCGTCGAGCCGCCACCGCCCCAGGTGCCGGGCGGCGGCCCGCAGCGCCAGCACCTCCGCATGGGCGGTGGGGTCCTGGTCGGCTTCCCGCCGATTCGTGCCGCGCGCAATGATCCGGCCCGCCGAGTCCACCACGATCGCCCCCACGGGCACATCACCGGTGGGGGTGGTGTCGGCGACGGCGATGGCCTGCCGCATCCAGGCGGCTGCCTGCTGCTCCCAGGCGGCAGGCGGCAACCCGCCGCCGATGCGGGGCGCGGGGTCCAGCGATCCGTGCGGGTGGGTGTTTAGGTCCACGGCAGATCGCAGCCGAGATCTTCCTCAATCGCGGCCAGCTGCTCGTGGGCCCACAGGTCCGGGTCGTCCACCAGCACCGTCAGCGTCGGCTCCGCGAGCCCCATGTCGGCGAGGATCTCAAAGTTACCCACCGGGTACGGGTCAATATCCATGTCGTCGACGGACTCGTCCGCAGCCTCGTCGTCGTCCTCCGGCCAGTCGAGGGCATCGAACGCGTCCTCCACGTCCTCCAACTCCCCCAGGGTCGCCAGCGCATCCACCCCAAAATCGTCGTCGAGGGCCGCGAACCCATCACTGACGAACAGCTCCACCCCGCGGGGGGTGGGCCGCACAATCGTGAAGTACTCGTCGCCGACCGTCACCACGGCGAAGGCGGTGCCTTCGCTGCGCAGCCGACGCACCCGGGTGGCCGCTTCGTCCACGGTGGCGGGCGCCGGGATGTTCTCCACGGCCCAGCCATTGTGAAAGGTGACCAGCACGGCATGCGTCGGGTGGTTGCTCATGCCTACCCAGGCTAGTCGCTATGTGCCACAATTGTCAGGTGACTTCACGAACTGTTTCCCGCCCGGTGTGCATTCTTGGCCTTGGCTTGATCGGCGGCTCCCTGCTGCGCGATCTCGCCGCCGCTGATGTGGCCGTCTTCGGCTATAACCGCTCCCCCTCCGGGGCGCGCGCCGCCCGGGGGGAAGGCTTCGACGTCTCCGACGACCTCACCGCCACCCTCACCCGGGCAGAAGACACCGGGGCACTCATCGTGCTGGCGGTGCCGATGCCCGCCATCCCGGGCCTCCTCGACGCCATCGCCACCCACGCCCCCCATTGCGGCATCACCGACGTCGTCAGCGTGAAAGCCCAAGTGTGGGAGGAAGTCTGCGCCCGCGGCATGCAGGACCGCTACGTCGGCGGCCACCCCATGGCGGGCACCGCCGACTCCGGCTGGTCCGCCGCCCAACAGGGCCTCTTCGACGGTGCCGCATGGGTGGTCACCTTCGACCGGGCCATGAAACCCGGCAGCTCCCGGGATGTGGACCCGCACCTGCCACAGGAATGGATCGACCTGTGGGTCGACGTCGCCACCCTCGCGACCCTCGTCGGCGCCCAGGTGATCCCCGCCCGCGTTGAGCAACACGACAAAGCAGTCGCGCGCATCAGCCACCTGCCGCACGTGCTGGCCGAAACCCTCGCCATCGTCGGCGATACCGGCGGGGCACTGACCCTGTCGTTGGCGGCGGGCAGCTTCCGCGACGGCACCCGCGTCGCCGGCTCCTCCCCCTCGCTCGTGCGCGCCATGTGCGAAACCAACCACCACGCCCTCGTCACCGCCCTCGACGAAGCCATCGCGCTGCTGCAAGACGCCCGCGCCGGGCTCACCGGCGACAGCCCCTCCGTGGAAGAACTCGTCGACGCCGGCTACCGCTCTCGCGTCCGCTACGAAGCCCGCTCCCGGGGCTACGCCGGCCGCCCCGTGCTGCGGGTCCGCCCCGGCCAGCCCGGCTGGGTTGGCCAGCTGCTGCAGGCCGAGGACGTCGGCGCCCGCGTCGACGTGTTCTAAGGCAGAGATGCGAAAACTCCCGCCCACAGCCGTGGACGGGAGTTTTTCTTTTGTGCGCCCGAAGGGATTCGAACCCCTAACCTTCTGATCCGTAGTCAGATGCTCTATCCGTTGAGCTACGGGCGCATGTGTTTCGATCACCACCAGGCCCGGCGATGCTCTCAAGCACGGAATAGAACTATACCCACCACCCACAGCTGGCACAAACGCCCAGCCAAGCAGCACTTTCCACCACACTATGCGGACCCGAAGCCACAACCACACACCCCCATGCGGTGCACGTGCCGACACCCCCACCACTGGGGCCGCGCCGCACTCGCAGAAGTCACCGCGGCCACCAGCGACACAAGCCGAGACGACCACCACGACGGAGCGCACCTCGCCGCCCAGACACACATTGTGTCGTTTAACCCCCACACCACCACGCAGGGTTAAACGACAGAAAGTGTGTCTGGAACCCCCGATTTTCACGGTATGACCAGCACGAACAACCCTGACATGCCCACCCAACATTCGAACACCACCCAAAACACCTAACCTCCACCACTCCA
>NZ_PPDL01000045.1 GCF_002994655.1 Corynebacterium sp. 13CS0277
TTATGAAGATATAATGTCGGCAGTGACCTACTCTCCCACACACTCCCGTGTGCAGTACCATCGGCGCAGGTGGGCTTAGCTTCCGGGTTCGGAATGGGACCGGGCGTTCCCCCACCGCTAAAACCACCGACAAGCATGTTTCAGCCTGTGACAGTGTGCTGTTCCTGACACTGCATAGTAGACGCGAGACCATTTGTCTTCATTGTTCACGGCATTGACGACCATTTATGTGAACCACACTTAATGTGGTGTGTTCGGTGAATTAGTACCAGTCACCTCCACACGTTACCGTGCTTCCAGATCTGGCCTATCAACCCCCTAGTCTAGAGGGCACCTAATAACGAAACCTTATCTTGAAACGGGCTTCCCGCTTAGATGCTTTCAGCGGTTATCCCTTCCGTACGTAGCCAACCAGCCATGCCACTGGCGTGACAACTGGCACACTAGAGGTACGTCCGTCCCGGTCCTCTCGTACTAGGGACAGCCTTTCTCAAGTTTCAACGCGCACGGCGGATAGAGACCGAACTGTCTCACGACGTTCTAAACCCAGCTCGCGTGCCGCTTTAATGGGCGAACAGCCCAACCCTTGGGACCTACTCCAGCCCCAGGATGCGACGAGCCGACATCGAGGTGCCAAACCATCCCGTCGATATGGACTCTTGGGGAAGATCAGCCTGTTATCCCCGGGGTACCTTTTATCCGTTGAGCGACACCGCTTCCACAAGCCGGTGCCGGATCACTAGTCCCTACTTTCGTACCTGCTCGACCTGTCAGTCTCACAGTCAAGCTCCCTTGTGCACTTACACTCACCACCTGATTGCCAACCAGGCTGAGGAAACCTTTGGGCGCCTCCGTTACTCTTTGGGAGGCAACCGCCCCAGTTAAACTACCCACCAGGCACTGTCCCTAACCCAGATCATGGGCCGAGGTTAGATGCCCACTACGATCAGAGTGGTATTTCAACAACGACTCACACACAACTGGCGTCATGCGATCACAGTCTCCCACCTATCCTACACAAACCGTAGCAGACACCAATACCAAGCTATAGTGAAGGTCCCGGGGTCTTTTCGTCCTGCCGCGCGTAACGAGCATCTTTACTCGTACTGCAATTTCGCCGGGCCTGTGGTTGAGACAGCAGGGAAGTCGTTACGCCATTCGTGCAGGTCGGAACTTACCCGACAAGGAATTTCGCTACCTTAGGATGGTTATAGTTACCACCGCCGTTTACTGGGGCTTAAATTCTCCGCTTCGACCCCAAAGGGTCTAACAGGTCCTCTTAACCTTCCAGCACCGGGCAGGCGTCAGTCCGTATACATCGACTTATCGTCTTCGCACGGACCTGTGTTTTTAGTAAACAGTCGCTTCCCTCTATTCTCTGCGGCCACAACACGCAACCACACCGCAAAAGTGTGGCACACGCCATGGCCCCCCTTCTCCCGAAGTTACGGGGGCATTTTGCCGAGTTCCTTAACCACAGTTCACCCGATCGCCTTAGTATTCTCTACCTGACCACCTGTGTCGGTTTGGGGTACGGGCCATACACACACATCGCTAGATGCTTTTCTCGGCAGCAGAGGATCATCGACATCCCCCAAACAGGGGTACGCATCACGCCTCACCCAAAAAGCAGGACCGGATTTACCTAGTCTGCGGGCTACACGCTTACACCACAATCCAATAAGTGGCTCGACTACCTTTCTGCGTCACACCATCGCTTGGCTACTACCACATCAGGTCCCACGCATCCACAACAACACACAAACACAAGGCTCACGTGCCGCGCTTCAGGGCGGTTAGTATCAATGATTCACCATGGGCGCATGTGCACGGGTACGGGAATATCAACCCGTTGTCCATCGACTACGCCTGTCGGCCTCGCCTTAGGTCCCGACTCACCCTGGGAAGATTAGCTTAACCCAGGAACCCTTGGTCATCCGGCGGATGAGTTTTCCACTCATCATTCGCTACTCATGCCTGCATTCTCACTCGCACAGCGTCCACCACTCGGTCACCCGGCGACTTCACACGCTGCACGACGCTCCCCTACCCACCCCAACAAACGTTGGAGTGCCGCGGCTTCGGCGGTGTACTTGAGCCCCACTACATTGTCGGCGCAGAACCACTCGACCAGTGAGCTATTACGCACTCTTTCAAGGATGGCTGCTTCTAAGCCAACCTCCTGGTTGTCTTCGCGATCCCACATCCTTTTCCACTTAGTACACGCTTAGGGGCCTTAGCCGGCGATCTGGGCTGTTTCCCTCTCGACTACGAAGCTTATCCCCCGCAGTCTCACTGCCGTGCTCTCACTTACCGGCATTCGGAGTTTGGCTGATGTCGCTAAGATGTTGGTCCCGCTAAACCATCCAGTAGCTCTACCTCCGGCAAGAAACACACGACGCTGCACCTAAATGCATTTCGGGGAGAACCAGCTATCACGGAGTTTGATTGGCCTTTCACCCCTACCCACAGCTCATCCCCTCAGTTTTCAACCTAAGTGGGTTCGCGCCTCCACAGAGTCTTACCTCTGCTTCACACTGGCCATGGGTAGATCACCCCGCTTCGGGTCCAGGACATGCAACTAAAACACCCTCGTTAGGATTCGCTTTCGCTACGGCTACCACACACGTGTTAACCTCGCCACATGCCGCTGACTCGCAGGCTCATTCTTCAAAAGGCACGCCATCACCCTAAAGGGCTCTGACGGATTGTAAGCACACGGTTTCAGGTACTATTTCACTCCCCTCCCGGGGTACTTTTCACCATTCCCTCACGGTACTATTCCGCTATCGGTCACACTGAGTATTCAGGCTTACCGGGTGGTCCCGGCAGATTCACAGCAGATTTCACGGGCCCGCTGCTACTCGGGAATACGATCACTAGCGGTGCTTATGTTTTCGTGTACAGGACTCTCACCTTCTCCGGTAGGCGTCTCCACACCACTTCCACTAACACAAACAACCACCAGCCCCTGCCGGCAGACAGGAACAATCACATCCCACAACCCCACGCACGCAACCCCTGCCGGGTATCACACGCACATGGTTTAGCCAATCGTCCGCTTTCGCTCGCCACTACTCACGGAATCATTATTTATTTTCTCTTCCTACGGGTACTGAGATGTTTCACTTCCCCGCGTAACCTCCACACACCCTATGTATTCAAGTGCAGGTGACCGCCCATAACGACGGCCGGGTTTCCCCATTCGGACATCCTCGGATCAACGCTTGATTGACAACTCCCCGAGGCTTAACGCAGCCTTCCACGTCCTTCATCGGCTCAGTATGCCAAGGCATCCACCGTGTGCCCTTACAACACACAACACAAGTTGGCTCACAATCGGCAAAAACCAACAACCACCACAAGATGGCGTTGGCTGCAAACAAAATAAAGAAAAAACACCAAACAAGACATCAACAACATTGACATCTCATCTGGAGATGCTCGCGTCCACTATACAGTTCACAAACAACACACACCCACCACCACACCCAACAACCAGACTCAAACGTCCCTGTTGTCGGCTAGGCCGCAGGCGCCACAAACCACGGGCACAATGCCCGAGACACCCAACAGTGCACCAACATACTCTTGATTGTTTCTTGCGCTCGTCCGACTATTCGGTCCGTGCTTCCACGCCGATTCAAACAAAACAAAAGACCACAGCCTATGTCGGGAAGAAGTTCTTCTCCCCTACCGTGGTCCCAAAATAAAGCTCCTTAGAAAGGAGGTGATCCAGCCGCACCTTCCGGTACGGCTACCTTGTTACGACTTCGTCCCAATCGCCGATCCCACCTTCGACAGCTCCCCCCACAAGGGTTGGGCCACTGGCTTCGGGTGTTACCAACTTTCATGACGTGACGGGCGGTGTGTACAAGGCCCGGGAACGTATTCACCGCAGCGTTGCTGATCTGCGATTACTAGCGACTCCGACTTCATGGGGTCGAGTTGCAGACCCCAATCCGAACTGAGGCCGGCTTTCAGCGATTAGCTCACCCTCACAGGCTCGCGACGCGTTGTACCGACCATTGTAGCATGTGTGAAGCCCTGGACATAAGGGGCATGATGATTTGACGTCATCCCCACCTTCCTCCGAGTTGACCCCGGCAGTCTCTCATGAGTCCCCACCATCACGTGCTGGCAACATAAGACAAGGGTTGCGCTCGTTGCGGGACTTAACCCAACATCTCACGACACGAGCTGACGACAACCATGCACCACCTGTATACAAGCCACAAGGGAAACTACATCTCTGCAGCGATCCTGTATATGTCAAGCCCAGGTAAGGTTCTTCGCGTTGCATCGAATTAATCCACATGCTCCGCCGCTTGTGCGGGCCCCCGTCAATTCCTTTGAGTTTTAGCCTTGCGGCCGTACTCCCCAGGCGGGGCGCTTAATGCGTTAGCTACGGCACAGAAGACGTGGAAGTCCCCTACACCTAGCGCCCACCGTTTACGGCATGGACTACCAGGGTATCTAATCCTGTTCGCTACCCATGCTTTCGCTCCTCAGCGTCAGTTACTGCCCAGAGACCTGCCTTCGCCATTGGTGTTCTTCCTGATATCTGCGCATTTCACCGCTACACCAGGAGTTCCAGTCTCCCCTACAGCACTCAAGTTATGCCCGTATCGCCTGCACGCCCGGAGTTAAGCCCCGGAATTTCACAGACGACGCGACAAACCACCTACGAGCTCTTTACGCCCAGTAATTCCGGACAACGCTCGCACCCTACGTATTACCGCGGCTGCTGGCACGTAGTTAGCCGGTGCTTCTTATCAAGGTACAGTCACCACCGAAAAACGGTAGCTTCGTCCCTCGCGAAAGAGGTTTACAACCCGAAGGCCGTCATCCCTCACGCGGCGTCGCTGCATCAGGCTTGCGCCCATTGTGCAATATTCCCCACTGCTGCCTCCCGTAGGAGTCTGGGCCGTGTCTCAGTCCCAATGTGGCCGTACACCCTCTCAGGCCGGCTACCCGTCGACGCCTTGGTAGGCCATTACCCCACCAACAAGCTGATAGGCCGCGGGCTCATCCTGAACCGAAAAAACTTTCCACCATGCACACTAAAGCACGGTCCTATCCGGTATTAGACCCAGTTTCCCAGGCTTATCCCAGAGTTCAGGGTAGATCACCCACGTGTTACTCACCCGTTCGCCACTCGAGTACCCCAGCAAGCTGAGGCCTTTCCGTTCGACTTGCATGTGTTAAGCACGCCGCCAGCGTTCGTCCTGAGCCAGGATCAAACTCTCCACAAAAAATCAGACATAACATCCAACCAACCACACACCCCAAAGAGTGCCCGGCCAGTAGTGAAAGAGTCCAAAACCTAGACAAAACAAACAACCAGCACAACCAACAGAAGTTGATCGCTCGTTGTTCAATCCAAATTACTTGAACGACCAGGCCCCATCCCGACGGGGATAAGCAGGGCCCGGCTACTAAAAAAATTTCTAGTACCGTTCAACAATCAATGCTTCCACAACAACCCACAACACACTCGTGTCATGCAAGCGTTGCGTCAGGGACAAGCAGTCCCCGGCAGCACAAACCATCGAACCAGCACAAAAAA
>NZ_PPDL01000046.1 GCF_002994655.1 Corynebacterium sp. 13CS0277
TCTTCGGACGTCGGGCCGTTCGGTGCGGCAGCTGCAGTATCAGCAGCGCAACGGAGCTGAGGCTGAGAAGGGGGTGGGTGCCGTGGACGATTAGTGCGGCCGGCCGGGCAGTCGCGTGTCGTGATGGCGCGTGATCTGTGGGGCTAGTGCGTGCATTTTTGGTGGCGCTGAGCGTGCACAATTACATGGCGCTTGACACGGGGAAACATCAATCAGCCGCCGCCGGAGAAGCGTTTCTTGCAGTCGCCATTCTTGGCGCATTCGTCGTGAATAAGCTGAGGGCCTAGACGGCCTGCACTGAGGGGATAGTCTGTGTCGCTACGACGCGATGAAAATGTAGAAGCCTCTGCGGCAAAAGGTGTATTACCGACGTTGAAATTTGCGTTCCTCGCCCGGCGTCACTATCTGCCTAGCTGGTTGTGCGCGGGCGTCAAACGCTTGTAGGTGTACATGTCGGTGGTTAGTGGTGCGGCGTCACTAAATGAGGCAAGCGGGTTGCGGAATTATTTATATCTCGCCCTGGGTGCTGACGACTATTCCTCGGAAGCATGGCGTTTCCGCCAGTAGTGTCTTTTGAGAAAAAAGATGGGAAGAATGCCAAAATAATAGAGGGGCATATATGCCGCAACCTCATGGGGTGTCGAGCTCCAATCGATCTCTGACAAACTCTTTGGTTCCCTATTGGGGAAGACCATCCCGCCAAACCCTGTCAATTCGTCCATGACGAACGAAATGAAAGTAAATAGCGGGAAGCCGATTAGCGAAAACTTCCACGGAGGGACCCAAGGTTCTCCGTTGGCGTCTTTTTTAATTAAGAAATCGATAAATGTTGGAATTCTAGCCACTTAAGGGATCTCCTTCGTGCTGTGTAACTCCAAGGGTGGGCCGACACTTTTGGATAAGTCTTGTATCCGCTTGATTTCCTATTTGGCGAGTTACCACGTAGCAAGGATGGCTGGAGTGCTGCTGAATTGGCTACTGCAGGCGATGCTAGCGTGGATGCTGGGCTTCTTAGGGTTTCGGTTGCGACGCGCCCCTATGCGCGGCAAGACCCAATCGATCTGTGGTAAGCGCGTTGGCTAGGTGTTTCGGCGTTACTTGCTGCTAAAGCTGGCCATTTCATCCGTGGTGAAAGAGGAAATGGTAAAGACTGGAAGGGGGGCAGTGATATTTTTCATGGGGGGGCACAGAGATCTCTGCCCCCCTTTTGTTAACACTTCGATGAAGCCCGGTGGAAGAATGGACTTTTATGGCATCTTTTCACTGATGGCACAAGAGCCCGCAATGACGGCGAGTTGCGCTGCGAGGCCTACTGGACCGCCAATGGCGGCGACACCATATTTGAGGAGGCCAGTTGCGCCGTTAAGTGATGCAACAGCGACGATCTTTTCGGCAGCCTCACGCCAGCGCTTGTTAGCCAGATGTTCCCCGATCGCAATGGCGTCGAGTCTCGAGATCGGGGAAGGGGAGATAGCCCAGGCGACGCATTCCCCGTAAGACTGGAGGTCTCGCTTGGAACGGATGTGCGTCCCGGAATTATCCAAGCGTTCCGGGGAGCTCATGAGTTCAAGGAGCACGTCGGCTTCGTCGGGCGAGATGCCGTAGGCTTCTGCGGACGCGTAGTCCACGCTCCAATTGCCTTCAGGATCTTCGTAGACGACTTCGGTGAAGAGCGTTTCGAGGCTGTCGGCGAGTTCTTCGGTGACTTCCTGTTTTTCTGCCTCCGTGAGCGGCGCGTTTTCATTCCCGTACGTGGGAGCCTCGGAGATGGGAGTCGCGTGAGCGTCGACGGCAGTCATGCTTGCTCCGGCAGTGATGAGGGCGGTCGCGATGACTGCAAGCTTTTTGAGAGCAGAGTGCTTCATGTCTTTCTCCTGGTGTTACTTGGGGGACTGCTAGGTCCCGGTCGGTGAACCGATCCGCCGTAGGGCGCTTGGTTTCTGGAGTGCATTCCCACGCTGTGTGGGTTGCAGCCCACGTTAATTATGCGACGCGGTCGCGTCAAGGGATTCGGAGAAAAAGGCCAAAATTTTTTTTTGATCCGCTCGGCTCACCTCCAGGCCGGAGGGCGGCGCTCCACCAGTTGACGGTGGCTTGCGCGGCGCGAAGGGTGTGTGTGGGTGTCCGGTGTGTGCGCTCGGGGTATGGGGCCGAATTCGCTCGAAAGTTGTTGGGATGCTGTCCCGGAGTCGGCGGGCCGGTCGTGAATGGCGCAGGGGCCGCGCCACCTGGTGTGGTGGCACGGCCCCTGGGGTGCTGTGAGGTGCGGGATTGTCGCCCCGGTTAGCGGTTGGTGTTGCCCTTGCCCTGGTTCTTCTGGTTGCGGTTCCGGTTGCGGTTGTTCCGGCGCTGAGCGTTGGACTGCGGCTTCGGCTTCTGTGCCGCGTTCTTGGCCTTGGTGGCGGCCTTCTCGGCGACCTCGCGGGCGTCTTCAGCGGCACCCTCGGCGGCGTCGACAACCTTGTCGGCGACCTTCTCTGCGGTCTCCTTCGGGCCCTTGTCGGTGGCCTTGTCGACGACGGCGTCGAGCTTGTTGGCGACGGTCTCGGTGGCCTGCGCGGCCTTGTCTGCGACTTCTTCGGCCTTCTCGGTGATCTTCTCCGCGAGGTCGGTGTCGGTGACGGCGTCCTTGGCGTCGACAACCTTGTCTTCGACGGCAGCGGCGGCGGTGAGGGTGGCGTCGGCGACGGCATCCTTCGCGGCGGCGGCCTTGTCGGCGACGGTGTCCTTGACCTGACCGGCGGTGTCCTGCGCCTTGGCGGCGAAGTCTTCGACGCGCGGCGGGACGCTGATGGTGGAGGAGTCGTCCTTCTTACGGCCGAGGACCAGGTAGACGGCACCCGCAATCGCGGAGAGCAGCAGACCGACCAGGGTCATGTTGGTCAGCAGGCTGCGGCCTTCCTTGCGGGCCAGCTTCTTTTCCATCTTCTTCTGCGCCTTCGCGGCGGCCTTGGCGGCGCGGCGCTGGGTGCGGCGGCTGCCCTTCTTCACGTCCTTGGTCAGCGCCTCTGCCTTCTCTTCGGCGGCGTTGAACAGGTCGAGGGATTTTTCCTGGGCGGCGGCCATGCGGGCGCGGGCGGCCTTGGACACCTTGGCAACGTCCTTGCTGAGATCCTCGCTGGCGTTTCCGGCGGCCTTTTCTGCCTTCTCGGCGGCGGCTGCGGCGCGGCGCTTGAGCTGCTCCGCGCCGGCGGTGTACTTGTCGGCGGCATCTGCCAGCGCGTCGTAGGCCTCCGCGGCTTTCTTCTCGCGGTAGTCGGAGAATGCCTTGTAGGCGCGCATCGAGCTCTTCATCGCGATCTTCAACGTCGTGGGGTTCATGCCACTCCTCATTTCATCCGTGATGCTGCCCGCCTGGTCCAGGCGCGCAGCAGATCAGTGGTCTGGTGACCTTGCCCCGCGCGGGCGGTGTCCGCGGCGCGGGGGTCGTGGCCCCCATTGTACGGGCTAGCCCCCGCCATACCTGGGGCGGGGCGGGCCGCTACAGCGGCGTGGGGTGGGCCTGTGGTGCTGCGCGCGGGTGGTGTGGGCGCGGGGTGTGGTTGACGCTGTGGGCGATTTTTTGCCCCGCCGGGTGGGGTGTGCGTATAGGATGTCCCCCATGACCTTTAAGACCGCTACTGCGATTATGCACACCAACAAGGGCGATATCTCCATCGACCTGTTCGGTAACCACGCCCCGGAGACCGTCGCCAACTTCATCGGCCTGGCAGAGGGCACCAAGGAGTACCGCTCCGCCAACGCCAAGGGTGAGACCACCGGCCCGTTCTACGACGGTGCGATCTTCCACCGCGTCATCGACGGCTTCATGATCCAGGGTGGCGACCCGACCGGCACCGGTACTGGCGGCCCGGGCTACATGTTCGGCGACGAGTTCCACCCGGAGCTGCGCTTCGACCGCCCGTTCCTGCTGGCCATGGCGAACGCCGGCCCGGGCACCAACGGCTCCCAGTTCTTCATCACGGTGGCCCCCACCCCGCACCTGAACAACCACCACACCATCTTCGGTGAGGTCACCGACCCGGAGTCCCAGAAGGTTGTCTCTGAGATCGCCGGCACCGCGACCGATCGCCGCGACCGCCCGACCGCCCCGGTCGTCATCGAGTCCATCGAGATCGTCAAGTAACACACTCCCCACCAGGCCAGGACCCAGCGTCCGGGCCTGAGGATGTGCGTGGCACCGCGCCACACCCCACCCGTCATCAATGCCCCTCCCGCCCCGCGCGGGGTCGTGGGGCAGATGGGTGCGGTGTGTGGCGCGGTGCCTTTTTTGGGTTTCGGCCGCCCCCACTGCCAGGCTTAACGCATGACTTTGCGTAACTGGTGGAAAACGTCCTACGAGCGCACCCCCGCCACCATCGGCGTGGTGACAGTACTCGTGGCGGTATTCCTCGTGACGGTGCTGGAGTCCCGCAGCATCAACCACAATCTCAACGGCTGGTTGGGGGACCACTGGGGCACCTACCCGCCGGCCATGACGCGCCTGCCATTCGGCCCGCTGCGGGCCGTGGGCGGGGTGGTGCTGCACTCCGGTGTCACGCACCTCGTCTTCAACAGTTTCATGCTGTACCTCCTCGGCATCGAATTGGAGCGCGCCCTCGGCCACCGGATCTTTACCGCCCTGTTCGTGGTGGGCGGCCTGGGGGCGTCGGCGGCGCTGGTGTTCTTCGCCCCGCACGTCGACACGGTTGGCGCGTCCGGGGCGGTGTACGCGCTCCTGGTGGTGGTGACGATGCTGCGGCTCAAGATGGGCAGCGACTATCAGGGGCTGCTGTGGCTCATCGGCGCCAACCTGGCCTTCACGTTCCTCGCCAGTGGTGTGAGTGTGGCCGGGCACGCCGGTGGTCTCGTCACGGGCATTGTGCTGGGGGCGGGCCTGTGGGTGGCCCGCAGCAGCGCCAGCTACTTCCGATGGGTGCTCGGCGTGGGTGCGGTGAGCATCGCGCTCATCGGCAGGGGCCTGTTCCTGTAATTTCATCCACACCGCCCGCTGTGCACACAGCGGGGCAGTGTCATACCCTGTAAGCAAAATCTGAGCTTGAGAAGGTCTTGACATGACAACCGCCACCACCACTACCGAGC
>NZ_PPDL01000047.1 GCF_002994655.1 Corynebacterium sp. 13CS0277
ATATTATATCTACCTCCGTACTCTCCAGATTTAAATCCTATTGAAAAGGTTTGGGCTAACTTTAAAAAAATATTTAGGTTCTGTGCACAAAAATAGTTTCTCAGTAGCCAAATAAAAGTACAAGCTAATTTAATCATTCCTATATATTCTGAAATGGTTTTATCAAATCTAGAGAATACTCTTCTAAAATGCTTAATTTTAGAAAAGAAATTCTCTATCAAATGTCTTTCTTTATATACATGACTATCAAAAGGTATATGGTTTAGAGTATTTGATTTACAAGGGATAACAGCTTCAGAGGATATACTTTGAATATGCTGCCTGATTTCATTAGAATGATATGCTCT
Source organism: Corynebacterium sp. 13CS0277 (assembly GCF_002994655.1). Taxonomy (GTDB): domain Bacteria; phylum Actinomycetota; class Actinomycetes; order Mycobacteriales; family Mycobacteriaceae; genus Corynebacterium. The sequence continues at coordinate 348 of NZ_PPDL01000047.1, forward strand.
ATCAGCAATAACTTTTGTATTATATACATTTTTTAGTAAATTAGCTACTTTACTATCATGAGTTTTACCTTCTGACAACAATATTTCTATTGGATTACCTAAAGCATCAGTCATAGCATGGATTTTAGTGGTTATCCCACCAACTGATCTACCAATTGCTTGGTTATCATCTTTATCATATCCCGTAGCACAAGCATGTGCTCTTGCTATTGTTGAATCAAGCATGACTTCTTGTAAATCAGGGTTTTGTACTGATTTAAATAATCTAGAAAATATATCTTTATCACACCAATCTTTAAAACGCTTATGTATTGATCTATATTTACCATAATAAAATGGTAACATCCTCCATTGACAGCCTGTACGTAACACATAAAATACAGCTTCAATAAATAATCTTAATTTGGCTTCATCATTGGTATGTATACCTTTTTATGATTTTAAAAATGATAAAATAATTGACCAGAATACTTCTTTTATATGATAATTCATTTGCTAAACCATTGATATTTATTGCTTTTCAAATCTTAAATAACAGCAGTTTAGCTATTTTCAATATAATTTAAGTTTTTTGTGCACAGAACCTAGTTAATCCGAAAGATATTTGTAGAAAAAGATATTTGTAGAAATGTTATAATGTCTAATAAAAATGCCATCATATAGCCAAGATTTTAGAGACATTGTAATTAATAAATATGAAGAAGGTATGACGGAGTTCGAGCTGAGTAAGTTTTTTAACATAGATAAGCGTACAGTTGTTTCATGGATAGAGCTTTATAAAAGAACCGGAGATTATAGTTCAAGGCAAGGAGTTGGTTGTGGCAGAGTCGCTAGCTTTACCGATAAAACATTGATTGAACAGTATTTGATAGATCATCCAGATGCAAGTACATTAGATATAAAAGAAGCATTAGCCCCTGATATTCCAAGAAGTACATTTTATGATTGTCTTAATATACTTGGTTTTAGTTTTAAAAAAAGACTCCAAAATATAAGCAAAGAAAAGAACATGAAAGGTTGGAGTATATAGAAAAACTAAAAGAAATAGCTCAAAACTTGTTATTTTATATAGATGAGATGGGGTGTGACAATAAGCTTTCTATCCTAAGAGGATGGTCACTAATTGGTGAGCCTAGTTATGGCGAGGTTTTAGCATATCAAACACAAAGAAGAAGTATTGTTGCTGGATATAATTATGCAGATAAAAAGATTATAGCTCCATTAGAGTACAGCGGATATACCAATACTGAAATTTTTAATCAATGGTTTGAGGAACACTTATGCCCATCATTAAAACCTAAAACTACTATAGTAATGGATAATGCTAGTTTCCATAAATCCTCTAAGCTGATTGAAATAGCCAATAAATTTGATGTACAAATATTATATCTACCTCCGTACTCTCCAGATTTAAATCCTATTGAAAAGGTTTGGGCTAACTTTAAAAAAATATTTAGAAAAGTGAATAATAGTTTTGAAAAATTTTGTGATGCTATCTCTTATGTGTTTAACAAAATACTCTCGGATTAACTATATTATTAAAATTGCACAGCAGATAAGAGCTATAAGAATAATTTTTTTCCAGTCAATTTTCTTCATTATGAAACCAAAAATGATTCTGCCTGCAGTAATATTCAAAGCAAAAAAACTCGCCATAAATACACTAGTTGATGCAGAAAGATGAAGAACTTTGGTATTAAATGTTGGTAACCATGATTGTACGCTTTGTTCTATGAATACATAAAAAAATACGCTGATAATAAATAACAAAACTATAGGTAGCTTTATAAGTTTTAGCATATTTAGTGTATCTGCTAAAAAATTAGAGTTTTGGGTTATTTTTGCTGCTGATTCATCAAGCTTTGTAAATAAAAGTAGTAGAAAAGCTATAACACATAAACCAGCTAGTAACCAGTAAGTACCAAACCAGTTACCAAAATATATAAATATACTAAATATAAAAAAACGCAATACTACACCCATTTGGGAAATGCCTTCTAATAAACTCATTAAATTAGCATGTGCTTTTGAATTATCGGTAATCAAACCAACTGTTGAATACACAGAAACTTTGATTAAGGCAAAAGCCACTCCAGTTAATATAAATAATATCTTAGTAGTTAAAAAACTATCGAAGGTCACCATAGTAATACATCCTATAGTAATTATTGCTAATCCAGTCAACATAGAATTTTTATAGCCAAACCTTGGGATAAATGAGCAAATCGAGAATGAAACTACCGCTATTGTTAGATCCTTACAAGCCTCAAGAATACTAGCTTCAATCTCTGTGGCTTTGTAATGGGTAACTGACTGTAATATAACAATACCAACACTATTGAGTAAAATAGCGCTAATAAAAAAGATAAGAAAAAGCAAAAGCTTTAGCTTTAATAATTGCATGGCTACTAAATAAAATAGATGATTTAAATATTAAAGAATAAACAAAGTTATGTGCTTCGATTTGTATTCCAACCAGTGCATTTTTCACTTTAGTGAATGAAAATAAAAATTTGTTGAAAGATATTTGCTACACTGTCGAAAAAAGTGGTGTTACAGGAATAGTGGTTGAATCGACATTTAGCTATTCGCCAGAACTCTTCAAAGAAAATCAACAAGATATTAAGCTTAACATCAAAAACACGTCAGTCAGAGTACGAGATGGTAAAGTCAAGAGGGTTACCAGCATTGATAGGAATGCTAATACTGAAGCTATCTTACAAAGTATTTATGATAATATAATTGCGTTTGATGAACAAGATTTAGAAAGACTATTTACGGGGTTTAGGATTTTAAAACAAGAAAATTCGACAAACACTAATAAAGCCGTTTTCAATATTGGTTTAACATATCATCCAATAACTAATAATGCTTTTGTTGAATTTAATAAGGATTAACAAAGTTTATTGTACTCATATAATAATTTAAGCAAAGATGCGTATGTCACAAAAATTAAAAGTATAGTTGATGCTAAAGTTGCTTTAAACCTTAGTTTTGAACATGAAGAGATTAGAAGTTCACAAGGTTTTAGTGTCTTAGCAACTGTACCAGCTAGAGGATATTCTATAGATGATTTAAATAGAAAGTATAGACCAATGATCTGGGTTTAAATTTAGCTGTATAAACATTGTGTTATTGGCGTTATTAAGGTAACTTGCTTATAAGGTGTTGTGAAAAAAAGGACAATAAGATGGCAAAAAATAAAATCCCAAATTCAAGGTTGATGATAAATTATGAAACTAATGTTG
>NZ_PPDL01000048.1 GCF_002994655.1 Corynebacterium sp. 13CS0277
CACACTCGTGTCATGCAAGCGTTGCGTCAGGGACAAGCAGCCCCCGGCAGCACAAACCATCGAACCAGCACAAAAAAAACTAGTACATTGGTACACTATTGAGTTCTCAAACATCATGCACCACCACAAACACAGCCACGCTTGCGACTGCCTCACGGCGGTTCCACCGACACTACACAACAACTTGGCGTGAGTGCAAATCCGGCGTGTCAGCACCGTATATCGACTGCTTGCTTCCCCTCATTTGAGGCGCTGGGCTGTCTCGCTGACCCGGATAAAGTTACACACACCGCGAACACCACACAAATCCCCAGTACACCGGCGGTTTCGATGGTTGCAGTGAGGCAAGAATGCGCGAACACCTCCCCGCAAGGTCCGGTGGTGGTCCTTGCGGGGAGGTGTTCGGTCGACGAGTGGTGAGGATGCGGCGCGGAGAAGCTGCCGCTCTTTTCGTCAGGGTTTCATCACTGCTGCGGGTTCCTCCCCCACCGTCACATCCATAGGTCTGCGGTGGGCGGGGCGGATCAGCTTCCAGGAACAGCGGCCGTGCGAGGGTTCTTTAAGCGTGCAGGGCAATGCCGGCGAAGTTCTTCTTGCCCTTGCGGAGCACGAGCATGCCGTGCAGCAGGTCCTCGGCCTGCGGCTCCCACGCCTCATCGGTGATGCGCTCGTTGTTGACGTAGGCGCCACCTTCCTTGATGGCACGGCGCGCCGCGCCCTTGGAATCAACGAGGCCGGAGGCGACGAGCAGGTCAACGGCAGTGCGGGGTTCCCCGTCGGCGATCTCGGTAATACCAGCTTCCTGCAGTGCACCACGCAGGGTGGCGGCGTCGAGGTCCTTGAGGTCGGCTTTACCGAACAGTGCCTGGGAGGCGAGCTGCACCGCAGCGGTGGCCTCGGCACCGTGGACGAGGGTGGTCATCTCTTCCGCGAGTCGCTTCTGAGCGACGCGGGCAAAGGGACGCTCGGCGACCTCGACCTCGAGTTCGGCGAGTTCCTCCTGGGTGAGGAAGGTGAACCAGCGCAGGTACTTGATGACGTCCGCGTCGGCGGCGTTGACGAAGTACTGGTACCAGGCGTACGGGCTGGTCATCTCGGGGTCGAGCCAGAGCTTGCCACCACCGGTGGACTTGCCGAACTTGTTGCCTTCGCTGTCGGTGACGAGCGGCACCGTCAGTGCGTGCACGGCGCGGCCGTTCTTGCGGCGCACGAGGTCCACACCGGAGACGATGTTGCCCCACTGGTCGCCGCCGCCGATCTGCAGGGTGCAGTCGTACGCCTCGTTGAGGTGCACGTAGTCCTGGGACTGCAGCAGCATGTAGGAGAACTCGGTGTAGGAGATACCGTCGCCCTCGAGGCGACGCTTGACGGTCTCCCGGTTGAGCATCGTGTTGAGCGAGAAGTGCTTGCCGACGTCACGGAGGAACTCGATGACGGACATGCCGCGGGTCCAGTCGGCGTTGTTGACGAGTTCGGCGTTGCCGTGGGCATCGCCTTCGCCGTCACGGAAGTCCACGAAGCGGCGCAGCTGCTGCTGGATGTTCACGAGGTTGTCGGCAATGGTGTCCTCAGTGAGCATGGAGCGTTCCCCCACATCGCGGGGGTCGCCAATCATGCCGGTGGCCCCGCCGGCGAGTGCCAGGGGGCGGTGACCGAACTGCTGGAAGCGGCGCAGCATGAGCAGCGGCACGAGGTGGCCGGCGTGGAGGGAGGGGCCGGTCGGGTCGAAGCCGCAGTAGAGGGTGATGGGCTCGGCGGTTGCCTCGCGCAGTGCCTCAATGTCGGTGGACTGGTTGATCAGTCCGCGCCACTGCAGTTCGTCGATGATGTTCGTCGGGGTGTTCGTCATGGGTCTTTCGCAGGTGTTGTGCGTGGTCGTTCAAATCTCGGCCGCGGCCGTGGGGTTGCGGTCCAGTTAGGCGCCGGCGGGCGGCCAGGTGATGGCTTCATCGCGCAGCAGTACGGGGATGTCATCCTCGATGCGATAGGCGATGCCGAGGCGCGGGTTGACGAGCACCTGCTGGGCCTCGTCATAGGTCAGCGGCCCCTTGTCTTCGGGGCAGGCAAGGACGTCCATAAGACGCGGGTCAAGGCTCATGACTGCACAGTCTAGCCCGCAGCACGAGCGCGCGCGGCACCCACCTCCCCCCGCTCGGCGGGACCCGGCCCCGGGGTGTGCTCCGCACCGTCCGCGACCGCTGTCCACAGCACCTGCGCCACACAGTCAGTTATCCACAGCTTGTGGGCGCGAATGTCGAGACAGAGCTGCACGTCCTGGGCTATACAGGAGGTACGCCTGCGGCAGCGGCAGGTGGGGTGTCCCGCGCATCCCCGTGTTCTGCTCGTCGTTGCTGGCGTGACGTCTTTTTCTTCTCTCTTTTTCTCCCCGCCACCCGCCACCGGGCGCGTGTCCCTGCGGCCGGACGCCGCACGGATGCCACCTGTGTGGGGGTGGGCTTCGTGGAAGGACTGCATCGCCATGACTGTTCTCACTGCACACATCCCAGATGACGCGCTGGAGTTGCCCGCCCAGCCGGACGAGGTTGCCGGCCTCGTCGACGCGGAGGTGCCCTCGCGAAAGGTGGCCATCGTCGTCGATGAGGGGCACGGTCGTGGGCGCGCTACCGCGTTGGCGTTGGCCGCCCGCGGTGCAGCCGTCGTCATTGCCGGGGAGGACGAGCACGCGGTGCACGCCGTCGCCGAGGAGATCACCCTGCTGGGCGGCAGCGCCCGGGCACACACCCTGCGGCCGGCCTGCGGCGAGGACTACGAGATGATCGTGCGGGACGCTGTCGCCGAGTTTGGGCGGCTTGATTGGGCGGTGCTGTCCACCGCAGTCCAGCCCGTGGACGCCTCCCTCCATGAGTTGAGCGATAGGGCGTTGGCGCATCTTGTGACCGACCGTCTGGCGCCCATCGCCTTCGGTCTGCGGGCCGTCACCGGCCACCTCGTCGCCGCCGGCGGGGGCCACACCAGCGCCATCGTCACGATCAGTTCCTCCCCTGGCCCTGCAGGCCATGCCCACACTGGCTGCGCTGTGCTCACCCAGGAGGCGGCCGCCGAGTACGGGGCCTTAGGCATCCGCATCAATGGCATCCGTGCGGAGAACATCCCGCCCACACCATCGCTGCCTGTCGAGGATCCCGACACCGCGCCAGGCCTGAGTTTCACAATTTGGGTTAGTACGTTCCGAACAACTCCCGCTCGTAGTCCTGCCGCATCCGCTTCCGCTCATC
>NZ_PPDL01000004.1 GCF_002994655.1 Corynebacterium sp. 13CS0277
CAGGGGCATCCAGTGCGGGTGCGGTAGAAGATGCCGTCAACGAGGTCACGTATGGGGTGTTTTCTGGGCCTGCCTAGGTGCGAAGGTGCAGGTAGGCAGGTTTCGAGGGCTTCCCATTGGGGGTCTGTTAGGTCGTGTCGGCGGTATGCCGGTAGGGTGGTTGCTGCAGGTTTTTGTTTCTGGTTTTGTTTCACACCTCTACTTGTAAACAGAAACCTGCTTTTTGTGTCTTAGGACACGCCGGGGGACTTTCCTAACACGGCCTAGTACCCCGCGGTGGCTGCCGTCTTGGCGGCAACGAAACAACCCCCGATGGTGAACCATCGGGGGTTGTTAGTGGCGGAGGATAGGGGATTTGAACCCCTGAGGGATTGCTCCCAACACGCGTTCCAGGCGTGCGACATAGGCCGCTAGTCGAATCCTCCAAGCAAACAACAGCGCAGGGCTGCGTTCGGACTACGAGAATACACACACTGTGTGGGTGTATGCAAACGACCTGCCCGTGCGGGGTTTCTTTCCTGCCCACGGTGGGGTGTCGGGGTGGTGGGGGAGCTGGTGGTGCTTCGACCGGTGGTGGGTTCTTTGTGGGTGCTGCTGACAGCACTGTGGCGGGGACTGGTGGCGGCGGTGTGGGTGCGCTATAGTTGCCAACCAGACCCCGCGCGGCGTTTATCTTGTGAACTCCCCCAGGGCAGGAATGCAGCAAGGGTCAGCGAGCTCTGACGGGTGCGCGGGGTCCCACTATTCCTTGTTTTCTTGACTGTTCTCGTGCGGGGTGGCGCGGGGATCCCCGGCGGCTGTGGGTGGCCCGGGGAAATTTTTTTGCCGTCACCCCTGGTGTGCCTGCCCATGGTGGGACTAGAGTGGGCCTAGCACACGTCAAAGACGACCAGGTAAGGCGGAAAACCACCGTGAGTGAAGCACGCGCCCGTTTCGAGCAGCTGCAGGCCAAGTACGACGAGCTCAAGGGCAAGAACTTGAAGCTCGACCTGACTCGCGGTAAGCCGAGTTCCGCGCAGCTGGACCTGTCGAACGAACTGTTGTCCCTGCCGGGTGGGGAGTTCCTTACCGCCGATGGGGTGGATACCCGCAACTATGGTGGGCTGAGCGGCATCCGCGACATTCGCGCGATCTACGCCGACTTGCTGGGGGTGGATGAGGCGCTGGTGTACGCCGGGGACTCCTCGTCGTTGAACATTGAGTTTGACTGCATCAGCTTCGCCTACATCTTCGGCACCCAGGATTCGCCGCGCCCGTGGGCGGTGGAGGAGAACCTCAAGTGGCTGTGCCCGGTGCCCGGCTACGACCGCCACCACACGATCACTGAGCACTTCGGTTTCGAGATGATTCCGGTGCCGATGCTCGCCGACGGCCCGGACATGGATGTGGTGCGCGAGCTGGTGAAGGACCCGGCGGTCAAGGGCATGTGGAACGTGCCGGTGTTCGGCAACCCGACGGGTGTCACCTACTCGGAGAAGGTGTGCCGCGAGCTCGCGGAGATGGAGACCGCCGCCCCGGACTTCCGGATGCTGTGGGATAACGCCTACGCCGTCCACACCCTCACCGACGAGTTCCCCGTCATCCACGACGTGATCGGCATGGCGGCTGCGGCCGGCCACCCGAACCGTTTCTGGGTGTTCACCTCGACGTCGAAGATCACGTTCGCCGGTGCCGGTGTCGCGATCTTTGCGTCCTCGGCCTCCAACCTGGAGTGGTACGCCTCCCACGCTAACGTCCGTGGCATCGGGCCGAACAAGGTCAACCAGTTGGCGCACGCGAAGTTCTTCGGCGACGCCGACGGTGTGCGCGCCCACATGCGCAAGCATGCGGCGTCGTTGGCCCCGAAGTTCAGCCGCGTGCTGGAGATCCTCGATGCCCGCCTCGGTGGGGAGGATGTGGCGACCTGGACGACGCCGAAGGGTGGCTACTTCATTTCCCTCGACGTGGTGCCGGGCACGGCCCGCCGCGTGGTGGAACTCGCGAAGGAGGCGGGCATTGTGCTCACCGCCGCCGGCTCCACGTTCCCGCTCATGCAGGACCCGGAGGACCGGAACCTGCGCCTGGCGCCCTCCCTGCCGCCGATTGAGGAGCTGGAGGTCGCCATGGATGGTGTGTGCACCTGCGTGCTGCTCGCCGCCGCGGAGAAGGACCTCGCCACGGCGTAACCCCGGCACGGCGCCCACCCACCCCTGCAGGGCACCGCTGGCAGGAGACACGTGCAGGTGCGGGCGGTGCGACCGCCCGCGCTGCGCGGGCGCGTCACCTGCGCAGGGTGCGCCTGGCCGCAGGGGAGAAGAACAAGAAAAGGTGTGAAGTCTCGCGTGAACATCGCAGAAACCAGCCACTGGCTTGACCTGCTGCTGCCCGCCCCCGACTCCGAGGACGGGCTGCCGGGCGCGGTGTACCGCACCTACGGTGACCTGACGTGCCGGGTCCACAACTTAGGCGCGCAGCTCGCGTACGCCACCTGCAACTATTCCCGCGGTGGTACCGGGATGCGCACCACCGCCGCAGCGCTGGGGCTGGAGGGGGATCCGGAGCGCGAATTCGACTGCGCCGTCGAAATCATCACCGTCGCCCACACCAGCGGTGCCGATGTTCTCGACGCGGTGTGCGCCGCACTCGCCACCCCCCGGGAGGAGATGCCCCAGCCGGGCGTCGTCTACGACGACCTGGCTGACGGCCTCCACGGGCTGTTCATCATGCCCTATCTGTGGGAACAGGGCGCGCCGCGCATTGTGCAAGAAGCCGCAGAACTCGGCCGTGCGGACGGCCAGCCCGGGCTCGTGACGCTGCTTGTGCAGCTGCTGCTCCTCACCGGGGAGGAACGCGAGATTCTTTCCACGCGCGGCATGGACGCCCTTCAGGAAGAACTCCTCGCGCGCGGCACAGACCTGAATGATGTCCACCGGGAGTCCCACTCCCCCAACGCATGAGGAGAGCCTTGATGCGCATCAACGTCATCGGTATGGGTGCGGGCAGCCCCCGCCACATCACCTTGGAAGCCATCGACGCCCTCCAGGCCAGTGACGTCGTCGTCGCCCTCGACAAGGGGGACGCGAAGCACGACCTGCTGGCCGCCCGCCAGCTCCTCATCGACACCCACGCCCCCGGCACCCCCCTCATCGCCGTCGCCGACCCCGAACGCGACCGCAACCCCGCCGACTACCGCAGCGAAGTCGCCCGCTGGCACGCCGCCCGGGCAGAAGCCCTCGCGGACACCCTCCGCGCCCACGCCACCGGCGGCACCGCCGCCTTCCTCGTCTGGGGCGACCCGAGCCTCTACGACTCCACGCTGCGCATCATTGAGCGCATGCAACGCGACTGCGGCTTGGACTGCGAGGTCCACACCATCCCCGGCGTGACCGCAGTGCAGGCACTCACCGCAGCCCACAACATCCTCATCAACCGGGTGGGGGAAGCCATCCACATCACCACCGGCCGCAACCTGCCGCACACCCGCCCCGCCGACCGGCGTAACTGTGTGGTCATGCTCGACGGCGGTGCCGCCTGGATGGACGTCGCCACCGTCGACACCTACATGTACTGGGGTGCGTACCTGGGCACCGACAACGAAGTGTTGCGCGCCGGGTGGGTGACCGACATTGGCACCGATGTTGCGGCACTCAAGGCCCGCCTTCGGCAGGAGCATGGCTGGATCATGGACACGTACCTGCTGCGGGAGATGCCCGACCACCAGCCGCCGAGCACCATCGCGTAACCACGCCATCCCTCGGCCACACCTCCCGGCACGCACACAAGCGCCGCGCCCCGGAAAGGACATGCATCATCCTTCCGGGGCGCGGCTGCTGGAGTATCTCGCCGTCGCTGACGGCAACGAGGGGCGCCGAGGAGTTAGCTCACCAGCGCGCGGAGAACATACCCCGCCCAGCGCGACTCACTATTGTCCCACTTAAGGAAGAACGCGCCTTTGCTCTCGCGGGAGTGCGAGTAGGCGGTGACCAGGATTGACGGGTCGTAGTGGGCGGCTGCCAGGGCCTCATCGACGTCCGCGGCGGTGATCTCCCCATGCGGGCAGCGCCACGGGTCGGGCGTGTAGGCCACCTTGCCCTGATCGTAGAAGTTAATGCACTCCTCAGCCTGGGCGGCGGTGACTTCGCCGAACGTGAGCACTTCGACGGCGCGGGCCCGGGGCATGGTGGTCTCGGTGGGGGTGGAGCTGCCGCTGCTGAGGCTGTCGGAGCTCAGCGCCAGGGCGGGGGTGGTTGCCCCGGCCGTGAGTAGGCAGGCTGCTGCGGCTGCGGCGGTGGTGATGCGGCGGATCATTCGTAACCTCCAACAGTGGAACCAATGAGGCCGTAGATGAAAGGCACCCATTGGCCGGCGAAAAGAGTAACTGACAGGGCAACGCCCTGGTCAATGAGCTGGTTGTTGCACGTGGGAACAGAGCTGCCGCCCAGCTGCTTGCATCCGGATTGGGTCAACTCGTCGTCAGTGCCGAACATCGTCTGGCTCACTGCCCACGAGGCAAGGGTGCGCGGCCCATCCGAGGACAGTGCGTGTGCTGACGGGGCGCACAGAGCGCCGATGTCGATGGCGCTGGCAGCGATCGTGAGGTGTCGCTTCATAGTGGGGACTCCTGGGGGGAGGAAACGAGGCTGGCGGTTGGGATCGCCCCGCGCGGAGCGGCCGCTGAGATTGACATTGCTTCTTTCCGTCATGCTATCGGCAGAGACCTAGCTCATCAATAGACCTCATTGTGACATGGCACATGCTGTGGTGGTGGGGGTGGAACCCCTGGGCGCTGACCTGCGGTGAACAAAAGTCCCGCCGCTGTCGGTAGAGTTCCAGTGTGGCTCTCTATCGCAAGTACCGTCCCGCAACGTTCGCCGACGTCGTCGGCCAGGATCATGTGACGAAGCCGCTGTCGACTGCGCTCGACAGTGGGCGGATTAATCACGCGTACTTGTTCTCCGGGCCCCGGGGCTGCGGAAAAACCTCCTCGGCCCGCATCATGGCGCGGTCGTTGAATTGTGTGCACGGGCCGACGAGCACCCCCTGCGGCGAGTGCCCTTCCTGTGTGTCGCTCGCGCCGGGTGGCCCCGGCAATCTGGATGTCACTGAGCTTGATGCGGCCTCCCACAATGGTGTGGAGGATATGCGTGAGCTGAGGGACCGGGCGTTCTACGCGCCGGCGGAGTCCCGTTACCGGGTGTTCATCATCGATGAGGCCCACATGATTACGAATGCGGGCTCGAACGCGCTGCTGAAGATTGTGGAGGAGCCCCCGGAGCACCTCATCTTTATCTTCGCGACGACCGAGCCGGAAAAAGTGATCGGCACGATCCGGTCCCGTACCCACCACTATCCTTTCCGGCTGCTCACCCCGACGGACATGCGTGGCCTCCTGGAGCGCACCACCGCCGCGGAGGGCATCCCGGTGGAGGATTCGGTGTACCCGCTCGTGATCCGGGCGGGCGGCGGGTCGCCGCGTGACTCCTTGTCGATCATGGACCAACTCCTCGCCGGCGCGGGGCCCGACGGGTTGACCTACGACATGGCGGTGCCGCTGCTCGGGGTCACGGACTCCACCCTCATTGATGGGGCGATCAATGCCCTGGCGGGCGGCGACGCCGCCGGCCTGTACACCACCATCAACGGTGTCATTGAGGCCGGTCACGACCCCCGCCGCTTCACTAGCGACCTGTTGGACCGCTTGCGGGACCTCATGATCCTGCAGACGGTACCCACCGCGTTTGAGCAGGGGCTCATCGATGTGCCCGTCGACTATCAGGCGGTGCTCAGCAGCCAGGCCGAGGCGTTCCCGCCGGGCCACCTCGCGCGCCTGGCGACGCTCGTGAATGAGGGCCTGGCCGACATGCGGGGTGCGACGAGTCCCCGCCTGCTGCTGGAAATCCTCGCGGCCAAGATGCTGCTCCCGCAGCAGCCTGCCGCCGCGCTGGCGGCGGTGGCAGCGCCGCAGCCCGCGCCGACCCAGCTGAAGCCGGGCGCCTACGAGCGCCCCAGCCAGCGGGCTGCCCGGGAGGCTGCAGAAAAAGCAGCGCGCGAAGCACACCAGGCCCAGCAGGTGCAGCAGCCGGCCCCGGTGGCCCAGCCTGCACCTACCCCGACCCCACAGCAGCCCGCACAGCCCGCCACCCCGGTGGCACAGCCGACGCCCCCGCAGCAGCAGTCCCCGCAGCCGCGGCAGCAGCCTGTGGCACCCGCCGTCGAACCTGCCGCGGAACCTGCCGTACCTTCCATGCCGACGCAGGACGAACGACCGGCTCCCCACCAGCAGGTGCAGGCTCAGCCGGTGCAGCAGCCTGTTCAGCAGCCAGTGCAGGACCAGCCGGCGCCTGCTGCAGTGCACCAGCCGGCCCCCGCGCCGCAGCCCGCCCAGGCAAGCCAACCGGCACCGCAGCAATCCCAGGCTGCTCCCACCACGCCGCCGGCTGCGCAGCCGCAGCCAGCAGCGCAGCAGCAGGAGGCGCCGTCCGCAGGGGCGACGACGCCTGAGGAACTCGCTGCCATGATCCGGGGCCGATGGGCCGAAATCCGCCGCATGGTCTCCAAGAAGAACCCCGTGGCAGGAGTCATGCTCACCGAAGCACGTGTTCTTGGCGTGCGCGACAACGTCGTTGTGCTGGGGCACAACACAGGTGCGTTGGCTGCCCGCCTCAACGCGGATAACAATCACGCCACCCTGGTGGAGGTGTTCGCCCAAGTCTGTGGGCAACCCTTCGGGCAGCCCCTTGGGGTGCATTGCGAGGTGGGCCTAAACCCTAAGAAAGCGGGGTTCGCACCGGCCGCGAATCCCGCTACCTCCTCCCAGCCGGAGACCCCCGCCGCAGTCCCCACCGCCCAGGGGGGAGATGACGCTGTCGCTGATGTGCCCCCCGTGGCCGCCCAGCCGCCGGTGGTGACCGAGCATGCCTCCGGTGACGCTGGCACCGGCACCCCCGCCACCAGCCAGCCCGCCCACAACGACAGTGAAGCATCCGCAGATGGGTGTGTTCGTGGGGTCCCCTCCGCTGGCGTGGATGCTGCAGCGGTGCAGGAATCTACCCAGGATCCTGCAGCAGTAGTCGACCCCGCAGCAGCAGGCGACTCTGCGGTGGTGTCCGGGCCGGACGCGCACGCGGAGGCACTCGCACCCGCGGTTGCGCCCGCGCCGGCTGCGGTCCAGGTGAATCCCGCCGCCGAGCCTGCCCCCGAGCCTGCCGTGCAGCCCGACGCCGAGTCGGGTGTTGCTGTGGACCCCGCCCCGGAGCAGCCCGCCCCGCACGATGTCGTGGCAGGCGCCGTCGAGACCCACAGTATTCCCCCGGGTGCGGCGGCCTTCACGACGGATGAAGCGCAAGCAGTGCCGGGCTTCGTGCACGCCATGCGCACCCCGGTGGAGGTCGCCGGCACCGATGCCCCCGCTGTATCGGATGCGCTGGTACAGCAGCCAGTGGAACCAGTGGAGCCAGTGGAGCAGGCAGGCGCCCAGGAGGAGACCGCGCCTGTCCAGGCGCCTGCCGTCGCCGCCGCCGATGGCCCTGCGGACACGGTCGTCGACGCCGGTGCGGATGATCCTGCTGTGGAAGTGCTGCAGCCGCTGGGCAGTGCTGCTGACCCTGGTCCCGCTGCAGATACCGCTGCCGATACCTCTGTGGTGACACAGGTACCAGAGCAGGCCCAGGCGCACGAGGTGCCGCCGACGCCTGACCCCACAGTGGCACATCAGATGGAGACGCTTTCCGAGGAGTCGGCCCCCAGCGGTGACGCTGCCGCGGAGGACGAACCCGCCGTCGAAGTGCTGGAACCCCTTGGTGGGGAGTCTGCCACTGAGGCTGCGCCTACCCCCGGCCCCGCCGTGGAGGTCCTGCAACCGGCTGCCCCGGCAGCGCACGTGCCGCAGCAACCCACGCAGGACCTGCCCACCCCGGCGACGCCGGAGCAGCCGCAGCAGCCTGTGCAGGCACCGGCGCCTGCGCCGGCTGACCCGCAGGACGCTCAGGACGCACAGCCTGAGGCTGCGCCCGCGACCTCCGGGTGGGCGGAGCCCCGCCCCCTGGGGGCGGCTCCCCTGGCCGATGATGCGCAGCAGCCCACCAACGCCTCGCCTGGTGCTGCGACGGAATCCTCCGCGTCCTCCACGTCCTCCGGGTGGGGTGCCCCGCGCCCCCTGGGCGGCGGACAGCCCGGCCCCGCCGAGGCTAGTGCCACAGCTGCGGCGCAGGACTCTGCTGCCACCGCGGCACCTGCGGCCACTGCGGCGCCTGCTGTGGCGAGTGCGGCTGCGGTCCAGTCCTCTGGTGCTGCGGGTGGTGGCGAGTCGGATGTGCCGACGACCGCGCCCGATGGGCGGCCCTTGGCCCGCTGGGAAATCGCGGCCGCCCGCGGGCGTAAAGCACTCGCGGAACGGCCCGAATTCTCCGACGGGGTGCCGCTGCCGCCGGAACCCGACCTGCCCGACTACGACGCGCCCCCGCCCCCGCCGGAGGACGCGGCCCCCGCGCCCGTGCAGATGGAGCCCCAGCCGGCCCGGCAGCCGGACGGCATGGGGCGCGCCATGGCGGCCGCCGCGAAAGCCGGCCCGCCCGTCGTGCACGAGCAGCCCGCGCCGCGCACCCGGGAAGAGGAGGAAGAGGAAATGCTCGCCGCCGCCCGCGCGGAGCGCGGCAGCGCCGACCACCGGGACGCCACCACCGTCGCGATGGATCTCCTCGCCGAGCACCTGGGGGCCCGCCCCATTTAACGGGCGCGCCTGCCCGAGAACCGCTACAGTGGATGGGCATGCGCGCACCGCGCGGCGAGCGTGTTTCTCACGCGCGCGACGTCATTGACGACAATCAAGGTAGAAGGCACCCGGCAGATGGTGCCGCGATCGAAGAGGCAGTAGAGACTATGACTCAGCCCGATATGAACCAGATTCTGGCCCAGGCGCAGGAGATGCAGGCCAAGTTCCAGGAAGCTCAGGCCGCGATCCTCGCTGCCTCCATGGTGGGTGAGGCCGGCAACGGTCTCGTCAAGGTCACCATGCAGGGCAACGGTTCCGTGACCAACGTGGAGATCGATCCGCAGGCCGTGGATCCCTCCGACGTGGAGACCCTGCAGGACCTCATCATGGGCGCGTTTGCTGACGCCCACAAGAAGATCGGCGAGTTCGCCGAGTCCACCATGGGCCCGCTGTCCGCTGGCCTGAACGACCCGCTGGGTCAGCTGTTCTAGCAGCCACCTCCAGCAGGGTTGCCTGCCGGTGCCGTCCCCGGGTCCGACACCGGGGGCGGCATTTTTTCCGCCCCGCCCGCCCCACACCCCTCCATGGCGAGGAGACTGCCGGGGACGCGCGGGCGTGGGCTGCGGTGGCGTGTGCTTGTTTGGGGTGTGGGTGTGTTGGGCGCGGCCGCGCCACAAGTGGGGCTGCGTGTGTTGTGTGAGGGAGAGTGTTGTGTTCGAAGGGCCTGTTCAGGACCTCATTGATGAGTTTTCCCGCCTGCCGGGCGTGGGGCCGAAGTCGGCCCAGCGGATCGCTTTCCACCTGCTGCAGGTGGAGGATGATGACATTGAGCGTCTCATGGCCGCCCTGGGGGCGGTGAAGGGCGGGGTGGCGTTCTGCCGTATTTGCTGCAACATCTCCCGGGATGCGGTGTGCCGCATCTGTGCCGATGGGGGGCGCGATCGGGCGACGATCTGTGTGGTGGAGGAACCGAAAGACATCCAGGTCATTGAGCGCACCGGCGAGTACAACGGCCGCTACCACGTCCTCGGTGGGGCGCTGGACCCGCTGAATGGGGTGGGGCCGAAGAACTTGACGATCGCCACCCTCCTGCAGCGCATCGGTGGGGTGCTGCCCGACAGGGAGCTGGCGGACTCCACCGCCGAGGAGCCGCTGTTCGATACCGCCCCGGAGATCACCGAGGTGATCCTCGCGACGGATCCGAACACGGAAGGGGAGGCTACCGCCTCCTACCTGTCGCGCCTGCTCAAGGACTTCCCCGGGTTGACGGTCTCCCGCCTGGCGTCGGGGATGCCGCTGGGTGGGGACTTGGAGTTCGTTGATGAGCTCACCCTGTCGCGGGCGTTGGCGGGCCGGCTGACGCTGTAGCGCGCCGCAGTGCCCGCGCCCCTACCCCCATGGCCAGGTGCAGGGCCGCCACCCCCACGAGTGCCGCCTGGGTGCTGGTGGCGTCCGTGATGCTGGCCCACCCGTGGTAGCTGGCGGCGCCCACGGCGCCGACGACGGCGCTGAATAGGCCCATCGCTTGGGCGACGCGGTCGCCGGGGACGGCGGCGAGGAACAGGGCCTGAAAGTTCGGGGAGAGTGCCCCCTGCGCCATGCCGCGGAGTGCTGTGGCCACCACCAGCAGGGGCAGCTGGGGCCATAGGGCACTGGCCGCGAGGCACACCGCCACCACCAGGTTCGTCGCCCCCACCAGCGGGGCAAAAGACACCCATGCGCCCGCCCGCGGGGCGAGCAGCAGGCCTGCGGCGTAGCCGCCCATGAGCACCAGCCCGAGCAGCCCGAACCACGCGGCCCCGAAGCGGTCGGTGATGAACAGCACCCACACCACCGCCACGCCGCTGGCGCTCAGGGCCTCCCCGAGACCGAAGGGCAGCAGCGCCCGGTAGGCGGGCACCGCCGCCACCAGCCGCACCCCGTCGCGCCACTGCGCCCACCAGGAGGCGCTGCGGGTGTGGTGCGCCACCACAATGCGCGGCAGGCACACACTCGCCGCGAGGAAGCAGGCACCACAGCCGACAAGGACTGCCGCCCACCGGCCGCGGGCCGCGCCCACACCCGCCACGGCGGGCCCAATCATGCCGCCGATCAGGGCGGTGGTTTGCAGCCACCCCAACCAGCGCACCCGCCGCAACCCCCGGGTTGCAGCCGCGGTGCAGCTACTCGCCGCCGGCACATCGACCGCATCACACACTGCCAGCACGACCGTCAGCGCTACCACGGGCCACAGGGTGCCGCCGGCCGAGTCCTGGGGGTGGGTGAGGACCCACAGCAGGCCGCCGCAGGCCACAGCCCGGCCGAGGTACGCCACCTGCAGGGCACGCACCGGGGACGAACGGTCAATGGCCGCGCCGGCGAAGACGCCCGCGATGAGGGTGGTGACAGCACCCGCCGACAGGATCGTCGCCAACTGTGAGGCCGCCCCCGTCGTGTGGGCCACCACCCACAGGCTGATCGTGGAACGCACCAGCGCGTCACCAGTGTTTGCGAGCAGCTGGCTGCAGCCCAGCCGGGCCACCGTGCGCGTGGTGGGGTGCGCGCGTCGCGCAGCGCTCATGGGGCAACACCTCCTCGGCAGCCAAGTCAGGGGGCAGACAGTGCCCCCAAACTACCGGCACCCGGCGGGTGCGCGCAGGCGCCCGGGCTTGCCCGCCCCCGGAAAAGACCACCGCCACCGACGCGGCAGGCGACGGTGGCGGGGGAGGAGAAAGATCAGGCAGATCAGGCAGATCCGGCAGGGAAATTCTGGTGCTGCTTAGCCGCGGAGGCGTTCGCGGCGGAGGAGCTCGACTTCCTCCAGGGGCAGCGGATCCAGGGGGGTGCCCGTGGCTTTCTCCAGGAGCAGGTCCGCGAGCTGCGGGTTGCGGGCCAGCACCGGGCCGTGCATGTAGGTGGCGATGATGCTGCCCTGCACGGCGCCCTCCCCGGTGGTCTCCTCGTTGTTGCCAACGCCGCGGGTCACCGTCCCGAGGGGCCGGGCGTCCGGCCCGAGGATCGTGGAGCCCATGTGGTTTTCGAACCCCGTCAGCGGCTCGGTGAGTGCGCCCGCCCAATCCTCGGCCACCACCGGGGTGGTGGCGACTTCGCCGATGGCGCGGCGGGACAGCCCGCCGGTGGTGGCGTCGAGCAACCCCAGGCCGTCAATGGTGCGGCCGCCGGCGCGGAAGGTGTGGCCGAGGACCTGCAGGCCGGCACAGATCGCCAGGATGGGGCGGCCGGCCGCGGCGGCGCGCTGCAGGCCACCGTCGGCGCGGAGGTGGCTGGCCGCGAGGATCTGGGCGGTGTCCTCACCGCCGCCCAGGGTGTAGACGTCCAAATCGTCCGGGATGGGTTGCCCGTAGGTGATGCGGACAATCTCGGCGTCGATCCCCCGCCAGCGGGCCCGCTGCCGCAGGACGAGGGCATTGCCATCGTCGCCGTACGTGCCCAGCACGTCGGGGAGCACCAAACCGATGCGGATCACTTCTGCTTCTCCTTCGTCGCTGCCGCCAGTGCCTTCTTCAGGTCGCGGAAGGCGGTGTAGTTCGCCAACACTTCCACCCGCCCGGGCGGGCAGGCCGCAATCGCGGCGAGGGTGTCGTGTACCAGGGTGTGGTCAATGTCGGCGTAGGTGAGCCGGACGGCGAGGTCGGTGCCGCGTTCGCCGGCGGCGACGACCGCCAAGCGGTCGAAGTCTTCGAAGCGGACATCCCACAGCCAGGACAGGTCTTCACCGTCGGCGACCTGCCCGTTGACGGCGATGACGAGGCCGTCGGCGCTGCGATCCACCATCGACAGGGCTTCCTGCCAGCCGGCCGGGTTCTTCGCCAACAGCAGGTGCACGTCGCGCCCCTGGTAGGTGACGGTCGAGTAGCGGCCCGCCACCGAATCCACCTGGGACACTTCCCGCAGGGCGACGTCGGCGTCCACCCCGGCCTCCACGGCGGCGGCGACGGCCTGGGCGGCGTTGCCCATGTTCGCCCGGCCCGGCAGCTGCAACTCCAGCGGCCAGCTGCGCCCATCGGCGTGGCGGACGAGGTTCCCGCCCGTGACACTCCAGTCGGGGGTGGGGCGGCGGAAACTCCGGCCGTCCGGCAGCGGCTTTGTCGCATACCAGTCGTCGCCATCGCGGACGATGTGGCTTTCGGTGCGGGGGCAGGACGTCGAATCGCCCGTCCAGCCCGCGCCGGCGGCCACCCACACCACCCGCGGGTGGTCGAATGCCACGGAGGTCACCATGACGTCGTCGCAGTTCGCGATGACCATCATGTCGGGGCGGGCCTCCACGGCGGCGCGCAGGCGCCGCTCAATGAGGTTGATTTCGCCCACCCGGTCCAACTGGTCACGGCTCAGGTTGAGCAGCACCAGCATGTTCGCGTCGAGTTTCTCCGCCGCGTTCGGCACGTGCAGCTCATCGACCTCCAGCACCACGTGGGAGGCGCCCCGGTCGGCGAGCAGCGCACTGATGATGCCGGCGTCCATGTTGTCGCCGCCGGAGTTCGTGCACACCGAAAACTCGGCACTCACAGCGGCCGCCACCATGCGGGTGGTGGTGGACTTGCCGTTCGTGCCCGTCACGATCGTCACCGGCCGGCCGCCGGCCAGGTTCTCCATGAGGGAGGGGTCGATCGCGCCGGCCACCAGGCCGCCAATCATGCCGCCGGCACCCCGGCCGGTTTTCTGTGATGCGAAGGTAGCCACGCGGGCCGCCGCCACCGCCAGCTGGTAGCGGGCCTGAGCAAAAGTGAACATTCCTTAGAGTGTAGTGGGCGGTGCCGCCACCCCGGGGGCGACGTCACGCACCAGGCGCAGAAACTCCACATCACTGACCCGCGGGATGCCCTTGCGGGCGCCGTGCATCGCCTTGCCCTGCAGGGGGCGGGAAGGATCCGACTCGTCCTCGTTGCACACCACCACCGAGGTCGCCCGGGAGAGTTTCTCCGAGTAGGCCAGCCCGGTGCCGGCCATGGCCTCCAGGAGGTCGTTGGGGTCGGCCTGGATCTCCGGGGCGATGACCACCTCCATGCCCTGCACCAGCCGATCCTCCAGCACGCCCGGGTTGACGTACGGGCGGCGGGCGGAGGCCGCCTGCACTCGGGCCACCGTGCGCTGCAGGCCGAAACGATCCCGCGCCAACTCCTCCGGGCGGCGCACCGACAACACACCCGGTCCCGCCAGCACCGGCCGTCCGCCGTGTACTGCCACCGAGGCCGGAGTCTTCGGCACCGGCACCCACGACGGTGCCGGCACCAAGGCGGCACCCGCCGCCGGGCGGGCCGGATCAATCCCACCGAGCTCCCGCTGGTACAGCCACCACACCAACTGCGTGTCCCGGCGGGCACGCTCCGCGGCGGACAATTCGCTGCGCGCGACGCTCGCGACCGGCGACACATCCAATCCGAGAGTCCGGGCACAGCCCGCCACCCGGGTATCCGACAAATACACCCCCTGGCGCCGCAAGGACGCCAACGTGTCCACGATGGTCTCCGGCTTGAGCCGGCGCACCCCCGGCTTCTTCCGGCGGCGCTGACGGCGGGCCGCCTCCACCGCGCGGTGCGTTTCCGTGCAGAGAAAACCCCACGTGCGGGGGCCGTTGTGCACAATGAGGGTGGAGCCATCCACCAAGGGCTCCAACTTTTTCGACACGGACGCAAACCGGGGCGCGCGACCCATGTCCTCCGCGCGAAAACTATGCGCATGCACCGGGCCGATATCCTCCCCCGGGTTTACCGGGGAGAACAACTCCGCCACCTGGGTGCCGGCATCATCAAACTGCACCGCATCCACGCCGACGATGCGGCTGGTCGACGGATGGATGCCCGTCGTGAGCAAAGTCAGCACTGTATACACGGTCACTCAGCCTACTCGAGGCTCAACTGCACCGCCTGCGCGTTCGCCCGGGCGGGAAGCTCGTTGCCCGCAATCGTCACTGAGCGCGCCGGGGCGAACACCGTTGTCACTGTCACCGGGGCCGCCACGAAACCCTCTGGTGCGGGGCGACGCTCCCCGGGGGCGTTCGTCGGATGCGCCGGGTCGGCCCCCTCGACGAGGTACACCACCTCCGCGGTGTGCGGATCCTTGCGGGTCACGCTCACCACCCCGGGCAGCAGCACCGGGTGCGGGTCGTCGACCGGCACCCCACGCCGGAACCACACCACCCCCTCCCGGGTGCGGCCCTCCACGGACGCGCGAACCACCGCCCACCCCAGGGGCGCGCACTCGGTGCCATCAGCTCCAGTACCAGCACCACCAGCAGAATCAGCACCAGCAGCATCCTGGTCAGTATCGCGGGCGACGATATCAACCTCCACCGTGGAGCCAGCCAGCCGTGACGGCGCCAATACTTTGACCCGGCGGCTGTCCAGTTCCCGCGCCGCACAGTCCACGGCATCGGACTCGCCGCCGGCAGCAGAAGTGGATGCCGCAGACGATGCCGCCGCCTCCACACGCTCAGCAGAACCCGACTCAGCGCCGTGCATCGCACCAGCCTGCACCCCAGAGGAGGGTGCCTGCGAGGAATCCTCCGCGGGCTGACTACAACCAGCAAGCAGCAACACTGCTACGACCAGGGGCAACGGGCGTTTCATACTTGCCCACTCTACCGCTCACCCGCCACGAGGATGTCGTGTGCAGCGTGGGGGAGGAGTGGGGCGGCGAGTTCGCCACCGTCCGGTAGGGTGGGGCCCCATAGAGCCCCGGTCAGGCCTCTCGTCCCGCAAGGGACGACGCACAAATGACCGGGGCCATATTTTCTGGGGCGGTGCTGTCGCCGTGCGTTGTGGCGCCGCGCTCCGGGGTTGCCTCCTGACGCACGACGCCGCGCCGCCGGGAGGGGTGTTCCGGCGGCGCGGCGGGTGGGCATTGCGCGTGTGCGCAGTGTGGGCCTTGTGTGGCCCATCTGGTGCGGCCCAGGTGGTGGCTGGGCCTGTGTTGGTGTTGTTAGGACAGTGCGCGGTTGACGGCGCTCGTCACGGCCTTCAGGGAGGCGTACGTGATCGAGCCCGCGATGCCGGCACCCCAGGACTTCGTGCCGTTGACGTCCGCCAGGATGTAGGCGGCCGCCTCAGCGTCATCGCCGGCGGTGCGGGCGTGCTGGATGTACTCCTGGATTTCCACATCGATGCCCAGGGACTCCAGGGCGTTCGCGTAGGCCGCCAGGGGGCCATTGCCGCGGCCGGTGACCTGCTTTTCCTCACCGTTGACGATGAGGGTGGCGGTGACGGTGGCGGCGTCGCCCTCGGTGGCGGCGGAGTCGACGCGGATGGAGATCTGCTCCACGGGGGTGGTGCGGTTCAGGTACTCCAGGGCGAAGATGTCCCACATCTGCTTCGATTCGACCTCGCCGCCCTCGGCGTCGGTGACGGCCTGCACGACGGAGGAGAACTCCACCTGCATGGGGCGCGGCAGGTTCAGACCGTGGTCGGTCTTCATGATGTAGGCGACACCGCCCTTGCCGGACTGGGAGTTGACGCGAATGACGGCCTCGTAGGAGCGGCCCACGTCCTTCGGGTCGATCGGCAGGTAGGGCACCTCCCACTGCTCCCCGCGCAGGGCTGCCGGCGGCAGGGAGGCGTGGGTGGCTCCGGGTTCGATCTTGGCGGCCATGGCGTCCAGGCCCTTGTTGACCGCGTCCTGGTGCGACCCGGAGAACGCGGTGAACACCAGGTCGCCGCCGTAGGGGTGGCGCTCCGGGACGCGCAGCTGGTTGCAGTACTCCACCGTGCGGCGAATGTAGTCAATGTCGCTGAAGTCGATCTGGGGGTCCACGCCCTGGGTCAGCATATTCAGGCCCAAGGTCACCAGGCACACGTTGCCGGTGCGCTCACCGTTACCGAACAGGCAGCCCTCGATACGGTCCGCGCCGGCCAGGTAGCCCAGCTCCGCGGCGGCAACGCCGGTGCCCCGGTCGTTGTGGGGGTGCAGCGACAGGATGATGGAGTCCCGCCGGTTCAGGTTGCGGCTCATCCACTCAATGGAGTCGGCGTACACGTTCGGGGTGATCATCTCCACGGTGGACGGCAGGTTGATGATGATCGGGTTGTCGGGGGTGGGGTCCATGACCTCCACGACGGCGTCGCAGACTTCCTTCGCGTACTCCAGCTCGGTGCCCGTGTAGGACTCGGGCGAGTACTCCCACCGCCAGTTGGTGTCCGGGTAGTCCTTTGCGATGGACTTGATCAGCTCGGCGGCATCCGTCGCCAGCTTCTTCACCGCCTCCTTGTCCTTCCGGAACACGACCTTGCGCTGCAGGATGGAGGTCGAATTGTAGAAGTGCACGATGACGTTCTTCGCGCCCTCGCACGCTTCAAAGGTGCGGCGGATCAGGTGCTCGCGGGCCTGCACCAGCACCTGGATGGTCACATCGTCAGGGATGCGGTTTTCTTCGATGATGTGGCGGACGAAGTCGAAGTCCGTCTGCGACGCGGAGGGGAAACCCACCTCGATTTCCTTGTAGCCCATGGCGACCAGCAGGTCGAACATGCGGCGCTTCCGCTCCGGGGACATCGGATCGATCAGGGCCTGGTTGCCGTCGCGCAGGTCGACCGCGCACCACTGGGGTGCGGTGGTGATGGTCTTGTTCGGCCAGGTGCGGTCCGGCAGGGAGATCTCTTCGACCTCGGTGAAGAACGGCTGGTAGCGGTCGACCGGCATCTGGGAGTTGCGCTGCTTGTTCCAGGCGGGCTGGTGGGCGCCGCGGGGACCATCAGGGGTGGTGATGGAGGCCGGGGCGGAAAAGAACGTATCGGGAGAAGTCATGGTGGAAACAATCCTTGAATATGCTGCGAGAAAAGCGGGTGAGTGCGGCCGGCGTGACAGTGGTGAACCTCCGCGGCGGGGCCGGCACGCAAATGGTGGTTAGGCTGGGGTCCCGCCGCGGCGAAGAAGCTGCCGTCGCATGCTGTGGAGGATGTTCATGGGGTGAGAGTCTACCCCACAATGTCCACCTGGTGGAATGACCTTCCCAAAAATGGGGGTAGGTGGCGGTGCCCCCGCCGACCCCCGGCCGGCCCCGAACTGACCTCCGAACCGGCCCCCGGCAGGACCCTCGACCCGGCCGCACCACCCGGGTGTAGCACCCGGCTGGGTCCCGGATCGGCCCCGCCGATTACAGTGTCCCCATGCCCGCACCCGCCCACGAGTTCACCACCCGCAGCCTCTGGCTCTCCGCAGCGCTGCTCACCGCCGCCACGACAACCGTCACCCTCGGCGTGCTGGCCCTGCTCGGCACGCAGACAGGACACTCCCTGACCTGGGCGCTGTCCCGCTGGGACGCCCAGTACTACATGGGTATCGCCGAAGGTGGCTACTTTGACCCCACCTCACCCGTCATCGACGGCCCACCCTGGGAACGCACACTCGCCTTCTTCCCCGCACTCCCCGCCATCCTGCGGGTGTTCCACCTCGCTGGCATCAGCACCCTGGCCGCCGGCGTGGTGGTCAGCCAACTGTTCGCCGTGGTGGCCTGCGCCGGCATGATGCGCCTGGCGGACAAGCTCAACCTCAACCCGTTCCTTGCGGGCACCCTGCTGCTGGGCGCACCCCTGGCGGTCACCCTCACGATGCCCTACTCGGAGGCACTGTTTCTAGCCCTCGCGCTGTGGGCTGTGGTGTTTATCCTGGAGGACAAATTCTTCGCCGCAGGCCTGCTCTGCCTCGTCGCGGGCCTCGTACGGCTCACCGCCGTCGACCTCATCGCCGTGCTCGTCCTCGTCGTCACAACCCGGCTGCTCATCCTGCCGCGCCTGCGCGCCGGGCGGGAGATGCGTGCGACGGAGCCCGCGGCAGGGGAGAACACCCCCAGCGACGCCACCACCCCCGCCGCCGCGACGCCCGTCACCACCCGCGGGGCGCGGCTGCGGGCGTGGGCGGCCACGCCGCTCGCGAGCTGGCTGGGGGTCCTCCTCGCACCACTGGGGCTGGCCGGCTACCTGCTCTACGCCAACCGGCAGCTGGTCGATGCGGGCGGCTACTTCGGAATCCAGAAAGACGGCTGGCACTCCGCCTTCGACTTCGGGCAGGCGACTGTGCGCTTCCTCCACCGGGTCACCACCGACCCGGAGGCCGACATCGGCTACTTCCTTTCCGCAGCCATCATGATCCTCATCGTGGTCGCCGTCATCGCCTCCTGGCGGCGGCTGCCGTGGCCGGTGTGGCTGTTCGGCGCCGCCATTGCCGCCAACGTGCTGCTCTCCGACGGGATCATGCACTCCCGCCCCCGGCTACTGTTGCCGGCCTACGTGCTGCTGCTGCCGCTGGTCGGTGTCATGCAGCGCGCGACGGGGCGCACCCAGCTCGCTGTGGCCTGTGGCTACCTCGTGTGTGGGGCGTGGATCTCGGCGTACTTCCTCATGGTGTTCCCCTGGGCAATCTAGACGATCGAGCTCGACGAGCGAGACGATCGAGGGGTGCTGGGCTGACGCGAGGGGGCAGGGGGTTTCCGCGAGGGGCACGCGTTCACGAGGTCGACTGCGTGGGGGCTTGCGGTGGTGGCGTGACCTGACGGTGGAGTGACCCGGTGCCGGCGCGTGCGGGCGCTGTGTGCTGCGCGGGCGGGGACTACCCGACGCCCTTGCGGGACAGCACCACCGTCGCGACGATCATCGCCACCAGGGCTGCGCCCATCGCGAACCAGGCGGGGCCCTGCACCTGGAACTTCTCGCCCAACACCACATAGCCCAGCGCGAATGCCGTGATCGGCTCACCGATCGTCATCGCCGGCAGGCAGTTACGCAACGCCCCCGCATTGAAGGCGTACTGCTGGATGACGGTGCCGAGGATCGCACTCGCCGCGAGTGTGACCGGCTCCCAGTTCGTCACCAAACCCATCCAGCCCTGGTGCACAAACACATCCACCGTCGCCTTCGACAGGACAGCCACATAGCCCATGAGCACGCCCGTGGCGATACCCAAGTAGAGGGACTTCTCCCGGGGAATCTGGTGGCTGGCGAACTTGAGCAACGCCACGAGCACGACGACGCCGACGGCGAGGGAGGGAATCCAGCGGGCCAGGGGCGGCTGCGCCATGCCGGGGGCCGGCTTGCCGAGCATCACCAACACGCCGACGGCGACGGTGAGCACCCCCGCCCACGTCATCTCCAGGGTGGAGATCTTCCGGCCGTCCCACTTGGCGCTCATCGGCAGGGTGAGCATCAGCTTGAGCACGAGGATCGGCTGCACCACCAGCAGGGTGCCGAACCCGAGGGCGATCATCTGCAAACCGTAGGCGACCAGCGCCGTTGAGGTGCCCGCCCACCACAGGGGGCGGCGGATGGCGGCGAGGAAAGCTTGGTGCCCGTCGTCGGGTGCTTCCTCCGCGATACGGTGGCGCACCACGGTGCCCCACGCGATCGTCAGCGCGGAGGCGAAAGTGAAGAGGGCGGCCAGCAGGTTGGAGTGCACGCCGAACACCCTATAACGAACCCGCCCATCTGCAGGACAACGACCGCGCCGTCGGCTACGATGTTCCACGGCAATCGAAACGTTGTGAAAGAAGGCTTGGACGTGGCCCTAGTTGTGCAGAAATACGGTGGCTCCTCCCTGGAGAGCCCCGAACGTATTCGTCGCGTGGCAGAACGCATCGTGGCCACGAAGAAGCAGGGCCACGACGTGGTGGTGGTGTGCTCCGCGATGGGGGATACCACTGATGAGCTTCTCGACCTGGCGGCCGCCGTCAACCCGGTGCCGCCCGCCCGCGAGATGGACATGCTGCTCACCGCCGGTGAGCGGATCTCCAACGCGCTGGTCGCGATGGCGATCGAATCCTACGGCGCGAAAGCCCAGTCCTTCACCGGCTCCCAGGCCGGTGTCATCACCACCGAACGGCACGGCAATGCCCGCATCGTCGACGTCACCCCGGAGCGTGTGCGCGAAGCCCTCGACGAGGGCAAAATCTGCCTCGTCGCCGGCTTCCAGGGCGTCAACCGCGAAAGCCGCGATGTGACCACCCTGGGCCGCGGCGGCTCCGATACGACGGCGGTGGCGCTCGCCGCGGCACTCAAGGCCGATGTGTGCGAGATCTACTCCGACGTCGACGGGGTGTACACCGCCGACCCCCGCATCGTGCCCAACGCGAAGAAGCTCGAACAGCTCTGCTTCGAGGAAATGCTCGAGCTCGCCGCCGTCGGCTCCAAGATCCTGGTGCTCCGCAGCGTGGAGTACGCCCGCGCGTTCAACGTTCCGATTCGCGTCCGCTCGTCCTACAGCAACGACCCCGGCACCCTGGTTGCCGGCTCAATGGAGGAAATCCCCATGGAAGAAGCAACCCTGACCGGTGTCGCCACCGACACCTCTGAGGCCAAGGTCACCGTCCTCGGCATCCCCGACACCCCGGGCGAAGCGGCCGCCATTTTCCGCGTCCTCGCCGACAACGAAATCAACATTGACATGGTGATCCAGAACGTGTCCTCCCTCGAGGACAACCGCACCGACATCACCTTCACCTGCCCCCGGGCTGACGGCCCCCGCGCCATGGAGCAGCTCAAGCGCCTGCAGCAGCAGGGCGGCTGCGAAAACATCCTCTACGACGACCAGATCGGCAAGGTCTCCCTCGTCGGCGCCGGCATGAAGTCCCACCCTGGTGTCACCGCAGTGTTCTGTGAGGCGCTGCGCGACGCCGGCGTCAACATCGAACTCATCTCCACCTCCGAGATCCGCATCAGTGTCCTGCTGCGCGAAGCAGACGTCAAGATCGCCGCGAAGGCCATCCATGACGCCTTCGAACTCGGTGGCGAGGAAGAAGCCGTCGTCTACGCCGGTACCGGCCGCTAAACCCCAAAGCCACCCGCGTGACGCGGGTGGTGCCACAACCCCATCCGAATGCAGTTCGGGTGGGGTTTTAGCGTCTGCACGCACGGCGGATTCATGTGATGGTCGCGTCACCTCCGCGCGAAAGAATCCGACGGATGGATTTTTTCTCACGCACACCCCGCGTCGATGACATCTGTCATGCCACAGTCATGACGAACGGCCTACACACAGACCCGGAGGCCGGCGTGTACTGGGAGCCATGACACCCAGTACACGTCCACCCGCACTCCAGGTTGCGTCGGTGAGTAAAACTTTTCATCCACGCCATGGCGAATCCATCCATGCGCTGCGCGAGGTCACCTTCGACGTCGACCGCGGCACCATCGTCGGGCTCCTCGGCGCCAATGGAGCCGGCAAATCCACCATGATTGACCTCATCCTGGGGCTCACCACCCCCACCAGCGGCAGTATTCGTGTCGACGGGATGAGCCCCACCCAGGCCGTCCGGCACGGCACGATCAGTGCCGTCCTCCAGGATGGCGGGCTGCTGCCCGGTGTGCGGGTCGGGCAACTGCTGCGGCTTGTCGCCGCGGCCCATCCCTACCCCCGTGACATCGACGACGTCATGCGCGTGGCTGGCATTGAGGACATCGCGGGCCGCAAAGTCAGTACCTGCTCCGGTGGGCAACAGCAACGCCTTCGCTACGCGCTCGCGCTGCTGTCCCGCCCGGATATCCTGCTGTTGGATGAGCCGACGGTGGGGATGGATGCGCGCGCCCGCACCGAGTTTTGGGAACAGATGCGCGCCCAGGCGGCGGCCGGTACCACTATCCTGTTCGCCACCCACTACCTCAAGGAAGTTCACGACTTCGCCTCCCACATCATCGTGCTCGACAAGGGTGAGGTCCTCACCCACACCCGCACCGAGGAATTTCTCAGTGCAGCAGCCGACGCCACGGTGCGAGCCACCATGCCCCCGGACGAGGCGAAGCGCACCCCACCACAGCTCTACACGAGCATGCGCACCACGGCCGGGGCCTGCACCTTCCGCACCGGCGCCTCCGACGCGTTAGCTAGGTGGCTGTTGACCCACACGGCTGCCCACGACCTGACCATCGACACTGCCTCCATCGAGGACGCCTTCCTCGCGTGGACCGGCATGACGCAACAACAACTCCATGCTCCGGACCCATCCGAAGGACGCACCCTGTGACCACCTCTTACTCCACCACCCCGCCGACACTGCCCTACGTGCTCAGGGAGGTCGGCCGGCTCAGAAACGATGTGTCCAGCATCTTCTTCTCCATCGTGCTGCCTGTCGTCTTCTACGTACTTTTCGGGTCCCTGCAGAACTTCGCTGACGAACCCGTCGGCGACGGAAACATCAACGCCTACGTCATGATCGGCATGGCCCTCTACGCAGGCATGGTTGGGGCCGTGTCTGCTACCGCAGCACACGCCGTGGAACTGGCGTCCGGGTGGCGACGACAACTCGCCCTCACCCCGCTGAGCACCACCCAACTCCTTGTCGGGCAGATCGCCTCACTCGCCGTACGCACCGTTCTGCCCGTAGCGGCTGTGTTTATCACCGGCGCGGTCGCCGGCGCGCAGATGCCTACGCAGGCGTGGGCGGCAAGTTTCCTCATCACCACCGCCGTCGCCCTCCCCTTCGGCTTTTACGGGCTGATTGTCACCCACCTCATCACAGGCCACGCCGGCGTCACCGTGGCTGCCACATCTCTCATTGTGCTGTGCTTCGCCGCGAACATCATGGCACCCCTGACCGAGCCCCTCCTGCGCATCGCCCGCTTCACACCGGCGTACGGGGCAGCAGGGCTCGCCCGCTACCCGCTGGCTGAGGGCACCCAAGCGCTGAGCAGCGCCCCTTTCGTTGCCCACGATGAGCTGGCGGGGTTGCTGATAAACTTCAGTGCCTGGACACTCGCATTGTTGACCCTGTACTTCTTGCTTGCCCAGGGTGAAAAAGGCCGCCGATGAAACCCCACCCCCCGCGTACCCACCCAGCCGCGTCAGACACCCGACGGGGCACGCCCCCGCGCGGCAGATGGCGGGGCCACCCAGCACCAACGGATCGTTTCGACTCCGTCACCTCCGGGTGGGGATCCATCTGGCTCAGTCTCCTGGCTGTCCAGCTCGTACTGTATGCCCGCAGCGGTGCCAGCCTGCGCGACTGTCTCGTCGCCACCGTCGCGGTCGTCGTCTTCTCTGCCTGCTACTCCTACGGACTGGGTGCGGTGCGCTACTTCCCCCGCCTTCTTCCCGCCCAGTACCGGGCGCCCGCATTCGTCGGCGTGCTGCTGCTCATCACCGTCCTCACGGCATTAGTGACGGGGTCGTTTGCGCTGATCTTCGTACCTTTTCTCGTCGCGTTCGTGCTGTTCGGTTTCCCCACCACCCAGCGATCGCTTGCGCGCGTGCTGGTGGCCGGCACCGTCGTCATCTTGCTGGGCGCCTTCCTTGTCCAGGTCAACACGTTGCCCATCATCATCTCGATTCTGTTCATCATCATCTTCGGGATCATGACCAGCTACGAGCAGCGTCGCAAGAGCCTCGAGACGGAGCTGGTGCTGTCACAGGACCGGGAACTCATCGCCGCAGATATTCACGACCTGTTAGGGCACACCCTCACCGTCATTAACCTCAAGGCGGAGGTGGCGCGCCGGGCGATGAGCATCAATCCCGAGGCCGCGGCAGAGGAACTGGCAAGTATCGCGGAGCTGTCCCGGCAGGCGTTGAACGAGGTGCGCTCCACAGTGACGCGTATCGCGGCCCCCAGTTTCGCCGATACCCTCACCCAATGCCGTGCCGCGTGCGTTGCCGCCGGGGTTGCTGTCACGTTCCCCACCCCGGGCGCGGTGGCGCAACCCACCGGGGAGACCGCCACCCTGTTCGCGTGGGGGTTGAAGGAGCTCACCACGAACGCGCTGCGGCACGCCCGCGCCACCCAGATCACTGTCACCTACGACGACAGCACCTTAACGGTCGCGGACAATGGGTGTGGTGTGCCGGAGGGGGCCGCGTGTGGGGGTTTGCGGGGGCTGCGCCGCCGCGCCGAGGCCCTCGGCGGGAGCCTCACGATCATGAGCCGCGACCAGCAGGGCACCACGGTCACTCTGCAGCGACCCCGCGCGCGGGGGGACGCATGATCCGCGTCCTTATCGCCGATGACCAAGCTCTTGTCCGTGGGGCGCTTGCCGCGCTACTGCAGCTGGAGGACGATATCGACGTCGTCGCCCAGTGCGCCGACGGCCGCGACGTGGTCGACGCCATCATCGCCAACGACGTTGACGTGGCACTGTTGGATGTGGACATGCCGCACACCAACGGCATTGATGCCACTGCTCAGATTCGGGATGCCCGAGTTCGCTGCAGAGTGCTCATGGTGACGACGTTTGGTCGGCCGGGATATGTGCGCAAAGCACTCGACGCAGGCGCCCACGGCTTCGTGGTGAAAGACACCCCGCCCGATGAGCTCGCCGGCGCCATCCGGAAGCTCCATTGCGGGCTGCGATACATCGACCCCGAGCTGGCGCAAGAGGCGTGTCTGCACCCGGGGCCGCAGCTGACATCACGGGAAGAAGACATCTGCCGCCTCGTCCTCCGTGGCCACGATGCGAAAGAGATTGCCGCGCAGCTGTACTTGAGCCACGGCACCGTCCGCAACCACATCTCCGCCATCATCGCCAAGACTGGTGCGAGCAACCGTTTTGCGGCGGCCCGCATCGCCCGCGATCTCGGGTGGCTGCTCGACTAGGGCGCGTGGCGTCAGCACCCGCGGGCAGATGGGGTCGGCAAAGTGCACGGCGCCTAAAGGTTAGAATCGAAACAATCTGGACTGCTTGACTGAAAGGCACCCCACCCCATGACCACTATCGCCGTCGTTGGCGCCACCGGCCAGGTTGGCCGCGTTATGCGCGACATCCTCGAAGAGCGCAACTTTCCCGCCGACACCGTCCGTTTCTTTGCCTCTCCCCGCTCCGCGGGCACGACCTTGAGCTTCCGTGGTGAAGACATCACCGTCGAAGACGTCACCCAGCAGACCGAGGACTCCCTGCGAGGCATCGACATTGCCGTGTTCTCCGCGGGCGGTGCCGCCTCCCGCGAATACGCGCCCCTGTTCGCCGCTGCCGGTGCCACCGTCGTGGATAACTCCTCTGCGTGGCGCAAGGACGACGAGGTGCCGCTGGTGGTCAGCGAAGTCAACCCCGAGGCCCTCAACGACATTCCGAAGGGCATTGTCGCCAACCCGAACTGCACCACCATGGCCGCGATGCCGGTGCTCAAGCCGCTGCACGACGCCGCCGGGCTGGTGCGGCTCCACGTGTCCTCCTACCAGGCGGTGTCTGGCTCCGGGCTGGCGGGTGTGGAAACCCTGGCGAAGCAGATCGCCCACGTCGGCGACCGCAACGTCGAACTCGCGCACACGGGTGGCGCGCTCGACGGGGTCGACCTCGGCCCCTACGTTGCCCCCATCGCCTACAACGCCCTGCCGATGGCCGGCAGCATCGTCGACGACGGC
Source organism: Corynebacterium sp. 13CS0277 (assembly GCF_002994655.1). Taxonomy (GTDB): domain Bacteria; phylum Actinomycetota; class Actinomycetes; order Mycobacteriales; family Mycobacteriaceae; genus Corynebacterium. The sequence goes on from NZ_PPDL01000004.1 coordinate 25,959, forward strand.
TCCCTGGAGACTGACGAGGAGCAGAAGCTCCGCAACGAGTCCCGCAAGATCCTCGGCGTCCCGGGCCTGAAGGTCGCCGGCACCTGTGTGCGCGTGCCCGTGTTCACCGGCCACACCCTCACCATCCACGCCGAGTTTGAGCGCCCCATCACCGTCGAGCAGGCCACCGCCCTCCTCGAGGCCGCCCCCGGCGTCACCGTCGTCGACGTGCCCACCCCCCTCGACGCGGTCGGCACCGACCCGTCGCTCGTGGGCCGTATCCGTCAGGACCAGTCCATCGACGACGGCAAGGGTCTCGTGCTCGTCGTCTCCGGCGATAACCTGCGCAAGGGTGCCGCGCTCAACACCATCCAGATCGCGGAACTCCTCGTCGGCTAACCCCGACCAGCACGCACTGCGCCGCGTAGCGTGCGGCGCGCACGCCCGGCTCACCCACACCCGTGGGGGCCGGGCTTTTCGCATCCCTGGGGCGGCTGCGTGCCCCGTGGGTGGTGCCGGGGGTGCACGGGGCGGGGGCCGTCCGACAGGAATGCGGTGGGTGGGGTCGCGCAGGGGCGGTGCTGGGGGCCTCTGCTCGCCCGTGTGTGTTGCCTAAGGGGGTGGGGTGTGTGGGCGTGCGGGGTGTGGCCGGGTGCGGGGATCTGGGCCGTCCGGGCGGGGGAGGTCCCAACGGGTGAAACGCAGAAGTGCTGCACGATATGGGCCTGATGTGGGTACCCATGCGGGGGTGTGGGGCGGGAAATATACGCAGAACTGCTGGTTATTCAGCGTCTGTATATTTTCTGCATAGTATTCGGGTTCATTTCAGGGGTGACTGGGGAGTGGGGTGTGGTGTGGTTGCGGGGGCCGAAGATGTGCTTTCGCCGGGTAGCACACGTGCCGCGTGCCCGCCTGTGAGGAACCTTAAATGGTGGCTGATCTCTCAGCTTTTCTTATTGCTAGTTATTGGGTTCTAGAATGACATGCGTGTAGTTTGCGGCCCGCCGCGGTCCTGGTGCGCGCTCTCATGACGTGCGTGGATGGTGTGACCAATGGCGAACGGGCGATGTCTCCCGGCGGGTGTCGGTCCGCTGTGCGGAGCCTGTGAAAGCTGAGAGCGGCCTTTAGCTTTCGATAGGCGTCACGCCTGCTACTCACCCCCGGATGGGGGTGGTGTTTCCTGTGTCACTCTCGTGCCAGCAGGGAAAATATTGGGCTAATGAAACTGCACCTGCGTGTTGGTTGTCGGGGTGCTGCAATTCCCCTACCCTGAATAAAAGCTAGAAATCTAACCAGAGCTTTGAGGGTCTTCCACACTGTCGTGGGAGGGGAGAAACGTGAAACACACCCGTAATCGTGCGCTACGTCACGTGGCACGTGCGTCTGCCGCCGTGCTGTCTGTTGCTGCGCTCTTCGGCGCCACCGGCACCGTCGCCGCGCAGGAGGACTACACCGACGCGATCGTCGTTGTTGACGACTCTGATGCTGAGGTGTCGGCCGCGGAGGATGTGGCGGCTGAACCCGCCGCCGCGGAGGATGCCTCTATCTATGGTGGCGCGGAGGTGCTCGCACCGTCCGAGGACGACGAGGTCTTCGACGCTGCCGCCATGATGGCGGAAGAGGGCGAAGAGGACATGATGTTTGGCACCATGTCCGTCGACTCGACGCGCTCCCACCCGCTGCCGCCGATCGCCCCGAACCCGCCGCTGCCGAAGCAGTGTGGTTTGAGCATCGCGCTGGTCTTCGACCTCTCTGCCTCCTTGGACGCCAACGAGCAGCGGCAGGCCCGCACCGCGGCGAAGTCGCTCGTGTCCTCCCTGCAGGGCACCGACTCCCACGTCGGTCTGTTCGGCTTCGCCACCGACGCGGAGAAGATCACCGTCGGCGGTCGCCAGATCCTCGACGCTCCCATCGATAGCCCCGAGGGTGTCGCGGCCGTGAACAACGCCATTGAGCGTGTGCGCCGCAACTACTCCAACCAGAACTTCAAGGGCGGCACCAACTGGCAGGCCGGCATGCAGGAGATCCTCGACGCCAAGGCCAAGGGTGTGACCTACGACGTCGTCTTCTTCATCACCGACGGTCGCCCCACCGGCGTGAACCCCGAGTCCGCCGCGAACCCGCCGTACCGTTTCAACGGCCCCACCGAGTGGATGCCGGGCCGCCCGGCAAACGCCAACACTGACATCGCCGGTGGTCTGGACGCTAACTACACCGACGTGCTGCGCTCCGTGGAGGCGGCGAACGCGGTGAAGGAGACCGGCGCCCGCATCGTGCCGATCGGTGTCGGCATGCCCGCCTCCATCGAGCTGCTGGAGGACGGCTACGGCACCGCGCTGCAGCTGCCCGAAGGTCGCTACTACAAGTACTCCAACTGGTCCGCCACCCGTCTCGTGGGTCGCGCGACCGCGGTCTACGACACCGTCAGCGCCCGCGACACCCTGGAGTCCATCTCCTCCTATGACGCGCCGCTGACCATTAACAACTACCAGGAGCTGGAAAAGGCCCTGGTGGAGGCAGCCTCCGAGACCTGTAACCCCTCGATCTCTGTCCGTAAGCTCATCGTCGACCCCACCGGCAAGACCCTCTCCCGCGGTGAGGGCTGGACCTTCACCCCCTCCGGCCCCGGCGTCGTCGCGACCGACAGTGACGCCAAGGTCACCCCGGAGTCCGGCATCGTCGCCTGGACCACCGAGAAGGGCCGCTCCATCACCTTCACCGAGACCCTGAAGGATGGCTTCTCCATCTACCAGCGCTCCGGGAAGAACGCCGAGTGTACCCAGAACGTCACCGACGCCTACGGCCACGTGACCCAGCGCGCCATCCCGGTGCGCAACACGCCCAACGGCTTTGAGCTCACCACCGCCGCGGAAGACGACGGCGCGATCTCCTGTGTGATCCGCAACTACGAGGCCCCCTCGGGGACCTTCTCTGTCACGAAGCGCGTCACCGGTACCGGTAAAGACCTGCCCGACGTCGCCGCCCTCGAGTACCAGATGCAGTACGCCTGCTGGGATGAGGGCCACACCCCCGGTGTGGATGATCCCGACTACCAGGGTGGCATGCCCGGCTACCGCGACGGCGTGACCAAGCAGCCCGACGCCCAGATCCCCGTCGGCTCCCTGTGCTGGGTGTACGAGAACCAGGGCGACATCGATCGCCTGGACGTGCCCAACGTGGAGCACTCCGTCACCTACACCGGCACCGGTGTGCGTGAGCGCGCCCTGACCTCCCCGATCAACGGCGTCCGCAAGGTTGCCGAGTTCACCGTGCCCGCCGAGGGTGAGCAGAAGGTCAACGTCGAGGTCGTCAACAACTTCGAGGCCGGCACCTTCTACGTGCAGAAGTTCGCCTACGAGGATCCCGAGAAGGCTGTCGACGAGGGCGTGAGCAACCCCCACGTCGGCCCGGAGCAGACCATCAACCCCGATGGAACCGTCAACGTGACGTATTACGTCCGCGTGCGTAACCGCTCCTCCCAGCCCGGTACGACCGGTGCATTGAGCGATACCTTCAAGGTTCCCGCCGGTCTCGTGTGGAACGGCTCCGAGAAGGCCACCATTGAGGCCCTCCCCGGCGCCAACACCCCGCGCCCCGCCGACATCAAGAACTTGAAGAACACCGCCACCGAGGCGGAGCTCGCCGCTGGGCTCACCATCACCCCCGGCATCGAGAACTTCCCCGGCCGTGGTGAGCAGGTCTTCAAGATCACCATCCCGCTGAAGATCGACCAGGCGAAGAACCCCCGCGGCGAGGGCACCAAGTTCGATGCCGCCCGCGATTCCCTGGCCGTCTGTGACGAGTCCACCTGGAACGGTAAGCCCTACACCCACCTCCGCCGCGGCGTGTACAACGTCACCGCCCTGGTCAACGAGGATGAAACCTCCACCGTGTACCCCATCCGCGACAACCGCGCCTGTGTGCCGGTGAAGGTCACCGAGGACTGGGAGATCGCCAAGCAGGCCCGCAAGGGCACCGACCAGTGGGCCGACTACGGCACCACCGGTAGCGCCGTCACCGTGGGCGCCGACGGTACTGTCACCGCCGACTACCGCATCAAGGTGACCAACAAGTCCCTGGTGGGCGCGCCGAACATCACCTTCCTCGAGGAGTTCGCGCTGCCGAAGGGCTTCACCCTGACCAAGGCTGGCCTGTACTTCACCGACAAGGACAACGAGAACCCCGCCGATGGCGAGTTCTACAACGTCAACCTTGAGCGCTACGGCACGAAGGACGGCGACGTCACCACGGGCCTGAAGATGCGCATCGCCGACAACCAGGACGAGTGCCGCAACCTCTCCCGCGCCGCGTCTGACGCGCCGGTGTGGTGCCGCTACTCCTGGGAGGACGACATCACCCCCGCCGGTGAGAGCTTCTACTACCACCTGCGGATCGAAGCGCACACCACCCCCAGCCTGAGCGACGAGGACAAGGTCCGCGCCGGCGAGTGCAAGACCGACGGTGACGGCACCGCGGGCTACGGCCTGTTCAACAACGTCCGCCTGCCGGAGTACCCGAAGGACCCGACCGAGGACAACGACGCCTGTGTGCCGGTGGAGTTCCCCAAGTGGGAGGTCTCCAAGTCCTCGAAGACGGCCGCTGGTTTCAGCGAGCCCGGCCAGGCCGGCGATGCTGTGACCCCGGACAAGGACGGCAACGTCACCGCCATCTACCGCATCGACATCCACAACGAGGGCACCAGCGCCCAGGCGCGCCCCACCATTGAGGATGTCCCGAGCGTTCCCGAAGGCTTCGACATCGTTTCCGTCAAGGTCATGGACCAGGCGGATGCTGCACCCGCACCGGACGTGGCAGCCGACGGCACCGAGGTCGCCCTCGTGGACGGCACGCTTGTCATCCAGTCCGCTGAGGACTGCGGTGCCACCGGCTACTGCCCGACCGGCGGCGACACCATCGACGCCGACGGCCACCACTACATCTTCGTGGCGGTGACCGCCCACGCCGATCCCGCGGAGCACACCGTGTGGAACAAGCTCGGCGAGTGTGAGAAGACCGGCACCACCTTCACCGGCTCCCGCGCCTTCGTCAACAAGGTCCGCATCCCCAGCTTCCCCGGCGAACCCGTCGAGGACAACGAGACCTGCGTGCCTGTTGAGCACCCCTCCTGGGAAGTGAAGAAGTCCGCCGAGGCCGCTGAGAAGGGCACCTTCGCAGCACCCGGCCAGCCCGGCGCCCCGGTCGTCGCCGACGAGAACGGCAACTTCACCACCCTGTACCGCATCGAGATCCTCAACACCGGTAAGGCCGCCGGCTACACCCCGGCGATCACCGACACGGTGAGCCTGCCGGACCCGGCCTTCACCGTCGAGTCCGTGGAGATCGTCGCCGGTGGGGAGTCCCTCCCGACCGAGGGCTGGAAGAACCTCAACCTCGCCGACGGCGGTACCTTCACCATCGGTGCCGGTGCCACCTGCGAGGACGCCGAGGGTGTGTTCTGCCCGCCGAACCGCGCGGTCGACCCCGAGGGCAGCGTGTACGTCTACGTCCGCGTCGTCTCCCGCGGCCCCGTCGACCCGAGCGATGAGGCCTGGACGAAGATCGGCGTGTGCGAGTCCGCTTCCGGCGGCGGTGCGGGCAAGGGTATGCACAACACCGTGGTCATGCCGGGTAACCCCGACGAGCCGACCACTGATAACGAGGTGTGCATCCCGGTGACGAAGCCGGGCTGGAACATCCAGAAGCTGCCCGCCACCACCGACACCGACACCTACCCGGAGGGCTACGGCCCCGCCGGCGGCACCGGCACGGAGGTCAACCCCGCGGAGGACGGCACCATCACCGTCGCCTACCGCATCGACCTGACCAACACCGGTGAGCAGGAGCAGGCACGCCCGAAGTTCACGGACACCTTCACCCTGCCCGAGGGCTTCACCGCCACGAAGATCACCATGGCGGTGAGCGACACCGGCACCACCCCCGCCGACAGCGCCTTCGTGGCCGTCACCCCGAAGGACGGTGTGGTCACCATCGCGGAATCCGACGCCGAGTGCGGCGCCGCGAAGACCAGTGACGTGTTCTGCGCCGGCCGTGAGCTCGCGGCGAAGACGCTCGCACCGGGTGCCGTCCAGTACTACTTCTTCCGCGTGATCGCCGTCGCCAACGACGACATCACCGAAGAGCAGTGGGCGAACGTCGGCGAGTGTGAAACCACCGGTGTGGGCACCCCCGGCAAGGGCTTCTTCAACTTCGTTGACCTGCCCGGCGAGAACGGCTCCCGCGAAGACAACGACGCGTGTATCCCGGTCCGCCCCGGCACCGGCATCATCGACGTGATCAAGTTCAACCAGGACGGCACCCTGCAGCTGCCCGGCGCTGAATTCACCATCTACCACGATGACAACGGCGCCCCGGACCGCTCCACCGCGATGGTGCTCGCACCGAAGCGGGTGGACGGCACCACCGTCACCGACGACGCCGTCAAGGCGGACGAGGCCCGCGGCTTCAAGTCCGGCAAGCTCGAGTTCAACAAGGTGTACTGGCTCGCGGAAACCCGCGCCCCCTACGCCGTCGATAACTACGAGCTGCTGCCCGAACCGATGAAGTTCCGGCTCACCGCCACCGGCATTGAGGTGTGGGACGGCAAGCAGTTCCTGCCCGCAGGCGAAGACGAGAAGAACGTGCTCGGCGCATCCTTCCGCATCCAGAACGCCTCCGTCAGCGTCTTCGACAACCGCCTCGGTGAACTGCCGAAGGCCGGCGGCATCGGCCACTGGACGCTCGCCGCTGGTGCAGGCCTGCTCATCATGGTCAGCCTGCTCATGGCGTACCGCACCCCGGTCCGCCGCCGCGCCTAACGCGCACACGACGAATGCCCGCGGGGGTATCACACCCCCGCGGGATTCCACCCCCTAAAGTGGGGGAGGAGGGCACACTGGACTGTGTGCTTTCAGGTGTGCTGCTTTCCTCTGTGAAGTGCAGCGCGCTAACCTTTCACATGCTTCACTGGGTAGCCAACTCACCCGGTGATGAACACGCGGTGTCCCACCCTGAAATCCCGTGCAGGGTGGGTCACCGCTTTTTTCATGCCTCGACACCGCCCACCGGTGTTCCAGGGGCCCGCAGCAACCCGCAGTGACGCTCAAAGCAGGGGGAGGGGGCCTGCGCAGCCCCTCCGCGGTGCGTGCGTGTGTAGAGCGTGCGTGTGTCGTGCGGGGCGTGACAGGGGAGGGGATCCGAGAGTCACCCCGGGTCCAGTGCCGTCCGAGGTGGTGCGCACGCGCCGCTGCGTGCCCCAGTGGGGCGCCGTGCGCCGCTGTGCGCCATGCTGTGCGCCCGCGGGGTGTGTCGTGGGGGATGGGTGTGCCACGGGCCTCTGTGAGGCGCTGCTGTATGAGTCCCAGTAGGACTGCGGGCGGGCGTGTGGGGCCCCGTGGTGTGCGCCGGGGAGGGGTAGGCGGGAACGCGCGGTGCGCGACTGTGGGCGGCGCTGTGGGGCGCGTGGGTGCCTGCGGCGGGCGTGGGTGCCGCGCTGTGTGGCCGCGGGCCTTAGGCCTGGCGGGAGCTGCGCTCGGGGTTCTGCGCGCCGAGGAGATCCTTGCGGGCGCGAGCCACGCGGGAACGGATCGTGCCGACGCGCACGCCAGCGATCTTTGCCGCCTCGTCGTAGGTGTAGCCCAACACCTGGGTGAGGATGAGGGCCTCCCGGCGATCGGGGTCCAGGTCCCGCAGCAGCAGCTGGGCGTCCACCCAGTCGGTGAAATTGCCGGGGGTAGAGGAGTGGAGGTCATCCAGCTCGGTTCCGGACTTCTTCGGGCGGGCCATGTCGTGGCGGATGTTATCCACCCACACTCGCCGCGCGAGCGACAGGATCCAGGTGCGTGCCGAGGAGCGGGCCGCGAAGCGGGGTAGTGCGCTCATGACGCGCAGGTAGGTTTCCTGCGTGAGGTCGTCGGCGATGTCCGTGCCCCCGAGGTGCGCCAGCAGCCGCCACACGTCGGCCTGGGTGGCGCGGATGAATTCGGTGAGAGCCTCCCGGTCGCCGCGACCTGCGGCGAGGGCGAGAGCGGTGACGCGGGCGTCGTGCTCTTCGGAATGGTGGCTCATGGCCTCACAGTGTAGCAGCGCCCAAGTGGTCGCCCGTGGTGGCGGGCGGGGCGGGGTGGTGTGTCCTTGGCATGCCTTACATAGGTAGTTGCTGTGCAATGGCGGGCGATTATTGCGCCCGTGGCTATCATGGTCTAGGCTATGAATCACCCAACCGACGATAAGGAAAATCTGATGACTTCTCAGTGTCCCGCCACTGGCCTCAACGGCGCACCCATCGCCAGCGAAAACCACTCCATCACCACCGGCACCCAGGGCAGCGTCGCCCTCCACGACTTCCACCTCATCGAGAAGCTCGCCCACTTCAACCGCGAGCGCGTCCCGGAGCGCGTCGTCCACGCCAAGGGCGCGGGCGCCTTCGGTGAACTCACCGTCACCGAAGACATGAGCCCCTACACCGTCGCCGCCCTCTTCCAGAAGGACACCGTCACCCCGATGCTCGCGCGGTTCTCCACCGTCGCCGGCGAACAGGGCTCCCCCGACTCCTGGCGCGACGTCCGCGGCTTCAGCCTGAAGTTCTACACCACGGAAGGCAACTACGACATCGTCGGCAACAACACCCCGGTGTTCTTCATCCGCGACGGCATCAAGTTCCCCGACTTCATCCACTCCCAGAAGCGCATGCCCGGCTCCGGGCTGCGGGACGCCAACATGCAGTGGGACTTCTGGACCCGCACCCCCGAATCCGCCCACCAGGTCACCTACCTCATGGGCGACCGCGGTATCCCCGCCACCTTCCGCCACATGGACGGCTTCGGCTCCCACACCTACCAGTGGATGAACGCCGACGGCGAACGCTTCTGGGTGAAGTACCACTTCAAGACCCGCCAGGGCTGGAAGACCCTCACCGACGCTGAGGCAGCAGAGCTCGCCGGCCAGGACGCCGACTCCTCCCGCAGCGACCTCTACAACGCCATTGCTCGCGGCGACTTCCCCACCTGGGACGTCAAGGTGCAGATCATGCCCGCCGCTGAGGCCGAAGGCTACCGCTGGAACCCCTTCGACCTGACCAAGACCTGGTCGCAGAAGGACTACCCCCTCATCCACGTCGGCCACTTCACCCTCAACCGCAACCCGGAGAACTTCTTCGCCCAGATCGAGCAGGCCGCCTTCGCGCCCTCGAACCTGGTGCGTGGCATCGGGTTCTCCCCCGACAAGATGCTCATCGCCCGCGGCTTCGCCTACGCCGACGCCCACCGCTACCGCGTCGGCGCCAACGCCGACCAGCTGCCCGTCAACAAGCCCGTCTGCCCGGTGAACTCCTACGCCCAGGACGGTGCGATGACTTTTGACTTCGCGGCACCCGAGCAGCCCGTCTACTCGCCCAACGGCTATGGCCGCAGCGCTGGTTACCTCGACGACGGGGAAACCTCCGGCAGCGGGGTCACCCTCGGCGTGGCAGGCGACCTCGGCCTGTGGGACACCCACGGCGGCGACTTCACCCGCGGCGCCTACGTGCAGCACCCGGACGACGACGACTTCATGCAGGCCGGCATCCTCGTCCGCGAGGTCATGGACGCCGACGAGCGTGAGCGCCTCGCCGGCAACATCGCCCGCGCCATGGCCGGCGTCACCCCGGAGGTCGAGGCCCGCGTCTACGAGTACTGGGCCAAGGTTGATGCCGACCTGTCCGCACGCATCAAGGAATTGTTCACCGCCTAAGTGCGTCACACCTGCTAACCTAAAAACTCACTGAGAAAAAACACTCACAGTTGGTAGGAGACGCAGGTGCGAAACATAGCCACCCTCATGCTGGTGGCCTGCGCACTTCTCCTCGCGCACCCCGCCGCCGCAGCCGCAGAGACCGTGGCGGCACCGCGAGTCATCAGCGCTGACGCCGCCGGGCACCCCATGCCCGGCGGCTCCTATGCGCTCTACGACACCCCGCCCGGGCCGGGGGTGGAACCCATCGCCCGCTATGAGGGCGTGCCGGACAAAAACAACCCCCGCGTCCACCCCATTGAAGCGTTCACCGAATACGCCACCGACACCCCCGTCGAGGTCGGCGCTACGTACTGGCTGGAAGAAACCAGCCGCAACCTGATCGCCCAACCGCTTGAATTCCGCGTCGACGGCGACGCCGAATTCATCCCGCTCGTCGACGGCGAGGAGGTGTACACCTCCTGCGACCCGCGCACAGCGGACACCTGCGATGCGACGCTCGCGATCAAGGAAACCCCCGACGGCTTCTTCACCGTCCAGGGCTCCTACATCACCGTCCACGACCCCCGCGAAGCGATCATCCCCCGCGCCGGCGGTATCGGCCGCTGGACCGTCGCGGGCGGTGCCGCCCTCCTCATCATGGTGGGCCTGGGCGCCGCCTACCGCACCAGCCCCGCCGCCGCCCGCGTGCAACCCCTGCACACCCCGGTGGCCCCGCGTGCCGCCGCACCCCGTGACCCAGGGCCCACGTCCACGCCCACGCAGACTGCTGCACCCGCCGCCCCCGCCGAGGGCGCGCCGAAGCCCACCCGCGGCACGTCCGTGCCGACGCCGGCACGTGGGCCACAGCCCCCGGCAGCCGCTAAAGAGAACGCTGCTACGCAGCCTGCCGCTGTAGCAGCACCACTGACCCAGCAGGCGGCACACCCTGCGCCGAAGCCCGCGGCTCCCGCAGTGCCCGTGGCCGCGGATTCGGCACGCCCCGTGGAGGCAGGCACAGCGGTCGAGGCTGCGGAGGCACCTGCCGCCGCAGCGGATGCCGGTGCGAAGGTCGTCGCGCCTTCCGCAGCACCCCAGCACCCCGAGACGGTACAGGGGGCCCCGGGGACGCCCGTGCTGTCTACGCCGTCGGTTCCGCGCGCGCAGGCCACTGCCCGGGCCGCGGCTGCGGCTGTACCTGCACCTGCAGCGCAACGCACGCACGCGCAGGCGCAGGCGCCCGCCGTCGGCGTGGCCTCGGTGGTTGTGCCACCGGCTGCAGCAGCGGCGTCTCCCGCAGAGGTCACCGCACCGATCCCGGTGCTCGACTTCGACGAGGTGTTCACCATCGACGGGATGTCCACCGGTGGGCCCCTGCCGGAGACCTTCATCTTCACCGGGCCGACGCTCGCCCCCGCTGCGGCTGATGCCGCGGTGGCCGCGGGCGATGTTGCAGAGTCCGGGGTGTCTGCGCCTGCGGGGGCGGCGGCTGACGCGCCGGCCACCCCCTGGGTGGATGAACCCCTCGACGTCGAATCCCTGTTTAGCGCTACACTCGAGGACCCAGATACCCCCACCTCCTAAGGAGCCCCTCCCGTGGCTGATGCCCTGTACACCGCAACTGTGACCTCGACTGGCGCGGGCCGTGACGGCCGCGTCGAATCCCCCGCCGGCGACCTCGCACTCGACGTGCGTCCCCCGAAGGCCCTCGGGGGCGCAGGTGAAGCCGCCAACCCCGAGCTGCTCTTCGCCGCCGCCTGGTCCTCCTGCTTCAACGGTGCCCTGCACCTCGTCATGAAGAACGAGGGCGTGAAGGCTACCCCGACCGTCACCGCTGAAGTCTCCCTCGAGAAGGACCCCTCCGACGGCGGCTACCGCCTGTCCGGCACCATCCTCGTCTCCTTCGCCGAGGACGTCCCGAACGCCGCTGAGCTCGTCGCCAAGGCACACGAGGTGTGCCCCTACTCCAAGGCTGTGCGCGGCGACTTCACCGCAGACGCCCGCCTCGCCTAAGCGGACCCCACACACGCGGCACCGGTCGCGTGGTCCCCGCGGCGGTGCCGCCTCATGATTCCGCCCGCAACGACGAAGGCCTCCCCGGCTGGGGAGGCCTTCTTTGTTGTCTTCGTCGGCGTGGTTGTCTGCGCTGGTTGCGCTGTTAGCGCTTGTCGCGGGCGGCGATGCGGGCGTCCTCCACGGACACGCCGTAGATGGAACGGCCCATCGTGAACGAGGCGACACTCACCACCACGAGCAGGCCCGTGATGGCCAGGCAGGCGCGGAGGAAATCACCGAACACGAACCCGTGGTCAATCCAGTCGTGGGCCAACTTCGCCATGATGAGCAGCGGCAGGGCAACGCCCGGGATGATCGACATGACGTTGCTGCGGGACAGCGCGTCGGGGGCGCGCCACACCGCCACCGCGGTGAACACGAACGCGAACACCCCGAGGGTGGCGGGCAGGAGGGGGAGGTACTGCATGAGCGTGTGTGCTTCCTTCCACTTAGCGGCGGCCGTTGGACAGCACCCGCGCCAGCGACACCGTCGACAGGCAGCCTAAGGTGCCGAGGAACATGATCTCGTAGGCGATCTGGGTGTCGTGCCCCAGGGTCCACAGAATGTAGAACCCCAGCATGCCGAAAAACACCATGTCGGACAGGACCGCGCGGGACCCGGAGTCCTTCACCCGGAGCATCAGCACAATGGCGGACAGCATGCACAGCCCGATGAGTACTTGGCCGGCGATAATCACTGCAGTTGTCCTTTCGCGAGGCGGTTTTCCATGTCGCGCAGGCCGGCGATGACTTCATCCGGGTCGGCGCCAAACACCGCGTGCACGAGGAGTACCGTCGGCACCCCGTCGGCATCGGGTGCGCGCAGCCCAATGCTCATCGTGCCGGGCGTCATCGTGATCGAGGTCGACAGGGCGGCAATGAGCCGGGGGCTGCGTACCCGCAGCGGGTACTCCACCACGATGGGGCAGTAGCCCATATCGCGGCGCACGGTGCGCTTGAGGATGTCCCACGCGCCGACGTACACCTGGCCAAAAAGCCACAGTCCGTAGCCCACAGTGTTCACAATCGTGTTGCCTTTCATCGGCCCAGCACCGCCGTCACATAGCCGGGGGTATCCAGCAGGCCGGCGGCGGCCGCCATGGTGGCGTCCACCATCATGCCCGCGAGGAAGAACATCGCCACACTCACCAGGATCATCACAGCCCCGGGGAGCAACAAGCCCATGCGCACCACCAGGGTCTCGGGGAACTCTTTGGCGTCCATGTCTTTACCCCAGAACACTTCCCGCCACAGGCGCATCATCGACAGCAGCGCGCCGAAGCTGGCGATCGCGATGACCGCAATGACGAGCCCTGCTTGCCAGTTCGCGCCGCGGGCGACCTCGAAAACGATGAAGAGTTTGCCCCACACGCCCGAAAACGGCGGCAAGCCCACAATGGAGAACGCGCCCATCGCGAACACGGTCGCCACCAGCGGGTCGCGGCGGCTCAAGCCCGACAGGCGGGTGAATTTGCCCGTGCCGTAGGTTTCCTCAATCGCCCCGGAGGTCAACACCAGGGAACCCACGGTCACCATGTGGTGCACCATGTAGAAAATGCCGGCGGCCAACGCCCGGCGGGCATCGCCCGAGGTAAACGCCACGACGACGAGGATGAACGGCATGCCGTTGACCATCTGGTAGCCGATGACCTGCCGGATGGTGTGCTCCCCGAGGCCGGCGAACGCGCCCACCAGCATCGACGCCACACACACCGCAATGACCAGCCCGTGGAAGCGGGGGTCGAGGTCGAAAATGACGACGAAGATGCGGAACAGGGCGTACACCGCCACCTTCGTGTGCAAGCCAGAGAACAACGCCATGACAGCGGGGGAGGTGCCCGGGTAGGTCCGCGGCAGCCACGTGTGCACCGGGAACAGGCCCGCCTTAATCGACAACGCGATGACGACGAGCCCCAGCGCCACCGTCACCGGCCCGCCGAGCGCACCCTGGCCGGCCAGGGCAGCAATGTTCGCGGTGCCGGCCGTGGCGTACACAAACACCACACCCACCAGCAGAATCGTCGACGTCAACAGGTTGACGAGGACGAACATGCGGCCGCCCGCCAAGCGGCTGAAGGAACCCGTCATCGTGATGAGCCCGTAGCTGGGCAGCAGCATGACCTCAATGAACACGAAGAGGTTAAACAGGTCGCCGGTGAGCAAGGCGCCACACACACCCGCCGAGAGCATCAACGCCAACGCCGGATAAAACCGCGCCCGGGTCTCCCCGGCGACGATCGCGAACCAGTTCGCGGCGAACGCCACCACACCCGTCGCCACGAGCATGATGGCGGTGAAACGGTCGGCGACGAAAGGAATCGCCACCCCACCGTCATACAAGCCCACATTGTGGGCGACGGGCTCCGCGGCGTACGCAAAGAGCACCGCGCCACCGGCCGCAATACCGGCGGGCGCGAGCAGCGCCAGCGCGTCCCGCACCAGCCGCCACGGGGCCACCACCGCGACCGCGGCACACAGCAGGGGAGCCGCCATAAACAAGGGGAGCAACATTAGTGGCCTTCCTTCCGGGACGCCAGGCGCGCCCGAAACGACGCGGGATCCAACAACTGGGAGGTACGCCCACGGGTCTCCAGGGGGGACTCCGACTCCGGGTCCTCCACACTGCGGGTATCGTCACTGCGGCCCAACGCCGCCAACGCCAACATGAACGCCGTCGTCGCCATCGTGATCACAATGGCCGTGAGCACAAACGCCTGCGGCAGCGGGTCCGCAGCCTCATCCAGCGGGGTGCGGGAGGCAAAGGGCTCGCCCCGCCACGCGCCCACCCCGGCGGCCAAAATAATGAGATTTGCGGCGTGGGACAACAAGCCCATGCCGAACACGATGCGCACCATGCCGCGCTGCAGCACGAGGAACACACCGCCGGCGACGAGGATGCCGATGGTGATCGGAAGAAACATGCGTCAGGACCTTTCGTGCTGGGTGCGAACCACGCCACCGTTGATGCGGGCGGCAGCATCCTCGCCGGCCCAGTCGGCGTAGCCGTGGGGGCGGAACTCCTCCCCCGGGTGGGCGGGCAGCGGATTACGGCCGTCGCGGGCGAAGGGCAACAGCTCCTGCGTGGAACCGGGGCGCTCCGCGCCGCCGAGGGCGTTGACCCCGAGGGCCAGCATGCCGATGACGGACATGAACACGCCCACATCGAACACCATCGACGAGGACACATGCTCCGGGCCGATATGGCCGTGGATGGCGTAGAGGAACGAGCCCTTGACCACCAGGCCCACCAGGCCCGTGCCCAGCGCGGTGAGGATACCGAAGCCCGTCAGCCACAGCGGCCAGCGCTGCCCCAGCACCGGCCCATCGGCCGGGCGGGCCAAGTAGCCCAACATCAGGGCCGCGCCCGCCACCAGGGCGGCAATGAAGCCACCACCCGGGGCGTTGTGGCCCCGCATGAAAATCGCGAAGGACGCCACCAACAGCACCGGCACGAGGGGGCGGATGAGCTGGGTCATGGGGATCGAGTTGATCCCCGCCAGGCCCCACTTCGGGGGATTCGTGCCCCGGGCAAAGGGGTGGCGGGGGATCGAGCCCACCACCGCGGCAATGACAACGCCCGCCATGCCCAGCACGCTGAGCTCGCCCATGGTATCCAGGGCGCGGAACTCCACCAGGATCGTGTTGACAATGTTGTCGCCCCCGGAGATCTCCGGGGCGTTGTTCAGGTACCACATCGCCAGTTCGGGGCGCTCGTTGCGGCCCATCATCGTCCACACCGCCAACCCGGCGGCCACACCCATGCCGCAGGCCAGTGCCGCGGCCACCAGGGTGTGGCGGCGGCCCGCCGGCTTGAAGTTCGCCGGCTGGAAGCGCACCACCAGCATGATGATGACGACGACGAGGAGCTCCACCATGAACTGGGTGAGCGCCACATCCGGCGCCCCCAACAGCAGAATCTGCAAGGTCACGCCCACCCCGGCGACGCCGAGGAGAATCGCGGCAAACATGCGGTTTTTCGTCCGCACCAAGCCCAGCGTCGCGAGCGCCACAATGAGCAGCGCGACTCCGTCGCCCCACTGGGTGGAGTTCGGGATGCGGGGCGCCATGGGCACCCCATCGATGCCCGGGTTGATGGCCACCCACGTCGCCAACGCCAGCACCACCAGCAGCGGATAGGTCATGTGACGCACCGGGGAGAAGGAGTTCGCCATCTGGGCGCACACCCGACCCCAGCGGCTCAGCAGCTTCAGGCCCGCCTGGAGCAGGGAATTGCCGGAGAACGGCAAAAACTCGTGCCCATCGACCAGGGAGTAAATCCCCCGGCGGATGGCGATGCCGACGCAGCCCAGCACGATGACCGCGGTGGAAATCATCAGCGGGGTCGTCACCCCGTGCCACAGCGCCAAGTGCATGTGCGGCCGGGAGATCACCGTGCCGACGAGCGCATCGATCGGCTCATCGTAGGCGCCGAGGAACGCCACCGCCGGCAAGCTGAGCACACCCGGCAGGGCCGCCGGCAGCCACAACGACACCGGGGCCTCACGGACCTCGCTCATGTCGCGCGGCCCATCCACAAAGGCGCCCAGCACCAGGCGGGCCGAATACGTGAACGTGAGCAGCGCGCCCACACCCGCGGCGACGAGGAGCACCACGATGCCGGCGTGCGCGATCGGGGCCTGCTCAAAGGCCTCGAGCATGCCCTCCTTCGACACGAAACCCAACAGCGGGGGCACTGCCGCCATCGACAACGCGCCAAAGATCACGGAGACAAAGGTGAACGGCATCTGCTTGTACAGCTTGCCGAGGCGGCGCACGTCACGGCTGCCCGCCTGGTGGTCAATGACACCAATGAGCATGAACAGGGAGGACTTGAACAACGCGTGGGCGGCCGTGTGCACCACCGCCGCACCCAGGGCGAACGGGGTGCCCACACCAATGGTGGTGACAATCCAGCCGAGGTGCGACACCGTCGAATACGCCGTCAACTTCTTCAGGTCGGTCTTCTGCACCGCGAACAGCGACGCCATGACCGCCGTCGTCATACCCGTGGCGATGAGCAACACATTCCACACGTGGTTGTCGTGGAACACCGTACTCATCCGCAGCAGCAGGTACACGCCCGCCTTCACCACGGCCGCGGCGTGCAGGAACGCACTGACCGGCGTGGCCGCAGCCATGGCCTCCGGAAGCCAGAAATGGAACGGCAGCTGGGCAGCCTTCGTGAAGCCTGCCAGCGCGAACAGCACTGCCAGCGTCGTGGTGAGCGCCGGGCGCTGCACCCAAAACTGCGAGTCCAAGATTCCCTGCAGGCTCGTCGTGCCGGCCGCCGTCGCAGAGATCGCCAACGCGATGAGCAGCAACAGCCCGCCCGTGAACGTGAGGATGAGGGTGCGGTACGACCCGGCCTCACCGCCGGAACCCGCGCGCGCGATGAGCAGGAAGGAACCGATCGACACCAGCTCCCACGCAATGAACAGCAAGGTGACATCGTTGGCCAGCACCAGCAGCAGCACGCCCAGCATGAAGCCCGACATGATGACATAAAAACTGCCGTTGCCGTGGCCGCGATGCAGGTAGGCTGCCGAATAGACGAACACCACCGCGCCGATCGTGAGCGCCAGCAGGGCGAAGAATGCGCCCAACGCGTCCGCCCTTAACGCAAACGAGGCATCCATCCCGGAGGCGACGAAACTCGGCACCCACACCCGGGAGAACTCCAGGGCGTTGCCCCGCAGAATGCCAGGCATCTGGGAACCCAAGGCCACCGCAGCCGCCGCATAGATAGCGGCCAGCGGATACCCGGCCCGCCGATCGAACAACGCCACCGCTAGCGGGGACAGCACAAAAGCCACCCCCGCCAACACAATCGGCGTCACAGCACTCATGACGACATCACACCTGAAGACAACAGTCGGGAAAAAGACATACTTAACCCCACGTTACCGGCGCGCCCCACGGTGTGCCTACTTAACCCCACCCGCCGGACACAAGTAAGTTTTGCAGACATGAGCCCCGATGTTGCCACCCCCACCCGCACCGCCGCCCTCACCCGCAGGGCGGGCCTCGGGCTGCTCGTCCTCGGCCCCACCCTCGCCGGTGCGGTCCTCATGAGCGGCGTGTCTATGCACACCGCCTGGGCGCCCGAGGAAGCCGCCGCCCCCGCCCCCGCAGGTGACGCCGCCGCCTGGGTCGATGCCCGCCGCGCCGCCGGCCAAGCCTCCACCCAGGCAGGCTTCCTCATCACCGGCTCCGCGGAGCTCGCGAGCGGGGCCGCCGAGCTCAACGCCCGCGCCGAAGAACTCCAGCCCGGCATCACCCAACTCGCCGACGGGGCGAAACAACTCAACCAGGGCTTGGTCGAACTCCAGGCAGGCACCGGGCAGCTCGGGGACGGTGCGGTGAAAGTCGCCGACGGTGTTGACGGTGCGGTGGAAAAAGTCCAAGGCTTAGTCGCCGTCCAGATGCAAGTCATCAGCGCCGTCGACAACATCGACAAACAGCTGGAGAAATCCACCGACCCCCGCGCACCCCAGTGGCGCAAACAACTCGCCGACCTCAGGGCGGAAGCCGCCAAACTTGGCATCAACGGCGACATGGTCGACCAGCTCGCCGAACTGCGCAGCGGCACCCGCGAACTCGCCAACCAGCTCGCCGTCCCCGGCTACGCCTACCACGACGGCATCTACCAAGCCGCCGAAGGCACCAAGCAGCTTGTGGCCGGCACCACCCAACTCGACGAGGGAACGGCCGCCGCCCTGGAGGGCATCGCCCAACTCGCCGAGGGGGCGGCGAAGGTCGACCAGATGGCTCAGCGCACCCGCGACGACGCTGCGGCCGTCACCCGGGCCATGCCCGCCGTCACCACCGCCGAAGAACCCGACACCCCCACCCGCAGCCTCGCGCCGCTCATCGCCTTCCTCCTCGCCGCCGCCGTGTGTGTCGGCGCGGCCGCCCGCTTCGGCTGGGGCACCCTCGGCGTGGCCGCCATCGGCATCGCCGCACTCTTCGCCATCGGCAGCGGACTCGACTCCACGGGGCTGGCGTTGGCCGCCATCGTCATCGTGCTCACCACCGTGACCGCAGGCCTCGTCGGCCGCGTCCTCGGCCGCGGCGCCATGTACGCCAGCCTGCTGGTCCAAACGGCGATCACCGGGCACGTGTGGGCGGCCGCCGCCGGCGCCGACGTGGCCGGCTGGAAACACACCCTCGCCACCCTCATGCCGTTGAACTACGCCGTCGACGCGCTCGTTGCCGTCGGCAACTCCGGCTCCACCCAACACATCGCGATCAGCTGTGGCGTGCTGGCCGCCACCGCGGTCCTCGCGCTCATCGCCGGTAGGTTCGTCACCACCAGGGACGAGAGCGCCAGCGACACGACCGCGGTGGCGTCGGCTTCTTAACCGGGCGGGAATTGCCCCGGGGTGCCCCAGGCCCGCGGGGTGGGGGAGAAAAGCAAAAATCGGGCTGGTAGAAACTACCAGCCCGATTTCTCTTGGTCGGGATAACAGGATTTGAACCTGCGACCTCTTCGTCCCGAACGAAGCGCGCTACCAAGCTGCGCCATATCCCGGCTACCCGGAAAAATATAGCGTGCCCGCCACGACTATGCAAAACCCCAGCTAGCGTGCCGTGAGTGTGAGCAGCGTTGCGGTCGGCGGGCAGAACGTCCGCACCGGCGCATAGCGGGAGGTGCCCAACCCGCTGGAGACGTGCAGATACATGTCCCCGTGGCGGTGCAGCCCCTGGGCGCGGGCCGGATCCAACCCGCAGTTCGTCACGATCGCCCGCCCGCCGGGCAGACACAGCTGCCCGCCGTGCGTGTGGCCTGAGAGCACCAGGTCGTAGCCGTCGGCGGCGAAACGATCCAACACCCGCGGCTCCGGGGCGTGGCTCAACCCGATCGCCACATCGGCGTCCGGGTTCGGCGGCCCCGCAATCGTGTCGTAGTCGTCGAGATCGTGGTGGGCGTCATCCACGCCCGCCAGCGCCAGGCGCACCCCGCCCGTGGCGAACTCGACGCGGCGGTGGGTGGCGTCCTCCCAGCCGCGCTCCTTGAACGCGGCCCGCATCCCCTCCCAGGGGAGCTTTTCTTCCGATACGGGGCGCTTCCGGCCCAGCAGGTAGCCCACCGGGTTGACGGGGCGGGGGCCGAAGTAGTCGTTCGAGCCGAACACAAACACCCCGGGGAACTGGAACAGCGGGTCGAGGGCGCGCAGCACCCCCGGCACCGCATCCGCCGCGCCCAAGTTATCGCCCGTGTTGACCACCAGGTCGGGCTCCAGGCGGGCCAGGTCCGCCACCCACTGCTGCTTGGCCTTCTGCTCGTCCAGCATGTGCAGGTCACTGATGTGCAGCACCCGCAACTGTCCGGACGCAAGCACCGGGGCGGTGGCCTCGAGGAGGCGGAAGTGTCCTGTCGCCCGGTAGCCGGTGTACACGGCGGCGGCGAGGGCACTGGCGGCGGCAAGAATCGGGGCCTTCATTCCCCCCATGCTAGCGGGTAGGGTGGCACACATGAGTGAGATTCGCGACGGCCTCCGCGCCGACCTGGCAGCCGCCATGAAGGCGGGCGACAAGACCCGCACCGGCACCATCCGCATGCTGCTGTCCGCCATCATGGTGGAAGAAACCCAGGGTGCGGCCCACGACATCACCGCCGAGGAATTCCTCAAGGTGGTCGCCCGGGAAGCGAAGAAGCGCCGCGAGTCTGCGGTGATCTACACCGAGGCTGGCCGCGAGGAGCTCGCCGCCCAGGAGACCGCCGAGGCGGAGGTGCTGGAAACCTACCTGCCCGCCCAGATGAGCGACGCGGAGGTCGACGCCATGGTCGCCGCCATCGTTGCCGAGGTGGCCGGCGACGAGGCCCCGTCGATGGCGATGATGGGGCAGGTCATGAAGGTCGCTCAGGCGAAGGCCGCGGGCGCTGTCGATGGCAAGCGCCTGTCGACGGCGGTGCGCGCCGCACTGTCCTAACGCCCTCACGCACGACCCCTGACACCAACGACGACCCCGCACGGACACGCATGCCGTGCGGGGTCGGCGTGCGCCGTGGGGTGCGGGGCTACTGGCGCAGAATCTGGTTGACTGCCTCGTCGACGGCGCTCGCGAGCTCATCCATCGTGTTCTGCACCGGGGCCGGTGCGGGCGCCGGCGCCGGGGTGGGGGCCTGACGGGTCGGTGCCGGCGGCTTCGTGCCGTCCGACAGCTGCAGCACAACCTCCTGCCCCTTGAGCGTCACACCCGCCGTATTGACGCCCACGGCACGGCCCTTCGGCATGCCGTTGCCGGCGACGAACTCGGTGCGCACCCGGTAGCCGGCGCGCTCCAGGCGCTTGCGGGCATCCGCCTCCGCCAGGCCGGTGACGCGGGGAATGTCCTGGGTTGCGGTGCCCGTGTTGTACACCGGATCGTAGGGCGGGATCGCGCCCTCAGCGGGCCAGCCCAAGGTCTGCGCCAGCCCAATCCAGGTGCGGGTGGGCTCCATGCCGCCGTACAGGGTGCCCTCCGGGCACTGCCGCAGCGGGCTCGTGCACAGCGGGGCGACAGTGGTGCCGTCGTTGTAGATGTAGGGCACCGCCGCGAAGTTCGTATTGAAGCCCATGAACGCCGCCGACTGGTGGGTTTCCGTCGTGCCGGTCTTGCCCGCCGTCGGCGCCGTCCAGCCCATGGCCTGTGCGGCCTCGCTGGCGGTGCCGTTGACGGTGTCCGCCGACAGGGCATTCGCCAGGGCGCCCGCCACACCCTCGTCGATGGCCTGCTCACAGGCGGGGGTGTCGATGGGGACTTCCGCCCCATCCTTGTCGAGCACCTTCTCAATGGGGGTCGGCTCACACCAGGTGCCCCCGGATGCGAGGGTGGCGGCCACGTTCGACAACTCCAAGGGGTTCACCGCCGTCGGCCCCAGGGTGAAGGAACCGAGGTTGTGCTCCACCATGTACTCGGCGATCGAGGAGGAGCCATCGAAAGAGCCGGGCTCCTCGTAGTCCCGCAGGCCCAGGCGCACCGCCATGTCGACCACGGCCGGCACCCCGACCTGCTGGATGAGCTGCACGAACGTGGTGTTCGGCGACTGCGCGAGCGCGTCGCGCAGCGACATCGACGGCCGGTAGACGCCGGCGTTTTCCACACAGTAGTAGCCGGCCGGGCAGCCTGCGGCGCCACCCTCACCCATGCCGAGGGCGTTGTAGCGCTGCGGGACATTCACCAGATTGTCGATACCCATGCCGCGCTCAATGGCGGTCGCGGCGGTAAACACCTTGAACACCGAGCCCGCGCCCGCGCCGACGCGCGTAAACGGCTGCGGCAGCACCGTCTCCCCGGCCTCCAAGTTGAGGCCATAATCGCGCGAGGAGGTCATCGCCAGCACCCGGCGGGAATCCTTCCCCGGCTGTACCACGTTGAGCACCTCCGCGACCCCGGGCGTCGTCGACGCCACCTGCGCGGTCACAGCCGCGTGGGTCGCATCCTGGATGTTCGGATCCAAGGTGGTGTGGATCGTGTACGACCCCGCCAAAATCTTGTCCCGGTCCAGCTGCTTCTTGCCCAAATAGTCGAGCACATAGTCGCAGAAAAACCCCCGATTGCCGGCGGTAATACAGCCATTCGGCAGCCCGATGGGCTGCTCCACGGTGCCGAGCGGCTCCAGCTTGAGCGCCTCGGCCTCCTCGGCGGGAAGGATGCCGGTATCCACCATCGTGTCGAGCACCGTGTTGCGGCGCTCCACCACACCCTCCGGGTTCGTCCACGGATTCAACGCCGAGGACGACTGCACAATGCCCGCCAGGGTGGCGGCCTGGAGGGGGGTGAGCTCGGCGGCGTGGGTGTCGAAATAGGTGCGTGCGGCGGCCTCAATACCGAACGCCCCATTGCCGAAGGGCACGATGTTGAGATAGCGGGTGAGGATCTCATCCTTCGACAAGCGCTTATCCAAATCGGAGGCCATGCGCATCTCCCGCAGCTTGCGGGGAATCGACTGTTCCGTCGCGGCGAGCTGCTCCGCCTCGTCCTCTGCGTCGACGAGCAGCAAGTAGTTCTTCACGTACTGCTGGTCGAGCGTCGACGCGCCCTCCTGCACGGAGCCGGAAAAAATGTTCTTCACCATGGCGCGGGCCGTGCCCTGCCAGTCCACGCCCGGGTGCTCGTAGAAACGGCGATCCTCCACCGAGACGATCGCCTGCTTCATGATCGGCGCGATCTGCTCGCTGGGCACCTCGAAACGGCGCTGCTTATACAGCCATGCGATCGGCTGATCGTGGGCATCAAGAATGGTAGTCACCCCGGGGGCAGTGCCGTCGGTGAGATCGGCCAAGCCCTGGGCCATCGTCTCCTGGGTGCGGGTGATGCCGACGCCTGCGAGGGCGGCCGCAGGCGCCAGGCCGACAGCGCCGACGATGCCGGCGGCGGCGATGGTGCCCGTGATGATGCTGAGGCGGCGAAGAAAACTCACGCCACCACCCTAACCGACGGCACCTGCGGCGGGCGTAGAAGATCACACGCATGGTCCACCGAATTCCCTGTGGGGACACTGTCTGCTCAGGCACACTAGAGAAAGCGCACGGGCGCACGGCGCTGGGCACCACGGACCACGGCCGGGCGCGCCGGGGCGCGGGAAGCGCGCCGGGGCGCGGGAAGCGCGCACGGGACGCGGGAAGCGCGCACGGGACGCGCATGTGCTGCAGGCGGGCGCGGACCACGCGATACAGAGGCCCACAGAGCCCCACGGAGAAACACAGAGACCCACAGAGACCCACAGAGACACAAAAAAGAGCTGTGGAATCGATGCTCGCGCAGGTATTTTTCCGCTGGCGTTTTTTGATCTGTGGCGGGAGTTCTTGCGGAGTGGTGTGAGGGAGTCGGCGAGGGGTGGGGGTGCCCGGCGGGCTTCTGGGCGGAAAATCAAAGAAAAATGAATAGGTAGCACGAGAACGGGTGCGTCCGCGGGCATGCATTTGGCAAGGTTATTGCCCTTTCCGCAGGTCGGGGGTAGTTGTTGGGACACCCGGAAAGGTGTGACCTATTCGACACATGTGCGCGGCTGCGAATACACTCACAGGTGTTTTCCGTGAACTTCCCGCCACGTTAGGAGAGAAGCAATGACCGCTTCGCTCATGAACCGGAAGAAAAACAACCCCTATGTGGGAACGGTCGCGCCGCGCCCCAGCGACCCCCACAGCCGTGTCGAATGGGTCACCCGGGCCAAGTGCCGCGACGGCGACCCCGACGCTCTCTTCGTCAAGGGCGCCGCCCAGCGCCGCGCCGCACAAATCTGCCGCAGCTGCCCGGTGCTCAGCCAGTGCCGCGCTGATGCCCTCGACAACCGCGTCGAGTTCGGCGTGTGGGGCGGCATGACGGAACGCCAGCGCCGCGCCCTGCTGCGCCGCCACCCTGAGGTCACCGACTGGGCCCAATGGTTCATCGACAGTGAAGAAGAGGTCGACGCCGCCGTCATGGCGTAGCTAAGATTTGGGCTTATGACTACTTGGGAATACGCGACCGTGCCGCTGCTGTCGCACGCGACGAAACAAATCCTCGACACCTGGGGCGAGGACGGCTGGGAACTCGTGGCCGTCACCCCCGGCCCCAACCCGGAGAACTCCATCGCCTACATGAAGAGGCCGAAGCAGTGACCACCAGCGAACGCCTCAGCGCCCTCGGCATCACCCTTCCCAGCGTCGCCGCCCCCGTCGCCGCCTACGTGCCCGCCGTCCAGGTCGGCAACCAGGTGTGGACCTCCGGGCAGCTGCCCTTCGTCGACGGCGCCCTGCCCGCCACCGGCCACGTCGGCCGTGAGATCGGCGAAGACGAAGCCAAAGGCTACGCCCGCACCGCGGCGCTCAACGCCCTGGCCGCCGTCGACGCCCTCGTCGGCATCGACCGCGTGACCCGGGTGCTCAAAGTCACCGGCTTCGTGAACTCCACCCCCGACTTCGTCGCCCAGCCCGCCGTCATCAACGGCGCCAGCGAACTCATGCAGGAAATCTTCGGCACCGCCGGCGCCCACGCCCGCAGCGCCGTCGGCGTGGCCGCTCTGCCGCTCGGCTCCCCGGTTGAGGTCGAAATCATCGTGGAAATCTCCAACTAGTCGGTCCGGAAAGCAACTAGACTAAGCACCATGGAGCATCCCGCTTACAGTCAACTCCGCCCGGTCACCCCGTCCGCCGGCGTCGTCCTTTGCCCCAACCCCGGCTACGCCACCCTCGAAGGCACCAACGCCTGGGTGATCCGCGCCGACGGCGACGCACAATCCATCGTCATCGACCCGGGCCCGGAGGATGAGGGCCACCTCAATGTCCTCAACAACAAGTCCGAGCAGTGCGCACTGATCCTGCTCACCCACCGCCACCACGACCACGCCGATGGCGCGGTCCGGTTCCGCCAACTCACCGGTGCACCGATCGCCGCCCTCGACGCCTCCTACTGCCACGGCGCCGAACCGCTACGCGACGGCCAGATCATCGCCGTCCCCGGTGTGACCCCCCAGATTGAAGTCGTCGCCGCCCCCGGCCACACCAAAGACTCCGTCTGCTTCTACATTTGGTCCGGTGTGCCCCACGAGTCCACTCTCGAGGGCATCGTCACCGGCGACACCATCGCCGGCCGTCACACCACCATGATTAGCGAAACCGACGGCGACCTCGGCCTCTACCTGGATACTCTTGCCCAGCTGGAGGAGCGCGGTAAGGACGTGCCGCTGCTGCCGGGCCACGGGCCCGACCACCCCGACACCAGCGCCCTGGCGCGCAAGTACCTGGATCGCCGCGCCCAGCGCCTCGAGCAGGTCAAAGCCGCCCGCGCGGAACTCGGTGCCGACGCCTCCCTCAAGCAGATCGTCGACTACATCTACACCGATGTCGACCCGGTGCTGCGCGACGCCGCTGAGCAGTCCACCCGCGTCACGATGCGCTACCTCGACGCCCAGGGCGCCTAAACCACGCCCCGCGTCGCGACACGCACGCACAACGAACCCCGGCCACGGATGTCCCTGGCC
Source organism: Corynebacterium sp. 13CS0277 (assembly GCF_002994655.1). GTDB lineage: Bacteria > Actinomycetota > Actinomycetes > Mycobacteriales > Mycobacteriaceae > Corynebacterium. Next base: position 51,646 of record NZ_PPDL01000004.1, read on the forward strand.
GGGGTTCTGTGTTCACGCACTCCACGCGTTGGGTGGCTCTAGGCCCGGCGCCGTGATGGCTGCGGGTACAGATACGCCCGGGGGTCGGGGAGGAAAGCCCCTACCGCCCGGGCGGTGGTCTGAGTGCGGCGCTGGGCGCGCGTTGGCGGATGCTTACCGGGCGCGGCGGGCCAGGTGCTCAGTGTCAGAGATGAGCACCGACTTGCCCTCCAGGCGGATCCAGCCACGCTGCGCGAAGGTTGCCAGCGCCTTGTTCACGGTCTCGCGGGACGCGCCCACCAGCTGGGCGATTTCCTCCTGCGTGAGATCGTGGTTGACGCGCAGTGCAGCGCCCTCCTGGGAACCGAAACGGTTCGCCAGCTGCAGCAGAGTCTTCGCGACACGGCCCGGAACGTCCGTGAAGATGAGGTCCGCGAGGGACGCGTTCGTGCGGCGCAGGCGGCGCGCCAGGACGCGGAGCAGCTGCTCAGAGATCTCCGGGTGCTGGGCAATCCACTTGTGCAGCATGTCGGAGTTCATGGTGGCGGCGTGGACATCGGTCACGCACACCGCGGAGGAGGTGCGGGGGCCCGGGTCGAAGATGGACAGCTCGCCGAACATGTCCGACGGGCCCATCACGGTGAGCAGGTTCTCGCGACCATCGGGGGCGTGGCGGGCGAGCTTCACCTTGCCGGCGGTCAAAATGTAGAGGCGATCGCCCGGCTCACCCTCCTCAAAGATGACGGCGCCACGCGGGAAGCGGACGGTCTCCAGCTCCGAGATCAGCGTGCTCACCGCCGCAGGATCGACACCCTGAAAAATTCCGGCGCGCGACAGGATTTCCTGAACGGCTTCCACAAAGACTCCTTAAACAGACAACACTGGGCAGTGTTGGGAAACAACGATGCTGACCAACACTCTACTATGTTCTAGGTCACGAGGAAACAAAAACCTGGTCTACAACACGCACAATGGTGCGACTAATCGGCTGTGATGTCGCTCGTGGGCTGCCCACTGCGCGTCACCACGGTCTCAAAATGCTCCATACGCAGGGCAAACACAGCCAACACCAGGGGAGTAGCAAGACACACAGCGGCAATCATGTGTCTCATCCTACCCACCCCCGTTTCCCGCCCCGGAAAGGACAACCATGACCCGCACCGAGGCAGTGCTTGCCACCCTCGCGGAGCTCTACCCCGACGCCACCTGCGCCTTACACTTCCGCAGCGCCTGGGAACTCCTCGTCGCCACGGTGCTCTCGGCGCAAACCACTGACGTGCGCGTCAATCAGGTGACCCCGGGCCTGTTCGCCCGCTACCCCCTTCCGGAGGACCTCGCCACTGCCGACGTCGACGACGTCGCCGCCGACATCCGGCCGCTGGGCATGCAGAATGCCAAAGCCCGTAACTTGGTCGCCCTCGCCGGCAGTGTTGTCGACACCTTCGGCGGGGAGGTGCCCGCCACCATGGAGGATCTCGTGCGCCTGGCCGGCGTCGGCCGCAAGACTGCCAGCGTCGTGCTCGGCACCTACTTCCACATTCCCGCCCTCCCCGTCGACACCCACGTCCAACGCGTCACCCGCCGCCTGGGGCTCGCCACCGCCAGCGGGGCGGTAGCCATCGAGAAACAACTGTGTGCCCGTATCCCCCGGGTGCAGTGGGTGGACTTTTCCCACCGGGTGATCCTCCACGGCCGGCAGGTGTGCCACGCCCGCCGCCCCGACTGCGGGGCGTGTGGGCTGGCATCCCTGTGCCCTGCCTACACTGGTGCGGGTGAATAAGACGTGGAAGGCATCCCTGGTCGGCGCGCTCGCCATTCTGGGCGCGGTCGGCCTCTTAGCGACAGCGCTGCAGCCCGCCCTGCACAGCACCCCGCCCGCCAGCCCGGCCGCTGAGGGGGCCGCCGCGGGTGCGGGGGGCGATGCCTCAGCTGCAGCTGCCCGTGACGCCGGCACGGTCGCCGTCGGGGTGACCCGGCCGGACTGCCCCACCGCCACCGTCGCCGGTGTGGCCCTGCCCTGCCTCGGCGGGCAGCCCGGCACGGCCGCGCCCGCGCCCACCGTGGTGACGGTGTGGGCGTGGTGGTGCGGGCCCTGCCGCGAGGAACTGCCCCTGTTCGCGCAGCTTCAGGCCGCGCACCCCGAGTGGCACGTCGTCGGCGTCCACGCGGACGACAACGCCGGGGCCGGCGCCGCCCTCCTCGAGGAACTCGGCGTGGACCTGCCCAGCTACGAAGACGCCACCGGCGTGTTCGCGGCGACCCATACCCTGCCCAACGTCGTCCCCATCACCCTGTTCGTCCACCCCACCGGGGCGGTTACCACCCACGCGAAGCCGTACACCACGCTCGACGAGCTCGAAGCCGACGCGGCGGCGGCCCTGTGACCGGGCCCGGTGCGCACCTGGGGCGGGCGGCCGGGGCGCAGTCGCGCCCGGTGGGTGACGGTGGTCTAAACGCGGGTGCGTCGGTGCCGGCGTGGCTGCGCCCCCTTGAGCACGCCGCCGCCACCGGGGGTATTACGGTCCACCTCGGGGAACGCAACACCCACGACACCCCCGACCGCAGCCGGCGGGCCGCCGTCATGGTGCTGCTTGCCGGCGACCCGCAGGCCACCAGTCTGCCCAGCGATGCGAGCGTGCTGCTTACCCACCGCACCCCCCACATGCGCAGCCACTCCGGGCAGATCGCCTTCCCCGGCGGCCGCGTCGACGCCACCGACCCCACCCTCATCGCCGCCGCGTTGCGGGAAACCCGGGAGGAAACCGGGGTGGAGGCCTCCACCATCACCCCGCTGCGGGCGGGGGAGGAGATCTTCATCCGCGCTACCGGCTACCCCGTGCACCCCGTGTGGGGTTACTGGCACACCCCCGGCGGGGCGCACCCCGCCTCCCCGGAGGAAACCGACGACGTGTTCCAGGCTTCCCTCGAGGAGCTCATCGACCCCGCCAACCGGCTGTTGGTGAGCCACGGCGACTATGTGGGGCCCGCGTTTTCCTACGACGGCTACCTCGTGTGGGGTTTCACCGCGGCCGTCATGGACGCCATGGTGGCGGCCTGCGGGTGGGAGCGCCCCTGGCGGGAGCGGCCGCCGCGGCCACTGATGGCGGAATTGGCGGCGTCGCGTAACGGGGAACGTCAGTGGTAACCCGGTAGGGTTTTCTCGCAGAACACTCATCACCCCACGAGGAGGGCCCTGTGCTGACAGGCACCCACATCGACATCTTCGTCGCAGCGACCGTGCTGTTCGCCGCCATCGTCGGCTGGCGGCAGGGCGTCATCGCGGCCGCCCTGTCGACGTGCGGCGTCCTCGCCGGCCTGTGGGCCGGCCTGGTGGGCTCCGCGTGGCTCGCCGGCACCACCGACAACGCCGGCCTGCGGATCCTGCTCGTCCTCGGGGCCTATATCCTCCTCATCGCGATCGGCCATATGATTGGCGGCGGGGTGGGGGCCGCCCTGCGGGACTCCATGCGCTTTAAGTCCTCCCAGCGCATCGACTCCGCCATGGGTGCCGTCTTCCAGGCGATCACCACCGTGCTCGTGGTGTGGCTCATCGCCAACCCGCTGGCCGCGTCCTCCATCACCGCCCTCAACACGGCGGTGGGATCCTCCCGGGTGCTGCGCACCGTCGACGAGCACATGCCGCCGGTCGTCGCCCAACTGCCCAATAAGCTCGCCGCCACCCTCAGCGACTCCGGCCTGCCGCCCCTGATCAGCCCCTTCACCAACCACGGCGGCACCCAGGTTGAAGCCCCCGCCATCATGGTCGAGGACGTCGAACTCGTCGACCGGCTCCGGCCCGCCGTCGTCCACGTCCTCGGGGACGCCTCCCAGTGCTCCCGGCGCCTGTCGGGCAGCGGCTTCGCCGTGGATAATTCCCACATCATCACCAACGCCCACGTCGTCGCCGGCACCAACACCGTCCGCGTCGACACTGTCCTCGGGGTGAAAACCGCTGACGTCGTCTACTACAACCCCACCGAAGACATCGCCGTCCTCCACAGCCCGCAGTTGGGGCTGCCCGCCCTGCAGTGGGCCCCCATCCCCGCCGTCAGCGGCGACGACATCATCGTCATGGGCTTCCCCGAATCCGGCCCCTTCGAAGCGGCCCCCGGGCGCGTGAAAGACCAACTCACCGTCAACGGCCCCGACATCTACGCCACCACCCGCACCAACCGGGAGGCCTACACCGTTCGCGGCAGCATCCGCCAGGGCAACTCCGGCGGCCCCATGGTCGACCTTGAGGGGCGGGTCCTCGGCGTCGTCTTCGGCGCCGCCCTCGACAAAACTGACACCGGGTTCGTGCTCACCGCCGACGAAGTCCGCGGCGCCATCGGCGACGTGGCGGGCCTGAGCGAACCGGTCGATACCGGCGAGTGTGTCAACGGCCCCAGTGCCGCCTCCGCGACGCTGGAACGCAACTAGCTCACACGTCCCGCACGGAGCTCCGCTGGAGCACCCCGGGTGGGCGGCGCGTCGCCTGCGGCTTACGTGAGTGTCGCGACCGTGCGGGCAAACGCCTCCGGATCCTCCACGAACGGCAGGCGTGAGGTGCCCTCCTCCACCCGCAGCCGCGGGGCCAGGGTGGCCGCCTGGCGGGCGAGACGCTGCCAGCGGGGAGAACCATCCGTGAACAACACCACCGGCTGCCCGACAGGCGGCTTCGCCCACCGGGTCGGCACCCCCGAGGACACCACCCGCGCCCACTGAGCCATCTTCTCCACCACGGGCACCACCCGCGCATGGCGGGCCCGCCACTCCGCCAACTGGGACACCCGCTGTACCGCCACACCATCGGCGGAGCTACTGCGACGCGTCATCGCGTGCGCCCACTGAGTGGGGTGCCGGCGAATCGCGCGCGGCCACACCAGCTGGCGGCGCTGCAGGCCCGGCCACGTGCCGCACACCGCCACCACGCCGCGCACCACCTCCGGGTAGCGGGCTGCTGCCGCCCACGCCACCGCAGCCCCCGACCCGCTGCCCACCACGAGGGCATCCTCGTAGCCCAACGCCCGAATCGCGGCGACGACATCGCCCGCGGCGAAACGCACGTCGTAGCCCGCCGGCGGCTTATCGGATAGGCCTACGCCCCGGAAATCCAGCGCCGCAGCATGAAACCCGGCTGCGGCCAGGGGCTCGATCGCCCAAAAGTAGTCAAACCAGGCGCCCGGCCAATCGTGCAACAACACCACGAGCGGGGCGTGGGCATCCCCGCTGTGCGCCACGTGCAGCCGCACCCCCCGCACATGCACATGGTCGTGCCGAAATGGCCCCTGGGGGGCAACTTCGCCGGGGCGCAGCGGCGTGGGGCGGGACACGACAACCTCCAGAACACAGACGAAAAACCGCCCATCGCGCGCGGGCGCGCGACGACAGGCGGTCAACAACCACGGGGCGGGCGCAGCCTAGGTGTACAGACCCGAATCGCCCTCCAGGGCGGCCTGCGCCTTGCCCGGCACCAGCTTCGTCAGCTCCTTCGCAGAGGAGATCGTCTTCTCCGGGGCGGAGATCGTCTTCACCTTCCGGAAACCGATGAGTGCCAGCAGGCCCGCGATGAGCAGCATCGCGACGAACACGATGAGGTAGCACACCCACTTCTGGTCAATCCACACGTTGAGCAGCTCAGCGAGCATAAAGAAGAAGAAGAACGAGGAGTACAGGGCAATGACGCCCGCAGCACCGAACAGGCCGCCGCCCAACGCGCCCTTCTTCGCCTCAGCGGCCAACTCCGTCTTCGCCAACTCCACCTCGGCGCGGAACAGGGACGACATCTGGGCGGTGGCGTCACTGACCAAATCGCCGACGGAACCCCGGCCGGAAGCGCGCGTATCCACGTCGGCCAAAGGGATCTCATTGACCTTCGGGGAAAAAGCACCGGAACCATCGGTATACAGGCCCTGGGGGTTGCTCACGTCAAACGCTCCTGACAAAACGGGGACAAATAATGTACAAGCCTAGCCCACAGCCGCCCATGTCGCGACGATTAGGGTGACAAGGGTGAACATTGCAGCCGCCGAAGACGCCATGAACCGGGCCATGCGGGCACCGAAGGTGCTGCGCGCGCCTGAGGTTCTCGCCGCGCACGCCGCCCACCAGGCCGCCCGCGCCGAACACCGCCTCGGGGCCACCGCGCCCCTGGAGGTGCTGCTCGGGGTGTACGGGACCCTCGACGCGGGTCTCGCGGCGCGGCTGCGCACCCAACCACTGTCCGTCGTCGCCCGCCTCGACGTGCTCCTCGGGGGCGATGGCACCCCCGACACCCGTGCCGACGCACTGCTGCAGGTCGGCCCCCTCATCCGCAGCGCCGCCCACCCGCTGGAGCGCACCGCCGCCGTCCACGCCCTGCTGCTCGAGGCCAGCCCCTTCGGCCCCCGCAGTGGCACCATCGCCCGTGCCACCGCCCGCCTCGTCGCCATCCACACCGGCGCCGACGCCGCCGGCATCGCCCACACCGAAACCCACCTCGCCCGCCACCCCCAGCGCTACGCGGCAGCCACCGGGGAGGAACTCATGGCCCTGTACATTGACGCGTTCGCCGCCGGCGCCCGCGACGCCGAACTCCTCGCCCGCAACCTCTAAAGCAGCCGGCGCGACCACCACCAGGTGCCCGCCACCGCGGCCAACGCCGCCACCGCAGCCGTTGACACCCCCACCTGGGAGCGCGTCGGCTTCGCAAACAAGGGCACCGGATTCTTCAACACCAACACCGGCCAGCCATGCTCCACCGCATGCTTCCGCAACGGCCGATCCGGATTCACCGCCACCGGATTCCCCACCGACGACAACATCGGAATATCCGTCGCCGAATCCGAATAGGCAAAGCAGTGCGCCACCTCCAGGCCCAACCGTGCCGCAGCCTGGCGCACCGCCGCCTGCTTCGCCGGGCCCTTCATAAACTCCACCACCGTGCCCGTGTACCGGCCATCGACGATCTCCAACCGTGTCGCGATGACCTCATCCGCCCCCAGCTCGGCAGCAATCGGCGCCACCAATTCCATCGCAGACGCCGACACAATAATCACTCGATGGCCCGCCGCTTGATGGCTCGCAATCAAATCCCGCGCCTCGGCATAGATCGCCGGAGTCACCACCGTATGCAGCGTATCGAAAGCAATCTGGCGCACATGGGTGACATCCCAGCCGGCCACCATCGCCGCCAACTGATCACGCGTGGCATCCATCTTGTCCTCCGAATGCCCATGCAGCATGTACGCCGCCTGTGCGAACGACATCTGCACCGCCATCGCAGGGCTAATCAACCCATCGGCGAGAAACTGGCGCGAAAACGCAAACGCCGACGACTTCGCAATGATGGTCTTATCGAGATCGAAAAACGCGGCCACGCCCGCGCCGGACGCGGGGTAGCAGTGCAGGCTTTTTCTACTCACAGCCGCCCAGTGTAATGCCGCACTGGCAGGCGCGCCGTGGGCGCCGTTTTGCGCGACATTGTGGGTTGTGGCATACTCTGCGGTGCAGGGCCCCGGTACCATGTGTACGCTGTGTGGCCCGCCCCGGTACGCCCCCCGATACCGGGTAGACGGTCCGTGCACCACCCCCCCGAGACACGGGCCGTCCTAAACTTCACAAACACCCCGCGCCGACGGCGCGGGGTGTTTTGGGTTCAGCGCGAAAAAGCGTGGGTTAAGTGTCAAAAAGTGTGTACGCCGGCGTGTCGCGATCGGATGGTCATAGCCACCCGGTCAACGTCCCTGCACCGTGCAGACTCCCAGTTAAAGCCCCATATCCCTAGGGAATTCGGGTTGGTGCGAGTGAATGCACTCAGGCATATGGAAAGTGGTCATCGATCGCCGCCGCGGCACCTCCTCATCCCCGGTATGGACGGCGTATGGCCGCCGTTTTCTGTGCCTGTGCCGCGACGTGTGGTCCCGTGGGGCCATGCTGGATGGGGCTCAGGCGACGGGCATGGTGCCTGGTGCAGGGTGCGTGCCAAGTCGTGGGCTTCGGTGTTCAGGGCCGTGTCTGTGCTTGCAAAGATTGAACGGCACACGTTCCCGCTGGTAGGGGCAGATAAGCTGGGGTTTCGTCCACACTTTTTGGAACTGAACCTGGTGGGAACGCGTTTCCCGCCCTCAACGCGCAAGGTAAGTGATGTAGGCCACTAGCGGGGGTGATTGACGGGGGTAGCTTGCACGTGCGCCTAGGCATGTATCGCTCCCATGCAAACCTCGAGCGCACAGCCATAAACGAGAAAGTCTTTCCGGTAGCTTCAATATCGCTAACCCGCGAAGCATTGATTGCGACTCGCGAGAAACGCTCCTATGGTGGCCACTATCCCCGGAAACGAGTGGCGCACACCACGCCAAACCGCCAACCTTATTCAGGCGCGGTTGGGAACGTTCCCCGAGAAACGAAGGAGTATTTCCATGCCCGCTTCCCACTTCACCAAAGCTCGCAACTTCTCGATCGCACTCGCTACCGCAGTAGCAATCGCGGTCCCCGGAGCAGTCGCCCACGCAGCAGAGGTTGTCGAATCTCCGGCAGTGGAGCAGGGAATTTCCGTCGCAACCATTGCAGGTTCGACCGAAAGCCACATCCAGAAGACCGTGACCCTTGACGGCTACACGGTCAAGAAAACCGACGGTGCACCGGAAGTTATCGACAGCAACACCGGCGAATCCGTTGGTTTCCTCCCGAACAGGATTAATGTCGAAGGCGGCCAGGTCTACTTCGACATGGACTACGAAATTACCAGCGACAACACCGTGACCGCCACCGCCACCCGGCACGGCTTCACCGAGCGCCTCAGCTGGTCCTGTGCAGCTAAAAATACCGGAGTGGCTACCGGTGCCGGGGCGGCAGGTGGAACTGTCCTCGGATTGCTCGGTGGCCCCTTGGCTGAGATTACCGTCCCCGTGGGCGCTCTTAGCGGTGCAATCGAGGGGTTTGCTAGTGGTGTAGGCGCCAGCCTCATCAACTGCTAGGAGAAGAAATGAAGGACTGGATCACGGTCGTGGCCATGAGTTTGGCTTTCCTCGCCATCGGCTTCGCGCTCTACTGGGCGATCGATCAGTGGACTGCGGTGACACTCGACAAGACCACCTCCGCTATTGCAATATCCGTGTTTGCAAGCAGCCCCCTCGCTGCGTTCGCCGGCCTCGTCGTTAACAAAAAGATGAAAGAGCGCCAGTAGTTTGCGAAGGTAAGAGGGTGTGGAGAAGCGGCCCGGAAGTCAGGTAGGCTTCCGGGCGCTTCTCTGTGTGTGCTCCTGCATCCCGGTTGAAGCGAAAAAATGTGGTCTGTGCGGGGGCTAAGAGACGAAATGTGAGTAGCAGGCGTCGATGCCGTTGCTGTATTCGGCGGGGCGTCCATGATCGTCATTACCGGCTTTTCCGCTTGGGTCAGGATTTTCGCGGTGGTCTGCTGATCCTGGCCGAAGTCTTTGTCGTGGGCGTTCTTCTCGGGGGAGGTTGGGGTAGGTGGTCTCGGCGACAACTGCCATGTGCATCAGGTGTGCTGTCGTTTTCGGGAGTAGCGACATGCTGTGTGTGCTGCTGTGGGGTCAGGGGTGCGATCGGGTGGGGGTTGGTGGGTGGCGCTGTGAGCTGGGGGAATGTGGAGTTATCCACAGTTGTATGCGTGCATCTGCATTCAAAATCGGGGGTTATCCACAGGCTTCGCAGCCATGACGACACTGGGGTGTGCAGGCGGGCTGTAATGGCCCCATGACCACGCACACCGCACCCACCTCACTGCCCGACGCAGTCCTCGTCATCGACGACGACACCCTCCGCGGGCACGCCGCCACCACCTGCGCCGCCGCGGGCCTCGACACGACGACCGCCGACAGTGCCGCAGAGCTCAGCAGGGCAGTCCGCACCGCCACGCTGGCGTTCGCCGACGACGCCGGCGCCCGCGGGCTGCGAGGCCGCGGCTACACCGGACGGCTCTACCTCGTCGCCGCCGACCCCCACGCCCCCAACTACCAACTCGCCCTCGAACTCCACGCCGAAGGCGCCGTCCGGCTCCCCAGCGACAGCCATACCATCCTCGACGCCATCGCCCGCGCCCCCGCCACACCACCGGGTGCCGGCACCGGCGCCGGCGGCATCGTCCTCGGCGTCCTCGGTGGCAGCGGGGGAGTAGGCGCCTCCACCACGGCCGCGCTCCTGGCGCGCCGCGCCGCCCGCTTCGGCCCGGTCGTCCTCATCGACGCCCACGAGCACGGCGGCGCACTCGACCTCCTCCTCGGGCTCGAAGCCACCGACGGGGCCCGCTGGGCAGACATCTGCGGGCTCGGCAGCGTCCCCGACGCCGCCACCATGCACGCAGCCCTGCCCAAAACCCACGACGACATCGCCGTCCTCACCCAATCCCGCACTGGGCCCGCCCCCACCATCGCCGAGCAACTCCCCGCCCTGTGCGAACTCGCCGGGGGCCTCGACGACACCCTCACCATCATCGACGCGCCCACCGGCATCGACCTGCCCACCACCCACACCCTCCTCCTCGCGGCGGCGGAACTCCGCTCCCTCGTTCGCACCCGCGCACTCCTCGCACAGGGTGCCCCCGGGCTGCGGGTGGCGCTGCGCCACCGCGCCTGGTCCTCCACCACCCGGGACGAGGCCGAAGCAGTCCTCGACCACCCCATCGCCGCCACCATCACCACCCACAAATCCATCGCCCAACGCATCGAACTCGCAGGCCTGCCCAGCACCCTGCCACGCAGCCTCGCCGCCACCCTCGACGGCCTGCTCTACGACATGGGGGTCTAACACCACATGCACACCACCGACACTCTCTTTCACACCCTCCGGCAACGTCTCGCCACCGCCGACACCATTCCCGCACCCCACGAACTCGCCGCACTCATCCGCGCCGAAGCCGGCCTCATCACCGACCAGGACGTCCTCGACCTCATGACGAAACTCACCGCCGGGGCCGCAGGACTCGGGCCCCTCGAACCCCTCCTCACCATCCCGGGGCTCACCGACATCCTCGTCAGCGGGCCCGCGCGCGTCCGCATCGCCACCACCGGATCCCGGCACCTCGCCGACGCCGACATCACCTTCGCCAGCGACGCCGACGTCCGCGAACTAGCCACCCGACTCGCCCACAGCTGCGGGCGCCGCCTCGACGACGCCCACCCCTACGCCGACGGGCGCATCACCCGCGCCGACGGCACTAGCCTCCGCATCCACGCCATCCTCAACCCACCCGCGCTCACCGGCACCTGCCTCAGCATCCGCGTCCTCAACACCGCCACCACCACCCTCGCAGACCTCGAAGCCCGCGGCACCATGCCCCCACACATCACCCGCTTCCTCCACGCCATCGTCGACACCCGCCAAAACTTCCTCATCTCCGGCGGCACCGGCAGCGGGAAGACCACCCTCCTCGCCGCACTCATCGCCCACATGGACCCCCGCCAACGCATCCTCGCCGTCGAAGACACCGCCGAGCTCGCCCCCAACCACCCCGGGCTCGTCACCCTCACCAGCCGGGCCGCCAACACCGAAGGCCACGGAGAAATCACCATGTCCACCCTCATCACCCAATGCCTCCGCATGCGCCCCGACCGCATCATCGTCGGCGAAATCCGCGGCCGCGAAGTCGTCGACCTCCTCACCGCCCTCAACACCGGACACTCCGGTGGAGGCGGCACCGTCCACGCCAACAGCATCCGCGACATCCCCAGCCGCCTCGAAGCACTCGCCAGCCTCGGCGGACTCACCCGCGAAGCCACCCACAGCCACATGCACTCCGCACTCAACGTCAGCCTCAACGTCGCCCACACCCCCACCGGACGCAAACTCACCCACATCGGCCAACTCACCCAAGACGCCCGGGGACTCTGCCACATGAGCATCATCTGGGACCACCGCCACGGACCCACCGACACCTGGCGCGAACTCAACGACCGACTCCTCCAGGAAGCGAACCAATGACCACTCACACCGCCCTCGCCTGCCTCCTCCTCGCAGCAGCACTGCTCATCCCACACCCCCGACCCATCGCCCGGACCTGCCACACCCGCCGCCCGCGCGCCGGGCCCTGGCTCATCGCCGGCGCCTGCGTGATGCTGCTGGTCGTGGCCAGCCGGCCCGCGCTCGCCGCCACCGGCATCGTGCTCGCCGGCACCGCCACCTGGAGCATCCGCAACGCCCGCATGGCCCGCGCCGCAGCCCGCGACGCGGACGCCCTCGCCGGGCTGCTCACCACCCTGGCCGCCCAACTCCAGGCCGGCAGCCCACCGGGCGCCGCACTGCAGCACACCGCAGCCAGGCTCCCGCCGGGCACTCCAGAGCAGCTCGCGCGCCTCTTCCGCGCGGCCGCCGCCCAACCCGCCGCCGCAGCCGACATCTTCACCAGCCACCCCAGCGCCCACGTCACCCGTCTCGGCGTGCTGTGGGCCACCGCCAGCCGGGCCGGGATCCCCACCGCCCACCTGCTCACCTGCGTCCGCAATCAGCTGGACGCGCACACCCGCCACCAGCGGGCCACCCACGCCCAACTGCAGGGAGCGAAAGCCACCGCCTGGATCCTCACCGCTCTGCCGGGGCTGGGGATGCTGCTCGGGCACGGCATGGGGGCACACCCCTGGGAGTTCCTCACCACCACCACGCTGGGCAGTGGGCTGCTCCTCACCGGCACCGCGCTGAGCTGCGCCGGCTTCATCACCACCCGACTCATCATCCACCACGCGACCCGCGCCTAGGAACCCACCATGACGACCGCCCCCACAGCCCTGCTGCTCCTCGCAGGGGCACTGCTGGCCACACTCCCGCCACCCAGCGGGCGCCTCCAGCCTGCCCCGGCCCGCGCCCGCCGCACCCGCCGCTGGGCCGGGGGTGAGGCCAGTGCCCACGACATCGCCGCCGACATCGAACTCTTCGCCGCCTGCATGGGGTCCGGGCTCACCGCCGCCGCGGCCGCCGACATCGTGGCCAGCACCGCCACCGCACCCCGGGCGTGGCGCACCACCGCCAGCCTCCTCGCGCTCGGAGCCGCACCCGACATCGCCTGGGGCCCCATGCTCACCCAGCCGAAGCTGGGCGACCTCGCCCACCTCGCCATCGCCGCGCACACGCACGGCACCCCCATGACGGAAGGACTCACCCGCCTTGCCACCACCATCCGCGACACCGCCACCACCGACGCGGCCGCCCGCGCCGAAAAAGCCGGCGTCCTCATCGCGCTGCCGCTCGCCGCCTTCTTCCTGCCGGCGTTCATGATCGTCGGCCTCGCCCCCATCGTCATCAGCATTGGCAGCACCATGCTGCCAGGACACTAGCTCTTCGAAGGAGAACCCCATGACCACCACCCCCACCACCAGCCCGACCCTCGGCGCGGGCGCGCCGCGCACCCCCGCCGTGTCCCCGCGCACCGGGTGGCGCGCGCGGCTGCGCACCACCCTCCGCGCCGAGGACGGCATGTCCACCATCGAGTACGCCATGGGCAGCCTGGCGGCCGCGGCGCTCGCCGCGGTGCTGTACACCATCATCAACGGCAGCAGCGTCACCCAGGCCATCCAGAACATCATCACCACCGCGCTGAGCAGCGTGCCCAGCTAACACCACCAACCAATAGGGAAGGGAAAGGGGAGCCCCCATGCGCCGGATGTGGAAAAACGACGACGGTGCGGTCACCATCGAAGCCGCCCTCGGCAGCGCAGCACTCATCCTGCTGACCTGCGCACTCATCGCCGGGCTGGCAACCATGGCCGCCCACATTGCCGCCGTCCACGTCGCACACACCACCGCCCGCGCCCTCGCAGTGGGGGACACCCCGCCCACGACGCCCGGGATCCGGACCCGGACGGACATCCATGGGGACTGGGTCACTGTGTATGCCACAGCGTCCGCCCCCGCCCCCTTCCCCGACCAGGTGGCTACCGCCCACTTTCCTCAGGAGAACCTGCCGTGACACGCACCCTTACCGCCGACCACGGCAACGCCACCCTCCTCGGGGCCACCATCGCCGCAGCACTCATCAGCCTCGCCGCGGCGCTGGTGGCCACCGTCGGGCACGTGGACCACATTCATCGGGCACAACTCGCCGCCGACCTCGGCAGCGTCGCTGGTGCTACCGCCGCCGCCCGCGGCGACGACGCCTGCGCGGCCGCCCGCGCCACCGCGGATGCGAACGCGGCGCAGCTCGACGAATGCCGGCAACACGGCGGTGACGTCACCGTCGTCGCCCGCGTCCGCGGTGCCGCCGCCACCGCCACCGCCGGCCCCATCTAGTCCACGTAGCGGGTGGGCAGCCCCTCCAGGCCCGCCGTGCGGGCCGAGATATCCAGCACCTCCAGCACCGCCAACGCGCCCGCCTTATCCAAAGGCTCGTTGCCGTTGCCGCACTTCGGCGACTGGATACACGAGGGGCAGCCCGCCTCGCAGGGGCACTGGCCCACCTGCACCCGGGTGGCATCCACCCACTCCGCAAACCGCACAAACCCCTGATCGGCGAACCCCGCGCCACCCCAATGCCCGTCATACACAAACACCGTCGGCAACGCAGTCTCCGGGTGCAGTGCCGTCGACACCCCACCAATGTCCAAACGATCGCACGTCGCCAACAACGGCAACATGCCAATCATCGCGTGCTCCGCCGCGTGCAGCGCACCCGGCACCCGCGAGGGCTCCACACCGGCCGCCTGCAACACCAACGGATCAATCGTGAACGCCACCGCCCGCGTCACCAGCGGGCGCGGCGGGTAGCCCAAAGGCACCACGTCGACGGTCTCCCCGCCAGCATTACGCACCAGATAATCCGTCACCTGATGCGTGACCTCCACATCGGCGCGGGCCACAAACACGCCCGCGCCCAAACGCACCACGTCCTCGCCCGCAGGCTCCGACAACAGGGCAATATCCGTCGACTCGCGCGCCCGCGTCGAAAACCACGGATCCTCCCGGTGCACCAACGCGATCCCCTGCTCCACATCCAACGAATCCACCACAAAGGAGACACCCTGATGGACGTACACCGCACCATCGTGCACCTGGGACTCGGCGCGCTCCGCATCGACCGAGCCCACGATGCGCCCATCGGCGGCGTCCACAATGGCCACCTGGCCCGCGCCCTCGCCACGCAGGCTGAGCGCCGCATGGTAGGAGCGCGGATCCACCACCTCATCACCCACCCGCGGGGAGAGGAACACCACCGGGCCGCGGCGGCGCAGCAAGCCCTCCTCCACGAGCGCGTCCACGACGCGGGCGGCCGCCGCACCCCCAAAGATCGTGAGATCGTGGGCGCTCAAGGGGCGCTCCGCGGCCGCGCACAGCAGGTGCGGGCGCAGCACGTACGGGTTTCCGGGGTCGAAGACGAACTCCTCCAACGGTGTATCGAGCAGCGCCTGCGGGTGGTGCACCAAAAACGCATCCATCGGCTCATCCCGGGCCACCAACACCACTACCGAGCCCTGGCCGCGGCGGCCGGCGCGGCCTGCCTGCTGCCACAGCGACGCCACGCTCCCCGGAACCCCGGCGGTCACCACCGCATCGAGGCCGCCCACATCGATACCCAGCTCCAGGGCGTTCGTTGCCGCCACACCCAGCAAGAAACCATCATCCAACTGCCGTTCCAGCAGCCGGCGTTCCTCCGGGGTGTAGCCCGCCCGGTAGGCGGCCACCCGCTGCGCGAAATCCACCCGGCCGCCCAACGCCAACTCCTCCTGCGCCCGCAACGCCACGGTCTCTGCGCCGCGGCGCGACCGCACGAACGTCAAGGTGCGCAACCCTTCACGAATGAGGTGCGCCATGACCCGCGCCGCCTCCGAGGACGCCGCCCGGCGCACAGGTGTGCCCGCCACCAGCTGCGGGGTCGCATCCCCCGCATTCTCCTCCTCGAGGACATCCGGCTCCCACAACACGATCGTGCGCGCCCCCTGCGGGGCGCCATCGGTGTCCACAACCTCCACGTCCCGGCCCGTCAGGCGGGCGGCATGGGCCGCCGGATTCCGGCTCGTCGCCGACGCGCACACCACCACCGGGTGCGCCCCATAGTGGGCGCACAGTCGCAGCAGCCGCCGCAGCACCAACGACACGTGCGCGCCAAACACACCCCGATAAATATGCGCCTCATCGACCACCACGACCCGCAGATTCCGCAACAGTCGACCCCAGCGCTCATGCTGCGCCATGATCCCCGCGTGCAGCATGTCCGGATTCGTCACGAGAAACCGCGACTGCTCCCGGATCGCGCGGCGCGCCTGCTGGGGCGTATCCCCGTCGTAGGCGGCGGGCACCACGCCCGCCAATTCTTCGGCCAGGGCCGTAAGCCGCGTGAGGGTGTCCAACTGGTCGTAGCCGAGCGCCTTCGTCGGCGTGAGATACAGTGCGCACGCCAGCTCATCGGCCGCCAACGCTGCCGCGATGGGCAGCTGGTAACACAACGACTTGCCGGAGGACGTGCCCGTCGCCACCGCTACATCCCGCCCCCGCCACACCAGGTCCGCGGCCGCCGCCTGGTGAGAATACAGGCGCGTCACCCCCAGCTGCTCCTGGGCATGGCGCAGCCACGCGGGCACCCACTCGGGCCAGTCCGCGTACTCGGCCTGCCGGGGCGGCAGCTGGCGGACCGCCGTGAGCGTGGCGCGGGGAAACTGGGCGCGCAAACCCTCCACCACATCCCCACCGAAACTCCGGTCGTCGACCGACATGTGTCACCGCCTTCCCTGCACAGTGTGTCTCCGCCACGCGGCACACCCACTGTACTCACACAAACCCCGCCCAACGTGACACACTGGCTCACATCCCCCGCACCATGCGGCGGGCGCAGGTGCGCACCCGGCGTGACACTCGCGCAACAATGCTTCACCCGAAGCTGGAAGAAGAAGGTATCCCCATGGCCCAAGGCATCGTCAAATGGTTCAACGCCGAAAAAGGCTTCGGCTTTCTCCGCCCCGACAACGCCGGCGCGGACGACCCGGACGTCATCGTCCACTACACCTCTATTGAGGGCAACGGCTTCCGCACCTTGGAAGAAAACCAGCGCGTCGAATTCGACGTCATCTCCGGCGACCGGGGCCTCCAGGCCCGCAACGTGCGCCTCATCTAACCCCCACACCCATTCCCCCCACCGCACCGGCCGCTTCGGCCCTGGCGGCGACGGGAACACCCCCGCGAATTGGTCAACGCGACCGGGCGTGTGTGTACTGTAGGCCTAAATCCCCGGGCCGCGGCACACCGCACACCACCCACGGTCGGTGTGCCCGCGCCGCAGGCGCCCGGCCCGGGACAGACCGCGCACGGCAGTAGATAGAGAAGGTCAGAAAGTACAGTGGCTGCACCCAACACCGACGGCGTGAAGCGACTCGTCATCGTCGAGTCCGCGACGAAAGCGAAGAAGATTGCCCCCTACCTGGGCAAGGATTACATCGTTGAGGCGTCCGTCGGCCACATCCGCGACCTGCCGCGCAACGCGGCCTCCGTGCCGGCGAAGTACAAGAAGGAACCCTGGGCGCGCCTCGGCGTCGACGTCGACCACGGCTTCACGCCCCTCTACGTCGTCACCGCCGACAAGACGAAAAAAGTCGCCGACCTGAAGAAGAAACTCAAAGACGTCGACGAGCTGTACCTCGCCACCGACCCCGACCGCGAAGGCGAAGCGATCGCCTGGCACCTCCTCGAGGTGCTGCGACCCAAGGTGCCGGTGCGCCGCATGGTGTTCAACGAGATCACCAAGCCCGCCATCCTCGCCGCCGCCGAAAACACCCGCGAGCTCGACGAAAACTTGGTCGACGCGCAGGAAACCCGCCGCATCCTCGACCGCCTCTACGGCTACGAGGTCTCCCCCGTGCTGTGGAAGAAGGTCATGCCGCGGTTGTCGGCCGGCCGCGTCCAATCCGTCGCCACCCGCGTCATCGTCGAACGCGAACGTGAGCGCATGGCGTTCATCGCCGCCGAATACTGGGACGTGAAAGCCACCCTCGACACCGGCAACACGGCCGCCGATGCCACCAACCCCCGCACCTTCGACGCCCGGCTCGTCACCCTCGGCGGCACCCGCGTCGCCACCGGCAGCGACTTCAACAAGCGCGGCGAACTCACCCGCGACGCCGTCGTCGTCACCCAAAGCGAAGCCGAACGCCTCGCCGCAGGGCTTAAGGGGGCGACCCTGCGGGTCGCCGACGTGGAAGAAAAGCCCTACACGCGCCGCCCCTACGCGCCGTTCATGACGTCGACGCTGCAGCAGGAAGCCGGCAAGAAGCTGCACTATACCTCCGAACGCACCATGCGTATCGCGCAGCGACTCTACGAAAACGGCCACATCACCTATATGCGTACCGACTCCACCTCCCTGTCGGAGTCGGGGTTGCGGGCCGCCCGCCAGCAGGCCACCGAATTGTACGGCAAGGAGTACGTCGCGCCCCAGCCGCGCCAATACACCAAGAAAGTCAAAAACAGCCAGGAAGCCCACGAGGCGATCCGCCCCGCCGGCGAAACCTTCGCCACCCCCGGGCAGCTCGCCGGGCAGCTCGACGCCGAAGAGTACAAGCTCTACGAGCTGATCTGGCGCCGCACCGTCGCCTCCCAGATGGCCGACGCCAAGGGCACCTCCATGAAGGTCACCACCGCCGGCACCACCGCCGACGGCGACGCCGTCGAATTCGCGACCACCGGCCGCACCATCACCTTCCCCGGCTTCATGAAGGCCTATGTGGAAGCCTCGGAAACCTCCGACGGCCGCACCCTCGACGACAACGCTGAAAAGCGTCTGCCGCGCCTCGCGACCGGCGACACCCTCGATGTCGAGCAGGTCCTCGCCGACGGGCACACCACCAACCCGCCGGCCCGCTACACCGAAGCGTCCCTGGTGAAGAAGATGGAAGACCTGGGCATTGGTCGCCCGTCGACCTACGCCTCCATCATCAAGACGATCCAGGACCGCGGCTACGTGTACTCCCGCGGCAACGCGCTCGTCCCCTCCTGGGTGGCGTTCGCCGTCGTCGGCCTCATGGAGACCGCCTTCTCCTCCCTCGTCGACTACAACTTCACCTCCTCGATGGAAAACGAACTCGACGAGATCGCCAACGGCACCGAGGATCGCACCCAGTGGCTCACCGACTTCTACTTCGGTAACGCCCACGCCGACGACTCCACCGCGGAAACCATTGCCCGCCTCGGCGGCCTGAAGAACATCGTCGGCGACAACCTCGAACACATTGACGCCCGCACCGTCAACTCCCTGCCCCTGTTCAAGGACTCCGAAGGCCGCGACATCTTCGTCCGCGTCGGCAAGTACGGCCCCTACCTGGAGCGCATCATTGGCGTCGACGCCGACGGCAACCCGGAGCACCAGCGCGCCAACCTGCCCGACGCCATGACCCCCGACGAACTCGACCTTGAGGCCGCCGAAAAGCTCTTCGCCACCCCGCAGGGCGGCCGCGAACTCGGCATCAACCCCGCCAACGGGCGCACCATCGTCGCCAAGGAAGGCCGCTTCGGCCCCTACGTGACCGAAGTCGTCACCGACGAAGAAAAAGCCGGTGCCGTTGAAGTCGCCGAAAAAGTCGTCGCCGAGGAACGCGCCGCCGAAGACGCGCAGCGCGCCGCCGAGGGCAAACGGCCCAAGAACTGGGAGACGAAGACCGCGGCGAACGCCAAAGAAAAGCGCATCAACCAGATCATCGAAGACACCCTCAAGCCCGGCACCGCCAGCCTCTTCAACGGCATGGAAACCTCCACCATCACCCTGGAGGAAGCCCTCAAGCTGCTGTCCCTGCCGCGCACCATTGGCGAAGACGCCGACGGGGAAGTCATCACCGCCCAGAACGGCCGCTACGGCCCCTACCTGAAGAAGGGCAACGACTCCCGCAGCCTCGCCACCGAGGACCAGATCTTCACCATCACCCTCGACGAGGCGAAAGCCATCTACGCGGAGCCGAAGCGCCGCGGCCGGGGTGCCACCGCCACCCCGCCGCTGAAAACCCTCGGCAACAACGACGTGTCCGGCAAACCGATGGTCGTCAAGGACGGCCGCTTCGGCCCCTACGTCACCGACGGCGAAACCAACGCCAGCCTCCGCAAGGGCGACACCCCGGAAACGCTCACCGACGCCCGCGCCTGTGAACTGCTCTCCGAACGGCGCGCCAAGGAAGCCTCCGACCCCAAGCCCAAGAAGAAGACGACCCGCAAGACAGTCAAGAAGACCACGAAGCGCGTCGTCAAAGCCGGCAGCCGCCGCAAGTAACACCCCCACACGCCACCGCCGCAGGCGCTGCACCCACCCGGTGCGGCGCCTGCGGCGGTGGTGTTTCGTGCTTTAGGAGCGGTCCGCGAGAGTGGGGCGGATCGGGCGGGCCAGCTGCGTCATCTCCTTCCGGCCGCGCAGCTCCACCGACTTCAGCACCGTCCACCGGGCCTGCTCCGCCTCATTGGCGTCCCGCAACGTCGCCGCACTCGTCAACACCCGCCCCGGGGTGTCCTTCGCCAACTCCGTCAACCGGGCCGCCTGATTCACCGCGTCACCAATGACGGTGTACTCGAAACGATCATGGCCGCCAATGTGGCCGGCGACGACGTGCCCCGACGCGACACCAATGCCGCACGCCAACTCCATGTCCTTCAGCTCCGCCTTCAACTCCCGGGCGGCGGCCAACGCGTGGCCCGTCGCATCCGTCACCGGCAGCGGGGCACCAAACACCGCCAACGCCGCATCACCCTGGAACTTGTTGATGATGCCCTTATGGCGGTGCACCACGTCGACGACGTGCTCGAAGAAATCGTTCAACGCCTGCACCACCTCCTCCGGGGTGTGCGACACCGCGAACGTCGTCGACCCAATGACGTCAATGAACAACACCGCCACCTTGCGGTCCTCCCCACCCAGGGTGGGGCGCTCCTCCAGGGCGCGGCGCGCGACCTCAATGCCGACATAGCGGCCGAAGAGCTCCCGGACCCGCTGGCGCTCCTTCAGGCCCCGCATCATCTCGTTGAAGCCGGCCTGCAGCACCCCGATCTCGGAGCCGTCGTAAATGTCCACCTGGGTGTCCGTATCGCCCCGCCGCACCCGGTTAATGGCCTGCTGCAGCTCCCGAATCGGATCCACCACACCCATGATCGCCAACGCGGTGCCCAAGAAACCGGCCACCACCCCCGTCAACGCCAACGACACCACGGCCGGCAAAATCGCCGCCGGGTCCGTGCCGAAGAAACCGGCACGCTGCCCCCACACCATGAGCACCACGCCCACCGCCGGCGCCCCAGACGTCAATAGCCACGTCAGCACGAGCCGTTGCTGCACCGGCGGCTCCAGGGTGGAATCCTCAAAGCGGCGCGCCAACGCCGCGGCCGCCACCGGCCGCATGAGACGCTGCGCCTCCAAGTAGGTGAACAACACCACCATGGATCCGCCCAGCAGCGTCGTCAAGAACACCACCAACGCCACCCGCGAGGAATCCGTCGCCGCAATGACAGTGACGATCGCGATGCCGACGAGCCACACCACCCCACACAACACTGCCTGGTAGGTGGGGATCCGCATGACGAGGTTGCGGATCATGTTCGGGTCCTGATCCTCCGGGTGGCGCTGCCACACCAGCACCGGGCGAAACAGCATGAGGGTGACGATGATGCCCGCGATGAGAGCGAACGCCAGGTAGGCGATGCCCGCGACCGTCAACCGACTGTCGTCGCGCGCCATGTCATCAAACTCGGGCAGCGGGACCGCGTAACGCAGGAACACCATCACCGCCACCGCGCCCAGCACATTGGACGTCAGCACGGTGGCGGCATACAGGGGCCACGAGGTGCCCATGAGCCACCGGAGGCCCTGCCTGAAACGATTCATGCTGCCCACTTTAATGGCCCGCGGTGCCCCACAGCTAGGCTGGTGGCCGTGATGGACGTATTCGCACGCTTGGCAGACGGCGGCACCGTCAGCCGCAGACTCCGCGCCGCAGCCACCGCCGCCCGCAGTGCAGCCCACGGGCACGACGCTGGGGCCGCTATGACGCACTCGTGGCTTTTCACCGGCCCGCCCGGCTCCGGGCGCAGCGTCGCCGCCGTGGCGTTCGCCAGCGCCCTGGTCTGCACCGGGGACACCGTCGGCTGCGGCGAATGCGACGCATGCCGTGCCGTCGCCCACGACGCCCACCCCGATGTCACCCGCATCGTGCCGCAGGAACTGTCCATCGCGGTGGAATCCATGCGGCAGGTCATTGCCGACGCGGCGAAGCTGCCCAGCGTGGCCCCCTGGCGGGTCATCATCATTGAGGACGCCGACCGGCTCACCGAATCTGCCGCCAATGCGCTGCTGAAAACGGTGGAGGAACCCCCGGAGCGCACCGTCATCATCCTCTGCGCCCCCTCCACCGACCCGACCGACATTGCGGTGACGCTGAAGTCCCGCTGCCGGCACCTGTACATCCCCACCCCCAGCACCCAGGCCGTTGCCCAGCTGCTTACCTCCCACGGGGTGCCGGAGGCGGACGCGGCGCTCGCGGCCGCCGCCACCGGGGGCCACATTGGCAGGGCTCGTAGGCTCGCCACCGACCCGCAGGCCCAAAGCCGCCGGGCCCGTATGCTGCAGCTCGCGGAACTCGTGTACCACGGCGATGAGGCCTTCCAGGAAGTGGCCGACCTCGTCAAGGTGG
Source organism: Corynebacterium sp. 13CS0277 (assembly GCF_002994655.1). Taxonomy (GTDB): domain Bacteria; phylum Actinomycetota; class Actinomycetes; order Mycobacteriales; family Mycobacteriaceae; genus Corynebacterium. The sequence goes on from NZ_PPDL01000004.1 coordinate 74,180, forward strand.
TGGAGGCAGGCGCGAAGGAAGAACTCGCCCCCGTGGAGGAAGAGGAACTCGCCCGCCTGAAAAATGCCCTCGGGCACGGGGCGAAAGGCAAAGGCACCGCCAAAGCCGTCGGCGGCACCAAGGGCGACATTTCCGACCTGGAGACCCGCCAGAAACGCCGCGCCACCCGGCACGTGCGCGACAGCCTCGACCTGGCGCTCATTGACCTCGCTGGCCTCTACCGGGATGCTCTGCTGACCGCCAGTGGGGCGACGGTGCCGCTGATGCACCCCGACTTCGCCGGCCTGAGCGGCGACCTGGCGGCCAAAAACAGCCCCGCCGACCTGGTGGCCTGCCTCGATGCGATCACCCTGTGCCGGGCCAGCTTCGGCCACAACGTGCCGCCCCGCATCGCGATGGGGGCCCTGGTGGGCCGGCTGCGGAAGGCCTGCCACACCCACTAGGGACGCCACACCCACGAGGTTTGTGCCAACCCGTGGGGCGTGCTGTACACTACTCGGGCATGCCCAGCAGTGGGCAGACGCCGCCTTAGCTCAGTCGGTAGAGCATTTCACTCGTAATGAAAAGGTCGCGAGTTCGATTCTCGCAGGCGGCTCCACACCACATCCCCGCACACCCGAACACCACCGGGCGTGCGGGGATGTTTCTTTGCTTTTTCACCCCCTGCGGGTGTGTGGGCGGCTACACTTGCCCCCATGTCTACCCCCAGAGCCGCCGAAAAACACGCATGGGTGCCCGTCGCCCTGTCCATGTTCGCTGTCGCCTGGGGTGGCAACGAATTCACCCCCCTGCTCGTGCTGTACAAGCAACGCGGCACCTTCTCCGACGTGTTCGTCGACGCGATGCTCATCGCCTACGCCATTGGCGTCGGCCTCGGCCTGCTCGCCACAGGACCCCTGTCGGACCGGTACGGGCGCAAAGCGCTCATGCTGCCCGCCCCGCTCGTCGCTGTCGCCGCCTCCGCCCTCATCGCCGCAGGGGAGCACACGGCCCCCGTCATGGCGGTGGGGCGGCTCATGTCCGGCATGGCGGTCGGCATGGCGATGACCGCCGGCGGCTCCTGGCTCAAAGAACTCTCCTCCCCACGTTTCGACCCCACCGCGTCGCCGACGGCGGGGGCGAAACGCGCCAGCATGGCACTGACTGCCGGCTTCGGCCTCGGCGCCGGGTTCGCCGGGGTGCTCGCCGAATGGGGCCCCATCCCTGGCCAATTGGCGTACAGAATCCATATCCTCCTCACCCTGGTGCTGGTACCGTTCCTGCTGAAAATCCCCGAAACCCGCCAGTCCGCCCACCGCAACATCAAGGGCAGCCTCCTGGCGGATATTGCGGTGCCGAGCGTCCGCAATCGCCGCTTCCTCACCGTCGTGGTCCCCACCGCGCCCTGGGTGTTCGGCGCCGGATTCACGGCCTACGCGATCCTGCCGACGCTTATGCGGCCGCACGTCACCTACCCCATTGCGTTCACCGCCGCCCTGTGCGTCCTCACCCTCGGGGTGGGGTTCGCGATCCAGCAGCCCTGCCCCGCCATCATTGGCGACGGCGGCCGGCGCGGCCCGCTGCTGGCGATGACGGTCACGATCATTGGCATGGCGCTCGCCGCCACAACCGCCGTCCACCCCAGCGTGCCCGTCACCCTCGTTGCCTGCGTGTTCCTCGGACTGTCCTATGGTCTGGTGGTGTTCAGCGGGCTGGCGGAAGTGCAGAAGATCGCGCCGCCGAATGATCTGGCGGGGCTCATGGGCTTGTTCTACTGCTGCACCTACGTGGGCATGATCTTCCCGGCGCTGCTCACGAAGCTCAACGGGATGTTCAGCTACCCGCAGATGCTGGGCTTCGGTGCGGCCGTCGCGGCCGCCACGTTCCTACTCCTGCTCCGCACCGCCCGTCAAGACCCCACACCCCGCACTGTGGATAACTAAACCCCACGTGGCGCCGTTGTGGATAACTTCGGCGCCTTTTCTGCAGGCCCCTCGACAAGGCTGGCACACTCGCTCTCACCACACCCGAGACGCGAAAGGAGGCCGCCCCGTGACCACACCCCTTGCCCCCGCAGCCATTGGCGAGATGCTGCGCACCGCACTGGGCGGAGTCGTCGACTTGGCGCGCAGCGGCGACCACGCCGGCGTCCTCGAGGTGTTCTCCGACTGCGGACCCATGATCGCCCACCTCAACTACGGGCTGGCGTCCTTCGCGCACGCCGCCGTCGCCACCGGCGCCGGGGATACGGTCGGGTCGACGAACGCCCGCGACTTCGTCACCTCCCAGCTGGGGATCTCCAACCGGGAAGGCAACGTGCTCATCAAGCGCGGGCAGGTGTTCCACAATCCGGTCGACCCGGCGGAGCAGCAGTGGCACGAGCAGTCCGTCGACCTCTTCCTCGAGGGCAAGGTCGGCCTGGAGAAGTTCGACGCCGTCAATAACGCCCTGAAGAAGGTCCCGGCCGGCTCCGACATCAAGGTGGAGAAGGTGCGCTGCGAGGCCTTCCAGCAGGCCGCACAACGACCCGTGGAGGACTTGCGCGCCTGGGTGACGTCCACCATCGCCGTAGAAACCACAACGCTCAGCGACGCGGAGAAGGAGCGCCAGGCCCGCAAGCTGCGCGCGTTCCGCTTCGGCCCCCAAGATCACCTTGGTGGCTGCTCCTTCACCGGCTATCTCCCCGGCGCGGAGGCCGCCGTCGTCAAGCAGTGCCTCGCGAAGTCCGCCGACACGCTCGCCGCCTTCGATCGGGAAGCCTCCGAGAAGAAGAACACAAAAATCAGCCGCTCCACCGACCAGTACTACGCGGACGCCCTCGCCCAGATGGCGGCCCGCGCCCTGAAGCAGTGGGATGCGCGCCACGACGACAGTCTCCGCGGCACCGCCAGCCTCGTCATCAGCGTCGTCGCCGACGAAATCGCCGCCGGCAACCCTGGCGGCTACGCCACCAGCAACGGCATGTGGCTCAGCAACGAGCAGGTGTGCCGCCTCCTCGGCGACAACTACGACTGGCTCGCCGTCCACGACTCGTACACCGGATTCCCCCTGGCGCTCGGCCGCACCGCCCGCAGCGCCAGCATCCCCCAACGCATCGCCCTGTTCGCCGCCGAAGGCACCTGCGCCTACCCCGGCTGCAACCGCAGCATTGACCTCGCCCAAGCCCACCACATCAAAGCCTGGCGCTACCAGGGCCGCACCGACCTGAAAAACCTCGCCCTGATGTGCACCTACCACCACGGCTTTAACGATGACCACGGCGGCAGTGACACCCGCGGCCGCGTGGAACGCTGCCCCGACACCCTCGAAACCTACTGGGAGTTCCGCGGCACCCGCACCCCCAACCGCAGTGTCGGCCGCTCCAGAGCCCCCGGCAACAAAATCCGAAAAACCTACCACCCGCCGCCGCCCAACGACACCCCACTCGGCCTCAGCGGCCCGCCAGGCGACCCGCCCGAGGAATAGCTGCACGCCCCCGGCACAGACGAGGGCCTGCCCACCCCACGCGAACAGTGGGGGAGAGCAGGCCCTACTCGTCGTGCCCGGGGCTAGCCCCCATTGGCGACGAGCGCCTCGTCAGCAGCAGCCTCCGCGGACTCCTCATCCACGTCCACAGTCGCAGGAGCCTCGTCAGTCAGCAGCTTCACGAACAGCAGCAACTCCACCACTACAGCAATGATCAAGAGAGTCATCGCATTGGACACGTGGGACGCCATATTGGCGACTTGCTCCTGGATAGAGAACTGGCGCTCCGTCGAGAAGAACGACGGCAACGCGCTCGTCCCCTGAGTCGACAAGAAGAGCACACCGATGCCAATGAAGAGCACACCAGCCAGCATCGAGAACGTATTCAGCTTGAACGGGCCCACCTGGCGGGTCGTGCCACGCAGCCACGACCGCGAACCCAAGTCGAACTGATCCCACAGCAAGGCCAACAGGAACAACGGCACCGTCATGCCGAAGGCGTACACCCCCAACAGCAACGCCCCGTAGGTGGCGCTGCCAGACACAGCAGCGGTGGTGAATACTGCACCAAGAAGCGGGCCAGCGCAGAAGCCCGCGAAACCGTACACCATGCCCAGCAGGAACATGGACACCCAGGAACCAATCCGCACCCGGCTAGACAGCGTTGACAGGCCCGGAATCTGGAAACCGAAGCCGAGGAACGTGTAGATCCCCAGGGCGATGATTACCAGGCCACCGATGAGGATCAGCGTGCTGCGGTGCTCATTGAGCAAAGAGCCCACCGTGCCGAGACCCGCGCCGAGCGGCATCAGGATTGACGCCAACCCGAGGAAAAACACTGCGGTGCGGGCGGCGAGCTGGGTCTTAGATTGAAATGCGTAGGCGAAGAACGCCGGCAGCAGCATCGCCGAGCACGGGCTCAAGATTGACAGCACACCGCCGAGAAACGCCCCAAGGAAACCAATCGAAATCACGAAGACACCTACTTCTGGGTCTTCGCCGTGGTGCCCTGCACCGTCTTCGCCAGCTGCTGGTTAATCACCTGCACGAACACGTCCGTGGGCTGCGCACCGGACACGTACTCGTCGCCAATGAAAAACGCCGGGGTTCCGGAGATACCAATCCCAGACGCGTACGCGCGCGCCTCGTCAATGGTGTCGTCGTACTTGCTGCCGGTGGCGTCGGCGCGGAACTTCTCCAGGTCCGGCACCCCAGCCTTCTTCGCGAAGCCCACGAAGTCATCCATGTCGAAGTTCGGGTGGCCGTTGATGTCCTTGGACGCGAAGTACAGCTCGTCCTTGAACTCGTTGAACTTGCCCTGCTCTGCGGCTGCGCGGCCAGCGTGGGCCGCCACCACAGCGTTCGGGCCGTTGACCGGGAAGTCGTTCCACTCGATACGCACAAGACCCTTGTCGACGTACTCCTTCAGCAGCGTCGGCTCGGTCTCATTGGCGAAGCGGGAACAGAACGGGCACTCGAAGTCGGAGAACTCAGAAATCACCACCGGGGCATCGACCGCGCCAATTGCAAACGGATCCTGCGGGTTCCGGCGGTGAATGTTGAGGATGTCTTCCTGGGTTTCGAGTTTGCCGCCCGGCCCCACAATCATCGAGTCGTAGGTGCCGTCGGACTTCTTCTCCGGGCCGGGGCCGGCGGACCCATTGGCGCCAGGAGTCGCCAGAGCGGCCAACGCCGCCAGGTTCTCGGCGGTCACGTCCTCACCCTGGGCGGCAGCCACAGCCGCATCCGGGGCCGAACGCTCGCCGAGGACGTAGCCGCCGAGGCCGGCGATCACGATCAGCAGGGCAATGAATGCCCACATCGTGGTGGTCACTTGAGCAAAGGCGTTTTTCACGCGGTAACTCCCAAAGGGTTGATCGGGGTGTCAATGGATGATGTAGCGACAGTTGTGCACAAAATACCCCCTGGCGAACAGGGTTCACCAGGGGGCGCCCCCACCCGCCTGGGCGGGTGGCTAAAGAACTATGGGGTTATGCGCTCGTGCCAGGATACTCGTCTTCTGGCCGGATTGCGTTCTGCAGGGCAATGGCGCGCGCCAGGCGGGCGTAACGCAGCTCTTGCTCCCGGAACCGAATGTACGACGACAGGGTGGTAAACATGAACGCCACCACCAGGCCGTACAGCAGCAGGTCGGTGCCCCGGGCCACGCCCACAAGGTTCGCCACCCACGTCAGATCATCCGGGTGCAGCACCGTGTAGATCGACGCGAGGATGAACAGCACAAAACCAAGCTTGACGCCTGCTTTCGCGCGAGCCTTACGACGGTTGCCAATGAAGTACGCCACGAGCAGGCCCGTGGACGCCAACAGCAGCAGCTGGATCAACAATTGTCCGGTCACGGCAGCTTCCTAACCAGTAGGCCATCGGCGAGAATATTGACGCCGTTGATGAGGGACTGTCCTTTGCTCATCGAGTACTCGGTGTACAGGATATCGACGGGGTGTTCCGCCACCCGCCAGCCACGCTCGTCCATCTGGGTCACGAACTCGGAGGCGTGGCTCATCCCATTCATGCGGATGTTGAGCTCGTCGGCGACTTTGCGGTTGAACACCCGCAGCCCATTGTGGGCGTCCGTCAGGCCCAGCCGGCGGGTCCGCGGCGACAACATCACCACGGTCTTCAGCACGATCCGTTTAATGAGCGGCACGTGGTCTTCTTCCCGGACGGCGTCACCGAAACGGGTGCCGACGATGATGTCGTGCTCCCCGCGGTGCAGCTCCTCCAGCATGGACACCACGTCCTTGACCTGGTGCTGGCCGTCGGCATCGAAGGTGACAAAGTACTTCGCGCCCGGCTGGCGGCGCGCGTATTCAACACCGGTCTGGATCGCAGCCCCCTGCCCCAGGTTGACGGGGTGGTTGACGAGGTGCGCGCCGGCAGCATGAATCTGCTCGGCGGAGTTATCGCTCGAGCCATCATTGACGGCCACAATGTTGGGAAACGTGCGGCGCGCGTTCTCGATGACGTCCCTGATCACAGTGCCCTCGTTAAAGCACGGGATGATCAGCCAAGTGTCAGTGTTGTCCATGGTGATTGCTTACTCTAGCGCAGGGTACTGCGCGGGGGAGTGAATGAATCCCCCAATCGTTGCGCGTATCCGCACATTTCCTCCCAGGCCCCGTATGCTCAGCCCTATGCCAATGATGCCTGCTGTGGACGCTAGCCGTGATGTGACGCTCGGGATTGTCATCGTGTCGTACGGGCACGAGAAAGAAATCGCCCGCCTTGTGGAATCGCTGACCCCCCAGCTCCGCGACGGTGACCGCGTCATCGTCGTCGACAACAAGAAGCCGTGGCAGCTGACGGATGCTGGGGTGGCGACCATCATCCAGCACGACAATGGTGGTTTCGCCGCGGGCTGCAACATTGGCGCCCGCGCCGCAGGCGACGTCGATGTGTTGTTCTTCCTCAACCCCGACACTTACGTGAAGGACCCGCACCTGCTGGACGTGGTGCGCTCCGGGTGGGGCACCGACTTGGCGGCGTGGATGCCGTACCTGGTGCTGCCGGACGGCACCATCAACTCGGCGGGCAACGCGCTCCACATCTCCGGACTGAGTTGGGTCAACGGCTACGGGCAGGAACCCCGGATTGCCAATGAGTACGAGCCCATCAGCATCGCCTCCGGCGCCTGCTTGGCGGTGCGGCGCACCTGGTGGGAGCAGCTGGGCGGCATGGCGGAGCTGTACTTCATGTACCACGAGGACACGGATTTCTCCGCCCGCGTGTTGCTCGCCGGCGGCACCATTGGCCTGCTGCGGGGCGCGGTCGTGCACCACGACTACGACTACGGCAAGGGCGACTACAAGTGGATTTATATTGAGCGCAACCGGCTCGTGTTCATCCTCGGCACCTGGCCGCTGTCGGTGATTGCGGTGCTGCTGCCGCAACTCGTGGCCGTCGGGGTGGGGCTGTGGGGCATCGCCGCCCTGCAGGGCCGTCTCGGCTTGAAGGTGCAGTCGACGAAACTGCTGCTGAAGTCCCTGCCGCAGGTGTGGCGTTTCCGGCGGGCAGTTGCCAAGCAGCGCCGCATCAGCGGGGCGGAATTTCTCGCCCACATGGACGCCAGCGTTGACAATCCTTTCCTGGGGGCAGTGGCCGGTAACCGTCTGGTGGCGGCCGGCTACCGCCGCTACTACGAGTTGGCGTCCGCGGCGATCCGGCGCAAGTAGTCCCCGTACCCGGACTTCACGAGCGGCTCCGCCAACGCCAACAGTTGGGCGTCGTCAATGATGCCCGCACGGAAGGCAGCGACCTCGGGGCTGCCAATGATGTTGCCGGTGCGTTTCTGAAGGACCTCCACGTAGGCGCTCGCCTCACTCATGGAGTCAATGGTGCCCGTGTCGAGCCACACGTCGCCGCGCGAGAGGCGCTGCACCTTCAACTTTCCGCGGCGGAGATATTCCTCATTGACGCTTGTGATCTCCAGTTCGCCGCGCGCCGACGGGGTGATCGATTTTGCGATGTCGACGACATCATTGTCGTAGAAGTACAAACCCACCACCGCGTAGTTCGACTTCGGGTGGGTGGGCTTTTCCTCAATCGACACGGCAGTGAGGTTCTCGTCGAATTCGACCACGCCGTAGCGCTCCGGGTCGGACACCTGGTAAGCGAACACCACACCCCCGTCGGGCTCGGGCACCTCGTCAAGGAAGTGCCGCCCGTCGAAGATGTTGTCGCCCAGCACCAACGCCACCGAATCGTCGCCAATGAACGACTCGCCAATGATGAACGCCTGCGCCAACCCGTCCGGGGACGGCTGTTCCGCGTACTGCAGGTTCAGGCCCCACTCGTGGCCGTCGCCGAGGAGGCGGCGGAACTGGGGGGAGTCCTCCGGGGTGGTGATGATGAGGATGTCGCGGATGCCGGCCTGGATGAGAGTCGACAGCGGGTAATACACCATGGGCTTGTCATAGATCGGCATCAGCTGCTTCGAGATGCCCTTCGTGATCGGGTACAGGCGGGTGCCGGAACCACCGGCGAGGATGATGCCCTTCATCAGGACTCCTTGTCCAAGGTGTGCAGGTAGGCGGCCAGTCCGTCACGCCAATCGGCGGGGACGAAGCCGGTGGATTCGAGCCGCGATAGGTCCATCACGCTGCCCAAGGGGCGGGGCGCGGGCGCCGGGTACTCGGAGGTGGGGATCCGCCCCACAGGGGGTTTCCCAAGGTGCGCGAACACGATGTCGGCGACATCCGCCCAGGAGGCGGGCTCACCCCCGCAGGTCACATTGACCACGCCCGTGACGTCGGAATCCACGAGGTGGGCGGTCGCCCGGGCCAGCTCGGTGGCGAAAGTGATACGCCCAATCTGGTCGTCCACCACCTTCGGCTCCACACCGCGGCGCGCAAGGTCGTACATGGTGCGCACGAAGTTCTTCCCCTGGCCCACCACCCACGTGGTGCGCAGCACCAGCGCCCCCGGCGCCGTGAGGGCGGCAATATCTCCGGCGGCTTTCGTCTGCCCGTACACCCCCAGGGGGCTCAACGGCTCATCCTCCCGGTGCGGCTGCACCGTGCCGTCAAACACGTACTCGGAGGAGTAGTGCACGAGACGAATGTGGAACTCTGTGCACAGACGTGCCAGTTTCCCCACCGCGGCAGCATTGATCGCCCACGCGTCCGCCCGGCCCTCACCCTCAGCGGCATCGACCTGGGTGTAGGCGGCCGCGTTGATGATCGTGCCAATGCTGCGCCACGGGCGGAGCGCCCGCAACTCTTCGTAATCCATGGCCGCCACCGCGGCGAGGTCAATGTCCTCCCGGTCGAGGAACTCCACCTGCTTCCTGCCCGCCAACTCGCCGCGAAGCGCGGTGCCCAATTGGCCACCTGCCCCGAACACTAAGGTGGTGCGCGGCGGCACAGGGGTCGCGTTCGCCAATGGGGGGTGCTGGCGGTCCTTGTCGCTGATCTCGGTGGGCTCCAGCGGCCAGTCAATGATGTCCAGGTTGACGAAGTAGTACTGGGCGTCCGGCCGCCAATGGTCATTGACGAGGTAGGAGTAGACGGTGTCGTCTTCGAGGGCCTGGAACCCATTGGCGACGCCCCGGGGCACGAAGACCGCGGTGTGGGGGTCAATGCGGTGCGTGTAGGTGGCGCCGAAGGTGGGGCTATCTTCCCGCAGGTCGCACCAGCCGCCCATGACGGCACCGTGGGCGACGGAGACAAGCTTGTCCCAGGGTTCCGCGTGCAGGCCACGGGTCACACCCTTGTGGGCGTTGTAGGACATGTTGTTCTGCACGGGGCCGAAGTCGGGGATGCCGGGCATGGCGTCCCGGTTCCAGTTCTCCTTGAACCAGCCGCGGGCATCGCCATGGACCGTCAAATCGACGACGAGGAGCCCGTCAATGGCAGTCGAGTGCACAGCAGTAGTCATGGTGTGCTCCTATTGGCCGCGGGCAGCATAGGCGGCCTCGATGGCGTCCTTCTGGGGGCGCCACCAGTCCTCATTGTCCCGGTACCAGGCGATGGTTTGCTTCAGGCCGTCCCGCATCGCGTCGGTGTACTTCGGCTCCCACCCGAGGGTGGTGCGCAGCTTCGTGGAATCCATCGCGTAGCGCATGTCGTGGCCCGGGCGGTCGGCAACGTGCTCAAACTCGCCGCCCATCAGCTCACAGATCATCTCAATGACCTGCTTGTTGTTGACGTGGTCATTGTCGGCGCCAATGATGTACGTGTCCCCCAGCACGCCCTTATCCAGGATGAGGTGCACGGCCGTGTTGTGGTCGTCGACGTGAATCCAGTCGCGCACCTGCTCGCCCGTGCCGTACAGCTTCGCCGGCAAACCACACAGAATGTTCGTGATCTGGCGGGGAATGAACTTCTCAATGTGCTGGTAAGGGCCGTAGTTGTTGGAGCAGTTCGAAATCGTCGCCGCGATACCGAAGCTCCGGATCCACGCCCGCACCAGTAGATCGCTGGACGCCTTCGTCGACGAGTACGGCGACGAAGGATTGTAGGGGGTGGTCTCCGTGAAACGATTCGGGTCATCCAACTCCAGGTCACCAAACACCTCGTCGGTGGAGATGTGGTGCAGGCGCTTACCGTGGCGGCGCACCGCCTCCAGGATGGTGTAGGTGCCAATGATGTTGGAGTCGAGGAATGGGCGCGGATTCTCCAAAGAATTATCGTTGTGCGACTCCGCCGCGAAATGCACCACAATGTCGCAGTCGCGCACCAGCCGGTCCATCAGCTCCGCGTCGCAAATGTCGCCGCGGACGAACTCCACCCCGTCCGGCACATTGGCGCGGTTCGCGGCGTAGGTGAGTTTGTCGACGACAATCACCCGGTACTGGGGGTAGGCACTCAGGGTGAGGCGGACAAAATTAGCGCCAATGAACCCGGCGCCGCCGGTGACCAGCAAAGTCTTCATGGGGCCTGATTCTAGCAAGACCAATGCCCTGGATCGTGGTGCCCACCAGCGGCCCCGCCGTCAACGCCAGCACCGTGGTGACCTGCAGGCTCCACGGCAGCAGCTGGGCGGCGATCGCCAACGCGGTCGCCACAATCCAGCCGCTCAAGTAGTAGGCGTGTCGTTCGGTGGCGATGGTGGCGGTGCCGACGACCATCATGGTGGCGGTGCAGGCGGCGCCAATGGTGTACGCGCCGAGCGCCCAGCCGGGCATGTGGTACGCCTCCGACCGCAGGATCGTCGTCATCAGCCACGGGCCCACCACCCAGGCGGCCGCGGCACCCACTACACCGACCGCCCACACAATCAGCAGGGGGGTGGTGAGCGCCCGGCCGAGCCGGTCGCGGTGTTCCACGAAGCGAACAATGAGCGCCGACTGGAATTGCTGCAACGGCACCAGCAGGGGCGCGCGGGTGAGGGTGACGGCGTAGATGACGGCCGCCGCGCCCGCCGCCGTCGGGTTCGTCAGTTTCACGATCGTCGGGAAGCCCACAATGAGCACCGCCGTCGCACCCGCCGCACCCATCGCGGTCCAGGCGCGCCGGGCGAAGACCCGCGGGGAGCAGTCGGCGACCGCGTTGCCAATGGTGCCCCGGGGGCGGAGGAGGAGCAGCCAGGAGGCGGCACCCATGACCGTGATGATCATGAAGGCGAGGAGGTGGTAGCCGGCCAGCCATGCCGCAATCGCCGCGATCATGCGGACACCGGAGTCGCAGGCGACGAGGAGGGCGTAGCGGGACCACAGTTTGCGGGCCGACAGGATGCCGGCGATCGCCGCCTGGATGGAGTAGCTTGCCAATCCCACCGCCAGGAGCAGCACCCCGGGGATGTGGTGGGTGGACACAATGGACCCGATCCAGGCGGGGGAGGTCACACAGATCGCGGCGGCGATCGCGACCCCCACCCAGGTGGCGACTTTTAAGGGGCGCGCCCCGCCGGGGGTGGGGGTGCCCGCCAAGGAGCGGGTGGTTTCCTGCATGAAGCCGGTGAGCACCCCGGTGCCGGTGAAGAACAACCCCCAGTAGGCGCTGAACTCGGCGGTTTCTGCCGGGGTGAGCGCCCACGCCGCCACAATGATGACGACGAAGCCGGCGATTCCGGCGATGGCGGTGGCGAGCGACAGGAACCTCACAGGGTCGCCTCCGGGAACTCCGGCAGCGCCAACTGGTGCAGCCACGCCCCCCACAGGGCGTCCAGGGCGGCGGCGTCGGCACCCTCCGCGAGGAACGCGTTTTTCACATCAAGGGGCTCCACCACCGAGTGGCGGGCGCCCGCCACGTAGCGGCGCACCGCCGCGAAGAACACCTCATCGCCCACCAGGACGCGCAGCGCGTGGAGGAACAACGCGCCCCGCTTGTACACCCGGTCGTCGAACATGTCCTTCGGCCCTGGGTCGCCCAGCAGCACATCCTGCGGCAGCTGCGCCAAAATGTCGTAGTGGCGGCGCGCCGGCACCGCGGCCGGTACCCCCTGGGAGGCTTCGAACCACAACCATTCGGCGTAGCAGGCGAAACCCTCGTTGAGCCAAATGTCATTCCACTGCGCCAACCCCAGGCTGTTGCCGAACCATTGGTGGGCGAGCTCGTGGGCAATGAGCCGCTCCCACGTTTTCTCCCCGGTGGCGTGATTCCGCCCAAAGATGGACAGGGCTTGGGCCTCGAGGGGGATCTCCAGGGGGTCGTCGGTGACGACGACGGTGTATGCGCGGAACGGGTACGGGCCAAACAGGTCGCTGAACACATCGAGCATGCGGGCCTGGTCGGCGAAGTCGTGTGCGAAATAGGCGCGCAGCCCCGCCGGCAGGTAGGCGCGCACCGGCACCGGGGCGTCTTGGAGGACGAGTTCCTGGTAGTCGCCGACCTGCACGGTCGCCAGGTAGGACGCCATGGGGTGGTGGGTGCGGTAGTGCCAGGTGGTGCGGGAGCCGCCGCGGGTGGTGCCGAGGAGTTCCCCATTGGCAATGACCCGGTAGGGGTTATCCGCGCTGATGAGGAAGTCGTAGGTGGCTTTCTCGTCGGGGGTGTCGTCGCAGGGGAACCAGGAGGGTGCCCCGCAGGGTTGGGAGGCGACGAGGGAACCGTTGCTCAGTTCCTCCCACCCGATCTCCCCCCACAGGGTTGCCAGGGGGCGGGGCGTGCCGCCGTAGGTGATGGCGAGCTGGAATTCCTCATCCTGGGGGATGGGTTCACTGAACGTGATGGTGAGTTTCTCGCCGTGGTGGCGGGTCTTCGCCACCCGAATGCCCGCCGGGCCGTGCAGCAGCCGCACCTTCCTCACCGTGAGGTTGTGCGCCAGGTCGAGGGTGCAGCGGGTGAGCGCCACATAGTTGTCGAGGGTGAGGGTGGCGGTGCCGTCGAGGCGGTTGGGGCCGACGCGGTAGTCGAGCTCCAGCCGGTAGTGGCGGACGTGGAACCCGAGGTTGAAGTCGACGCCGGTGTAGGAGTCGCGGGTGCCGGGGATGGGGGTGGAGCGTAGCCGCCGGGCGGTCATCAGATGCCCAGGCCGCGGACGAACGTCGGCCAGGACTTCACCAGGGCGTCCTGCCAGTAGCCCCAGGAGTGGGTGCCGTTGGGGGAGAAATCATAGGTGGCGGGGATACCAGCCTGGGTGAGCTTCGCTTCAAGGTTGTGGGTGCACACGTTGGACACGGCTTCAATCATGCCACCGTTGACGACGTGGGTCTGCACCGTCAATGTGGGCGTGATGAAGGGGCTGGACCACAGGTCCCAGCGGCCGGCGAGCCCGGAGCCGTTGGAGATGAACAATTCCGTGCCGCGGAGCTTGTGGGCGCCGGCGAGTGCGTCGTTGTGGAGGTAGGTGGGGGTGCCGGGCTTGCCCCACATGCGGGTGGGGTTGGCGCCGGCCCGCACGCCGACGACGGTGGCGATGGTGAGCTGCCCGAGGGGGGTGTTGGTTTCGGCGCAGCCAGAGAAGGAACCGACGGCGTCATAGAAGCCGGGGTTGTGTTCCGCGAGCGCCAGGGAGGAGGTGGCGGACATGGACATGCCGGCGATGGCGCGTTTGCTGTTGGCCCGGTAGCGGGCTTCGATGGGGCCGGGGAGTTCCTTGGTGAGGAACGTTTCCCACTTTTGCACCCCGCCGAGGGCGGGTTCGGGTTCCAGCCAGTCGGTGTAGTAGGACATGCGCCCCGCCATGGGGATGACGACGTTGATGTTTTTGTCCTGGTAGAACTCGAGCGCGTTGGTGGACATCACCCAGTTGAGCCCGCCTTCACCACCGTCGGCCCCGTTGAGGAGGTAGAGGGTGGGGCGGCCGGGCTCGGTGGCGGGGATGACGAGCAGCGGGATGTCGCGGCCCATGCTGGGGGAGTGGGCCCAGATTTCTTCGACGCGGCCGGGGAAGTGGGCGGTCTTTTCCCGCCACTGGGGGGTGGCGTCCAGTGCGGGTGCCTGGGTGGTGATCCGCGCCTGGGGTGCGGTGCCGGCGACGGTGGCGGCGGGGGTGCCGGCCTGGGCGGGGGTGGCGGCGAGCGCGGTGGCGGCGGCGAGGCTGAGGGCGAGTGCTGCGGTGCGGCGGCGGAGCATGGGGACCTTCACTGGTGTGGGTGTGGCTGCGCCGCCGGTGGGGTTCCGGCGGCGCAGGGTGAAATGAGGGGCTAGTCGGCGGGTGCCGGGGCGGGAGCCTCAGACGGGGCAGGTGCCTCGGAGGCGGGGGCCTCGGAGGGCGCTGCGGGCGGCTGGGGTGCTTCGCTGCCGTCGGCGGCCTTGTCGGCGTTGGAGTTCGCGGAGTTCGACTCCGGCGGCTCGGTGTCCTGCGGGTTCGGCGCCACACTCGGGGTGGTGCTCGGGGCGGCGGGCTGGCGGCGGCGGTCGGTGGATCCGGGGGAGGAGCCGGACGGGCCGGACAGGGTATCGACGCCCTTGTCGAGGTACTCGTCGAGGCCGGTCACGGAGGACAGTGCGGAGGAGCCGAGGCTGCTGCCAATGGAACCCCCGTCGGAGCCGAGGACGCGCTTGATGCCGTAGCGGTAGGAGGCACCGTCGTCGTGGCCCCACGGCTTCGGCGGGAACAGATCACCCTCCTTGACTTCCATGCCCCAGGCCTTCGCGAAGGTGGGCCAGGAGTCACGCAGGTCGAGAGCCCAGTACGTCCACGTGTGGGTGCCGTTCTCACGGAAGTTGAAGGTGGCGGGAATGTTTTCCTCCCGCAGCTTCGCCTTGAGGTCGTGGGTGCAGGCGTTGGTGACGCCCTCGATGATCGCGCCGTCGACGATGCGGGCGAAGAAGCTCGCCAGGTTCCAGTCGACCGTTTCGGAGGCGAGGAGGTCCTCGGTGCCGGGGAAACCGGAGCCGTTGGACACGTAGATTTCGGTGTCGCGCAGCTGGTCCGCGTTCGCCAGCGCATCGTTGTAGGTGCGGGTGGCGGAGAACAGCGGGCCCCACGCGGTCCAGGCGGAGGCGTCGCCGCGCAGCATCGTCAGGAACGTCGACAGCAGCCCCCAGATCGTCGAGGAGGTGGCCGCACACCCGGAGAAGGAACCGACAGCCTCGTAGAAGCCGGGGTTGTGCTCCGCGAGGAGGAGGGAGGAGGTGGCGGACATCGACATGCCGGCCACGCCGCGCTGCCCGTTGCCGCCAATGTGGGCTTCCAGCGGGCCGGGGAGTTCCTTCGTCAGGAACGTCTCCCACATCTGCTTGCCGCCGAGAGCGATCGACGGGTTAATCCAGTCCGTGTAGTAGGAGAACGCGCCCTGCATCGGGATGACGACGTTGACGTCCTTGTCCTTGTAGAACTCGACGACGTCGGTCTGCATGATCCAGTTCGCGCGGCCCTCGCCACCGTCACCACCGTTGAGGAGGTACAGGGTGGGGCGCGGCTTGGAGGTGTCGCCACCGCGGATCACCAGCAGGGGGATGCGGCGCTGCATGGAGGGCGAGTACGCCCAAATTTCATCCACGGCGCCCTTCTTCGCCTTGATGCGGGGGTGCCACAGCGGCTCCCGCAGGCGGCCCTCGTTGACGGCCTTCTGCATGTCGTCGGGGTAGCCAATGGTGAGGGTCGCCTGCTCCGCACCGTCGGCGACGATTGCGGGGTCCGTGCCGGCGGGGGCGATGGGGGCGAACGTGACGGCGGCGGCCGTCGCGAGCGCCAGCGCCTTGAGGGCAGTGCGGGTCAAAGCCATGGGAAACCTAGTCTCCTACGAAAGGGGTGAGCGAAATACGTCGAAAAACAACAACCACGCCCTGCGTGCCGCGCCCCCGTGACAGGGAGTGGCAGGCGTGGGGGAAGAAGACACGAAGAAGCGCAAAGGGGAAAAGGGGCGAAGAAGAAAAAGAAGAAAAAGCTGTGGGCCGCCGGGCGACTGCGCACTCACTGTATCGGGTGCGTCGCCGCCCGCGCGAGACCGCGCAGCGGCTTAAGGCTGCTGCTCGGCCTCCGGCAGGCCCATCGCCCGGGCGAACGTCGGCCAGGATGCCCGCAGGTCATCCTGCCAGTAGCCCCAGGAGTGGGTGCCGTTCGGGCGGAAGTTCCAGTCGGCGGGGATGCCGGCCGCATCCAGCTTGGCCTTGAGGTCGTGGGTGCACACGTTCGTCGCGCCCTCGATCGCGCCACCAGTGATGACGTTCGTGGCGACACCCACCGGGTCGCCCTTGATGCGGGGGCTCGACGGCAGGTCGTGCACGCCGGCCAGGCCGGAGGAGTTCGAGATGTACATGGGGGTGCCGCGCAGCTTCTCCGCGTTGAGGAGCGCATCGTTGTACAGGCGCGTCGGCGAGTTCTGCGGGCCCCACATCTGCTCAATGGTGGCCCGGCCCCGGTTGAGGGTGACGGCGACGGCGGCGAGCCCCAGGCCCACGTTCGTCTGGGCGCACCCGGAGAAGCTGCCAATGGCGTCGTAGAACCCCGGGTGGTGCTGCGCGTACAGCAGGGTGGTGGTGGCGGTCATCGACATGCCGGCGATGGCGCGCTTGCCGTTGGCGCCGAGGTAGTCCTCGATGGGCTGCGGCAGTTCCTTCGTCAGGAACGTCTCCCACATCTGCTTGCCACCCAGGTAGGCGTTGGTGTTCTCCCAGTCGGTGTAGTAGGAGAAGCGGCCCGACATGGGGATGACGACGTTGACGTTCTTGTCCCAGTAGTAGGCCAGCGCGTCGGACTGCATCGCCCAGTTCGCGCGGCCCTCGCCGCCGTCACCACCATTGAGGAGGTACAGGGTCGGCCGGTTCGGTTCCGCGGCCCGCAGCACGAGCAGCGGCACGTCGCGGTCCATGGACGGCGAGTGCGCCCACACTTCCTTCACACGGTCGGGGGCGAAGGTGGTGATTTCCCGCCACTTCAACTCGGTGCCGGGCTTGGCGCCCTCGGTGAGGGTGGCGCGCGGCGTGGTGCCGGCGTACTCGGCGGCCGGGGTGCCGGCGAGCGCGGGGGCGGCGCTGACGGTGGCGACGCCGCACAGTGCGGCGGTCGCGAGCCGGAGGGCGCGCACGGTGAGGGCGTGTCGGGTCATGGGGTGAAGAATCCTCTCAGCACCAGGTCACGGGGAAGCAGTGGGGCACAAGGCCCGTCGGTGGGGGTGGAACATCAGCCGCGCCCACAGCAGGACTGTCGGTGGCGGGTGCCGTGACGTTACGGGCAGTCATCAGCAGGACCACACGAGGGCTGTGGCTCATGTTTCGCTAGTGAATGAAGTTACGGGCTGGTGTGGGGTGTTGGCAACCCATTTGGCCCGCTCGCGTGCAACAATCACACATCATGTGTAACGCCGCGGCCGTGTGGCGCGGTTACACTAGCGCCGCCGCACCCCGGCCCGCGCCACATCTGTGGTCGCGCACGCCCCGGGCGTGGGGCACCTCGTTCATCCTGTCACCTCGGTTTTTTAAGGACATTTTTCTCGTGCAGTTCATCGAATCGATCATCGTCCAGATCAACGCTTTCCTCGGCTCCCTCCTTCACGCGGGTTCCTCCGCGTCGTCCTGGGTGGGCGCCACCCTGCACCTGTTCTAAGGAGCCGACGCATCACCGCCACCGCATGTGGCGTGTGCTGCCCGCACCCCACCGCACCCCCGCCACTGGCCCCGCGCCTGGTGCCGGGGGTGCCGCGCTGTGTGGGGTGGCGGCGGATTCGCATCGACGGCGCGCCGCCACCCCTCCCGCGTACCCCTGCGGCGGGCATGCAGGCGGGGCGCGGTGTGGGGGTACGAGGGGGGAGTGTGGCCGGGGTGGGGTATCGCACGATTCGGGGTTGCACGTATCATGTCAGGCGTGTCTGAACATTTTGATGTAGTAGTCCTCGGTGCGGGCCCTGGCGGCTACGTGTCCGCCATCCGCGCAGCTCAGCTCGGCAAGAAGGTTGCCGTCGTGGAGAAGCAGTACTGGGGCGGGGTGTGCCTCAACGTTGGCTGCATCCCCTCCAAGGCGCTGCTGAAGAACGCGGAGCTGGCCCACACCTTCAACCACGAAGCTGATCTTTTCGGCATCTCTGGCGATGTGACCTTTGACTTCGGCAAGGCGCACGCCCGCTCCCGGGCGGTGTCCGCCGGCATCGTCAAGGGTGTGCACTACCTGATGAAGAAGAACAAGATCACCGAGATCGACGGCTGGGGGTACTTCACCGGCCCGAAGGCGATGGAGATCCGCGACGGCAAGGATGCCGGCACCACCATCACCTTCGATAACTGCATCATCGCCACCGGCTCTGTCGTGCGTTCCCTGCCCGGCGTGGAACTCGGCGGCAATGTGGTGTCCTACGAGGAGCAGATCCTCAACAACGAGCTGCCGAAGAAGATGGTCATCGTCGGCGCCGGCGCGATCGGTATGGAGTTCGCGTACGTGCTGTCCAACTACGGTGTGGACGTCACTATCGTGGAGTTCATGGACCGGGTGCTGCCGAACGAGGACGCGGACGTGTCCAAGGAGATCGCGAAGCAGTACAAGAAGCTGGGCGTGACCCTGCTGACCGGCTACAAGACGACCGCTGTGCGCGACAAGGGTTCCAGCGTCGAGGTCGACGTGGAGTCCAAGGACGGTTCGAAGAAGGACACCCTGGTGGTGGATCGCGTGATGATCTCCATCGGTTTCGCACCCCGCGTGGAGGGCTTCGGTCTGGAGAACACGGGCGTGAAGCTCACGGACCGCGGCGCCATCGATGTCGATGATCGGATGCGCACCAACGTGGACGGCATTTACGCCATTGGCGACGTCACCGCGAAGCTGCAGCTGGCCCACGTGGCGGAGGCGCAGGGCGTGGTCGCCGCGGAGACCATCGCTGGCGCGGAGACCATGGAGCTCGGCGACTACATGATGATGCCGCGGGCGACGTTCTGTAACCCGCAGGTGGCGTCCTTCGGCTACACGGAGGAGAAGGCCCGCGAAAAGGCCGAGGCCGAGGGTCGGGAGATTAAGGTGGCGACGTTCCCGTTCTCCGCGAACGGTAAGGCGCAGGGCCTGGGCGAGTCCGCCGGTTTCGTCAAGCTCATCGTCGACGCCGAGTATGGGGAGCTCATTGGTGGTCACATGGTGGGCGCCAATGTCTCCGAGCTGCTGCCGGAGCTGACGCTGGCGCAGCGTTTCGACCTCACCGCTGAGGAAATTGGTCGGAACGTGCACACCCACCCGACGCTGTCCGAGGCGATGAAGGAAGCCGCCGAGGGTACCATGGGTCACATGATCAACCTCTAACGCGCACGACCCCCGCGCGTGGGGATACCCCGCCCGCCACGCCGCATGCTTGCTGTGCCGCGTGGCGGGCGGCCGCGTACTCACCCCACCTGGGAGGCCGCGCTCCCACCCCCGTCACCCACTGTGCATGCGTGCCCTCGACCTTCAAGGGGGTTTGCCCGTGTTTGGTTACCGCGCCAACAAGGTGCTGGAACTAAAACCCATCGATGTGGACCGGCAGCCGGTGCCGCGCACCAAGTCGCGCGCCTACAAGCTGGCGGTGATGATCGGCACGACGGGCCTGCAGTGGGATTATCTGGGTCGGCCGGTCCTCGGCTGGGTGTGGTGGCTGGTGGTGCGGGTGCCGGTGCTGGCGGCCTTTGTGGTGGCGACGCTGAGCGCCACCATGTCTCAGTCGGAGTCTTTCGACCCGCCGGCGTGGACGCTGTGGGGTCCCCTCGTCTGGGTGGTGGGGTTCTGGGCGCTGTCCATCTACCTCATTGCAGGCATGCCGGAGGATTCCCCCTGGTTCCAGGGTGAGACCTCTGACTGGTTCTTCCCCCTCAATCCGCTGCGCATGGGTGCGTCTGCCCGGAATTACGACGAGAAGCTGTACTGGGGGAAGGGGTACGACCCGGAGGAGTTTGCGCTGCCTTCGCAGCGCACCACGCCCCGCGACTAAACCCCGCGCAGCGCAGAGGCGTCGCGGCTGTGCGAAGCCCCCAGGGTGCATGTCCCTGGGGGCTTCCTGCGTGCTGTCACCCGGAGGGGCACCGGGGCTTAGTAGGGGGCGATGGTGGAGGAGTGGGCGTCGACGTTGATGGTGCCGTTGATCGGGGGGAAGGCACGCTGTGCGCAGTGGGCGCGGGTGCACACGCGACAGCCGGCGCCAATGGGGGTCGCGCCGGTGAAGTCAGTGAGGTCGAGGCCGTCGGCGTAGACGGTGCGGTGGGCGTGGCGGGCTTCGCAGCCGAGCCCGATGGAGAAGAGTTTGCCGGGTTGCCCGAAGCGGCTGCGGTGGTGGCGGACGGTGCGGCTGACCCACAGGTAGCTGCGCCCGTCGGGCATTTGGGCGAGTTGCCGCATGATGGTGCCGGGGTTGGTGAAGGTTTCGTAGACGTTCCACAGGGGGCAGGTGCCGCCGGAGTGGGTGAAGTGGAAGCCGGTGGCGGATTGCCGTTTGCTCATGTTGCCGGCCCGATCGACGCGGACGAAGGTGAAGGGGATGCCACGCAGTCCGGTGCGCTGCAGGGTGGATAGCCGGTGGGCGATGGTTTCGTAGCCGACGCCGAAGAGCTGGGTTAAGTATTCGATGTCGTAGCGGGAGCCTTCGGACTCGGTGTGGAATTGGGTGTAGGGCAGCATGAGGGCGGCCGCGTAGTAGGAGGCCACGCCGCGCAGTGCGAGGGTGTGGGAGTCACTGCTGGTGAATCCGGCGTCGTCGACGATGTTGCCAATGGTGTCCCCGGCTTCGAGGTAGGCGAGTTCGGCGGCCATGCGGAACGCCCGCTGCCCGGGGGACAGGCGGGTGGCGAGGGTGAGGTGTTTGTTCTCCGGGTTGTAGCGGTGGAGGGTGTCGTCGATGCCGGTGGTGTATTTCAGGGTCACGCCGTGGCGGTCGCTGAGTCGGCGGGCGATGAGGTCTTCGGTGCGGCGGATGTCGCCGGGGGCGAGGTGCATCTCCCCGGCGGTGGCTTCGGCTTGGCGGTCGAGTGTGTCGAGGTAGTTCTGGCGGGCGTAGAAGAAGTCCCGCACTTCCTCGTGGGGCATGGACAGCGTCTGACTCGGCGTGTGGGGTGCCTGGGGGGTGGGGGAGTGGCGCGAGTCGGTCGCGAGCGACAGGGAGTCGCGGGCGTTGCGGTAGCGGCGGTGCATGTCCACCATGACGCGCGCGAGCTGGGGGTGCTTGTAGACCAGCTCGGAGAGTTCTTGGAGTTCGACGGTGGTGGGGCAGATTTCCTTGTCGTGGACGACGTCTTGGACTTCTGCCAGGAGGCGGGAGTCGTCGTCCCGGGAGAAGAACGTGGCGTCCACCCCGAACGCTTCGGTGATCCGCAGCAGCACTGGGACGGTGAGGGGGCGTACGTCGTGTTCGATTTGGTTGACGTAGCTGGCGGACAGTCCCAGGGTGGTGGCCAGTTGGGCCTGGCTGAGGTCGCGCTCGCGGCGGAGTTGTCGCAGTCGTGATCCCACGTATGTCTTACCCATGCAACAACTATAGCGTGATGTGCATCATATGGGGCGCGGTTCGGTGAAGTGGCCGATAGTGCGCGCGGGGGCGCGTCCCCACGCCGCGTTGCGACGGTCGTGGGCGAGTGGGGTGGCGCGGGCGTGCCGTCGCCGGCGCGCGTGCGGGATGGGTGGCCCTCGGGTGGGGGCTACGTGGCGGCCAATGGGTGGCGCGTTTGCTATGTGTTGGGCACGGTCACAAGAAGTCTTAGGATGACTTATCCAACTTTCCGACCACGCCAAAAAGGGGGGAGTGGGTATGTGTGGGCTTAGTGGCCAGAATCGGCGGGAGGGGGCGATTTTTTAGCAATCTTCATGTGGCGTTTTATCTAAGTGGCGTGGATAAACGGGGGTAGTGCGGCGCGGCAAGAAAAATCGGCCTTGCGGGCAACAGGTCAGGCTTGCCTAAAGGTATATCTGCAGGTCAGCGGCCTGAATGTGATACGTGTCACCTTGCTTGTGTATGGGTGGTTCAGCACCCCCGCTGGCCCGTAAAGTATTAGCGACACTGGAGGTGCCATGACTGAAAAGTATGACGACCGTGTAGCGCTCGCACACGGCAAAATCACTGAAAAGCCGCTGCGTGAGCGGCCCGCCTTCCCGACCTGGGCGTTGAAGCTGACGATGGCCATCACTGGCCTCATCTTCGCCGGCTTCGTGCTGGTCCACATGATCGGCAACTTGAAGGTCTTCTTGCCTGCCACCAACGGCGTGCACCACATCGACGAATACGGCGAGTGGCTGCGCACTGTCGGTGAGCCCCTGATGCCCCGCGAGGGCGTCCTGTGGATCTTCCGTCTCGTGCTGCTGGCCGCGCTGGTCCTGCACGTCTACGGTGCATTCGCACTGGTGGGCCGCGCCCACCAGTCCCGCGGTAAGTTCCGCCGCACCAACCTGATGGGCGGTCACCAGTCCTTCGCGACGAAGACCATGATCATCACCGGCCTGGTGCTGCTGCTGTTCATCGCGTTCCACATCGCTGACCTGACCCTCGGCGTGCAGCCCGCCGCCGCCGCTGGCTTCGAGCACGGCGCGATCTACCACAACCTGATCGAGTCCTTCTCCCGCTGGCCCGTCGCAATCTTCTACATCCTGGCCATGCTGGTGCTGTTCATGCACCTGTCCCACGGCATCTGGGTGGCTGTGAGCGACCTCGGTATCACCGGTAAGCGCTGGCGCGCAGTTCTGCTGTTCGTCTCCTACCTGCTCCCGGCTCTGGTCATGGTGGGCAACATCTCGATCCCGCTCGCCATTGCCACGGGCATCCTGAATTAGGCCGGAAGGTAAACCACTATGAGCACTCACTCTGACACCGCTGTTCAGCACCCGGAGTTCATCGCCCCGACGTTCACCGCCCCGGAATCGTGCGTGGATGGCGTGACCATCGGCCGTGTCCTCGATGATGCTGCCCCGAAGAACGTCCCCATGCGGGATGCGTGGCAGTACCACAAGGACCACATGGAGCTGGTCTCCCCGCTGAACCGTCGCAAGTTCCGCATCCTCGTCGTCGGCACCGGCCTGGCCGGCGCGGGCGCGGCCGCCGCACTCGGCGAGCTGGGCTACGACGTCAAGGCGTTCACCTACCACGATGCTCCGCGTCGTGCGCACTCGATTGCTGCGCAGGGTGGCGTGAACTCCGCCCGCGGCAAGAAGGTCGACAACGACGGCGCGTACCGCCACGTCAAGGACACCGTCAAGGGCGGCGACTACCGCTGCCGTGAGACGGACTGCTGGCGCCTGGCCTACGAGTCCGTGCGCGTCATCGACCACATGAACGCCATCGGCGCTCCCTTTGCCCGCGAGTACGGCGGCACCCTCGCTACCCGTTCCTTCGGTGGCGTGCAGGTGTCCCGCACCTACTACACCCGTGGCCAGACGGGCCAGCAGCTGCAGCTGTCCGCTGCGGCGGCCCTGCAGCGCCAGATCCACCTCGGTTCCGTGGAGATCTTCACCCACAACGAGATGGTCGACCTCATCGTCACCGAAGAGGACGGCAAGAAGCGCTGCCAGGGTGTGGTCATGCGTAACCTCATCACTGGTGAGCTGACCGCCCACACCGGCCACGCTGTCATCCTGGCGACCGGCGGCTACGGCAACGTGTACTACATGTCGACCCTGGCGAAGAACTCCAACGCCTCGGCGATCATGCGCGCCTACGACCGCGGTGCCTACATGGCGTCCCCGTCGTTCATTCAGTTCCACCCGACCGGCCTGCCGGTGAACTCCGAGTGGCAGTCGAAGACCATCCTGATGTCGGAGTCGCTGCGTAACGACGGCCGCATCTGGTCCCCGAAGGAGCCGAAGGACGACCGCGACCCGAACACCATCCCGGAAGAGGATCGCGACTACTTCCTCGAGCGCCGCTACCCGGCGTTCGGCAACCTGGTGCCCCGCGACGTGGCGTCGCGTGCGATCTCCCAGCAGATCAACGCCGGCCTGGGTGTCGGCCCGATGCACAACTCCGCGTACCTGGACTTCCGCGACGCGATCGAGCGTCTCGGTAAGGACACCATCAAGGAGCGCTACTCCAACCTCTTCCAGATGTACGAAGAGGCCATCGGTGAGGACCCCTACACCACCCCGATGCGTATCGCCCCGACCTGCCACTTCACCATGGGTGGCCTGTGGACCGACTTCAACGAGATGACCTCGATTGAGGGTCTGTTCGCCGGTGGCGAGGCCTCCTGGACCTACCACGGCGCGAACCGCCTGGGCGCGAACTCTCTGCTGTCCGCGTCCGTCGACGGCTGGTTCACCCTGCCGTTCACCGTGCCGAACTACCTCGGCCCGATCCTCGGCACCGAGCGCCTCTCGGAGGATTCCCCGGCCGCCAAGGAAGCCATCGCCCGCGCCCAGGCCCGCCTGGACAAGCTGATGAGCATCAACGGCAACCACGGCCCGGAGTACTTCCACCGCCAGCTCGGCGACATCCTGTACTTCTCCTGTGGTGTGGCCCGCAACAAGAAGGACCTCGCCGACGGCATCGAGAAGATCCGCGCCCTGCGCGAGGACTTCTGGACGAACCTGCGCATCACCGGCGACCAGCACGAGATGAACCAGGTCCTCGAGTACGCCAACCGCGTTGCCGACTACATCGAGCTCGGCGAGCTCATGTGCGTCGACGCCCTCGACCGCGACGAGTCCTGTGGCGCCCACTTCCGTGACGACCACCTCTCCGAGGACGGCGAGGCTGAGCGTGACGACGAGAACTGGTGCTTCGTCTCCGCCTGGGAGCCGAACGGTAAGAACCAGTTCATCCGCCACGCGGAGCCCCTCTTCTTCGACTCGATCCCGCTGATGACAAGGAATTACAAGTAATGAAACTCCATCTTGAGATTTGGCGTCAGGCCGGACCGACCACGGAGGGCAGCTACGAGTCCATCGACGTCGATGACGCCGTCCCGCAGATGTCCATCCTGGAGCTGCTCGACCACGTCAACGAGGGCCTGATCGAGAGTGGCAAGGAGCCGTTCGCGTTCGCCTCCGACTGCCGCGAAGGCATCTGTGGTACCTGTGGCCTCAACGTCAACGGCCGCCCCCACGGCCCCGACAAGAACAAGCCCGCCTGCCAGCAGCGCCTCACCTCCTTCAACGACGGCGATACCATCCAGCTGGAGCCGCTGCGCTCCGCCGCGTACCCCGTCATCAAGGACATGATCGTCGACCGCTCCGCGCTCGACCGCGTCATGCAGCAGGGTGGCTACGTCTCCGTCAACGCGGGCACCGCCCCCGACGCGGACACGATGCACATGAACCACCAGACCGCGGAGCTCGCGCTCGACCACGCGGCCTGCATTGGCTGTGGTGCCTGTGTCGCCGCCTGCCCGAACGGTGCCGCCCACCTGTTCACCGGCGCGAAGCTCGTCCACCTCTCCCTTATGCCGCTCGGCAAGGAAGAGCGCGGCAAGCGTGCCCGCCAGATGGTCGACCAGGTGGAAACCACCTTCGGCCCCTGCTCCCTGTACGGCGAATGCGCCGACGTGTGCCCGGCGGGTATCCCGCTGACCGCCGTCGCAGCCATCAACAAGGAACGTGCCCGCGCGGCCTTCCGCGCGAAGGACAACTAACCCTGCACTACCCCCGCGGCGCTTTCGCCCGCGGGGGTTAACGCCGTAGGATGAGGGACACCCCCGTCACGCACCCGCACCCCAGCCCACTGCGGCTGGGTGGCGTGGCACACCGCCCGGCGAGCATGACCCCGTGGCCCCGCCCTACTCTTCGAAAGGCACCCCATGTCTGACACCGCCTCCATCACGGTTCGCGAGGAATCCTTCCGAGTTTTCGAAGGCGAGCCGCACTACATTGACGGCTACATTCCGTCCTCCCTGGACTCCCAGCACTCCAGCCTTCTGCGTTCCGCAACGTGGCTGGGCATGGGCTTCCTGCTTGCCGCCCTCGCCGGCCTCGGCACCCTCGTCTTCGGTCTCGCCACCCACGTGTACGAGACCCAGGAGCACGCGATGACCTACATCATCATCGGTGCGGCGCTGACCGTCGCGTTCGTGGCGATCGGCTCGATTCTCATCCACAAGGGCCGCGCAAACTACCGCGCCTACGTGGCTGCCACCGGCCGTATTCACTAACACCCGGCCCGCGCGCTGATACGCGCGCGAGCGAGTACACCGACGGGAGTGATCCATGTGATCGCTCCCGTCGTTTGTGTTTCTTGAGGCTTTCGTCTGGTGCGCGGCCGGGCTTTCAGGGTGAGATGTCACGGGGGACTGTGGGGAGGAACCGCGGGGTGTCGGCACCCCCGCCGGTGTTGGGTGTCGCTGTCGCTCGTGTTAGCGTGGGCCCACCTGCACTACCCAGCGTGGCGCACCCTGTCGCACCCCGCGTGCCCCGGTTTACGTTCCCACGGTCGCGGTGGTGCACTCTCACGTGAGAAGGAGCGTGACATGCCCCAGCAATCCTCCCCCGGGAGCCTACCCCTGTACCTGCGGCGCAGTCCCCTGGTTCCTCTCGGCGCCCTGGCGTTGGTGCTCGGATCGTTCAAAGCGTTCCCGTCCTCCTGGTTCGTGCTGCCCGGCTGGTGGGGTTTCCTGGCTTCCGGGGATCCCTACGTGGTGGGCTTGATGGCTCTCAGCGGAGCCCTAGGTCTGCTGCTGGTGGGCCTGTCGGCACGGTATGCGGCGGAGTTGTCGTGGTGGGTGCCGGTGCGTGCCCGCCGCACCGTAGCCGCCGTCGCGTGGCTGGTGGGTCTTATCACCGGCATCGCGATCGTGCTCCACGCCCCGGGGAGTTCCGAGAATCTCCCCTCGACTGATTCGTGGTACTGGCTGGGCGTGCCGAACGCCATCGCCGTCGGCGTGCTCATGGGTGTGGGGCTGCGGCAGCGGCTGCTGCCGACGTGCGTGGCCGTGCTAGCGTACGTGCCGATCACGGCCGTGGTGGGTGCGCTTGCCGGGGTGTCCGGTGCGGTGGGGGTGTCGGTGCCGCTGGTCTTCGGAGTCGGCCACGCCGCCGTGCAGGCGTCGGTGCTGGTGGTGTTCGCCGTCTGCTTGTGGCTGGTGGAGTTCATCGACGTCGATGCGGACCGTGGCCCCCTGTGGGCGATGCTCGTGGTGGTCGCAGGCGCGATCGGGGGTGTGTTCGGGGTGATGCGCCGGGCAGAGCAGATGGCCGCGCCGGGTGCCGCGGGTGGTTCCCTCCTCGCGGAGCTGGCCGTCACGCTGGCGGCGGCGTTGGTGTTGGCGGGCTTGTCGCGCCTGCAGCAGATGTATGCCGCCCGCACCCGGGTGCCCCTGGAGCCGGTGCCCCTCGGCACGGCCACCGCACCCGCGCCCGAGGTCTAACGCGACCGCGCGCGGTGCGGGCGGGCGGTGCCTGCCCCGCGGGTGCCGGGGGTGGTGGGGTGCGGCGTTATGCTTAAGACTTCACACAGCCCAGGAAGTTCTGCCCCGCCGGCGCCCCACGATCGGGGCGTCCGGCGGTGGCGATGAGGGGACTTGCCGGCCGTGCCGCCTGTGGGCGCGGGTGGGCTGACGTTAGCGAATCGTGAAGGACGTGGGTTTTCTCCATGAGCACTCCTCTGGCTGTGCCGTCACCCTCTGCTGAGGTGGAGGCGGCGAAACGGGCCCAACTGGCGCGGTACAAGCTGCTGGCCACCGGACTGTTGGTGGTGGCGGCCGTCGTGTTCATCACCTGCCAGGTGGTGGAACACACCACCGATGCCGGTGCCTGGGTGGGGTATGTGCGCGCCGCCGCGGAGGCCGGCATGGTGGGCGGTTTGGCGGACTGGTTTGCGGTGACCGCCCTATTCCGCCGCCCGCTGAATCTGCCGATCCCGCACACGGCGATCGTGAAGAACAAGAAGGATCAGATCGGTGATTCGCTCGGCGGCTTTGTCTCCGAGAACTTCCTCAACGCGGACCTCATTTCGGCGAAGGTGTCGGAGGCGCAGCTGCCGTTGAAGCTGGGCCGGTGGTTGAGTGACCC
This sequence comes from Corynebacterium sp. 13CS0277, assembly GCF_002994655.1. GTDB lineage: Bacteria > Actinomycetota > Actinomycetes > Mycobacteriales > Mycobacteriaceae > Corynebacterium. The sequence continues at coordinate 102,338 of NZ_PPDL01000004.1, forward strand.
GCAGCATGCGGACACCGTGTCCCGGGAGGCCGGCACACTGGTGGCGAATGTGCTGCGCGCCCTCGACCCCGCGGAGGCAGAGGCCGTCATCAAGCACGCGCTCATCGATAAGGTCGCCGGCCCGGAGTGGGGCCCGCCGGCGGGGCGCGTGCTGGCGCAGCTCATGCAGGAGGGACGCACGCAGCCCGTCGTGGAGGAACTCATCGGCTGGTTGCACCGTAAGGCATTGGGTTCCGAGGATCTCATTCACCGCCTGGTGGATGAGCGCCGCCCGGCGTGGGCACCCCGTTTCGTCAACGACATTGTGGGCGACAAGGTCTACCGGGAGCTGGTGACCTGGACATCCGAGGTGACCTCGAACCCGGACCATGAGGCCCGGCAGGCGATCGCCCGGGGCCTGGCCACCTTGGCGGAGGACCTGCAGCACGACCCGGAGATGATTGCCCGCGTGGAGGGCATCAAGGCGGACGTTCTCGGCAGCGAGGCTGTGACGGCCGCGCCGGCACGACTGTGGGCGGTGGCGTCGGCGGGGCTCATCGCTGCGGCGGAGGACCCGCAGAGTCTGCTGCGCACGAAGCTTGCCGCGCAGGCGCACCTGTGGGGGCAGCGCCTCGTGGAGGACGAGGAGCTGCGCGCCCGGCTCAATGCCCGAGTCGTCAAGGCAGCCGCGTTCCTCGCGACGAATTATGGCGACCAGGTCACCGCGATCATTTCGGAGACGGTGCGCCGCTGGGATGCCGATGAGGCGGTCGACAAGATTGAGCTCATGGTGGGCAAGGATCTGCAGTACATTCGCTTGAACGGCACCATTGTGGGCGCGTTGGCGGGCCTGGTGATTTACACCGGGGCGCAGGTGCTCGTGCACTTCCTCTAAACTGGTAACCCCGACGCGGCACGAGCGCGTGTGGCACCGCGGTGGGCGACCACCCGGGCCACCATGTCGTCGTGTCGCCTCCCCCTTTTTTTCTTGAACCCCCGCGTCGCACCTGCGCGCCGTTGTGCGTAGGTGCGTGTGCTGTGAAAGTGTCCCCGCCATGCTGATTTTTGCCCAGGTGCTGTTCTGGTCCATCTACCTCATCAAGGTGGCGTTGGCTGTTGCCGCCGTCATTGGTGCGGTGACGGCGTTCGCGACCCGCGCCGACGCCTTTGAGGTCGCCGGCCGGATGCAGAAGATGGCGTGGGTGGCGATTTTGGCGGCGTCGACGGCGGCGTTCGTGCTGCCGTTTCATTCCAACCTGTTGGCGGTCGCCGCGGCGGTGTTCACCGGCATCTACTGGTTCGATGTCCGCCCGCAGCTGCGGGATATTCTCGGCAACGCCGGCGGCTGGTAACCCGACAGACCAGAACCACCCCGGGCCCCCGTGGGGTCGCCGGCTCAGCGCTCGGCCCCACCCACCGCGCCACGACACAAGCCCCGCGTCCCCTTGCAGTCACAGCTGCAGTGTGGGACGCGGGGCTTCGCGCAGCACGCACCCTTTCCAGTCGCGCGGGGCGGGGTGCTTCGTCGTGGGACGGGGTGTTTAGTCGAAGATGACGGTGCGGTTGCCGTAGACCTGCACGCGGTCTTCCAGGTGGAAGCGCAGGCCGCGGGCGAGGACGATTTTTTCCGCGTCGCGGCCGAGCCGCTGCATGTCGGAGGGGGTGTCCTTGTGGCTGATGCGGATGACGTCTTGTTCGATGATGGGGCCGTCGTCGAGATCCTGGGTGGCGTAGTGGCAGGTCGCGCCGATGAGCTTCACGCCGCGCTGGTGGGCCTGGTGGTAGGGGCGGGCGCCCATGAAGCTGGGGAGGAAGGAGTGGTGAATGTTAATCGCCCGGCCGGACCACATTTCGCAGAGGTCCGGCGGCAGGATCTGCATGAACCGGGCCAGGACGATGGCGTCGGGGGCGTAGGAGTTCACCAGGGTGGCGACCTCGTCGAAGGCTTTGCGTTTGCCGACAGCATCCTTGGGGAACGGCACGCAGGTAAACGGCACCCCGTGGGCTTCGGCGATGGGGCGCAGGTCCTCGTGGTTGCCGATGACGTGGACGACGTCCATGGGGTAGTCGTTTTGGGCGACGCGGCCCAACAGGTCGTGGAGGCAGTGGCCTTCCTTGCTGACGAGCAGCACGGCCTTCTTCGGCCGGGCGGTGTCCCAGATGCGCCACTGGGTGCCCTTGCCGAAGGATTCGGCGAGTTCGTCGAACTTCGCGCAGAATTCGTCGAAGGCGATGTCGACGGAGGCGGCGCGGACGGCCTGGCGGGTGAAGAAGCGCCCGGAGGCTTCGTCGGTGAAGTAGCCGGCTTCGACGATCCAGGCGCCATGCTCGGCGAGGAAGCTGGACAGCTTCGCGACGATGCCGGTGTCGTCGGGGCAGCTGAGCGTGAGCACGTAGCAGCGTTCGTTGACGTTGTCAGTCTGGGCCTTGGGAATCATTCGGCAAATTTTACACCTGCCCGCACCCGCCCGCGGGCGGGTGGTCGGGTGGGCGCCGCGGGTGGGGTAGCACACGTGCTTCATTGCTGTGATGGGTGGCGCTGTGGTGACATGGGGGCCAAGACAAACCAAGACAAACCCAAGACAAACCACGATAAACACCGCCCCCGGACTCACCCGCAGTGTGTGGCGCCGGGGGCGGGCCCGAGAAGTCACAACAGTGGGGAGGTGCGATGCCGCGACGGGGTCGTCTCCGGGGCGCCCCGGGTGCGCGGCGCGCTGCCGCGTGGGCGGCGCTGCTGGGCAGCGGCGTGGACGCCTGGGGCACGGGGGCGTTTATTTCGGCCGCGATGGTGTTGTTCACCCGGGATCTTGGGGTGCGGCCCGATGCCGTGGGCCTGGGGTTGACGCTCTCGGCGATTGCGGGCCTGGTGGCCTCCGTGCCGGTGGCGGGCTGGGCCGACCGCGTCGGGGTCGCCACCGCGTTTCGCTGGGTGTATGTGCTGCGCGCCGTGGGCTGCTGTGGTTGGCTGCTCGTCGACGGCACGGGCTGGTTTCTGCTGTATTGCGCCCTGTTTGGCCTGGTGGATCGTTCGGCCGCGTCACTGACCCGGGCGATGATTGTGTCGTCACTGACCCGGGCGATGATTGTGTCGTCGATGCCCACCGAGGAGGGCGTGCGGGTGCTGGGGGCGTGCACGGTGCCGACCACCGTGGGCTACAGCATCGGCGCGGCGGGCGCGTCGGTGGTGCTGTGGCAGGGCTGGCCGCTGGCGACCGTGGTGGGGGCGAACGCGGCGAGTTTCCTCGTGGTGATCGCCGTGTTTTCTGCCGCGCTGCGGCCCCGCCCGGCCCCGGCTGCCGCCCAGGGGGTGGCGTTGCGCGCCCGGGTGCGGCAGGCCTTCGACTCCCCCGCCCGCCGCGCGATCGTCGTCGACAACTTTCTGTTTTCTTTCTTCCGGGCGTTTCTCACGTTCTTCGCGCCGCTCGCGGTGGTGACCTTCGCCCCGGCGCACGTGGCGGTGGTGCCGCTGCTGCTCATGGTGAACACGGCGGCGGTGGCGGTGGGGCAGACGTGGGTGAATGCGCGCGCCCGGCGCCCGGGCCGCAGTGCCGCCTTCTGGGGTGGCAGCGGCGTGGCGGTAGGCGCGGTGACGGCCGCGATGGCGGTGGTGCCGCTGCTGTCGGCGACTGGGGCGCTGGTGGTCATTGGGGTGGCGTTTGTGGTGATGGTGGCGGCACAGATGTGCCACGGGGCGGCGTTGGCGGCGCTCATGGTGCGCACCAGCCGCCCGGAGAACCTCACCACGGACTTGTCTGCCGTGAACCTGGGTGGCCAGCTGCAGAACATGGTGGGCCCCTCCCTGTATGGGCTGCTGGTGCAGCCGGTGGGCGTGGTGGTGGCGCCGCTGGCCGGTGGGGTGATGGTGTGGCGTGGGTGGCGGGCGTGGCGGCGCGGGGATGCGGTGGGCGGTTAGGATCGAGCCCATGGCTTACACTCGGGCGCAGCTTGCGCAGATGATGGATTACACGCTGCTCGACCCGGCGGCGACTGCGGCGGATGTAGCGCAGTTGTGCCGCGACGCCGTCGAGTTGGGTGTGGGCGCGGTGTGCGTGTCGCCGAACATGCTGCACGCGACCGCCGCGGCCCGTGAGGCGGGGCTCGCGGTGGCAAGCGTGGTGGGTTTCCCCTCGGGCAAGCACCACATCTTGGTCAAGGCTGCGGAGGCCCGCCTGGCGGTGCAAAGCGGCGCCAGCGAAATTGATCTCGTGGTGGATCTGGGATCCTTGGCGGCGGGGGACCTCAATGCGCTGATCGCTGAGGTGGTGGCCGTGCGGGAGGCGATTAGCTCCCAGGTGGTGCTCAAAGTGATCCTGGAGACCGCCCTGTGGGACGACGAGCTCATCACCCGGGCGGCGGCGGCCTGCGTGAAGGCGGGCGCGGATTTCGTGAAAACGTCGACCGGGTTCCACCCGGCGGGTGGGGCGACGGCTGCGGCGGTGCGCGCCCTGCGGGCGGGCGCGGGGCCGACGGCGGGGGTGAAGGCCTCCGGCGGGATCCGCACCTATGAGCAGGCCTGCGAGATGCTCGATGCGGGTGCGACCCGCCTGGGCGTGTCGGCGGCCCGCCCCATCCTGGAGGGCGCCCCCAGCTAACAGGCCCCAGACCCCTAGAGAGACCCCTAGAGATGCCGAACGCCCGGCCCGCCCCCGTGTGACAAAAACACAGGGGGTGGGCCGGGCGTCGTACCTGGGTGCCCGTGTGGCGGCAGCGACACGGCGGACGCCGGCAGGCTAGCTCATGTCGTTGAGCGGCACGTCGGTGCCGTGCATCGTGATGCGCAGGCCGCCGTCGGTGACCTGGAAATCGTCGACGAGCAGGTTGCCGGTGACCCCGGCGGCGGAGTTCCGCATGCCCTGGGTCAGTGCCTCGGTGACCTGGTCGGGCATGTCGATGCCGAACAGGGATGCCCCGGCGGCGGCGAACGCCACCTGCCCGTCGGCGACGACGGGCTGCACCGCCAGGCTGGCGGCCCCGCCGGTGAATTCGATCTCCAGGGTGCCGTCCGCAGGGTTGCTGGTCACGTCCGTGATCCGCACAATCTTCTGCAGCAGCATCGCCGCCAGGTCCTGGAAGTCCTGCGGCTGTCCAGGGGTGTCCTGCCCGGTGGAGTCCGCCATGGCGCGCTGCGCCTGCGCGAGCACGAAATCGTCCGACACGTCCGCGGTGAGCGTCAGCGTGTCGGCGATGGGGTTGTTCGGGTCGCTCAAGCGCAGCCCGTCAATGGTGACGTGCGCGGCCGGCATGCCGGCGATCTCCGGGACGGAATCGGGGCCGTCCGGGTAGGTGATGCTCAGGGTGTCCGGGGTGGTGAGATCCACGTGGTGGATGTTTTTCTGCACCGCCCCCAGCAGCACCGGGTACGCCCCGAAGGAAATGTGGGGCTGCTCTTCGGCTGCGGCCGCCTGGGCGTAGGTGTCTTTCAGCTGCTTGGTGATCATCCACCGCACCCCCACCTCGGCGAGGAACGCGAGGACCAGCAGGACCATGAGGATCCCGAGGATAATTTTCAGGGCACGGTGCGAGGACTTCTGTTGCATGGGCACCACCCTAGCGAACCGGGGGCGTCGACGGGGCGTCGAGTGTGAGGCGGTGGTCGGCGCGGGCCGCCAGGGTGCTGTCGTGGGTGGCGACGATGACGCAGGCCCCGTCGTCGGCCAGTCCGGCCAGGAGGTCGCCGATGGTGTGGGCGTTGCCGCTGTCGAGGGCTGCGGTAGGTTCGTCGCACAGCACAATGGGCGGGTTTTTGGCGATGACGCGGGCCATGGCGACGCGTTGTTGTTCGCCGCCGGACAGTTCGCCAATGGTGCGGCGCTCGTAGCCTGCGAGGCCGACAGCGGCGAGGGCGGCGGCGATGGTGCTGCGATCGCGGCTGACGAGCCGCAGGTTGGTCTCGACGGTGGCGGTGTCGATGAGGGCGAAATCTTGGAAGAGGTAGCCGAGGCTGCTGCGGCGGTAGGCGGCCGCGCCGCGGCGGCTCAGGCGGGTGATGTCCCGCCCGCAGGCGGTGATGCGGCCACTGTCGACGCGTTCCAGGGTGCCGAGGCAGTTGAGCAGGGTGGTTTTGCCGCAGCCGCTGGGGCCCGTGATGGCGGTGATGGCGCCTGCGGGGAAGGTGTGCGTCAGTTCGGTGATGAGGGTGCGCGCCCCGCGGGTGATGCGCACAGCGTCGGTGGTGATCATGGCCGGGGGTCCTTCCGGGGAATGAGGCTGGTGGTTGCGGTGATGGTGGCGGCGGCCATGCTGAGCAGGATGACGAGGGCAAGCGCACTGTTACTGATGCTGAGGATGTGGACGAGACTGTCGTTGGCCGTCCACGACCCGGTGGCGAGGTGGCTGTCGATGTCTCTGCGGTGGGCGAGGGCGCGGGCGATGGCCGCCGCCGCGATGGCTACCTGGGTGGCGATGATGGTGGCGACGATGCGGGTGGGGAACACACCCAGCACGTGGTGGACGTGAAGGTGCTGCCGCCACGTTGCCCGGTACAGTGCCCCGGCGATGACCGCGCACCCCAGCAGCAGCACGCTTCCCAGGACGAGGGCGCCCACTGTGAGCACCAGGTGGGTGCGCGCGTGGGCGTGGGTGTCGTGCCAGCGCTCGGCGGCGGGGCGCGCGGAGGCAATCATCCCGGGGTCATTGATCCGTGCCCGGAGAGCGTCGACGGCCGCCGTGTCCGCGAGGAGGATCCACCCGGCGGAGACCCCACTGACGAGGTATCTGTCGCTGACGTCGGCGTAGCCCGGTGGGAGCAGCACGAGCGCGTCCGGGGTCGCGGTGAGCCGCTCCGCGAACGCGCCGATGCCCTGGGAGAAGGTGAACACCGTGGTGGATGGGGCTGTGATGCGGGGGCAGTCGTCGGCGCAGATCTCGGCGGGGGTGACCGTCTCCGCCCCGCGTGGGGTGTCTGCCGGCACGACGACGGTGGGGGTGTGGACGGCGGGCAGGTCCGGGGCGGCCTGCGCGCGGGCCGCATCGCTGAGGACGATGACGGTGCCGTCGCGCTGGTACTGCGTTTCGATGATGAGCAGGTCGTTTCGCGCGGCCGCGTCGTGGAGTGCCGACCCGAGGGCTTGGAAGTCTCCGGAGAGCTTGTCGAAATTCCGGGCCCCCACGAGCCGCAGCGTGATCGCTTCCTCCCGGCCCTCCCAGAGGTGCGCCTCGGTGGACTGCGCCTGGAATTCGCGTGCAGCGTTCGTCGCATCACGCGCCTGCGTCAACAGTGGCCACGCGACGGCGAGTTGCGCGAGCGCCAAGATCATGACCATCGGTGCAATGGGCAGCAGGCGTGCCAGGTGGCGGCGAAGATTCATCCATTCGCAGGCAGCAATGGCCGCAGTGAATGCCACGCCGAGGGCGCACGCCAACCCGAGGCATGCGAGCACCGCGTAGCGCAACCATTGGCTGGCCGCATCCCACCCGAAGACGACCGCCGTGCCACCCAGGGCCGCGACGGGAACCGCTAGATAGAGCCACGCCCACGAGCCGTGGAGGCGCCGGGCGTGGAAGAGGACGTGGCGCGGCAGCGGCATCCCGGCGAGTCTGCCCACCGCCACCGCGTGGGCATCGCAGAACACGCTCAGCGCGGTCGCGACCGACAGTGCGAGCAGGATCGTGGCGATGAGACCACCCAGGACGGTGCCGGAAAGGAGGAAGGATGCTTCGACGGGTGGCTGCTGGACGACAGTGACGCCAGCATCCTCGGCCAGCTGCAGGACGGGGCGAAGCTCCTCGCCGCACGCACTTGCCGTATAAAACTGGCGGGCATCTGCAAGGTCCGTCACGGGGGCGAACGTGCGCGCCGGGCTCCCGGGCAACGGACGCGACCCGTGGGCCAACCAGCGGCCGCCCCGGTCATCCCCCGTGACATAGTCGCGCCCGGCGGTGTGTGCTGCGATGGTGAGCTCGTGCTCGCGGGCTGTGGTGTCGAGCCGGTGGAGGAACTCGGCGTCGCTGCCGACCGTGGGTGACGTGGTGACGAGGAACGCGCACTCCATCCCCGGTAGTTTCTCCCCAGCGACGAGTACCGCCGCCCAGTAGCTCAGCGTCAGTGCCAGCGCCACCCCGAGCAGTGCGATGCCGCGGTGGATGACCGAAAAAGGTGCAGTCATGTGCACTGTCCTTCGCTGGTGCTGCGGGGATTCACCGAGGGAACAACCCAGGGTGGCGGGGGCAATAACCGGATGGTTGTGATGGTGAGTCTACGTTTAATTTTTCATGGGTCAAGGGAATGGCCTGTGACGTTCGACCCTTTCATGGTGTGACGTGTCATTGAGCATGTCGCGCTCTCCGGGAGGCCAGTCACCCCCGCCGCCCCTGCCCTCGCCGCCCCCGCCACCCATCACCCCTGACACCGGCCCACCCATCGTCCCCCGACACGCCCCCGCGTGACCTTAAGCCACCAACTCCCACGGCACGGTGAGCAGGCAGTCCCGCAGCAGCCGGCGCTGCGGAACAAGGGGAACACCTGCCTCCTGCAGTAGGCGGCGCGCCTCGAACCAGCGGGCACGCGGGCCGAAGGGGGCGAAACCGGCCGCCCGATCCCACGCGTCGTCCATCGCGCGCAGCAGATCGTGGATCTGCTCGCCGGGGGTGTTGCGGTGAATGAGCGCCTTCGGGAGTCGCTCCGCGAGCTGGCTGGGGCGCTGCGTGTGCCAGGGCGACCATGCCAAGGTGAGCGACTGCGGCCCCGTGGCGTCCAACAGCACCCAGCTGATGTGCCGGCCGAGCTCATCGCAGGTGCCCTCCACGAACAGGCCCCCGGGCGCGAGGCGTTCGCACACCGTCGCCCACGCGTCGGCGACTTGGGCGGCGTCGTATTGGCGCAGCACGTTAAAAGCCCGCACGAGCTGCGGGTGGTTGCCCGCGAGTTCAAAACCGCCGAGCCCGAACCGCACCCCGTCGCGGGGTGGCAGGACGCGCGCCGGGTCGATTTCCAGGCCGAGCACATCCACCCCTGCCGCGATGCGGCGCAGGTGGCGGGCCCATTCGCAGGTGGTGGTGTGGCTGGCCCCGTAGCCGACATCAATCGCTTGGGGGTGGGTGCCCCCAGCGACAAGTGCCCGGCGGATGGCGTCGGAGTGCAGCATCCACCGGTCGCAGCGCCGGAGCCGGTTGGTGTTGGTGGTGCCGCGGGTGATGACGCCGACGGGCGTGCCGGCGGGCACCCGGAAGCTGGCGCGGAGGTTGTGGGCGTGGTCGGCCACGGGGTGCGTCTCCTTCCAGGGGCTGCGCGGCGTGCGGGTGCGGGTGTGGGATGTGGTGGCAGGACAAAAGGGGGCCGCGGGTGGTGCGGCCCCCTTCGTCTGCGGGGTCACATCCGCTGCTGTCGCACAGGACGGGCTGGCGGGGCGGCGGATGCGTTGGTGCCTGTTAGGCGTTGTCGGCGATCCACTTCTCGGTGAGCGCGCCCTCGTTGGTGACGAGTTCGCCGAGCGCGTCGGCCACCTTCGGCTCGATGGCAGGGCCCATGAAGGGGATGGTGACGTCGACTTCGTTGTCGTAGGTCAGGGTGGTGGTGTCGCCGGCACCCTGGGCGGCAACGTGGCCGCGGAAGTCCACCGGGGCGCCCTTGACGTCAGCGGTGTAGTCGAAGGTGAAGGAGTCGCCGTCGAGGGGGCTGACGGTGACGACACGCTTAATCTTCAGCGACTGGGAGATCATGGCGCGCACGGCCTCGGGGAGGAGTTCCAGCGGCATGATCTCGTAGAGGACGGCTTCGTTGCCGTCGAAGGAGTGGACCTGGCCGGCCTCGGTGGACAGGTTCGCCACGTTGTACGCCCAGTAGTCGGCGTTGCTCAGTGCGGCGTGCACGGCGGAGACGGGCTGATTGATGGTCACGGTGTGCTGTGCGCGGGAAGTCATGGGCTTAAGACTACCGTTAAGGGTATGTCTTCCACACAGCTGCCCCGGTCTGCCCGTGATGTGACTGCCCGCCCCACCGCAGGGCAGGCCCCCGCCGACGCGCCCGCCGCCGCAGGTCACGACCCTGCCGGCGCGGCTGCCGCTGCGGATGAGCGCCTCGCGGCCGCGCGTGCGGTGATCGCTGCCAGCGCGCCGGAGGTTGGTGCCTGTGTGGAGTGGGTGGAGGATTTCACCTTCGCCGCCGCCACCACCATGCACGTCGGCGGGCGCCCCGCCGCGGCGGTGCGGTGCCGCAGTGCCGCCGCCGTGGCGGCCGTGGTGGGGGCCCTCGACGCCCACGGGGTGGACTGCCTCATCGTGGGCGGCGGCTCGAATCTCGTGGTGGCGGAGGGAACGCTGCCGGTGGTGGCGGTCGTCATGGCGGATGAGCAGACCACGATTGACCCGGCGACGGGGATCGTCCAGGCGGCCGCGGGCGTGGTGTGGGATGAGCTCGTCGCGGCGACGGTCGCCGCGGGGCTCGGGGGCTTGGAGTGCCTGTCTGGCATCCCCGGCACCGTCGGCGCGACCCCGGTGCAAAACGTCGGCGCCTACGGCGTGGAGATCGTGGATGTGCTCCGCAGGGTGGAGCTCTACGACCGGCAGCGGGGAGTGCTTGAGTGGGTCGCCCCGGAGGCGCTGGAATTGGCGTACCGCTACTCCAACCTGAAGTTCACCCACCGCGCCGTCGTCACCCGCGTCGAATACACCCTGCGCACCGATGGCCAGTCGGCGCCGCTGCGCTTCGGGGAACTCGCCCGCACCCTCGGCGTCGACCCGCAGGACACCTCCCCCCGGCGGCCGGTGGCCGCCGTGCGGGACGCCGTGCTGGGCCTGCGGCGCGGCAAAGGTATGGTGCACGACCCGGACGACTACGACACTTGGTCCGCGGGTTCCTTCTTCACCAACCCCATCGTCCCCGCCGCGGATATTGATGCCGTCAAGGAGACGATTGCCGCCCACCTGCAGACGGTGGGCCGGGCAGAGGACTTCGCCACCATGCCCTGCTTTGACACTCCCGCGGGATTCAAACTGTCGGCGGCGTGGCTGATCGACCGCGCAGGCTTCGACAAGGGCTACCCCGGCGAAGGGGCCGTGGCGCGCCTGTCGACGAAGCACACCCTGGCGTTGACGAACCGGGGCAACGCCACCGCCGCAGACATCGTGGCCCTGGCCCGCGACATCCGTGCCGGCGTGCACGCCGCCTTCGGCGTCACCCTGGAGCCGGAGCCGGTGTGGGTTGGCGTGAGTATTGACGAGGACGAGTAAAAGGCGGTGCAGTCGCCGTGCCGGGCGGCGGCACCAGCAACGTATGCGGCAGATGGCGTAGATAAACTGCGCACTTCTCGTTAGGCTGCGGCGTATGTTGCTGAGTCTCGCCCTGGAGAACTATCAGTCCTTCCGTGATGAAGTGTTCTTCACCATGCAGCGCAAGGGCTTCAACACGAACATGCCCGCGGGGGACAAGGGCTGGTCGGACTGTGTTCATCCTGTGGCGGGCCTGTTCGGTCCCAACGCCTCGGGCAAGTCCACGCTGCTGACAGCATTGGCTGAGTTGAGTGCCATCGCGCGCCATACGGTGGAGCCAGACTGCTCCGCGCGCTCGCTGCACCGCTACTACCGCGGTGACGTGGAATGTGCGGAGGCGCCGACGGTATGTGATCTTGAGTTCGTTGCGGACGGCCACCGCTATCGCTGGTACCTCGAGATCGACGCTGAGGGTGTGCGTGAGGAGCAGCTGGATGTTGTGACGACGAGCCGCTGGCGGAGGGTCTTTCACCGCACCGCGACGCAGGTGACCTGGGGATCTTTGGCAGAGGTCGGTGCAGCTGCCCAGCAAGCAGTCGCCCGCGTGCTGGACCCCGATGTGCTGCTCCTCGGCGCTGTGAGGATCCTCGGCGACGACGCCGGTGTGGCGGCTCCGGCCGCGCGGTGGATCTGTTCGCAGGTCACGCTGCTGCAAAGCACCAGTGGCTTCGACAAGTATGAGCAGAAGCTCGCTGAGTTGATTGTCGATGAGCGTTGGCGGGAAGTCGTCAACGTCATTCTGCGGCATGCTGATGTCGGCATCAGTGAAGTCCGGCTTGAGGAACGTGAGTTGACCTCGACGCTGCTGGCGCGCATCGACAAGCAGCGTCGAGAGATCGAAGAGCCGCTGGAGAAGCATGGTGTCACACCGTGGGCAGGTGCACGTACCTGGCCTTCATTCGACGAAGAGGATGGGAAGCAGATTCTCCGGAGCATTCGACTTGTGCACCATGCTGGGGGCGGAAACTTTGAGCTCCCGCTCGAGGAGGAGTCGGAGGGCACCCGGGCTGTCCTGATCCTGATGATTCATGTTGCTCTCGCCTTCGAGCGCGGCATGACTTTGCTGATCGATGACATCAGCAGCACCCTGCATCGGGAGCTTGTTGAGCAGATCCTGACCCTCTTTCGCGATGACCGCTTTGCTGAGTATGGCGCTCAGGTGATTGTCGCCTCCCACGATTCGACCCTGATGGATGGATTTCATGACGTTGATGCAGTAGATGCTGTTTGGCTACTGTCGAAGCGCTCGGGCGCGAGTCGGCTCAGGTCGCTCGGCGAATTCTCGGTGCGTAAGCAGCATCGCGTGTCGACGCGCTATGCGGAAGGCGTCTACGGCTCCGTCCCCTTTGCGGAACTGGAATTCGGCGCTGTGGTCGATCTTGCCCTGGGAAATGTGCAATTTCCCCAACCTGACGGCGCCTCCCGCGACCCCTTGGCTCCATCAGGTCACGGGGAGGACGCCCCTGACCAATCTCCGGTGGCAGGGCGGCGGGATGCCGTAAAAACCTAGCTCGGCGGGACGTGAACGACATCCCACGACGTGGCGTGCCTGCTTCCGCGGTGCCTGTCGTTCTTGAGGCGCTGGAGTCTCTGTCGACTGAGAAAGGAATGAAGTGATCCGACTGAGCCCACTCGCACCTGCTGTGCGGGAGCAGTTCATCACCGCACTACAGGCCGCTTTCCGTGCGGGTGCGGCACTCTACGAGGTGGGCGACAGCCCTGCGGGTGGCCCCGGTGGTGCCGCAGGGGAGGAGATCATCAGCCGCGCTGAGGTTGCTGACGCACTCGACGCGCCGGGCGCGGTGGCCTACACAGTCGATGGAGGCGAGGCGGAAGCACCCGCGATGGTGGGCGGGCTGGTGCTGCAGATCCCGGCGGCGCACCCCGATCCCCACAGTGCGAGCGCTGCCGATGGGGACGAGCCCTCGGGGGATCATGTTGGGGAGCTGGTGTTGTTCTTCGTCGACGTCCACTGCCACGGGCAGGGGATCGGCCGGCGCGCCTGGGCGGCGGTGGAGGAACTCCACCCGGAGATCACCACGTGGGTGACGCACACCCCGACCTTTGAGAAGCGCAACATTCACTTCTATCGGGATGTACTCGGGTTCCACATCACCGCCGTCACCCCGCCGCTGGCACCCGGGGTGGAGGCCACCCCGGAGGAGGAGCAGCGGGCGGACATGGTCCGCTTCGAAAAACACCTCACGCACCGCGCGTCCTGAGGAAGCGGCAGGGCATGGTGTAGTCCGCGTCCGCTCCGGTGTGCGCCGCGGGCGCCTGTAGGTGGGGTTAGGCGGCGCTCGTGCTGGGAGCGCGGGTGGGCGCGGGGAGGGAGTGCTCGAGATCCTGGTTGGTTTTCTCGGGCAGTGCCCACACGGCTGCGCTGGCGGCGAGGAAGCTCACGGCAAACACGGCGAACACCACGATCGTGCCGGATAGGGCGACCGGCCCCAGGCTGCCGGTGAGGCTGTCGCCGAACGCCAGCAGCGGCGGCACGAGGAGCGGGGCGATGATGCCGGCAACCCGCCCCGTGGCGGCCGCCAGGCCGGTGCCCGTTGCGCGGACGGCGGTGGGGAACACCTCCGGGCCGATGGCGTACAACGCGCCCCAGGCGCCCAGGTTGAAGAAGCTCACCAGACAGCCGGCGATCATGATGCCCGTCGGCGTGGTCTGGAGGCCGAAGGCTGCGGCCGCGAGGGCGGAGCCCACGAGGAAGCTGGAGAGGGTGGCGCGGCGGCCAATCTTTTCCACGAGGTAGGCGGCTGCCGCATAGCCGGGCAGCTGCGCGAGGGTGATGATGAGGGTGTAGGCGAAGGACTTCACGAGGCTGTGGCCCTGCAGGAACAGCAGGGTGGGCAGCCAGATGAAGGTGCCGTAGTAGGCGAGGTTGACGAAGAACCACACGGCGGACAGGGCCAGTGCGCGCCCCCGCAGGCTGCGGGTGCGCAGCAACCCCACCAAGCCTGAGGGTGCGGGCACCTCCGCATCGGCAGACGTGTGCGGCGCAGCCGCGTTGGTGGCGTCGGGGCTCATGGTGGTCCGCGGCGGCGTCGGTGCCTCGTAGCGGGTGGTGCCCTTCTCAAAGGAGCGGACGGCGGCCTCCGCCTCCGTGAGGCGGCCTCGGGATTCGAGGTAGCGCACCGACTCCGGCAGGTGGCGGCGCACCACAATGGCATACAGGGCGGGGATCACACCGGTGATCAGCGCCCAGCGCCAACCCCCGTCGAGGGGGACGACGAGGAAGCCGACGAGGGCGGCGGCGAGCCAGCCGGCCGCCCAGAAACTCTCCAGGGCGACGACGACCCGACCGCGGATGTGGCGGGGCGCGTACTCGGCCACCAACGTGGACGCCACCGGCAGTTCAGCACCCAGGCCCAGGCCGACAATAAACCGCAGGGCGATGAGCACACCCACCCCACCGGCCAACGCCGAGGCCCCCGTCGCCACCCCGTAGATGAGCAGCGTGAGCGCGAAGACGTTGCGGCGGCCGATCTTGTCGGCCAGGAGTCCGCCGACGCTGGCGCCGATCATCATGCCGACGAAACCGGCGGACGCCAGGGTGGACAGCTGCCCTTGGCTCAGCTGCCACTCTTTCGCGAGTGCCGCCATGATGAAACTAATGAGGCCGACGTCCATGGCGTCGAGTGCCCAGCCGATACCGCTGCCCACGAGGAGTTTTTTGTGGGCGGGCCCGAAGCGCAGCCCGTCGAGGCGCTCCGTGCGGGAGAGGGTGTCCGTTGTCTGCATGGGGAAACGGTAGCGCTGTGCGGGCATCCGCACATGCGACAGGGGTGACGATCATGTTCTTTTCCCACGTCGCGCTACCCCCGCACACCCGACATCAGTGTGCAAGACGGTGCCAAGGTGGTCGCCGAAGCGGCCCCAACCGCGCCGTCACTGACGCACGGGAACCGTGGGCTCGGGGGCGCCACCCGCAGCGGCATGGCTCCACCGCCATGCTGTGGCACCAACCGCATATCGCAGAGAGGCAAAGCCCCCAGGGGCTGTGCTCGCGTGCGGGTTAAGAACACGCGGCAACCCCTGGGGGCGAGCCGCCCTGAGGTGGGCGGCGTCAGGACGAAGAAAGAGAAAACGAGAACATGGTGGGGGGCAGGCTAGCTGCTCAGCCGGACGGCGGTGCCGGTGGCAGTCACCATGAGCATGTCGCTGGCCTGCCCCATCGGCGTGTACTCGACGTGCACGCCCACCACAGCGTCCGCACCCATCTTCTGGGCGCGCTGCTCGAGCTCCTGCAGGGCAGACTCCCGAGCCTTGAGCGCTTCCTTCTCGTAGGTTCCGGAGCGGCCACCCACCAGACCACGGATGCCGGCGGCGAAGTCCTTCACGGCGTTAATGCCGGCCACGGTCTCGCCGGCGACGACGCCGAGATACTCCGCAATCGGGCGGGTCTCAACAGTGTTGGTAGTGGTGATGATCAATGGCGCATCTCCTTCATGGTTGGAGGTGAGGGATGGACAGGGGGAACTCAATAGGGAAAGGAGGTGAAGAGGGAGAAAGGCTGATGCTGGTGATGGGCCGTCACGCGGGTGCGTGACAAGACGAAAGCCCTTCGGCAGCATCACGGCCCAGCATAACGACGACCCCAAACCGGCGCGCGGCGTCGGCGAGCCTTCTGTTCGAATGATTGCGGAATTCACCAGATTATGTCGCTCCTTTGGGCACGCGTGTCCGGGCAAAGTGTTGTGCTGCGAGCGGGTGTGGTGCCCGGGTCCTTGGTGGGCCGTGGACGGGGGTGGTGCTCGAGGGTGGAGTGGGGCTGCCCGGGTCATACGGGTGGGAGCGGTGGCGGCACGGCGGGGGAGTGATCGGTGCGATCGGGGTGATCGGGTAGGCGGCAGTGGGCCCGTGGAGAAAATTTTTTTTTCCAGCCCTGGCCTGCGGCGATGGGGGAGTGGGGGAAGATTATTCCGCCGCCAGTGGAATACCTGTGACGCGTCACCAGTTGTGTGGGGTGTGCGCAACGACGCCGCCCATGCGGTGCCACAGCGTGCAGGTCCCAGTGAAGTGGTCAGTTACAAGCGCTGGTGACCGCCCGCAGGAATCCACATCCGTCGTGGATGCCAGGCACCGCACCCGGGTTGTCGCTGTGTGAGAGCGTTCAGCACACCGCTGCTTCTCTCGTGGTTTTCTCCCCGGCGGACCACGCCCCCATAACCGGGGTGTGGCCCACCACCTCATACTTCTTCTCTTTCCCACCTTCAGTACATTCCCCTCAATTTTTCTCACCCAAGGAGTTCCTCCCATGCGTATTGCAGTTATCGCCGCCTCCGGTAAGACCGGCCGCAAGATTGTCGACGAGGCCGTCCGCCGCGGCTTCGACGTCACCGCCATCACCCGCAAGCCCACCGAGACCGGTGCACAGCACAACCTGGTGAAGGACATCTTCGAGCTCACCGCCGAGGACCTCGCCGGCTTCGACGTCGTCGCCGACGCCTTCGGTGCCTGGACCCCGGAGACCCTCCCGGACCACACCCGCCACCTGCAGCACCTGGCTGGCATCCTGGCTGGGACCCCCACCCGCCTCATCGTCGTCGGTGGCGCCGGCTCCCTCTTCGTTGACGAGGAGCTCACCACCCAGCTGAAGGACACCCCGGACTTCCCGGAGGCTTACAAGCCGATCGCTGACGCCCAGGGCGCTGGCCTCGATTTCCTCCGCACCGCAGAGGGCGTGAACTGGACCTACCTGTCTCCGGCCGCTGACTTCCAGGCCGACGGCCCGGCTGGTGCCGAGCTGTTCATCGGTGGCGAGCAGTTCACCGTCGACGCTGACGGCAACAGCACCGTCTCCTACGCCGACTACGCCCGCGCCCTCGTTGACGAGATCGCCAACCCCGCCCACGCTGGCGGCAAGCGCTTCAGCGTCCGCAACGCCTAACTGAAGTCCCCGCGCAGCCCGGCCCCATTTCCGCCAGCTGTCGAGGCTCAAGCAAGCAGGCCCTCCCCGTATCCCGGGGAGGGCCTGCTTTTCTGTGATTAGTGCGCCGCCGCACGCAGAGAGGGGTGTGGGGCGTTGGCTGGCAGCGACGACATCAAGAATTTCAACCGATAGAAGAACGCCCGGCCAACGCTGCTCTTTGCTTCGTGGCGTTCCACATGGGACCGAGTGCTCGTGGTTCGCAGGGCTGCGGTCTCACTAATCCTCTTCTTGAGTGGGTCAACGAGTGTAAATGTGAGCCATTCATCGAAGACCGAAGCCTCCGTAGATGTGGTGAGCCAATAAAGTCGTGGTTGCCATCGAAGCGTGTGGTGTGCCGGTGGGTAATCATGAATCCCTGCCTTGTGTCCGAGGACGGACTTTGGAAAAGCGTGCCGCGCTCTGTTAGAGATCGGACGAAAGGCCGCCGTGATGGGAGCCTCCCGTGTGGCCTCGGAATTGCCGTAGAGTCGATTCTGTTGTTCATTATTTTCTTCCGAGGCCATTTTTGCAGCCAACTGGTGCGAAGTGCCTGTTAGAAGCATGTGTCGCGCACTTGGTTGGCCAGGCTCAGCATGGCTTCTAAGGTTCGTTTATCATGTTGTCACCTCCTTTGGGTTACTTGTGGATTCGAACATGGCGGTTCTCTTCTTAGAAGAAGGGGAAATCTTCCATGAAAGTTGCTATTGCGTCCATCGCGTTTTCAATCCATCGATTGAACCTTGGAAATAAGGCAAAATCTAAGCTTTCCTCGAATTCTCCCGTTGCTTCGCGGTGGGAGATGCTCACGAGGCGTAGGTTGATTTTGCGCGACATGAGCCTGTGGCTACGCGGCTTCAGCCTCTTGGGAACCTTTGGTGATTTAAAGTTTTTTACTTTTTTCAAAGTACTCTCCTTTTATAAAAATAGTTTCTACAGAATGCTCTGCGGCAAAATAAGTTTAACATATTTCAGGAAGAATTGCAAACAAAATATGTTCACTTGCAACTTGTCCAATATGTTGTCAGGTTGTGCCTCGTTTGAGATTCGTTGGCGTGAAGAAGTGTCGCCATTGTGTGAATTAAAAGAAAAGTGCCGGTAATCGCCTAGTTTTGGATGTAATGGCTTGTCTGGTGGCACATCTGGTTCGTGGCGCACGTGAAGTTAGTCACATGTCATGATTTTCTTGGGGCCCCCAACCTGGACCCCATTCGGTGAAGTGCTTCACACGCAGCTCTGGGTGGCCTGTGGTTTTTGTGGGATTGTGTGGGTTTCTGCCCGCGCTGGGGTGTGGGAGTGGGCTGTCAGTGGGCTGTGTGTGGCACGGGTGCTTCTAGCGAAAGGTGGGCTTTTGCTGGAACAATGGGGGTCATGCGCGCCCCTGGGTGGGCGTGAAATGAAAAACCACACGTTCACAACTGCGTGTCCCCGTCTGTGGGGCGCGGGCTGTGCGTGTGGCTGGGTGTGTTGACGTGGCACCGGATGCGTTCGGTGGGGCGTGGGCGCATCGTTCGTTTGTCGTGACTGGTGTTGGTCTCTTCTTTTTGTCCGTCACGGTGTCCCCGCGTGCTGCGCGGGCGGGCCGGCGGGTGGCGGCGCTGGTCGTTTTTTATCCTTCATAACCGCCCCTGCCTTCAGGGTGCGTGCTGCTGCCGGCTGGTGGTGGGCTGCGCTGAGGCCGGGGAGACTTGGACAGGCACAATGCTTAACTACTTAGCGGCGAACCCGCTGCTGATGATCTTCGTGTTCTTAGGTTTCGGCATGGCGATCGGCAGCATCAAAGTCAAGGGCGTGTCCCTGGGTGCTGCGGCCGTGTTGTTCCTCAGTATTGGCGTCTCCGCGTATGCGCGCGGTCATGGCGTCGATATGGAAATCCCGGCGGCGGTCGGCCAGGTGGGCTTGGCGACGCTGACGTTCTCCATCGGTATGGCCAGTGGCCCGAACTTCTTTGCCGCGATGAAGACGGCCGCCGGCCCCTTGGCGCTGCAAACGCTGGTGCTGATTCTCTGCGGTGTTGTCGCGTTCGGTGGCGGCACCGCGCTGGGCCTGTCGCCCGGCATCATCGGCGGCACGTTCGCCGGTGCGTTGAACTCGACGCCCACGCTGGCGGCGGTGAGCGCCACCTTCCCGGAGGCAACCGTCGGCTACGCCGTGGCCTACCTCTTTGGTGTGTTGGCCCCGCTGGGCTTCATCCTGTTGGCGCTGCGGCATGCGGGCTCCGATAAGGACGAGCCGAGCCCGGTGGAAAACGTCACCATCCGCGTGGAGCGCGCCGACCGCCCCACCTTAGGCGATGTGGTGGCCCGCGCCGGCGCGGAGCTGACGTTCTCCCGCCTGCGCCGCGGGGAGACCGGCCCCATCCTGCACCCCACGCACTCGGACGTCCTGGAGACCGATGATCTGCTCACCGTGGTGGGCACGAAGGAATCCGTGAAGGCCGCCACCGAATACTTGGGCCACTCCTCCCACCACTCCCTCATGGTGGATCGGCACGATCTGGACTTCCGTCGTATTACGGTGTCCAACCCGGAGCTCTATGGCCGCCGTCTGAGCGCCCTCGATGTGGAGCAGCGTTTCGGCGCCACGATTAGTCGTGTGCGCCGCGGTGATGTCGACATGATTGCTACCGGTGATGTGCAGCTGCAGCCCGGCGACCGGGTGCGCGTGGTGTTCCCCGCCGACAAGCTCAAGGAAGTCTCCGCCTACTTCGGTGACTCCTCCCGGGGCTTGACCTCCATTACGCCGGTTGCGTTCGGTATCGGCATGACCCTCGGTATTCTCCTCGGGGCGATCGCGATCCCGCTGCCGAGCGGTGCGTCCTTCTCCCTGGGTGCCGCGGGCGGCACCCTCATGGTGGGCCTCATCTTCGGCCGCATTGGCCGTATCGGTAAGTTCGCCACCACGATGCCGTTTACCTCCACGCAGGTGCTCGCCGACTTCGGTCTGCTGGTGTTCCTCGCGCAGGCCGGTGTGAAGGCCGGCGGCCTCGTCAGCGACGCGTTCGCTGGCGGCGACTGGTGGAAGATCCTCATCGTCGGCGCCGCCGTCACCCTGACGCTGTGCATCGGCATGTACCTGACGATGCGCTACGTCATGAAGATGGGTGGCACCACCCTGGCCGGCGTCATCGGTGGCGCCCAGACCCAGCCGGCGGTGCTCGCCTTCGCCAACGATCGCACCGGCGCCGATCCCCGCGTCGCCGTCGCCTACGCGATGATGTTCCCCCTGGCGATGATCGTGAAGATCCTCGTCGCCCAAACCATCGTGCTGCTGTAGCGCACGACCCCCGCGGCATACTGCGGGGAAGCAACACCAAGCCCCGCCCGGGATTCCTGGGCGGGGCTTGGCGCGTCTCCTGGGGTGGGAAGACGGCGCCGGTGTCCGCGGCGTGGTGCGGCGCCGAGGGGTGTGTGGCGCTCTGGCCTTAGAGGATCTCCTCCACCGCGGCGAGGGGAATGTGCGCCCAGTCGGGGCGGTTCGCCAACTCGTAGGCCACCTCGTACAACGCCTTGTCGAGCACATACGCCTGCAGCAGGGTGTCCTCGGCGGCTGCGAAGTCGTGCGCGTCGCGGCCCGCGTATCCCAGGGAACGGATCATGCCCGCGATGTCCCGCAGGGGACTGTCGGGGGCGTTGCGTTCGCTGATGCTGCGGGCGGGCTCCCCTTCGAAATCGATGACGTGCAGGGCAGGCTCCCCGGCCGCATCCTCACTGAGCAACACCTGGCCCAGGTGGTAGTCGCCGTGGATGCGCTGCACCGGGACGCGCTCGATGTCGCGGACCTGGTCGAAGAACGCGATCGCGGCATCCCGGTAGGGTGCCAGCGCCGGGATCTGCGGCATGCGCGCAATGAACGCATCCGCGATCTCCTCGCCCGTGTGGGTTGCGGTGGGGAACGCAGCCCGCAGGTCCGCGTGCATCTGGTCGGTGAGGCGCCGCAGCCGCCCCAGATCCACCTCGGCCACTGCCTCCCAGGCGTCCCGCGCCCCCGGCACCAAGTCCTGCGCGTAGGCGGTGACCCGCGCGGCGGCGCCGGCGCCACCGGGTGCGGTATCCCGCCACACGGCCCGCAGCCGGGGTGCGACCGTGGACCCCACCCGCGCCAAGCCGGCCAAGGTCTCCACGTCGCGGTTGGGGCCCTCCTCCAGCAGGCGGAACACCTTGAGTGCGACGGCGTCGCCCTGCGCTGCGTCATCAACGATGAGGCTGGTGTTGGACTGTTCCACGCCCATGCCGCGGGCCGCGGCCCCCGGTGGAACCGCCGGGGTGAAGAAAGATTCCTCCTCCCCAAGCAGCCCCACGTCGCGGACGAGGGCGGTGGCGGTGTCGGCATCGGCGAGGGTATCGCGGCTCAACTCCCGGTCGACGATCATCCGATAGTGCGCCCCATCGGCGCGCACCTCCACCCACCAATCGTCGGCGCCGAGCGGCTGGCAGGACACCACCTCCAGGGATCCGATCCCGGTGTCCTTCGCCCGGAAATAGCGGCTGCTGGCGAGGATTGTCCGCAGAGTCTCCTGAGGCAACTCTGCGGTGCGGGGTGTGCGGCTTGCGGGGGTGTGCTGGTCCATGGGGTGAGTCCAAACAAGTCGGGGGTGAAGCAAGAATGCGTGAGGAGGGCGGAAGTGCCGTCGGGTGCGGTGCGTGGGCGCGGCGGTGGGAGATAGGGGGCGCGGGCATGGTGCAGCAGCGCACAAGGGGCCTGTATCTGTTCCTACCATGCAGCGCCCGCGGCACCCACGGCACCCACGGCGCCCGCGGCGGCTTGCGCCGGGGGCCGCGCTGGCTTTTAGGGTGCCAGCAGTTCGACGCGCAGCTCCCAGGGGGCCAGGGTGATGCTGTCGCCCTGCGGGGTGGACGGGGTGCGCAGGTTGCTCAGTACCACCTCGCCCTGCGGCAGGGTGCGCGTCGGCGTGGTTGCGGAGAAGTTCGCCACCACGAGGGCGCGCCGCCCCGTGCTGCTGGTGCGGGTGTAGGCCATCACAGTGTCATCATCGATATCGAGGGGCGTGAAGGTGCCGTCGATGAAGATCTCCGGGTAGTCCTGCCGCAGCGCCAATAGGGCGCGGTAAAACTCCAGCACACTGCCCTCGGTACCCTCCTGGGCGGCGACGTTGATGGTGGTGTGGTTGTCGTTGATCCCAATCCACGGCTCACCCGTGGTGAAACCCGCACCCGGGGTGGCATCCCATTGCATCGGGGTGCGCGCGTTGTCCCGACCCTTGGTGTAGATGAGCTCCAAACGCTCTGTGTGCGTGAGATCGGTGCGTTCCCGGTAGAGGTTGAGCGACTCCACATCCCGGTAGTCGTCGATGCTGTCGAAGCGGACGTTCGTCATGCCGATCTCTTCCCCCTGGTAGATGTACGGGGTGCCGCACTGCAGGTGGATGAGCCCGCCGAGCATCATCGCCGCCTCCGGGGAGTCATCGGCGAAGCGGGACACCGCCCGCGGCTGGTCATGATTGTTCAAGTACAGGCTGTTCCACCCGCGGCCCTGCAAGCCCTCCTGCCAGGCGGCGAACACTGCCTGCAGCTTCGGCAGTTCCAGGGGCGCGTGGTTCCACTTGTCGCCTGCAGCATCGAGCATCATGTGCTCGAAGTGGATGACGGAGTCCAGCGCCTCGCAGTAGCGCACCGCATCGGCAGGAGTCGTCTCAGAGGTCTCGCCCACGGTGAAGACATTCGGGTCGCGGAACACCCGGTCGGCGAGCTCGACGAGCCAGGGGTGCACCTGGGGGCCGTTGATGACGAAGGGGATCGCGGACCGCCCGCCGGTGGGGTCGTCGGGGAAACCTTCCGGCTTGGAGATGATGTTGATGGCGTCCAGCCGGAACCCATCCACCCCCTTGTCCAACCAGAAACGCACGACGTCCGCCGCCTCCTGCCGCACGACAGGGTTGTTCCAGTTGAGGTCCGGCTGCTTCGGCGAGAAGATGTGCAGGTAGTACTGGCCGCGCACCTCGTCGAAACGCCACGCCGGCCCGCCGAATTCGCTGCCCCAATTGTTCGGCTCGTCCCGCCAGATGTAGTAGTCCTCGTAGCCGGGCACCCGGCGGCGGGACAGCTCGAACCATTCGTGCTCGTCACTGGTGTGGTTGACCACGAGGTCCATGATGACCTTGATACCGCGGGCGTGCGCCTGCGCGAGGAACTCCTCGAAGTCGGCCATGGTGCCGTATTCGGGGGCGATGGCCCGGTAGTCGGAAATGTCGTAGCCGTTGTCGTCCTGCGGGGAGGCGTAGATCGGCGACAGCCACACCCCACCGATCCCAAGGTCGCGCAGGTAGTCCAGCCGGGAGGTCGCCCCCGGCAGGTCGCCGATGCCATCACCGTTGGAATCACAAAAACTCCGCGGGTAGATCTGGTAAATCGCAGTATTCTTCGCCCACATTAGTTGCTCACCCACACCTGCGCCTCGTAGGGGAACAGCTCCCCGAACACCGGCCGCCAGCCCGCCGGCTGCAGGGTCGAATAGTTGTCGTTGAGCAGCTCGAATTCCTCGCCCGCGAGCTGCGGCAGGTGCCGGGCCTGGAAGGTGTCGCGGAAGTTCGCCACCACCACGAGGCTGCGCCCACCCCACTGCCTGCGGTAGGCGACGACGTCCTCGTCGACGTGCAGCAGCTCGAAGGTGCCGAACGTGATGATCGGCAGCGTGTGCCGCAGGCGGATGAGCTCCCGGTAGTGGTGGAACACCGAGCCCGGGCGGGCCAGGGCGCTGGCGGCGTTGATCTCGGGGTAGTTCGCCGCCACCGGCAGCCAGGGGGTGCCCGTGGTGAACCCGGCGTGCGGGGAGGAATCCCACTGCATCGGGGTGCGCGCATTGTCGCGGCCGCGGGCAGCGATAAACGCCATCATCTCCTCGTGGGAAATCTTCTGGGAGTCGGTGACGTACGTGCGGTAGGCGTTGTGGATCTCCAGGTCGTTGTAGTCCTCGAGGCGGGCAAACGCCACATTCGTCATGCCGAGCTCCTCCCCCTGGTAGATAAACGGGGTGCCGCACAGCATGTGCAGGGTGGTACCCAGCATCATCGCCGACAACTCCCGCCAGGCGGGCGCATCGTTACCGAAGCGGGACACCACGCGCGGCTGGTCGTGGTTGTTCCAATACAGAGAATTCCACGCCCGCCCCTGCAGTGCCTCCTGCCAGCGCGCCAGCGTCCCCATGAGCGCCCGCGGGGAGGCTTTCCGCGTCGACCACTTGCCGAAGCCCTGCTCGCTGCCGTCGAGGAACATGTGCTCAAAGGTGAAGATCATGTCGAGCTCACCCCGGTCGACACCTGCGAAAAGAATCCCGTCCTCCGGGGTGGTGTCCGGGGTTTCACCGACAGTGATGGTGGGGTAGTGGTCCAGCACCTCCCGGCGCATTTCCTGGAGGTACTCGTGCACCCGCGGCCCACGGGCCGCCATGTGGAGGGAGGATTCCTTGCCGCCGGCGGCAACCCGGGGATCGTCCGGGAATTCAGGGTCCTTCGAGATGACGTTGATGACGTCCATGCGGAACCCATCGACGCCCTTGTCCAACCAGAAGCGCATGAGGTCGTACACCTCCTGCCGCACGGCAGGATTGTCCCAGTTGAGGTCCGGCTGCTTGGGCGAGAACATGTGCAGGTAGTACTGGCCGCGCACCTCGTCGAACTCCCACGCCGAGGGGGAGAAACAACTCACCCAGTTGTTCGGCTCATCCCGCCAGATGTAGTAGTCCTCGTAGCCGGGCACTCGCCGGCGGGACATCTCGAACCACTCGTGTTCGTCACTGGTGTGGTTGACCACCAGGTCGAGCATGATGCCCATGCCCCGGGCATGCGCCTGTTCGAGGAAGGTGTCGAAGTCGGCCATCGTGCCGAACTCGGCCATGATCTCCCGGTAGTTGGAGATGTCGTAGCCGTTGTCGTCGTTCGGGGAGGCGAAGATCGGCGACAGCCACAACACATCCACCCCCAGCTGCTGCAGGTAGTCCAGCCGGGAGGTGATCCCCGGCAGGTCGCCGATGCCGTCACCGTTGGAATCGCAGAAACTACGGGGATAGATCTGGTAAATCACCTTCGCGCGGAAGTCATCCGGCACGGCCGCCGCAGCGGCCGAGGCCGTCTCAGTATCGATCGGGGCGGTGGCGGTGATGTCGGGGATGTCGGGGGTGGGGTTGGTGCTCATGGGATCTCCACAATCAGGGCGCTGTGATCGGATAGGGCGTCGGCAGTGTTGTCCGCGAACACTACCTCGTGGTGGGTGGGCTGCAGGTCGGGGGTGCACAGCACCACGTCGATGCGCAACGCCTCCTCATTGTCCTCCCACCCGTGAATCTTCTTATGGACGGTGGCCTCCCCGAGGACCGTGCCGGCGGTGTGGAAGGAGTCCACCCACCCGCTGGTGATCATCAGGTCGTAGCCTTCGCCGCGCAGGTGGGCGGGGTTGTTGATGTCGCCGGCGAGAATCATCGCTTCACCACCGCCCAGGTTCTCCAGCTGGGGTTGCAGGGCCTCCCACTCGGTGCGGGCCTGCGGCCACCACGACAGGTGCGTGGTCACCACCCAGCGGCCGTTGATACGGGCGGCAAGGGAAACCCGCCGCCGCACGTCGCTGTAGGCGTAGGGCTCCGTGCCGGGCGTGTGGTGCGGCAGCACCTCCACCTGCTCCACGGGGTGCCGGGAAATGATTGCTACGCCTTCGTCGTAGAGGCCGAAGCCCTCGTGGGCCTCCGCCCACGCCCACTGCGGCGCCTCCCAGCCGAGGGCGCGCAAAGCACGCACCAACAGCCAGGCGTAGTTGTCCTCCCGCACCGGGCGGGTAGCGGCACCGGTGTATCCCTCCGGGTCATACACCGCGGGGGAGTGCTGGTACTGGTTGACCTCCTGCAGGCACACCACATCCACCCCGCGGGCAACGATCTGGCGCGCCAGGGAAAAAATCTTCGGGATTTGGTGCTCCTCCAGCCAACTGTGCGTATTCAGCGTCAGCAATTTCATACGCCCCATACTAAGCCCGTGGGCGCACGTGAGGGCGCTAAAAAATGTTCAGCTTTTGGGTGAATGTACAGATCGTGAATATTTGTTCATACTCGGCGTCACAGTGGCATCCTGTGGCGGGTGTGTGCGTAGGGTGGCAGGTAGCTAAAAAATCCTTGTTGTGAAAGGGGACTTGTCCATGATGGAGAAGATCCAACGGTTCGGGAGTGCGATGCTCGCCCCGGTCCTCATTTTCGCCTTCGCGGGCCTCGCGGTGGGCGTGTCAATCATCGCCCTCAACCCGGACCTCGTCGGCGGCATCGCCGAGGAAGGTACCTGGTGGTACGCCTTCTGGAGCATCTGGCAGTCCGGCGCCTGGACTGTCTTCAACCAGATGGAGCTCCTGTTCGTCCTCGGCCTGCCGATCGCCTTGGCGAAGACCGCCAACGCCCGCGCCGTCCTCGAGGCCGGCATGGTGTACCTGACGTTCCAGTACTTTGTGTCCCAGTTCCTGGACCTGTTTGGCGACACCTTCGGCATTGATTTCGCCCAGGAGGCCGGCGGCGCATCCGGCCTCAAAATGATCGCGGGCATTAAGACCCTCGACACCGGCATTTTTGGCGCTATTATTATCTCCGCGATTGTCGTGTGGGTGCACAATAAGTGGTTCGATAAGAAACTCCCCGACTATTTGGGCGTGTTCCAGGGCACCCAGTTCGTCTACGCGGTGTGCTTCTTCCTCATGATCCCCATCGCGGGTGTCACCTGCCTGGTGTGGCCGATGATCCAGACCGGCATTGCGAACATGCAGGGCCTGTTCATTTCCTCCGGGGTGTTCGGCGTCGGCATCTACACCTTCCTCGAGCGCATCCTGCTGCCCACGGGCCTGCACCACTTCATCTACAGCCCCTTCGTCTTCGGCCCGGCGGTCGTGCCGGAAGGCATTCAGAAGTACTGGGTGGAGCACTTGAGCGAATACGCCGCCTCCACGGAGTCGCTGCGCACCCTGTTCCCCGGTGGCGGGTTCTCCCTCCACGGCAACTCCAAGGTGTTCGCCCCCATCGGTATCGCCGCGGCGTTCTACACCACCGCCCGCCCGGAGAAGAAGAAGGAAACCCTCGCGCTGCTCATCCCGGTGTGCCTCACGGCCATCATCATCGGTATTACGGAGCCGCTGGAGTTCACCTTCCTGTTCGCCGCCCCCATCCTCTTCGTCATCCACGCGATCCTCGCGGGCCTCATGGCGGCCCTGATGTACGCCGGTGGTCTCGTCGGTAGCTTCGGTGGCGGCATGATCGACTTCCTCTTCCAGAACTGGATTCCCCTGTGGGAGAACCACCACAACACCTACCTGCTGCAGATCGGCATCGGCCTGTGCTTCACCCTCATCTACTTCGTGCTCTTCCGCTTCCTCATCCTCAAGCTGGACCTGAAAACGCCCGGCCGGGAAGGTGAGGACGAGGACGTCAAGCTGTACTCCAAGGCCGAGTACCGGGAGATGAAGAAGCAGAAGAAGGCCGCCCAGAATGGTGCTGCAGCTACTGCTGCCGGCGAGGGCTCCGCAGACGCGGACGACGATGAGGATGACGAGGACGACGAGGACGATGCGGCGAACTACACGCAGCGCGCCCGCGACTTCCTCGAGCTGCTCGGCGGCGCGGACAACATCACCAGTGTGAACAACTGCGCCACCCGCCTGCGCATCAGTGTCGCCGACGAAGGACTCGTCAACCCCAGCGACGCCGCCTTCAAGAGCTCCGGCGCGCTCGGAATCGTCCGCAAGGGCAAAGCCTTCCAGGTCATCGTCGGCATGGACGTGCCCCAAGTGCGCGACCGCTTCGAGAACATGGTCAACGCCCACAGCTAAGCGATTGCCCACCCGCCCGGTGCGCTGCGCCGGGCACCTGCCCGCCGGCCGCACCCCGTGTGGCCGGCGGTGTGGGAGTCGGCACGCGCCGCACCTTATTCTCCGCCGCACCTTTCTACAATGTGGGCATGGACTTGGCAGACCTCGTGAGCACCACCCCCGCGGCCCGGGACTTGAGCGACACGGAACGCACAATCTTGAGCTTCCTGCTGAACAACGAGCACCTCGTCGCCGAGTCCACGGTCACCGCCCTCGCGCAGGCCACGTTCAGCTCCACCGCGAGCATCATCCGCCTGACCCAAAAACTCGGATTCAGCGGATACGCCGAATTCAAATACTTCGTCAAGTCCTCCCTCCAGGCGCCCAAGGTCACCGACACGGACATCATGGCCGACATGCGGCACGACGTGCTGGCCACCCTAGACCGTCTCGACGACATGGATCTGGCGCAGCCGCTGACGCTCCTGCGGCGCGCCACCGTCATCTACCTCTACGCCACCGGCTACGCGCAGCGGCTGGCGGCGAAAGACTTCGCCAAGGGCCTGATGTCCCGCCGCCGGTTTGCGGTGCTGCTGCCCAGCGCCATCGAATTCGAATCCGGCCTCGGCGCGATGAGCCCCAACGATGTCGTCGTCATCCTCACCCTGTCCGGCACCACGCCCGGGCTGGAATCAATCGTGACGAAACTCCATCAGCGGGGAGTGCCCACCGTGTGCATCACCGCCCGCACCGACGGCTACATCGCCCAGGCCGCCACCTGCTGCATCCCCTACCAGTCGACACCGGTGCCGACGACGAACCCGCAGGGGGCGTACCGCTCCCTGGTGGGGCTCAACCTGGTCACCGACTATGTGCTGCGGCGGCTGGTGGCCCTGCAGCAGGAGGACGCCGAGGGGATCTCACACCCCGCAGTGCAATCGCCCCTCACCTGATTGACGCAGCTTTTTCTACCAAGGAACTTCGATGACGGCCCTGTCCTTCCTTCACAACCCGGCCAAAACCGCCACCACTCTCGTCCTTTACTGGGTGGTGACCTCACTGGCGTTCGTCGGCTACGAATTCATGCTGCAACACGACGCGGGTACCGACCTGCAGGGGATGCTCGCCGTGCCGGGCGTGGCGTTGGCATTCGTCAGCGCCTGCGCGGCGCTCATCATGGCGGCCGGGCTGCGGGCGTTGACAACGCCCCGCTTCCAGCCGGTGCTCTACCCCGTGCTGTGGTGCATGGTCGTCCAGCAGCTCGTTACGATGAACCTCCCCGGTGCGGCACTGTGCGGGGTGTTGCTGTGGCGGCGGAAGCGCTGGCCGATGGCGGAGTCCACTACCGTCAACGTGTGGATCGTGGGTGCCGTAGGCGTGTTCCTAGCGCTGGTGACGGCCCTCATTGCCGTGGCGCAGGTGTCGCTGCTGCGGGCCTAGCAACCGCAGCGCGGCGCGCCGCGCGGCGACACACAGCGGGCGCAGAGGGGGCAGTCCGCTGGTGCGGGGGCGCTCCTTGGGTGCGTGTGCGCGGGATGTCAGCATGCCTACTGCTGCTCGGTTCTGCGCGGTGCTGTACGGTGCGGCTGGGGTGCGTGGCGGGGATACGTTCGGGGTGCGGGGGTGGGGGGGTACTTCGCAGGAGGGCTACACACTCCACCACCTGCTAGTGTGAGCCAGCACCCACCCATGTGAGATGTAGTGCACGACGCCTGCGGTACTGTGAGCTGTTCGCGGGTGCGGCGTGTGATCCTGCGGGTGGGCTGGTACCTGCCCGCCCCGGAGGTCTGCGGTGGGTGTGTCCCCTTCGATCCCCGACACTGTGTTTTAAGGACTCCGTGACGAATTCTTCTCCTTCCTGTTCTGCTTCTTCTTCCTCCTCCTCTTCTTCCTCCCCGCCCGGGTCGGCACGCCGGTGGCGGCCCACCTTCGCCCTCGTCTTCGCTGCGGCGCTGGTCTCCGGGCTGGGGGATGGTCTCATCCCCATCGCCTTCGCCCTGCAAGCCCACCGGGTAGACCCGTCGGGGCGGGGGCTGACGATGGTGCTCATCGCCCTGTGGGCGGGACGCTTCGTCACCTCGCTGCTGGTGCGGAAACTGCCGCCGCCCACCCGCCCTGTGAGCTGGATGCTGGGCAGTGACCTGGTGCGGCTTCTCGCCCAGTGGGGCCTGGTCGCCTGGGTCGTGGTGCAGGGCGATTCGATTGCCGCGTTCGCCGTGTCGAGCTGCGTGTATGGCTGCGCCTCATCCTTCTTCGCGCCCGCCCGTTTCGGGTTGCTCTCCCAGGTGTTTGACGATTCTCAGCGCACCCGCGTCAACGGCACCCTGTCGATGCTCGGCGATGTGCTCTTCATTGCAGGTCCGCTCATTGGTACGGCGGCGGTGCTCACCCTGGGGTTCCGCGCGGTGCTCATGATCGACGGTGCGACCTTCCTCCTGGCGATGCTGCTGGTGCTGCCGTTGTGGTCGGTGCGCACCGCCCCGCCGGCGCCCGCAGCATCCGAGACCACCACAGTGGACACCTCAGGGGACACTGCAGCGGACCCCGCCGCGGGGGAGCACGCGGCACCTGCTGCGGCGGTGGCTGCCAGCGCCGCCCCGACGTCGGCAGTGTTGCCGCGCTGGGTGCAGCTGGGGCTGGGCACCTGGCTGGTGGCTGCCCTCGTCAACGGGTTTTTGGGCAGTGCCGGCCCGACGTGGATCATGAACACCTTCGACGAAAAAACGTGGGGCTTCATGGCCACTGCCTTGGCGGTGGGCTCCCTGGCGGGCAGTGCGGCGACGATCGCGAAAATCCTCGACAAGGTGCCCTTCAGCACCCTGCAATTCCTCATGCTGCTCCTGCTTGCCGCGCAGGTGGTCGCCCTGGCTTTCTCCCCGGTGTTCGCGCTCATCATGATCGTGGGTGCGGGCGCGTCGATGCTCATGACCTCCGCAGGCATTGCCTGGGACTCCTTGGGGCAGTCCCTCGGCAGTGAGGAACTGGTGCACCAGTTCGCCACAAAGGATCAGCTGGTGTTTACCGCCGGCACCCCGCTCGGCATGATTCTCTTCGCCCTCCTCGCCCAGCATGAGGCGATGGCCGCCGTGCTCTTGGCGGGTGTGCTTGGAGCAGCCGCGCTCGTGACTCGCCTCCCCGCCGCCCGCGCGCCCCGCACCGTGGACCTGGTGCCCACCGCGCACTAGCGGCGGGCGCGTCGCCGGGATGTCAGGTGACGCGCCCGGGGTACCCCCGATTCGCGCACGAGGGGAGTTGCCGTTTATTCGCCCTGGTGGCTGTCGCGCTGCTGGTCTTGCCGTCGCCAGTAGATCATCAAGCCGGTGTAGCCGCCCAGTGGCACGAAGGCGTAGAACATATGCTCCCAGGCAAACGGCCGACCGTTGAGGAGAACATAGTCGGCGAACGGCACGCTCAGGCAGATGGCAATCCAGCCGAGGATGAGGGCAGTCCATGTGAATCTGGGCTGGCGGGTACGTGTCTTCTTCACCGTGTTTTCCATCCTCTCGGATCGGGGTCTGTGCCCGCTGCGGTCGGTGGGTTCAGGCCACTGTAAGCGCAGTTCGGAGGTGGCGTCAACGGTTAAAGGAAAAAAGTTTCACCACATTGCGTAACCCGCATGCGTGCGTGGGTGCCTGTGCAGGTCCGCCGTGGGAGTGTCCGCGCGCGGGGTGGTTGAGTGTGCTGCGGGGTGTGATGCACGCGTGGCCTGTGCCCAGCTGTGTGTGAGGGTGGAGCCCCGCTTCACGCACAGCGCTCACAACCCATTCGCGAGGTGCACCTAGAATCCGTGATACGTGGCATCCCGCTTGGCTTGCAGCCATCTCGCCCGCTCCGGCGAGGGAACAAACGCCCAGCGGGGAAACTCGGTCGCGCAAGGAACCGCCGTGATGAGCACCAATCCGAGGAGCGCCGCCGGTGTCGCCCACGCCACCACATGTGCTACGGCGTGCGAAGCCTCCACCTGACCGGCGACGGTCACCGCCGCCAGTACTCCCTGCGCGACAAGGCCCACCCACGCCACGCCCCGCGCCACCGCGCGGGCCCACGGGGCGGCTGTGTTGCCGTGGGAGTAGCGAGAGTTCATCGTGAACAGTGCCGCGCCCGGCGCCAGGAGGAATACGCTCGGCAGCAGCCAGGGAGTCGACACGATGAGGGAGCTGATGTGCTCGCGGCCCTGCCACCACCAGTCGGCTGCGATATACACACAGCACAGCGCGATCGTCGCGTACGCGAAGACTGCCGGGTACGGAGGGTTGGCAGCACGCTCCAGGGCGTAGAGCTCCTCCGGGGAGTAAGCAGGCTCCGGCTGCGCCGCCGTCTGGTGGGGTGCTGCCTGCGAGTCCTGCGGGCGGCAGCCCGGGGGCGTGTGCGGGGTCGGGGATGTGGAAGGCGACGGCATGGTCGTGGCCTCCTCGAGGTCGGGCGGACAAGAAAAGGGGAGGTGCCCCCGATGCTACAACGACCACGACTCCCGGCGTCGGGATTCGCCCTGCAGGCTGGCGCCGGGATTCGCCCTGCAGGCTCAGGCCCGTGACCCGACGTGTATGACCCCGGGCGTTACAGTGCGGAGCTCAGCTCCAGGGACAGCATCCCGCCGGGCAGCTCGCTGATAAGCGCGAGCCCGAAAATCACCGCGTGGATGGCGTAGCCGAACAGTCCGAAAACAATGTCTCCAATCATGAGCGAAGATTGTAGCGCCCCGCCCGCCACCGGCACCTATCCGCGCTGCTGCCCCCGCGCCCGGGTGGCCTCGACGAGCTGGGTGGTGCTCCGTGCGAGGAGCTGCACATCAGCGCCGACGGCGATGAAGTCCGCACCGGCCGCCAGGTAGTGCTCCTGCTGGGCGGGGGCGAAGGCGTTGACGCCGACCGGGATGCCGACCGCGTGGGCGGCGGCAATGGCGCGTTCCACGGCGGCGATGACCTCCGGATGGTCCTGCTGGCCAATGAACCCCATATCGGCGGCCAAGTCCGCGGGGCCAATAAACACGGCATCAACGCCGTCCGTCGCGGCAATCGCGTGGGCGTTCCGGACCGCCTCCGCGGACTCAATCTGCACCGTGAGGCTCACCGTGTCGGACGCGTGCTGCAGGTAGTTCGGCACCCGGTTCCACCGGGAGGAGCGCGCCAGCGCGCTGCCGACACCGCGCACCCCGCGCGGCGGGTAGTGCATGGCGGCCACGGCTTGGGCGGCGGCATCCGGGGTGTGCACCATCGGCACCATGATGTTCTGCGCCCCCAGATCCAAGTACTGCTTGATGAGCGCGGTGTCGAGCACCGGCACCCGCACCACCGGCGCCACATCGCTCGCGGCGATGGTGCGCAGCATCCCAAGGATGGATTCCAGTCCAATGGGCGAGTGCTCCCCGTCGACAAGAACCCAGTCGCAGCCGGAGCCGGCGACGAGTTCCGCGCAGGTCGCCGACCCGCTGCACACCCACAGGCCCACCTGGGGAGTGCGTGCGCTGCGGAGACGCTCGTGGAAAGTTAGTGGAAGCTGCATGAGATCACTCCAAGGTCGTGGAAGTCGGCGTAGACACTATCGCCCGGATACACCCACATGGGACGGGTAAAGGAGCCTGCGAGGATGATGTCGCCGGCGCGCAAGGAATCACCGTGGGGGTGCAGCTTGTTGGCCAGCCACGCGACCCCCATCGCCGGGTGCCCCAGCACCGCCGCCGACACCCCGGATTCCTCAATCGTTTCGTTGCGGTACAGGCAGGCGGACACCCACCGCAGATCCACCGCATCGGGGGCCACCGGCCGCCCCCCAAGCACCATCGCCCCCATCGCCGCATTATCCGCAATCGTATCGACGATTGTGCGGCCCTCCATCTCCACGCGGGAGGAGAGGATCTCCAGCGCGGGCACCACATAGTCGGTTGCCCGCAGCACATCGAACTGGGTGACATGCGGGCCAGAAAGGTCGTCTTTCAGCACGAACGCCAACTCGACCTCGATGCGCACGCCCGTGAACTGGGCGTGCTCAATTGCGGCCCCGGACTCGAACACCATGTCATCGAAGATGGCCCCATAGTCGGGCTCGGTGATGCCAGTCGCCACCTGCATCACCTTGGAGGTCAGCCCAATTTTGCGGCCCACCAGCCGGCGGCCGGCGGCCTCGCCGCGGGCGCGCCAGGTGTTCTGGACGGCGTAGGAGTCCTCCACCGTCATCTCCGGGTAGCGGGCGGTGAGCAGCGGCACCATGGTGCGGGTGTTCTCGGCGTGGTGGAGTTCGTCCGCGATCGCGGTGATGGTGTCCTGGTCCAGCATGTGGCCTCCAAGGCAAAGGGGGAATAGGGGAATAGAAGGAAAAGAGGGGAATGGGAAAGGAGCGGGGATGGTGAGGGGATGAGGGGAGAGGTAGAGAAGCAGGAGGGGAATCGGACGGTGTGGCCAGCGCTGTGACCAGCCAGTCGGCGGCGCCGGACTGGCGGGGTGAGCGGATGGGGTGGGTGCGCTCACCCACCGTCGCGCTGTGGTGCCCTGCTGCAGCACCGCACCTCAGCTCGCCGCACCACACCCCACCCTGTGTTGGTGCCCGTGGGACAGGCTAGAGCTGGTGGCCCAGCTTGAACTCGCCCTGCTTCCACTCCGGCATCGGCTGCTCATCATCCTTGCGGGTGTAGGAGAAGCCATCGGCACCAATGGTCGCCTCCAACTCGGACGCATCCGTGCGGGCGACCAACGGCACCAGGTTGCGATCGAGGTCCAGCACCCGGGACGCGTCGGTGTACCAGCTCGGCACCACCGGGGTGCCCCACCAGTCACGCCGCTGATTGTCGTGCACATCCCAGGTCACCACCGGGTTGTCCGGGTCGCCGGTGTAGTAGTCCTGGGTGTAGATCTCCACGCGGTGCCCGTCCGGGTCCCGCAGGTACAGGTAGAAAGCATTGGACACGCCGTGTCGGCCGGGGCCGCGCTCAATGTGGTCGCTCATCCGCAGCGCGCCCAGCTTGTCGCAGATCGCCAAAATGTTGTGCTTCTCGTGGGTCGCGAACGCCACGTGGTGCATGCGGGGACCATCGCCACCGGTCATGGCGGTGTCGTGCACCGTCGGCTTGCGGCGCATCCACGCCGCGTACACGGTGCCCTCCTCGTCACGAATGTCCTCGGTGATGCGGAACCCGAGGTCCTCCATGTATTCGACCGCGACCGGCACGTCCGGGGTCACCTGGTTGAAGTGGTCGAGCCGCACCAGCGCGCCCGGGGTGTAGCGGTCGTACGCCCAGCACAGGCGATCCACGTGGGTGACGTCGTGGAAGAACTCGTAGGGGAAACCCAGGGGGTCTTGCACCCGCACCGAGTCGCCGATGCCGAGCTCGAAACCGTTCGGGTTGCGCTCCACGCGGCAGCCGCGCGCCCGGTAGAACTCTTCCGCCCGGTCGAGGTCCTCCGGCGTGCGGACCCGGTAGGAGAAGATCCCGACGGCCGGGGTGTCGCCCCGTCGGAGCACCAGGTTGTGGTGGATGAATTCCTCCATGCTGCGCAGGTAGATGGCGTCCTCGGTTTCTGCGGTGACGACGAGGTCGAGGACGTCGACGTAGAAGTCGCGGGAGGCCTGGAGGTCGGTGACGACGAGCTCCATGTACGCGCAGCGCAGCACGTCCGGCGGGGTGGGCTGGGCATCCTGGCGCGGGGCGGTGGTGGCGGTGGTGGTCATGGCGGGGACCTTTCGGTGGGAGAAGAGGGGAAAGAAGATGAGGGAGAAAAGAAAAGCGAAGAAGAGAGACGAGGAACGAAAAGGAACGAAGACGCAGCCGGGTCACAACGTCAGCGCGAAAAAGGGGAGAGACGACACCGCGGGCGAGGCGTCAGCGGCGGGAACGCAACGACCATGCGGGGTCGTGGAGGGGTGGTGGTGTCGCAGGTGTTGTCGCTGTGGCAGTGCGGTGGTGCACCGCTGGGGCGCACGGGCACCGCAGCCTGGAGGGCGCATCCCTGCAGGTGCCCAGCCCCTGGGACCCCCAGCCCCGGCACGGCCCCGTGCCTGCAGGGGCCGCCCACCGCGGGCAGGGTGCTGGGCTGCCTACCTGGGTGTCGGCTGTGTGGGTACCGCTGTGACAGCAGCTGCGCTGCCGGGTGGCGGTGGGGTGGTGCGGCGGCGCTGGCGCAGGGAGCCTGCTGGGTGGGGGCCTGCCGCGGGGAGTGCTTAGGCCTTGCCGAAGACGGGGTTGTGGACCTCGCCGAGGGTGATGTGGACGGCCTGCTGGTCGGTGTAGAAGTCGATGGAGCGGTAGCCGCCCTCGTGGCCCAGGCCGGAGGCTTTCACCCCACCGAAGGGGGTGCGCAGGTCACGCACGTTGTTGGAGTTCAGCCACACCATGCCGGCCTCAATGTTCTGGGCGAAGTTGTGGGCGCGCTTGAGATCCGAGGTCCACACGTAGGCGGCGAGCCCGTAGCGGGTGTTGTTCGCCAACTCCAGGGCTTCCTCGTCGCTATCGAAGGGGGTGATGGCGACGACGGGGCCGAAGATTTCCTCCTGGAAGATCCGGGCGTCCGGGGCGACGTCGGCGAAGACGGTGGGGGCGACGAAGTTGCCGGTGTCGAAGCCTTCGGGCCGGCCACCGCCGGCAACGAGCCGACCTTCGGTCTTGCCGATGTCGATGTAGCTCATGACCTTGGCGTAGTGCTCCGGGTGGACGAGCGCGCCGACTTCGGTGCTGGGGTCGCTCGGGAGGCCGACCTTCACCCGAGCAGCCTGGGCGGCGTAGCGCTCGACGAACTCGTCGTAGATGGCGCGCTCGACGAGGATGCGGGAGCCGGCGGTGCAGCGCTCCCCGTTGAGGGAGAACACGCCGAAGATGGTGGCGTTGATGGCCTCGTCGAGGTCGGCGTCGGCGAAGACGATGGCGGGAGACTTGCCACCCAACTCCATCGACAGCCCCTTGAGATAGGGGGCGGCGTTGCCGAAGATGATCTGCCCGGTGCGGGACTCACCGGTGAAGGAAATGAGCGGCACCTCAGGGTGCTTGACCAGCGCGTCGC
The DNA here is from genome assembly GCF_002994655.1 of Corynebacterium sp. 13CS0277. Classification (GTDB taxonomy): domain Bacteria; phylum Actinomycetota; class Actinomycetes; order Mycobacteriales; family Mycobacteriaceae; genus Corynebacterium. Next base: position 139,213 of record NZ_PPDL01000004.1, read on the forward strand.
CGGCGGTCTCCCCGAAGCCGTTGACGAGGTTAAACACGCCCTCCGGCAGGCCTGCTTCCTCAAAGATGCCGGCCCACAGGGACGCCGACAGGGGGGTGAACTCCGCGGGCTTGAGGACCACCGTGTTACCGGTGGCGATCGCCGGCGCGAGCTTCCAGCTCTCCAGCATGAACGGCGTATTCCAGGGGGTGATGAGCCCCGCCACGCCGATCGGCTTGCGGTTGACGTAGTTGACCTGCCGGCCCGGCACCTTAAACGCATCGTCGGTTTGGGCGACGATGAGGTCGGCGAAGAAGCGGAAGTTTTCCGCCGCGCGGCGCGCCTGCCCCAGCGCCTGCGTGATCGGCAGGCCCGAGTCGAAGGACTCCATCTCCGCGAGGTCCTGGTCGCGGGATTCCACAATGTCGGCGATGCGGTGCAGCACCCGGGCGCGCTCCCGGGGGAGCATCCGCGGCCACGGCCCTGAAGTAAACGCGCGGCGGGCGGCCTCCACCGCGGCATCGATGTCGGCCTTCGTGCCGGAGGCGGCGAGAATGTACGGCTCGTTCGTCACCGGGTCCAGCACCTCGAAGGTGCCGCCGTCGACCGAGTCGACGAACTGGCCGCCAATGTAGTGCTGGATCCGCTCCGGCATCCACGGGCTCGTCGGGCGGGTGGTGGCAGGGGATGTGGTCATGGGGTCTCCTGGGAAGGTCAGGGGCCGGCGCGGGTCACGTGCCGGCGGTGAAAGGTTCTGTTTCCCCCTGGCTGGGGTGCGCCAGGGAGTTGAGGTAGCTGGACAGTGTGCGGTGCCGATGCTCCCGCGCCACTTTTTCGATGTAGTCCCCATCCGCCTGGATGCGGATGAGGGTGAGGATGCGTTCGTGCTCCCGCACCGACTCGGCGGCCCGGTTCGGCACAAACGCGAAGGTGGATTCCCGCAGGTAGCTCAGCCGCTGCCAGTCGGATTCCACGAGCTCCACCAGGCGGGCGTTCGGGCAGGCCGCGAACAGGGTGTGGTGGAAGCGGTAGTTGAGGTCGGTGAACGCGCTGGGATCAAAATCGGCCAGCAGGGCCGCCATCTCCCCGTTGAGCGCCTCGGCCTCCGCGAGCTGCTCGGCGTCGAGGTGCGGTGCCGCGAGCGCGGTGGCCGCGCCCTCGAGGACCCCGATGGTGTACATGCAGTCGAGGTAGTCGGAGCGGTCCACCATCGCCACGCGGGCGCCGACGTTGCGCTCGTATTCGATGAGGCCCTCGGCCTCCAACTGGCGCAGCGCCTCCCGGATCGGCACCACCGAGGTGTTCAGCGCCTCCGCGAGCGGGGCGAGGACGATGCGGTGGCCGGGGGCGAAGTGCCCGCTGGTGATCTTCTCTTTGATCAGCTGGTAGGCCAGTTCAGTTTTGCTCACGCCGGTCATGGTGCTTCTTCCTGTCTCTCCCACCCCACAGTGGTCGCGGTCCCACGCACCGGGTGGTGGGCTGGGGCGCGGTGGGTGACATGTGGGGTGTGTGGTGTGGGTGCGGTGAGGATGAGCGGTGGTGGCCGGCGCGTGGCGCGCCTTACACGGCGGGCGCGCCGGGCTGGGCGCGGTCCGGCAGGTGCGCGAGCACCTCGGGGTGGGTGGCGAGGTAGTCGTCGAAGGCGGACTTCCACGCCCCTGTCGGCGGGAAGAGCCCGTCGACGGGGTGCCCCTCGCGGACGCGGGCGGCCACCCACTCATCCTCGATTTCTTTGCGGGCGGCGGCGATCGCAACCTCCCAGGCGAGCGCCCGGGGGATCACGATGACGCCGTCGTCGTCACCTACGATGATGTCACCCGGGAACACGGTTGCGTTCCCGCAGGCCACCGCGGTGCCGGAGGTGTAGGGGAGGTGCTTGCGGCCGAGCACAGCCGGGTGGGCGCAGGCGCCGAACACCGGCAGGCCGACCTCGGCGACGGGGGTGAAGTCGCGGATGCCGCCGTCGGTGACGATGCCCGCTGCACCCAGGGTCTGCGCCCGCAGGGCCAGCACGTCGCCTAAGGTGCCGGAGCCGTGCTCCCCGCGGGCTTCGATGACGAGCACCTGGCCGGGCTGCAAGGCGTCGAAGGCGCGCTTTTGGGCGTTGTAGCCCCCGCCGAGGGCGGGGAAGAGGTCTTCGCGGCCGGGGAGGAAACGCAAGGTGGCGGCCACGCCCACCATGGTGGTGCCCGGCACCTGGGCGCGCACGCCCTCGATGTGGCACTGGTTGATGCCGCGGGCCCGCAGCTGGGCGGACAGCCCCGCCGTCGGCACGGTGGCCAGCAGGGCGCGCAGCTCCTCGTCCATGGTGGTGAGATCCTCCGGCACGTCGACGCCGGCAGCGCGCGCGGAGTCGGTATCGCCGTAGGCGTCGATGCTTTGCTGCACGTCGGCCTGCGGCAGCAGCCCCACCGCAGGGTCGAAGTCGCCGGGGCCGGTGACGACGGTGGTGCGCAGCGCCCCAGTGCTCAGGCGGGTGCCGTCTGCTGCCGCGCCTGCGGTGTCGACTTCGACGGTGACGGTGTCACCGGGGGTGACCACGGTGGAGCCCGCCGGGGTGCCGGTGAGGATGACATCCCCGGGGCGCAGGGTGAGGTGCTGCGAGAGATCGGCAACGAACTGCGCGAGCGGGAAGATCATTTCCTCGTCGTCGGTGACGGCCTCCTGGACGAGGGTGTCGCCGACCCAGGTGCGGATCCGCAGTGCGTTCGGGTCCACCTGGGAGGCGTCGAGGAACTCCGGCCCTAGGGGGGTGTAGCCGTCGCGGCTCTTGGAGCGCACATTCGAGCCCTTGTCCTGGGCGCGGTAGTCGTAGATGCCAAAGTCGTTGGCGGCCGTGACCCAGCCGACGTAGGACCACGCCTCCTCCAGGGACACGCGGTGAGCTTCGCGGCCGATGATGAGAGCGATCTCCCCTTCGAAGGCGAGGAGCTCTGTGCCCTCGGGACGGACGATGTCCTCCCCGGAGGCCGCCAGCGAGCTGGTGGCCTTGAGGAAATAGGAGGGCTTCTTCGGCCACCGGCCGCGCTGCGCGGCGCGGGAATTGTAGGCCACGTGGACGGCGAAGACGGTGCCGAACGAGTCGAGTTTTTCTGGTGTGAGCGGGGGCTTTGGGGAATGAGGCAAGTTGTTCTCCTAGCAAGTCCTTGCGCGTTGGGCAAAATCGTATATGATTTGCCCCAAGCCTGCAAGCAATCCACATCACACTCTTCCGGACACTGCGACTGGCACCACAGAAACATCAGACCTCTTTTATGGTGTCCGGGGTGGCGTCCTCGATGTCCTCGGACCTCTGTGACCGTCGTCGATGCACTCACCCGTGAATCGTTGTCGCCTCCGTTGCGTAGCAGCATTGCTGCACCGTAACGGCATGTTGGCCGGGTGTCATGGTGGCAGCGTTCGCCCATCGCGCGGTGTGCAGACGCTCTCCCGGGCGGGAGGGAAGCCCTCCGCCGCGCGGGGGAGTGCCCCTCCTCGTGGTGGTCGCGGTCACGATTGTGCTGTCGCCCCGACCCGGTGGATGTGATGTGCAGTAGCCCCGCCTGGCGGCAGATGGTATACGAAACGCTGTGACCTGTGCCGCTCCGGTGGTGGCTGTGCGTGCTTGCCCCGAACCCCCTGGAGAATGACGTGTCGCCGAATCCCCACTTGCCACGCCCCCACCTCAATCACCCGCCGATGGAAGAATCCGCCGTCGCCGCCGTCGCCCACGTCGACCGTGAGCAGCGCCAGGTGGCCGCCGCGACGATCGTCGGCACCGCCATCGAGTGGTACGACTACTTCGTCTACGCCATCGCCGCCGGCCTGGTGTTCAAGACCATCATGTTCGCCAGCGACAGCCCCGGCCTGGCGACGATCCTGAGCTTTGTGTCCGTGGGCTTGAGCTTCCTCTTCCGCCCGCTGGGCGCGTTCCTCGCCGGGCACTTCGGCGACAAGGTGGGCCGCCGCAAGGTCCTCATGATCACCCTCATCGCGATGGGTGCTGCCACCGCGCTCATTGGCCTGCTGCCCACCTATGAGCAGATCGGCCTGTGGGCCCCGGCGCTGCTCATCGTGCTCCGCATCATCCAGGGCATTTCCGCCGGCGGCGAGTGGGGCGGCGCCGTCCTCATGGCCGTGGAGCACGCCCCCAGTGGCCGCCGCGGACTGTTCGGCGCCAGCCCCCAGATCGGGGTGCCGCTGGGGCTGCTGCTGGCCTCCGGGGTGCTGCAGCTCATGAGCACCATCGCCCCCGGGGACGCGTTCCTCACCTGGGGCTGGCGGGTGCCCTTCCTGCTGAGCGTCGTGCTCATCATCATCGGGTTCATCATCCGCCACGGCGTGGAGGAGTCCCCCGTGTTTGCCGAAATGGAGCAGCGCGCCGAAACCGCCACCGCGCCCGTCGTGGTGCTCTTCCGCCGCCACCTGCCGCTGGTCATCATTGCCGCCCTCATCTTCGCCGGCAACAACGCCGTCGGCTACATGACTACCGGCGGCTATATCCAGAACTACGCCACCGACCCCGACGGGCCTGTGGGCCTGGCGCGCGGGCAGGTGCTCGGCGCGGTCACCTGGTCGGCGGTGAGCTGGCTCATCTTCACCCTTTTTGCGGGCTGGCTGTCGGACTATATCGGCCGCCGCACCACCTACATCATCGGCTTCATCTTCCAGATCCTCGGCGCGATCGCCCTGTTCCCCCTGGTCAACACCGCGGATCCGCGCAAGCTGCTGTTGGCGCTGGTGTTCCTCACCTTTGGCCTCGGGATGACCTATGGGCCGCAGTCGGCGCTGTATGCCGAACTGTTCCCCGCCAGTATCCGGTTCTCCGGGGTGTCGATCTCCTACGCCATCGGCGCCATCGTCGGCGGCGCCTTCAGCCCCACCATTGCCGCCTTCATCGTGGAGAAAACCGGCTCCACCCAGAACGTCACCTACTACCTCGTCGCGATGAGTGTCATTGGTTTGCTCGCGACCCTGGCAGTGCGAGATCGCAGCGGCATTCCTCTCGGGCTCGACCACGAAGCAGAGCAGGCCGCCAACCCGCTGCGCTTCGGCTCCGCACGCACGAGCGCGAGCCCCGCGGCCGCCGCAGCCGCGGAGTAGCGGGCAGAGGCACCCCCGGCGTCCCGCTCGTGACGTTCTTCTTCCCCCTGTTCGCCCTTTGCTGAGCTCAGCTCTCCGTTTCTCTTCTTCCTCTTTTTCCTCCCTCCTTCTTCACCCTCCGCACCCCTGAAAGGTTGCCTGTCATGGAATTTCACCACCACGGCTACGTCTCCACGAACCCGCGCGTCCTCCCCGCCGAGGGGGTGGGCGTCGACCGCCCGGAAAAGCTGCCGGAGTGCATGGACGTCCTCATCGTCGGCTCCGGTCCCGCCGGCATGGTGGCGGCCGCCCAGCTGTCGATGTACCCGGACGTTCACACCCGCATCATTGAGCGCCGCGGCCACCGCCTGATCCTCGGGCAGGCGGACGGCATCCAGGCCCGCAGTGTGGAAACCTTCCAGGCGTTCGGCTTCGCCGACGAGATCACTGCGGAGGCGTACCAGATCACGGAGATGGCGTTCTGGAAGCCGGCCGCCGACGGCTCCCGCGCGATTGAGCGCACCACCCGCACCACCGACGACCCGGAGGGGATTTCGGAGTTCCCGCACTTGATCGTCAACCAGGCGCGCGTGCTGGACTACTTCGCCGAGTTCATGGCGAACAGCCCCACCCGCATGGCCCCGGACTATGGGTGGGAGTTCGTCGACCTGGAGGTCTTAGGCGCGGAGGTCGACCCGGAGTACCCGGTGCGGGTGACGGTGCGGTGTACCTGCGAGTCGGACTCCGGCTGCGGGGCCACCCCCGGGGAGGAGCGGGTGCTCAAGGTCAAGTACGTCGTCGGCTGCGATGGGGCGCGCTCCCAGGTGCGCAAGTCCATCGGCCGCCGCCTGGAAGGCGATGCCGCGAACCACGCGTGGGGTGTCATGGACGTCGTCGCCACCACCGACTTCCCCGACATTCGGCTCAAGTGCGCCATCCAGTCCCGCAGCGGCGGCAACATCCTCCTCATCCCCCGTGAGGGCGGGCACCTGTTCCGCATGTACGTCGACCTCGGGGAGGTGGACGAAAAGGATGCGGGCGCGGTGCGACAGACCACCATTGAAGAAATCATCGCCACCGCCCAGGGCATCATGCACCCCTACACCCTGGACGTGAAGGAGGTGGCGTGGTCCTCGGTGTACGAGGTCGGCCACCGGCTCACCGACAGCTTCGACAACTGCCAGGGGGACGAGGACGACCCGCGGGTGTTCATCACTGGCGATGCCTGCCACACCCACTCGGCGAAGGCGGGGCAGGGCATGAACGTGAGCATGCAGGACGGCTTCAACATCGGCTGGAAGCTCGGGCAGGTGCTCAGCGGCCGCGGCAACGCAGAACTGCTGCGCACCTACGGGCGGGAACGCCAGGAGGTTGCCGCCGACCTCATCGCCTTCGACAAGGAGTGGTCCACCCTCATGGCCACCCCGCCGGAAGACTTCGAGGATCCCTCCTTCCTGGAGGACTTCTATGTGAAGACCGCCGAATTCCCCGCCGGTTTCATGACCTGCTACGCCCCCAGCCTCATTACCGCGGACGCTGCCCACCAGGACCTCGCCGCGGGCTACCCCATCGGCAAGCGCTTCCGTAGTTTCCCCGTGGACCGGGTGTGCGACGCCAACACCAAGGAGCTCGGCCACCTGCACCGGGCGGACGGCCGCTGGCGGATCTACGTCTTCGCCGACGGTACCCACCCCGCCGCCGCACCCCGCACGGAGGCGTGGGCGCAGTGGTGGTCCACCGACCCCGCCAGCCCGCAGCACCTCACCCCTGCCGACGGCGACGAGGATGCACTGTTCGACGTCAAGGTCATCTACCAGGGCGATCACACGGACGTCAGCCACCCCGAGATCCCTGCCGCGTTCCGGCCGCTCGTGGGCCCCCACCGCTTGGTGAACTACAACAAGGCCTTCGGTGCCCGCACCACCTGCCGGCAGCTGGGGGAGCGGGACATCTTCGACGCCCGCGGCATCAGCCGCACCGGCGCGGTCGTCGTCGTGCGCCCCGACCAGTACGTGGCGGGCGTGTTCCCCCTGGAGCAGCCGGCGGCGCTGGGCGAGTTCCTCACCCCCATCTTCCAGCCCTAGCGCGGCGGCCGCAGCTCCCGCAGCAGTCGCAGCACCCGCAGCGCCCGCAGCACCCGTAGCCTGCGGCTGCGCCCCCAGGTGGCGCAGGTGGCGGGTGGGGTGAGGGCTGCACTGCACATCCCCGGCAGCACACGTGCAGCCGGGTGTGCCGCGTATCCTGCACACCACGGCAGTGTGCACCGTGTCACGTGTGATGGTGGTGCGGGTGCGGCGCCCGCCGTGTCTGCACTGGCTGCCTGTGTCCCTCTACCTACCTCTCTTTCGCTTCTCTCTTCTTTTTCTTTTTCTCGTTCGTTTCCTTCTTCCCTTTCTTCTCTTCACCCCAGCGCGTCTCGACACACCGCGCCCCGTTCGCGGGGGCGTGGCAGGGGTGTGGTGGCCTGCGTGGCTGCCGCGCCCTGGTGGCGTGCGCGCGATGTCCCTTTGGAGGTTTCCTTCCATGTCGGCACCCACCGCCCCCAGCGGCATCATGAACGCTCCTGGTCGCGCCACCGCGGCCCAGGCTCACTCGCCCCGGGCCTCGTCGGACCGTGCGGCGCGGGCAACGCCGCGTGCGGAGTCGCGCGCCGCATCCCCGTTGCTGCTGCCGCGCGGGTGCGATGCGGGGGAGGGGGCGCCCCTGGCTCCGGCGGCGGGGCTGCACCTGCCGGTGCATACGCTGGACAGCTACCGGCAGGCCGTCGCGCGGGGTTTTAACCGCCTCGAATTTGAGGCGCACGACCCCGATGCGTTCTGGGGTGTCGTCGATACCGCCAGCCACGGGCGGGTGAGTTTCCACCGCATCCAGGGGGCGCGGCACACCGTCCGCAAACTGGACCGGCACATCGGCCCGCACGACACGCACTTCGTGAAGTTCACGGTGCAGCTGGGTGGGGAAACATCCGTGACCCAGGGCGGGCGGACGGCCGTGTGCGGGCCGGGGGATGTGGTGGCCTATGGCACCTCCACCCCCTTCGAGGTGGAGTTCGGCCAGGAGGCCGACATCCTCATCATCCAGGTGGAGCGCACCATGGTGCCCCTGGCGGACGCGGCCCTTCAGGCCGCGCTGGTGCGCAGTATCCCCGGCCAGGGGGTGGCTGCCCCGGCGGTGAGTTTCTTCCAGAGTTTGGCGAACACCCTCCACGTCGTGGAGCACCCCGCCGGGCAGCACTACGCCACGGGCAGTGTGGCGATGATTGGCCCCCTGCTGGGACAGGTGGCCGCCGAGTGGGGTGTGGGCATGGATGAGCGCTCCCAGTTGTTGGCGGCGATCGACACCTACATTGATGAGCACCTGGGGGAGGAGGGGTTGAGTCCGGCGTCGGTGGCGGCCGCCCACTTCATCAGCGTGCGCTACTTGCACAGCCTCTTCCAGGAGCGGGGCACGACGGTGTGTCAGCTGGTGCGGGAGAAGCGCCTGCGGGCGGCGTTGGGGATGCTGCAGGACCCGACCTTATCCGGGGTGGGGGTGGCCAGTATTGGTGCCCGGGTCGGCATGACGAATCCGGCGCAGTTCTCCCGGAGTTTCAAGGCCCGCTATGGGCGCAGCCCCCGGCAGGTCCGGCAGGGCGCCCAGATGGCGTGATGTGCACCTGATGTGCACCTGATGTGCGCCGGGCGTGCCGCCTGGCTGCCCGCGCCCAGAACTCATGCCCACTCATGCCCACTCATGCCCGCGGCGTGCACGGGTGTGCAAGGGGCGTGCGTTCCACGGCAAACGCGGGCGGGTTTTCACCCCTAGGCTGTGTGTAACCGCAGTCACTCTCGCCGCAGGTGTGGGTCACAGTGGTGTGGGGCTGGTTTCTCCCGCCGGCCCCGAACACCCCAACAGCCCACGCCTGTGGCGGGGACTGCGGGGAGATCTCAGGAGCCGGGAGCGCGCAGTGCTCATGTGTTCCGCACTGCGCCCCCGCGCCACACCCGCCCGTACGGTCCGGGTGGCTTGCTCCACTCCGCACACACACAATTTTTCCCTTCCTTTCCCTTTTTCACCCGGCCCCACCCGGGCGCGCACCCGCCGCCGGCAGGACAGTGCGCGCCGGGTTGTACGCGGCCCCGACCCGCACCCCCATGATTGTGGGGGGTGCGTGCAAAGGACACTCTCATGCTCAACCACATGTTCATCGACGGCCAGGCAGTCACCGGCACCGGGGCAGAGATCCCCACGTTCAACCCGGCGACAGGGGAGGTCATCACCTCCGTGGCGTCTGCCACCCAGGCGGATGTTGATACCGCCGTCGCCGCCGCCCGCCGGGCGCTGACTGCCCCGGAGTGGGCCGGGTTGCTGCCCGTGCAGCGCGCCGCCGTCCTGTTTAAGATCGCCGACCTCATCGAGGCGCACGCCGAGGAACTCGCCCAGCTGGAAACCCTCGACCAGGGGCAGCCGCTCGGAGTGTCGCAGGGTATTTCTGTGGCGGGCGCGGCGAACCACTTCCGCTACTACGCGGGCTGGGTCACCAAGATGGAAGGGGTCATCAACCCGATCTCGTTCCCCGACACCCTCAACTACACCCGCCGGGAGCCCGTCGGCGTCAACGCGCTCATTACCCCGTGGAACTTCCCGCTGATGATCCTCGCGTGGAAGCTCGCGCCGGCGCTGGCGACCGGCAACACCGTCGTCATCAAGCCCAGTGAAGTCACCCCGCTGACGAGCCTCAAGCTCGTGGAACTCGTGCAGGAAGCGGGCGTGCCGCAGGGCGTGGTCAACATCGTCACCGGCGGCGGGGAGGTCGGGGCCATGCTGAGCAGCCACATGGATGTTGACCACCTGTCCTACACGGGCTCCACGCAGGTGGGCCGCATCATCACGAAGGCGGCCGCCGACTCCAATCTCAAGCGCCTCACCCTGGAGCTCGGGGGGAAGGCCCCGTCGATCATCACGAAGAACGCCGACATTGATGCCGCCGTCGCCGGTAACCTCGGCGGGGCGCTGCTCAACTCCGGGCAGGTGTGCGCCGCCTACACCCGCTTCTTCGTCGACCGTGCCGTCCACGACGAGTTCGTCGAGAAGATGGCCGCCGCCATGCAGGGCATGCAGATCGGTGCCGGTTCCGATCCCAACACCCAGGTCACCCCGCTGGTCAGTGAGAAGCACGTCGGCCACGTCATGAACCTCATTGAGTCCGGCAAGAACAGCGGCGCGGAGCTCGTCACCGGCGGCCAGCGCGTCGACCGGGAGGGCTTCTTCGTCGAGCCGACCCTGTTCACCGGGGTGCGCGACGACATGGAGATCGCCACCGAGGAAATCTTCGGCCCGGTGCTCTCCGTCATGGCCTACGACGGCGAAGACGACCTCATGGGCACGCTGGCCCGCGCCAACGACAGCCAGTACGGTTTGGCGGCCACCGTGTGGACGAAGGACCTGGGCGAGTCGCAGCGGATCTCCAACGGGCTGCGCAGCGGTGCAGTGTTCGTCAACATGCTGCCCATCCCCGACATGGCCGCCCCCTGGGGTGGGTACAAGACCTCCGGCTGGGGCCGCGAGATGGGCAAGTGGGCGCTCGACTGCTACACGGAGCAGAAGACCGTGTGGCTGCACTACGGCCAGTAACACACCCCGCCGCGAGGCGCGCCGCACTGTGCACACTGTGCAGCGCAGCCCCGGCGCCCCACGGGCCCAGGCTCGCCGCGTGAAGCCCGTGCCTGAGGACCACCGGCCGGGGGAGGGGCTGCGCGCAGCGGTTTAGAATCGTCAAGGCATTCACGACGTCCCCCCGCACTGGGCGCACCCCGGTGTGGGCGGGACGTCGGCAGGCAGGCCGCGCTCGCTGCGTCGCGTGCTTGTCGGTCATTTTTCTTTTCTTCGCCCGTGTTGTTGTTCCCTGACCCCGTGAGGACCCACCCCGCCGTGACGAAACGCCCCGCCCCCGAGATCGCCACCCTCGCCGACACCCGGCCCGCCGAGGTGCCGTATACGGTCGCCGACTACCTCTTCGACCGCATCGCGCAGACCGGCATCGAGGAGATCTTCGGCGTGCCCGGCGACTTCAACCTGCCGTTCCTCGACAACATCCTGGAGCACCCGCAGCTGCGCTGGGTGGGCAACAACAATGAGCTCAACGCCGGCTACGCCGCCGACGGCTACGCCCGCATCACCGGCTTTGCCGCCATGGTCACCACCTTCGGCGTCGGCGAACTGTCCGCCATCAACGCCACCGGCGGTTCCTTCGCGGAGAACGTCCCCGTGCTGCACATCGTGGGCGCGCCGGCGCGCTGGAGCCAAAACAATCACCTCAAGGTGCACCACACGCTTGCCGATGGCGACTACCGGCACTTCTACGACATGGCCACCCACGTGACCTGCGCGCAGGCGTGGCTCACCCCGGAGAACGCCGCGAAGGAAATCGACCGGGTCATCCGCACGATGCTCACCCAGTCCCGCCCCGGCTACGTGGTGCTCTCCCCGGACGTGGCGGCCGCGCCCTGCGCCCGCCCCTGGGGGTCCATCGCCGAGGACATCGGGCAGATCACCGCGCCGACGGCACTCGCCGCCTTTGAGGCCGCAGCCACGGAATTCCTCCGGGGGCACACCGCCATGATCGTCGCCGACCGGCTCATCGAACGCTACTCCGCCCAGGACGCCACCGACGCACTCATCGCCTCCTGCGCGCTGCCGTACGCCACCCTGCCGTGGTCCGTCGGCGTCGTCGATACCGACAGCCCCCGCTACGTCGGCGCCTACTGGGCGGCGGTGTCCACCCCACGCACCCTCCACGCCGTGGAAGGGGCGGAACGCCTCATCATGATCGGCACCCTGCTCACCGACACCGCCACCGCGGGCTTCAGCGCCGACATTGATGACGCGGACATTGTGGCCATCGACCCGCTGTCCGCCCGCGTCGGCACCACCGAATTCGGCCCCATCGCCATGGCCGACGGTATCGCCGCCGTCCAGCGCGCCATCGCCGCCGCGCGCCCGACCCCGCAGCCCCTGCAGCCCGCAGCGACCACCACGCCCGCCCCCATCGACGGCGCGCAGCCGCTGCGCCAGGATGACCTGTGGGACATCATCACCGGCTGGTTGCCCAGCGACTCCATCCTCGTCGCCGACCTTGGCACCACCATGTTCGGGCTGGCCGGCAAACCCCTGCCGAAGGGCGCGTGGTCCATGGGGCAGCCGGTGTGGGCCTCCATCGGTTTTGCGCTGCCGGCCGCCCTCGGCGCGGGCATCGCCGCCCCGGAACGCCGCACCGTGCTCGTCACCGGTGACGGTGCCGCCCAGCTGACCGTGCAGGAAATCTCCACCATGCTGCGGGAGAAAACCCACCCCATCATCCTGCTCATCAACAACGCCGGCTACACCGTGGAACGCGCCATCCACGGCCCGCACGCCCTCTACAACGACATCAGCACCTACAACTGGCAGCAGGTGCCGTTGGCGCTCGGGGGTTCGGACGCCGACACCCTGGTGCTGCGGGCCGGCACCCCGGACGAGCTGGGCGGCGCCCTTGCCCGCGCCTGGGACACCCCCGACAAGCTCGTGTGGGTGGAAGTGATGATGGACCCGCAGGACGTGCCCACCAGCCTGGCGAACTTCACCGCCACCGTCGCCGCCAGCATGCGCGCCCACGCCGCACGCTCTTAGGAGTCTCTGGGGTTGGCATTGCGGCTCCGTGCGGTTGCTGCAGTGCGGGGAGAGTGTGTGTGTTGCATAGGATGCAGGTTTCCTGCGGCGTCGGCGTTCGGCTTGCGCCGCCATAGCGTGTCCGTGGGCTTCGCCGCAGGGTTTTGTCCTGTGATTCATCTCTTAGCGATGTGGGCGCTGTGGGGTGCTTCCGCGCCGTCGTGTGTGGGGTGGGCGGCGCGCTGTGCGTGGGGGTAGGTAGGGGGTGGGTGCTGGCGTGGGTTCGGGTGGCTCTGTTGTGGATTCGGGCATCGCATCGGTGGACTCCGCGCGGCAATGGAGAAGCGTCCGGGATGGGTGCTGCAGCCGCGCGTGGTTGCGTGGTGGGATGTGTGGGTGCTGGGTGTGGGGTGCGTCCGTTCGGGTGTGACGTGGCGTTTTTCGGTTGGATTCTTCAGCGATGGTTGTGTCCAGTCGCACCTATCTCTTCATGTGGGAATGTGTGGATTCGGTGGGGATTGGGGACACTTTGCCCCCGGTGTATCACTGTGTCGCAGGCCGCAGAATGTGGGATCGGGCATGTCTGTTGGCGGGGTTTCAGTGAAATATGGGGGTAGGTTGCGGGGGTAGCTGCTTATGGTGATGTGTGCATGTGGTGCTTGTGTGCGCTGCCTGGGATTTGTGGTGAATGGCCTGGAAAAACGCTTGTCGTAGCATATCTGCTACCCCTCCTGTGCGTGGCCTGCTTCGCATTTTTGTTTACGTTGTGTTGTGGCCCACAGACTCTGTGGGTACATTGGCGGGCAGTAAGAAAACGTCAGATGTTTGCGGTGTGCGGCTGTGCTCGCGCGCGCCCGCCCCGCCAGGATCCGTAAAGGACGAGCCATGGCACAACTCCCCGCCACGGTGGTGGCCATCACTGGAGAAGTTCCCGAGTCCACTCCCATCGACCCCGCCCAGCGCACCGCCCGCGGCAGTCTCGTGCTTGGGTTCCGCACGACCGTTGACGGGCCCCTGCTGGAGATCCTTGGCGAGAAAGGTTCACTCGCCCTGGAGATTGCGGGCGGCCGCCTCGATGGCAGGGTCATTGCGGAGGCGGGCATCCGCCACATCGACGCCGAGGACACGCTCGGCTTGGATGACGGTCACGAGCACACCATCGGACTCACCGTCGATGAGACGGGCATGCACGTCTTCGTCGATGGCTACGAGGCCTTCACCACGAGCCTCGGGGTGTGGACTGAAGCTCTGCACGCCACCGAGATCCTCGTTGACGCGGACGGCATCATGTCCGCCACCCGACTGGTCCTCTTTGCCGATGCGCTGAGCTCCAAAGCTCACGTCGCGCAGGCCACTCCCCAGGCCCCACTCATCGAATTCGCGGCCGCCGAACTCAGCTCCCGCGATGCGGCGCGCTGCAGCGCCCTAACGCACGGCAGCTTGCGCGCCCGGATGCGGGCCCGCGGGATGGGTCAGGGCGGCACCATCATCGCCGCTGAGGGCAGCGCAGGCCGTCTCGCACTGGAACTCCGGGCCGATGGCCTGCACTACACCGTGTGGGACAGTGCCGGCTGCGAACTGGCCACCGTTGCCGCGCCCGGACACTACGACGACGGTTCCTGGCACGATGTCGTGCTGACCTCCGGGCGGGGCGCGCTCATCCTCTACGCCGATGGCACCCAGGTGGGGCAAGCCCCTGGAGCAGCCTTCTTTGGCGACATTGGCACTGTCCGGCGAGTCACCGTTGGCATGAACCTCGAAGGCTCCCGCTTGTTTGGGGAGGCACAGACCGCCGCGATCTTCGACAGCGTTCTTAGCGACCACCAGGTCAAAAGGCTTGCTGGGACGAGCCCCCTGCCGGTCCAGGCCCTGTTCGACACAGGCATGGCGGGCTCTGCCTCCTACCGTATCCCCAGCATTCTCACCCTCGACTCCGGGGTCGTGCTCGCAGGCGCTGACCAGCGGGTGAGCATCGCCAACGACTCTCCCAACGACATCAACTTCGTGCTGCGCCGCAGCCTCGACGGCGGGCACACTTGGGAGGAGCTTCAGACGCTCATCACCTACCCCGGCAGTGGTCGGCTGGGGGCCTCCGTCATCGACTCCGTTCTTGTGCAGGATCACTCCACCGGGCGGGTGCTCGTCCTCATCGATCACTTCCCCGGCGGTATCGGGCAACCCAACTGCGCCGCAGGCACCGGCTACTCCGAGGCCGGGGAGATGTTGCTCCACGACCGTGCTGGCGGCGAGTACATTCTCCGGGCCGACGGGCGGGTGGAACACGTCGATGGCACAGACACCGACTACCGCGTGGCCGCTGACGGCAGCGTCACCCGCGGCGGCGCGGCCGCCGGCAACATCTACCTCGCCTACGGTGTCGACCCCGACGAGAGCCTGTTCACCGCGCGGACCAGTTACCTGCAGATGATCTACTCCGATGACGACGGGGCCACCTGGTCCGATCCCATCGACATCACCGCCCAGGTTAAAGCCCCTTGGATGCGATTCTTCGGCACCTCCCCCGGCAACGGCATCCAACTGGCCAGCGGTCGGATCCTCGTGCCCGTGTACTACAACCACGAAGAAGGCATCACCTTCTCCTGCGCCGCCATCTACTCCGACGACGGTGGCAACACATGGCATTTGGGGGCCTCCCCAAACGATGGGCGCACGCTTGATGGTGTGGAGCTGCACTCCCGCACTCTGACCGACGATCGCGGCAGCCTTCACGAATCCGCTCTTGTCGAAGGTTCCGACGGCAGCGTGCACGTGTTCATGCGGAACCAGCACCCCTCGGGACGTGTCGCCCACGCCATCAGCCGTGACGGCGGGGAGACCTGGGGCGACGTCACTTACGAAGAACAACTCACCGAGATCTTCTCCCAACCGAATGCCATTCGCGTACAGCTCGACGCACAGCAGGCCGCCCAGTACGGGGCCGAGTACGCCATCGTTTTCGCCAACGCCTCCCGCATGCTGCCTTTTCGTGGCTGCGGAGTGCTCCGCGCCAGCTTTGACGACGGACACACTTGGCCGCACAACAAAGTCTTCAACCCCCGGCACTACGTCTACCAGTGCATGACCCAGCTACCTGACGGACGCATCGGGTTGCTGTGGGAACGAGAAACCCAGGGCCTGTTCTTCACGCCCCTGGACTTCGAGTGGATCACCGAGTCCCGTAGCACCATCAGCTGATCCGATACGGCTGCCGGGATGCCTATTGCCCCTCTTTCCTTCTTTCTCTTTCTTCTTCACCTCTGTCTTCGCCACATTTCATCTAGGAGTTCTTATGAACGACATGCAACTATCCCGCCGCACCACGCTCAAGGGCATGGCCGCAGTGATGGCCGCGGGGCTCGTTAACTGGGGCCCCATGCCGCACGCGTGGGCGCAGGAATTCACCGTCGCTGATGACGCGGCGGCGGAGCGTATTCCGCTGCGCCCCGGGCAGGAAACCCCCGTCGGCGACGCGGCAGCGCTGGGCGGTGAGTCCGCCACCCTGCTGTTCCGCTACCAGGCAGAGCCTGGAAGCACTGGCCCCATCGTTCAGGCCCGGGCCGGTGGTTCAGCGGTGTTTGGCGTTGCGATCGACCGCGGCCACCTCGAGTTTGGCGAGCAGCTCCGTTTCCCCGTGGCCAGCGATCGTCCGGCACACCTCGATGATGGGCACCCCCACTGGGTGGCGCTCGTTGTCGACCCGCAGGGCACTCGTGTGTTCCTCGATGGGCAGTACGCCCATTCCACGACGCGCACCTATTCGGAGCGCGCCCAGGCCGCGACTGTGATGGCTGGCGGTGGAAACGTGACTGGCTGGGTCTCTGACGTGGTGTGCACCGACCGTGCACTTTCTCCGGAGGAGATCTCCCGGATGTGCACCCTGCCTGTGCCGGTCGGTTCCTGGCAGGGGCCCTTCGACGTTGCCCCCAGGGTTCCCCTGGTCAACCGTCTGCCCGACCTTGGGGAGCAGCTGCCGACGGAAGGTACCCTCTTCGTCGAGTTCACGACGGTCGACCGGGGCGTGGTCTCCCTCATGAGCGTGGGTGATTCCCGCGCGGACGCAACGGACCTCACACTAGCCCTCAATGACGGGGCACTCGTCGTCGAGCACCGTACCCGCGGACGCTTCGCCATGAAGTTCACCGTTGCTGGCGACTGGGCCGACGGCGAACGCCACAGCGTTGCGATGAGCACCTCACCGCACGGCAGCATCGTCTACGTCGATGGCTCTGAGGTTGAACGGCACTCCCACTCGTCGTTCATCGCGGGGCTGGGTGGTGCAACCGGACTGTGGTTGGGCGGCAATACCGACAACCACGGGGAGGAATGGAAGCTCACCGGCACCATTCACCGGGCCGCTGTGTTCCAGCAGCCGCTGCTGTGGCAACAGGTTGCGCAGCTCGCTGAGCAGCCCATCGCGGTTTCGCGTGCCCTGTTCGACCGCGGTTATGGCGGTTCCGCCAGCTACCGCATCCCCACCCTGCTGCGGACTCAGGCCGGCACCCTGTTGGCCTGCGCCGACCAGCGCACCGCCAGCCCCTATGACAGCCCGAACCACATTCAGACGGCGGTACGCCGCAGTGAAGACGGCGGGCACACTTGGGAGGACGTGCAGGTTGCGATCACTCAACCCGGATCGGGCCGCTCCGGGGCCTCTGTCATCGATACCTGCCTCGTGCAGGATCGCGACTCCGGCCGCATCATCATGATCGTTGACCGCTTCCCGGGTGGTGGCGGCCAGGCCAACTCGCGAGCCACCACTGGCTATGACGCCCAGGGGCGCAAGCTGCTCACCGATACCAAGGGCACCGTGTATACGCTGCAGGCCGATGGCACCGTCGACGGCACCGACTTTATCGTGGACACGGATGGCACGATCCGCCGCGACGGGGTGGAGGTGGGCAACATTCACCTCCCCGGCGGGCCGCTGAGTGAAGAACGGACCGCCTACATGGTGATGGTCAGCAGCATGGACGACGGCCGCACCTGGTCCGAACCCGTCGACATCACCCACCAGGTCAAGCAGCCGTGGATGCGTTTCCTCGGTACCGGTCCGGGGTCAGCGCTCCAGACGACCTCCGGGCGGATGTTGGTGCCGGTGTACTTCAACAATGCTCGCTCCAGCGCCAACGTCTACAGCGCCGGGGTTATCTTCTCCGACGACGGTGGCATCAACTGGAACCTCGGAGGCAGCCCCAACGGGGACCTCGACCTGGAGACCTTTAATGATCGGCGTCGCGCCGCCCATGAGGCCACCATTGCGCAGACCGCCGACGGCACCATCCACATGTTCATGCGGAACCTGGGCCCCCACGTCCTGCATTCCACCAGTGACGACGACGGGGACACCTGGACTGTGCCAGTCGCACTCACCCAGGTGCCGGAGATTTTCTCGCAGCCCAATGTCCTCGCCATCGGTGGAAACCAGCTGGTGTTCTCCAACGCGTCGAAGCGGTTCCCCGGTGATTCCGGCCGTTCCCGCGAACGGGGCCGCGGAGTGCTCCGCTACAGCGACGACGGGGGCCGCACGTTCAGCCGCAACCGGGTGTTCCGGCCGGACACCTACGTGTACTCCTCCATGGTGCTTCTCGACGATTCCACTATCGGTCTGCTGTGGGAAATGGAATGGGATGGCATCTACTTCGCCCACGTTCCCATCGACTGGATCCTCGCCGGCAGGATGGCGTAACCCGCTTTCACACGTGTCCATGACCCCGGGGCGCGGCACCGATGTCTGACCCGCTCGCCCCGGGGCGGGGCACCCCACACTCTTTTCTTCCGTCTTCTTCCTTTCCTCGCCCGCCCACAGGCGGCGGGCGGTCACGCCAGAAAGGCAGCCACACATGACTCCACACACCCCCACCCCCGATGCCACCCGCGCTCTTCCCTGGTACAAGCAGCTGTCCCGGGAGAAGTGGAAGGCGTTCTTCGCCGCCTGGCTTGGTGTGCTCCTCGACGGCTACGACTTCGTCCTCATCTCCTTTGCATTGCCCGCCATCCGTGAGGCCTTCGGGCTGAGCCTTGTGCAGGCCGCTTCCCTCGTGTCGGCGGCGTTCGTATCCCGCTGGATTGGTGGCCTCATCCTCGGAGCCCTGGCCGATAAGGTGGGCCGTAAGCCGGCGATGATCATCTCCATCTTCCTGTTTGCTGGCGGTTCCGTCCTCATGGCGTTCGCCCCGGGCTTCTGGCTGCTGTTCGTCTGCCGCCTCGTCATCGGTTTCGCGATGGCAGGGGAGTACTCTTCCTCCGCCACCTACGTCATCGAGTCCTGGCCGAAGCACATGCGTAATAAGGCATCCGGGTTCTTGCTCTCGGGCTTTGCGTTTGGCGTCATCCTCGCCGCCCAGGTCAACCAGCACCTCACCGCCGCGGTCGATGCGTGGCACCCGGGCTGGGGATGGCGCGCACTGTTCCTTACTGGCATCGTGCCGATCATCGTCGCGATCTACATGCGCCGTTCTCTCCCGGAGGCTACCGACTGGGAGGAACAAAAGAAGCAGGAGACGGGTAACAACGACATGCTCGCGATCCTCTTCGGTGGCCCCCGCAAAGTCCTCAACGTTGTCGGAGTGGTGGTGGCCGCAGTGTTCCTGCTGCTTATCTTCTCCGAGGTGCATCTGCCGGCGCTGCTTATCGCGGTCCTCGGGGTCGCCTGTGGCGGCATCTTCATCGGCTTCATTTACCAGTTCGATCCGCAGCGCTGGGTCATCGGTGTGGCGATCATGGTGACGATCTTCGCGTCCTTCATGTACACCTGGCCCATCCAGGGCCTGCTGCCCACCTACCTCAAGGATGTCGGCATGGACCCGGCGACCGTGTCTTCCGTCGTGACCTTCGCCGGCCTTGGCAACGCCCTCGGCTACATCACCGCAGGATTCATGGGTGACAAATTCGGCATGCGCCGCTGGTACGCCCTGTCGCTTATCATCTCCCAGCTGCTCGTCTTCCCCCTGTTTATGCAGAACGGTAAGTGGGTGGCACTCGTGGCTGCGCTCCTGTTCTTTAACCAGATGTTTGGCCAGGGTGTCTCCGGCCTGCTGCCGAAGTGGGTGTCCTCCTACTTCCCTGTGGAGCGCCGCGCCGCCGGCCTTGGATTCTGCTACAACGTCGGTGCCCTTGGCGGTGCCGTCGGCCCTGTGCTCGGTGCCGCGATCGCCGGTCACTGGTCCCTCGGCGGTGCGCTCGCCGTGTTGTCCGTCGGCTTTGCCGGCATCGTGATCGCCTCCATCGGTCTCAATCTGCCGCGTGCCCTGCAGAAGCTCGTCAACCCTGCAGCAGTGCGCCCCGAGGATGGCAACGACGAGATCATCAACGCCGCCGATTAGTGCCCCACACCAGGGGCGCTCACCCGCGCCCCTGCGCGCTGGGCGGCGAAACTCACACCCCCGAATCCGCCCCTGCGTCGCGGCGGGCGGCGCATCCTTAAACTACCGATCCCCGCGACGCCGCGGGGCGCAAAGCCCAGGCGCCGCCCCGACACCCAAGGAGTGTTGACCCCATGCCCAGCGCAAAAGACCATGTGTCGCCCGCAGCCCGCGCCGCTCTGCCGTTTATCGTCGGCGCCTATGCCTCGCAGCCGCAGGACGCCGCCGGGCAGGCCGAGTACTACGACCTGCTGGCCGCCACCGGCTGGGTCGACGGCCTCGAAGTGCCCTTCCCCGGCCAGCTGCGGGACCCCGCTACCCGGTACCACCTGGGGGAGCTCATGGCGGGCAGGTTCACGCACAGTGTCCTCACCCCCATCCCGGGCACCATGATGAGCGTGTGGGACGACCCCACCTTCGGCCTGGCCAGTCCCCACCCCAGTGGCCGGGCCCGGGCCGTGGAATTCCTGCGGGAAGCCCACGACGCTGTTGCGTCACTCCACGCCGACCATGGCCCGGTGTTCCGCTGGGTGGCGCTGCACTCCGCCCCGACGAACACCTGCGATCCGGAGGCTTTCGCCACCTCCGTCGCCGAGATCGCCGCCTGGGACTGGGGTGGCGTGGAGCTCGTCATCGAGCACTGCGACGAAACCACCGCCACCACTGACGCCGCAGGCATCAGCCCGGACCGGGTGCGGCGCACCCACACCCCGGAGAAAGGCTTCCTCCTCCTCGGCGACGAGATAGCCATCGCCCAGGAGTATGGGGTGGGGGTGTCGCTGAACTGGGGGCGCAGCGCCGTCGGCTCCCGCGGGGCCACCGTCCCCGCCGAGCACGTCGCCCAGGCCGCAGCCGCCGGCGTGCTGCGCGGGGTGCTGTTCAGCGGGGCCTCCCCCGAAGCCACCACCTACGGGAGCGCATGGCTCGACGGCCACCTGCCGGCCACCACCGACGAACCCGCCTCCATCATGTCGGAGCAGCTCATCGACGCGGCCGCCAGTCGGGCGGTCGGCGCCGACTATCTCGGGGCGAAGTGCTGCGTGCCCGCCGACGCACCCCTGGCCCGGCGGGTGGAGATGCTCAGCCACATCCACCGCGCCGCCATCGGCGCGCCGGGCGCGGGAGCGTGTGCGGCAGGTGTGGGTGCCGCGGACGGGGCTGCGGAATCCTAGGAGGCCGCGCGGCGGAGCTGCGCCAGGTCCGCGCAGAGCGCGATCACTTCGTCGACGCGCTCCGGGGCGCGCTCTACGGTGGCGGCGAGCACGTCGTGGAAGTCGTTGGCGGGGTCGCCCGCCACGATCTCCAGGGCGCCGTCGCGGGGCAGCAGCACAGGCTCCTCAAGGGCGAGCCCCTGGGCGAGGAACTCCTCGCGGCTCGTGCCGCCGCCCAAGTAGTCGATGATCAGCTCGGTCAGGGTCATGGGCGTGGGGTGAGACCTTCCAAAAGCAAGCGGGTGCACACTGTGGTGTGCATCGGGCGTGGGCCCGAGTGTAGCGGAACCCGCCTGCTGCATGTCCGCCACCGCCGGGCGCCGGCTGTTGGTGCGGGGTGTGGGGGGCCGGCCGCCGTGGGGGTGCGGGCGTCACGCGCGGCGGGGGTGCGGGTGCTGGGCGTGGCGGCGTGGGCGCAACCGGCGTATGCCGGCCCCGCATGCGGTGTGAGGGGGTAGTCGCGAGCGGGGTTTCTGCGGCCTCCGCCACACCATGGTTAGGATGGCGTCATGACTACCAACACTGCTTCTTCCAACCAGGCCCTCGCCGGCCGGGTGGCGCTCGTCACCGGCGGCGCCCAGGGCATCGGCCAGGGCATCGCCCGAGTCCTGCGTGGCCAGGGCGCGACCGTCTACGTCACGGGCCTCACCGACGCCGACATGGAGGCCGGCGCCGCCGCCGGCTTCCCGACCCTGCAGGCGGACGCCTCCGACGCGGACGCCATGGGCCGCGCCGTCGCCCAGGTCGTCGACGAGCAGGGTGCCCTCGACATCCTCGTCGCGAACGCCGGCATCTACCCCCAGCAGCGCATCGACGAGCTCACCCTCGATGAGGTCATGCGGGTGCTGAAGATCAACGTCGGCGGCACCGTCGTCAGCGTCAAGGCCGCCAAGGAAGCGCTGACCAAGAGCGAAGCCGGGCGCATCGTGGTGGTGTCCTCCATCACGGGTAACTTCACGGGCTACCCCGGCTGGTCGCACTACGGCGCCAGCAAGGCCGCCCAGATGGGCTTCGTGCGTTCCGCAGCCCTGGAGCTCGCGCCGCAGGGTGTGACCATCAACGCGGTGCTGCCGGGCAACATCCGCACCGCCGGCCTCGACGCGCTGGGTGAGGACTACGTCAACCAGATGGCGCGCTCCGTGCCGCTGGGCTACCTCGGCGACCCGGAGGACATCGGTGAGGCGGTGGCGTTCCTCGCCTCCCCGGGTGCCCGCTACATCACCGGCCAGGAGATCATCGTCGACGGCGGCCAGCTGCTGCCCGAGTCGATGGACGCACTCAACGACATGTAACCCGACTTGGCTCACCGCCAGGTGACTAATCTCATGTTGACGCTCTGACCAGCTCGAATGGGATTCGAAAAGTTTAA
>NZ_PPDL01000049.1 GCF_002994655.1 Corynebacterium sp. 13CS0277
AGCAGGGTGTGTGAGGGCATGCCAAAGCGCCGATCACTGGTCGTTGTTTTCAACGATCCAGTGCCGGCTGACGCGACAAAGACCCCGTGCCGCGCCGGGGTACAGGGCACCCTCGGGTGCCCTGTCTATGCATTTTTTATGCACACGCCGTGTGCCCTCGTGCCTGCCGTGGCGGTGGGCACGAGGGTGCGTGGCCAAGGGGCACTACAACCCGGCTAGGTGTGTGTCGGGGTGTTGGCGGTGGTGGGGTGTGCCGGGGTGGCCGGGGCTGTACGACTGCGCTGTCGTTTGCGGGGTGCGGCAGCTGGTGTGGTGGCCGGGGTGGTGGTGCGGCGGTGGGGTGGGGCTTGGCGGTTGTCGTCGTAGAATTCGCTGTTTTTCACCATCGCGAACATGACGTTGAGGCGGCGTCGTGCCAGGGCCATCACGGCGGCGTTGTGACGCTTCCCGGCGGCGCGTTTGGCTTGGTAGTATTCCTTTGAACGTCCGTGCGTCTTGATGCTGGCGAAAGCTGAGTACCACAGGGCGTTCTTTAATTTTTTGTTGCCGCTGCGGTTGACGTGTTCGCCTTTGATTGAGGTGCCGGATTGCCTGGTGACTGGGCAGATTCCGGCGTAGGACGCGAGTTTGTCGGCGGAGTCGAAGTCGGCCAGGTCGCCGACGGTGGCCACCCAGGTGGCTGCTGTTTTCGGTCCGACTCCGGGCATGGACAGCAGGATCTGGTAGGTGGGGGTGTCTTTGGCGATGTCTTCGATTTGAGCATCAAGGGCCCGGATGTCGGTGTTGAGGGTGGTGATCATCCGGTAGGCGGTTTGGATGGACTGCCATTTGATGTCGGTGTTTTGCACGGTGATGGTCTGTGCGGTGATCGCGGTGATGACCTTGTGTGCTTTGGCGTCCTGGTTTTTCGTGCCGGGGGCGTGGGTGTGGATGAAGGTGGCCAGGCGGCGAGCTCCTGCGCGTTTGATGGCTGCGGGGCTGGAGTAGTGCAGGAACATGGCGATGACCCAGCCGGCGGTGATCTGGTCGCCTGTGAGCAGTTTTTCCAGCCCGGGGTGGATGGCGTTGAGCATGCTGCGGATCCGGTTGATGGTGGCAGTGCGCATGCTGATCAGGTCGGCTTGCTGGCCGGCGAGGACTTTGATGCGGTCGGCGAGGTCGTCGGTGTGGGTGACCGGCAGGAGGATTTGGGGCATCGTGAGCGCGGTTTCGGCGATGATGCGGGCGTCTTTGGGGTCGGTTTTGCTGTTGCCTGCGGCCAGGAGGCTGGCGTGGCGCATGCGGGTGCCGGTGAGGTAGCGGCAGTCGATGCCGCAGGCTTGGGCGCAGGCGATGGCGAAGTAGCCGATGTTGTTGGGCTGGTCGACGACGAGGGTGACGTGTCCGTCGTCGCCGGCGTGTTTTTTGGCTTTGGTGAACAGGCGGTTGAGGGCTTGTTCGGATTGGTCGACTTTGCCGGCGTGGAGTTTGGTGCAGTCGGTGTCGATGACCCAGGCGTAGTGGCTGGTTTTGCCGACGTCGAGGCCGATGATGATGTCGGGCATCTTCGGTGTCGTTCCTTCCATGTGAGGTGTGCGGGTGGGGTTCACGCCGCGGGTGTCACATGGGCAGGGGTGCGGCGTGGTGTGTGAGCCGCTGGTGGGTCGTGGGCGTATTGACTACAACCACATTAGTTGAGACGTCGCGTATTTTATTCGGTGCGCGTCAAGTTCCTATTAGTGAGTGCAATACGTCCCTGGGTCCCGGTGGCAACACCCCCCGGATCATCGTGACAGGGATATAGAGCCATGCCGGGAGCCAGCGACTTCTAGCTTCGGTGAGCTTGTGCCCGTTGGGTGGGCAGTGCGCTTACCGGAGCTACACACCACGCTAATGGGG
>NZ_PPDL01000050.1 GCF_002994655.1 Corynebacterium sp. 13CS0277
GGCCCTTGTTCGGGCCGAGCATGAATCATCCGTAGCGATGGCTTAAGTCGCCCGGGCCGAAAAACTAGGTCACTCCAGTGTGTCCGAGCGCGTTCACATCTTGGATTACGTGTCCGCAGAGGCTGTGTCGACCTACATCTCGACCGCTGATATTGGTGTGTCGCCGCTGTTGCCCACCCCGGCCCACCACCAGGCCGCGCCGACCAAGGTGCGCGAGTACGTGCACGCAAAGCTTCCCTGCGTGGTCAGTGACATGCGGGTCCAGTCGAAGTTCGTCAAGGATCTGGGCATTGGCCGCGTCTACGAGGCTGGTAATGCGCAGGCGCTTGCCGACGCCTTCCAATACTGCATCGACCACAAGGACGAATTGGTGGCGAAGTACACCGATGCGGTAATTTTCGAAAACTCCTGGGAGTACTTCGAGGAGGTCATGAAGGAGCACTGGGAGGCACTGCTTCCCCCGGAAATCGAAGCTCCCGAGCCGACCACCTCTGAGCCTGCGCGCCGCATCATCTTCTGCAACGAGCACCTCAACGACGAGCCCGGTCGACCTGGCCTGTTCGCTAACCCGGAGCAGCTCGAAGCAATTGAGGAAGAGCTCACGCGCCGCGGCTGGGAAATCGACCACGAACTGCCGAAGCTGCCCCGCATGGCGGGTTCTCTGTCCCAGGGTCGCTTCATCGAGTCGCCCGACGGCCGGCTCTTCCAAGAGTTCTTCGAACGCGAATACCCCAGCGTCGCTGCCGTGGTTTACACCGGTGACCTGCAGATCGTTGAACGCTGGCCCAACATTCACTCCTCCGGTCTACTGACAGGGGCCGGCGTGACGACGCAGCGCATCGTCGACAACCGAACACTGCGCAACGTCACCGCGCTCGTGGCACGCTACCCCGATCACTGGGTCAACGACCTCGGTGAGGAAGGACTCGCCAAGCTCGAACGTCAGAGCCGCCGCAGCCGATCTCTCACCGTAAAGGCTCACCAATCGATCCTCGCACGTGACCCCCTTACCGCGTTGTCCTTCGGCGATAATACTGACTATCTGCCTGCCCTAGTGACCAACATTGTGGAGGCGCCGGTCAACCATGAAGGCCCCACCGTCGTTGGCTTTATTGGTGACGTGCGTCGCGGCGCAGCCGAAACGGAGATTGTGGAAAGCATTGCCCTCGACGGTGCGATGGGTGACGACTTCGACGTCGTGGAACTCAACGCCGACTCCACCTTCAATGAGATGTGCGCCTGCGACATTGTCATCGACGCGCTCAGCGAAGACTTCCCCACCGAGGTCGGCCTGCGCGCCATGGGTGCCGGCGCCGCCGTCATCGTGGGCCAAGCCGCCGAGTACCCTGCCCAGGGCGCAGAAGAATTCGCCCCCATGGGCGAGATGCACGGCCCCTGGATCAACACCTCCGCCGCTGATCTGCGTGACACCCTCATGGATCTGCTGACGGATGAGTCCGCGCGTGAAACCGCCAGACGCGCAGCTGCTCAGTACGTTGAAGAAAACAACAGCGTGCAGGCAGTCACGGACAAACTGATCTCGGCACTGAAGCTCGACCTTCGCTAGATTCTCCGCCGTTGGCTTGTACCCCACCGTACGGCACAAGCTAACGGCGCCACCCTGGGGTTGCGGCGAGACAGTGGAATGCCCCGGTTTTTTCGGTCCACTCGACTTGAGTGTCGCGTGACCCCTCCTACCAGGAGGAAAGGGAAAATCA
>NZ_PPDL01000051.1 GCF_002994655.1 Corynebacterium sp. 13CS0277
TGTTGAGCGACACGATAGATTGCACACTCAGCGACACGAGAAAGTGCGCACCACGTAGACGGAGCGAGCCCTACCCCCGGCCCTAGTTCTTCCATCACCGCCCACGCCTGCGGGAGGGGCCTTGTGCCCCCCTGTAGCACCTGTTGGGCCCCCGAACCCCCCTGTACATAAAGCAGTCCCCCTCCGAATCTGTGATGATTAATCCGTCAAAACATCACACCACAGTCAGAGGAGGACTGCATGCTGACCCTGGAAGGGATCATGGATATTTTTACCACGTTCAGCTTGGCCAAGAGCTATCGCGCGACCGCTGAGGTCTGCGGCGTTAGCCCCAACACGGTCAAGGCCTACGTCACGCAAGGCCCGGAGGCGCTGACCGCGATGCACACCGTCGACGGTGTTCGGAAGGTGCGGCGCAGCCGGCCGAAGAAGCTGGAGAAGTTCTACGCCCACATCGACGAGCTCATCGAGCAGTCCGGCGGGAAGGTGCAGTCGAAGATCGTCTTCCAGCGACTGTCGCAGTTTCCCGACTTCGATGCTTCCCAGCGCAGTGTGGATCGTGCTGTCGCGGCACGGAAGAAGGTCTTTGCCCAGTCCAGGCAGCGGGTGTATAAGCCGGTGGTGCCGACTCCTGGGCAGTACATGCAGTACGACTTCGGTGACGGCCCCGTCGTCGATGGGGCCAAAACGGTGCTGTTTGTGGCGTGGTTGCCGTTTTCTAGGGCCCGGTTTGTCTACCCGTTGCGGAATCGTCAGGCACCGTCTGTGCAGTACGCCTTGGATGCGGCGCTGCGGTTTTTCGGCGGTGTTCCGAAGTATGTGCTGACCGATAACGAAAAGACCGCGTCGACGGTGACCCGGTTTGGGCTGCCGGTGAAAAATCCGCAGATGGTGGAGTTTTTGTCCCGCTATGGGGCGAAGTTGTTGACCTGTCACCCCTACGATCCGGAGACGAAGGGTGGTGTGGAGCGTTCTGTGGCGGTGGCTAAGGAGCATCTGGTGCCCACCCAGGCGAACCTGGCTTGTGAGTACGCCAGCTTTGCCGAGTTGGTCGCCCGGTGTGAGCAGTTTGTTGAGGAGGTCAATCAGCGTGAGTGTGTCCGGGGGTTGACGCCTGCGCAGCTGTTGGAGCGTGAGCGTGAGTTTTTCTCTGCTGTGCCGCAGTCGTCGCTGGTGGTCAGCCCGTCGGGGGTGCGCAAGGTTGGTCAGCGCACGCCGATGGTGACTTTCCAGGGTGTGCAGTATTCGGTGCCGCAGCGGCTGTTGGGGCAGCAGGTGGTGGTCACTAGTGATCCGCAGAATACGACGGTGGTCGTGATGGTCATTGATGATGTCACGGGCCAGATTGAGGTTGTCGCTGAGCACAAGGTGCCGGCAGATCGGGCGGTGACGACCGTGGTCGATGACAGTCATTTCCCGGGTGTGCCTGTGGTGAGGGGGCCGGCACATCACCGGCCGCGGGCGACGACTGCGCAGGAGGCGAAGTTTTTGGCCTATGGCGCAGGTGCTGAGCGTTATGTGGCGGCGTGCGTGGATCAGGGGGTGAGTGCTGTGGCCGTCCGGTGCGAGAAGATCATGGCGTTAACGCAGGGTTTTTCCTCGCAGGAGGTCGATGCCGGGCTGGCGTTAGCCGCGCAGCACCAGCGGTTGACGGTTGCTGATGTGTTGAGTTTGATTCCTGCGGCCAAAGCCACCGTGTCGCAGGATGACA
>NZ_PPDL01000052.1 GCF_002994655.1 Corynebacterium sp. 13CS0277
GGTGTTCAGGCTAGTGACGTCATCGATGCCGAACCGATCTTCGGCCCCAACCTCCCCGCCACCTGCCGCGCAGACATCAAAGCCGAACAACAACTCACCGACCTCAACGAACTCAACCCCAACGACCCCCACACCATCGCAACCCTCCACGCCCACGCACGCACCCTCGGCATCGAATTCGACGACACCACCCCAAAAGAAACCATCGCCGCCGAAATCCAGAAAAAAGCACTCACCATCGCCACCCACGCCCAACGCGTCCTCATCGAAAGCCCCACCACCACCGACATCCAACTCGACGAAGCCGTCACCGCCGCCGACGACTACAACCGCTTCCAACCAGCCCTCCAAGCCCGCCACACCCAAACCATGGTCTGGACGAAAGCCCACACCACCACCGGCGGCAGCAACGTCACCGACTACCTCACCCACAACGGCCGGATGAGCACAACCGAAGCCCGCCGCCGCATCGAACTCGGCACCACCTACTACGGCACCGTCCGCCGCAGCGAACGCCCCGCCCAACGACACATGCGCCGCCTACTCAACGCCGGCGAAATCGACCGCGAACTGACCAGCGTTGCCACCAAAGCAACGAAAATCTTCCACAAGCCCAGGACAAAGAAAGCCGACATCAACATCACCGCCATCACCCGCGATGCGATGCTGCTTGCCCTGTCCCAGCCACCGGAGCAAGTCAAAAACGCCGTCAACAACCTCTGCGGACGGCTGATCGCCCAGACCGGCCAATGCCTGTCGAAAACCGCCTACGAAAAGCGCTACCTGAACATCAGCGAACAAGACGCCCTCGGCGGCGTCCGGGTCAACATGTACCTCGATGCCGCTGCCGCGACCGAGTTCATCCACCTGATCAACAGGGTACGCAAGCAAATCGCCTACGAAGACGCCAAAGGAGGACGCCCCGACGTCCGCACCCCACCCCAAGCACGCGCAGACGCATTCAGACGAATACTCAGACTCGTCGGCGACCGGGTCAACCCCACCCAAGATGGGTCCTGCAGCCTGGTCGTCAGCGTGCCCGCCAGCATGATCGACTCCTGGCCGAAGCATACTAACCCCAGGTTCATTACCTCTGCTGGCACCACCATCAGTGTCGAAGACTTGGGCACCATGCTCGGCGAGTCGTACCCGGACTTTTTGTCCTTCCACGACCCGGCCACCGGGTTCCCGGTCGCACTGGCCAGGACCAAGCGGCTGGCCAGCCTGCATCAGCGGCTGATGCTGTTTTCCCACCAGGCTGTCTGCGCCCACCCCGGGTGCACGAAAGCCCACGGCCTGTTGGAAGCACACCACCTGAAAAGGTGGGCTGATGGCGGACGCACTGACCTAGACAACCTGGTCATGCTGTGCCCGAAGCATCACAAGCTCAACGAGGGCATGCTTGGCCATCACCGGAGGAACCCGCTGAGTTGGCGGGTGGCCTTTGTGATGGGCTCTGAGGAGAACTACAACGACACCCGCGAAGCCGGGCTGTCTGGTGGCGCGCACATCCGCCGGTCCTACCGCACCCTTGACGGGTGGGAGCAGGAAGCCGTAGAAGCAGAACTGCAGGACTACGTCATCCCACCAGCACCAAAGAACAAGCCGTTCTACCAGGAGCTGGCTGAGATGGTGCGCGACTACGACCTCGAGCACGGCCAGTGGTACGTCGATGAAGGTGCCAAGGA
>NZ_PPDL01000053.1 GCF_002994655.1 Corynebacterium sp. 13CS0277
CAGGGGCATCCAGTGCGGGTGCGGTAGAAGATGCCGTCAACGAGGTCACGTATGGGGTGTTTTCTGGGCCTGCCTAGCTGCGAAGGTGCAGGTAGGCAGGTTTCGAGGGCTTCCCATTGGGCGTCCGTTAGGTCGTGTCGGCGGTATGCCGGTAGGGTGGCTGCTGCAGGTTTTTGTTTCTGGTTTTGTTTCACACCTCTACTTGTAAACAGAAGCCTGCTTTTTATGTCTTAGGACACGCCGGGGGACTTTCCTAACACGGCCTAGGCGGAGACGTCCGCGTAGGAGCCCCCGGTGACCGCCACGAGATCATCCGGGGCGAGCGCTACATCCATGCCCCGCTTGCCGGCGGACACGCACACCACATCCCACAGGCTGGCGGTCTCATCGATGACCGTCGGCAGCTGTGTCTTCTGGCCCACCGGGGAGGTGCCCCCGAAGACGTAGCCCGTGGCCCGGTGCGCGGACTTCTCATCCGCCATCTGCGCCTTGCGCACCCCAAACGCGGCGGCCGCCTTCTTCATGCTCACTTTCGCATCGACCGGCACGCACACCAGACCCAATCCCGGGCGGGGAGCCCCCTCCAGGGCGAGGATCAGCGTCTTGAACACTTGCTCCTCCGACAGGCCCACCTCCGCCATCGCGGCGGCTGCATGTTGGCCGAAATGATCCGATCCCGCATCGAATTCGTACACGTCGAACGCGACACCTGCTGCGCTCAGAGCGATGATGGCGGGCGTCCCGCCGGGCTTTTTCTTCATGGCCTTTACAATAGTGCTCATGTCGAAGCCCACCCACGCCTCCGAGTTTGAGGCCCAGGCCATGCCGCTACTGGACCAACTCTACGGCGGCGCCTTGCGCATGACCCGCAATCCCGCCGACGCCGAAGACCTGGTCCAGGAGACCTACATGAAGGCCTACCAGGCGTTCGACTCCTTCACCCAGGGCACGAACTTGAAGGCGTGGATGTACCGGATCATGACGAACCTGTACATCAACACCTACCGCAAGAAGCAGCGCCAGCCGGCCCAGATGCCCACCGACGACATCACCGACTACCAGCTGATGGCGACCGCCTCCCACGAATCCACCGGGCTGGAGTCCGCGGAAGTCGAAGCGCTGAAGCTGGTCCCGAACCAGGAAATCGCCGAGGCCTTTGAGGCGCTCAACGAGGACTACCGCATGGTGGTGTACTACGCCGACGTGGAGCAGCTGTCCTACAAGGAAATCGCTGAGGTGCTGGGCATTCCGCTGGGTACTGTGATGAGCCGACTGCACCGGGGAAGAAAACAACTGCGCGAGGCGTTAAAGGATGTAGCTGCCGAACACGGCATTGGTCTCTCCACCGCATCCACGTCCGCCGAGGAGTCTTGATTCACATGAGCTGCAATTGCGAGCACATCGACCACACCCTGTATGAGCTGCTTGATGGCGACTGCACCTCCGCCCGCCAGGAAGAACTACTCGCCCTGGTGAAAAAGTGCCCCGGCTGTTTTGAAAAGCTGGGGATCGAAAAGGAAGTCCGCGCACTGGTCCGCCAGTGCTGTTGCTCGGAAGCCCCGCAGGCGCTGAAGGAAACGATCCGCATCAAGATCAGCACCTATGGAGTGACCTAGTTTTTCGGCCCGGGCGACTTAAGCCATCGCTACGGATGATTCATGCTCGGCCCGAACAAGGGCC
>NZ_PPDL01000054.1 GCF_002994655.1 Corynebacterium sp. 13CS0277
TGCTTCGAGGGCTTCGATCACGAGTGCTTTGATGTCGTCGCTGTAGCGGGGCATAGGGGTTCCTTGCGGGGTGTTGAGGTAGGGAGTTCATCGGGGCGCGGGACCCCTGGGGGCTAGTTTGCCCTATGCCAAAAATTGAAGCAGACCCCTTGGGGGTGGTGGTGGGTCAAGAAGTGGCGGGAGGTGTGTGGAGCGTGCGTGTGTTTGTGGTGTGGAGGTGGGGTGTGGGTATGTGGCGACGAGGCCTTGAAAGGGTGTTGGGTGGCGCCATTTAATGGCGTTGAACTGCGCCTTTTCATTAAGTTTTCAATAATGGGTAATTGCGGGCTATACTCGCACCCATGGCACAAACAACCGCCGCAGCTTCAGCCCACGCGCACGAGCATGGGCACGATCACGCCCACGATCACTCGCACGGTCACAGCCATGGGCATTCCCACGGCCACGACCACGACCATGGGGGACTGGGGCACAGTCACGCTCCGGATTCACTCGGCGCGCTGCTGATCGTCATCGCCTTCACTGGCACGATCTTCCTTGCTGAAGTCATCGCTGGTGTCATCAGTGGTTCACTGGCTTTGCTGGCAGACTCCGCCCACATGCTCAGCGATTCGGCAGGGTTGGTCATGGCTCTTGCGGCCATTTTGATCGGCCGCCGCCAGGCCACGCGCCAAGCCACCTACGGCTATCGCCGCGTGGAAGTCCTTGCCGCCGCGATCAATGCCGCGGCAGTCGGCATCATCGCCTTGTGGATCGTCGTTGAGGCCGTCCTCCGCTTTGGCAACGCTGAGCCCATCGATACCGGACTCATGCTCGTCGTCGCCGTCATCGGCCTCGTCGCGAACGTTGGTTCGGCGCTGGTGCTTGCACGCCGTCAAAATGACAGTCTCAACATGAAGGGTGCGTACCTTCATGTGCTGTCCGACATGCTGGGGTCCGTTGCTGTCATCGTCGCCGGCCTCATCATTCGCTTCACCGGCTTCCAGTTGGCCGACACCATCGCGTCCCTGGTGATTGCGGCACTCATCCTTCCGCGCACCTATGGGCTGCTGAAGCAGGCGATGGCTGTTCTCATGGAGCGGGTGCCCGATGGGGTTGACACTGACTCCATTGAGCAGGCGATTACCGCCGTCGACGGGGTGGACCGCGTGCACGATCTTCACGTCTGGAGCGTCGATGGCTCCGAGGTGCTCGTCACCGCCCACGTCGTCACCGGCGACAGTGGTTGCTTCGCTCAGGGGCACTGCGTACTGCTGGACAGTGTGCACAACGCCCTGCGTGAGGTAGGCATTAGTCACGCCACTATTCAGATCGAGGGTGCGGCTCACCAGAACCACGAGGACATTTGCCACTAGCAGGGGATATGTCGGGTGCGTGTCCCCGGCCCCTCTGACGAATGGTGTCTCGTCTGTTCCCCACCGGCATAGCCTTCTGGCTGTGCCGGTGGTGTCGTTTACTCTCCGGGGTGTTCCCGAGTGCTCGTGGCGTGTGGGGTGAGGGGCGGGGTCCGGGTCTGAGTCAAATTTTGGCATGGTCTGTTCTGGACAACCAGCCTGACCAGGGACCCGCCAATTAGGCGGCAGCCATCACCGCCTCCTCCCGGCCACTGGAAGACTCCAGCGACGCGATAAACGCCAGCTCAAACTTCGCAGGCGACCGCCCGCCCAACGC
>NZ_PPDL01000055.1 GCF_002994655.1 Corynebacterium sp. 13CS0277
TGGGCGGATTCAAGTGATGGTCGCAACACGTGGGTTTAATCAGACTCTAGCAACTTGGCAAGGACTTCAGCCGGAGTGAGATACCCGTGCCGCTTCCGCGGCCGGGAATTCATCACCATCTCGACCCACTCCAAGTCCTCCGCAGTAAACCTCGACAGGTCCGTCCCCTTCGGGAAATACTGCCGCAGCAAGCCATTAGTGTTCTCGTTGGTACCCCGCTGCCACGGGCTGTGCGGATCGCAGAAGTAGACCGTGCAGCCAGTGTCTTTAGCGACCTGATGATGCATAGCCATCTCACTGCCCTGATCCCAGGTCAACGAACGCTTCAACGTCGCGGGCAGCTCATTGATCCGCTTCGTCAACGCCGCAGCCACAATATCGGCACTATGACCACCGATAAGCTCCAGCAACAGCAAGAACCCAGAGGTTCGCTCCACCACAGTACCGATCGCAGACTTGTTTTCTTCGCCCATGATCAGGTCACCTTCCCAGTGACCAGGCACCAACCGAGTATCTGCTTCCTTAGGCCGATCAGCGATCATCACCATCGGCTCTTTAAACCGCTCATTACGGTTCACAGACCCCTGGCCACGAGGCTTACGCTTGACCCGACCAGTCCGCAACGCGCGCTTGACCTCGCGCTTCAACCCACCACGGGCCTGCAGATACAACTCCTGGTAAATCGTCTCGTGGCTAATGCGCATCTCCTCGTCATCGGGATATTCCACCCTGAGTCTGCCACTGATCTGCTCGGGACTCATCTGCAAATCCAACATCCGCTGCACTTCCATACCCAACCGGGTCGGATTAGTCAAATCCAGCTTCCTTCGGCGCTTCCGCATCCGATTCACACACGACTGACGGTGCGCCGACGCACCCCGGTAGTGCCCTTCAGCATCGCTATGGTTGGCAATCTCCCGACTGATCGTCGACCGCGACCTCCCCAGCTTGCGGGCAATATCCGCCTGACTACAACCCGCGCACAGCATCTCCTGAATCGTGTCGCGCTCCCGGGCGGAAAGAAACCGTTGATGAATCGTCTTCTCCAGCATCGCCTGCGCCACCGCAGGAGCCGGTGCCGGCCGATGCCCATCCACATGAGTCATAAGCTGCATGAGTCTGTTATAGACGCCAGCTTTACCGCCTGCAGGCACAAACTGCTCAATACCCTTGTTTTTCACCATGCCCTGGTCATACAGCCGGGCAGTCGTGGGATCGATCCCGCATTGCATGGCCGCCTGCCTGCGGCTGGAACCCCACACACGCAGCTGAAGGTAGTCCACACGCCGACGCGTTGACTGATCTTTGCCTGCCCCTGTCGGGCAGGCAATGAACCGGCCATCGGCGACCGCGAGCTTATAGCCGCGGGAATGGCTGATACCGACGGACTCTGCAGCCTGGCGCACGGAGGCACCATTGTTGACCTTCGCCAAAAACTGCTTGCACTGCTCTGCGGTGGGTTCAGCAGACGGCTTCGGCCGAGCGGTGATCCAGCCCTGGGCGTGGGCAAGCTTCAGCGCTGCGGTATACCGCACGCCGAGGGCCTTGGCGGCGGCTCGGACGCTGACTCCGTGAGCGATTGCGCGCCGCAGGGTACGGATCGTGCTCTGC
>NZ_PPDL01000056.1 GCF_002994655.1 Corynebacterium sp. 13CS0277
CGGCGTGTCGCGTTCGAATGACCCGAAGTGTTACCTACTTCATAGGGCCCTTGCGGATGCCCATAGAATGTGAGTAGCCGGCGTCGATGCCGTCGTCGTATTCGGCAGGGCCTCCGTGCTCTTCGTTGTCGGCTTGTTCGGCTTCGGCCAGGACTTTTGCTTTGGAACTTTGGTCCTGGCCGAAGTTTGTGTCGCGGGCGATCTGCTCGGGTGAGGTGGGGCAGCCGGTCTTGGCGAACAACCACCAGTCGCAGAGGGTGCGCTGCCGTTCCGGGGTCAGTCCTCGGTGTGCGCGCAGCAGTGCTTTCAGGGGTGCGTTGAAGCCGCCTTCGAGGACATTGGTGTCGGCCCGGTAGCAGGCTGCGGTGATGATGTCGGGGGTTGTGGTCAGGCCGAGTTGTTCGTCGAGGAGCTCGCAGGAGACGTCGAGGAAGGCGAACAGGTGGCCTTGTTCGTGGAGCCGGAGCAGCTGGTAGTACGCGGACCGGGTGCGGTCGTGGGTGTACCAGAAGGTCTTGTTTTTGCGCTTGTTGGCGGGGATGGCGGACCGGGGGACGTCTTTGACGTAGGTCTTTTCGTCGAGCCAGCGGTGGTAGACCTGGTGGAATTGCTGCAGGTGGACCAGCCATTCGGCGGCTTCTTGGGTGTCGGTGATGGTCAGCAGGTTTCGGGACAGCTGCAGCAGTGCTTTGCCGGCGGCGGTGTTGGGGCGGCGGGTGATCTTGGCTTTGATGTTGCGGTGGATGTGGATCCGGCAGCGTTGGGTTCGGGTGGTGTGTCCGGTGGTGGGGTCGGGGGTGCCCCACATCATGGTGATGGCCTTGAGTGCGCCGCGGTGGCCGTCGCAGGTGATCAGGCGGGGGCGGTTGATCTGGTCGAGCAGCTTGAGGTAGCTGCTGGTGTTTTCGGTGTGGCACCAGTGCCATGCCAGGACGCGGTCGCTGGTGGAGGCGATGAGCAGGCAGAGGTTGTCGCCGAGGTAGGTGCCGTCGATGAAGACCTGTTCGTCGTAGGTGTTGTTGGCGGCGGGGCGGGGGACGGGGATCAGCCAGAGTTTCTGGAAGTGGCGCTGGAGGGTGCGGGCGGACAGGCCGAGGGCTGCGGCGTGGTCGTCGAGGGTGCGGGAGGTGGTGATCCAGGCGAGGAAGGCGCGGAAGTGGCTGGCGATGGTCGGCAGGGGGTTGCCGATCGTGAAGGAGTGGTTGCAGGTGCGGCACCGCCAGCGCTGGCGTCCAGAGGTCGTGCGGCCGTTTTTCTTGATGGAGCCCGAACAGATGGGGCATGCAGGTGTTTTACGCATGCTTGTCACGATGCGTCGGGCGCTATAGCACAAACAAGTTGTGGAGTGGTGGAGGTTAGGTGTTTTGGGTGGTGTTCGAATGTTGGGTGGGCATGTCAGGGTTGTTCGTGCTGGTCAT
>NZ_PPDL01000005.1 GCF_002994655.1 Corynebacterium sp. 13CS0277
AAGCCCACCTGCGCCGATGGTACTGCACACGGGAGTGTGTGGGAGAGTAGGTCACTGCCGACATTATATCTTCATAAAAATCGCTCCAAGGCCCCGGAAACCAGTACCTCTGGTTTCGGGGCTTTGTTGCGTGTACAGGGGTTTTGGGGGTGCTCGTTGTTGTTGCGGGCCTGCCCCCGGGGAGGCGGTCTGTGGAGCACATGGAGCTCTACTGGGGCACCTGTCCGGTGCTGCCGAAGATTGCTTGTTGAGTCTCCTCCAGCGGGTGAATCATCTACGAGCGGCTGTGTTACGGGGTTCGTCGTTCTTTTTCTACACAGTGACGCTCTGCCGCGTCGTCGGGTTTCTTCTGATGTGTGGCGTGACGAGTGTTGTTGGTGACTCCCACTGTTCGGGTGTCAGGGTGTAGAATCATCCACCTAGCTTGTGTCCTTCTCCCACGTCGTGTGGCGGGAAGGACTTTGATTGCGCCGAGAGCGCACCCACCGCCCCAGAAGGAGCACCACACTATATGGCCAACGAGTATCGCGAGCGCCGGGATGACCGTCGCGACGACCGTCGTTCCCGTCGAGATGATCACCGCAGCGACGACCGCCGTTCCTATGACCGTCGTTCCGGTTCCTTCGATTCTGACAGCCGTCGCGACGGCCAGCGTCGGGATCGCTTCGACGACCGCCGCGGTGGCTACCGTGGTCGCGACGACAACCGTGGTGGTTACCGTGGCCGGGACGACCGGCGTGAGGATTCCCGAGGCGGCTACCGCGGTCGGGACGATCGCCGTGACGACCGGGGCGGCTACTCGCGAGGCGACCGTCGTGATGACCGTGGCTACCGGGGTCGTGATGACCGCCGTGACGACCGTCGCGGTGGGTACCGTGAGGATCGGGGCGGCTATGGGCGCTCGAATGATCGTGGCTATGGCCGCGATGACCGTCGCGAGGATCGCCGCGATGACCGCGGTGGCTACCAGTCCGGTGGGTACCGGGGCCGTGACGATCGGCGCGATGATCGTCGGGACGACCGTCGTGGGGGTTACAACCGGGATGATCGCCGGGGTGGCCGCCGTGACGACCGCCGTGGCCCGCAGGGCGGCGGACGCGGTCACGCGCAGCGCGGCGGTAAGGACCGCACCTATCAGGGGCCGATGCGTCCCGGTTTCCGTGAAGAGCGCCTGAACAACCGCCAGAATGACCCGGACATTCCTTCCGACGTTAAGGCTGATCTGCTGGATCCGAGCGTGCTGCAGGACCTGAAGAGCCTGAGCAAGGACAACGCCGATAAGGTCGCCCGCCACATGATCATGGCGGCCACTCTCCTCAATGATGACCCGCAGCTCGCGCTGCGACACGCCCGCTCCGCCAAGGACCGCGCGGGCCGTGTGTCCGTGGTGCGCGAAACTGCCGGTATCGCCGCCTACCACGCAGGCGAGTGGAAGGAAGCCCTCGCGGAGCTGCGCGCCGCCCGCCGCATGTCCGGCGGCCCGGGCCTCATCGCCGTCATGGCTGACTGTGAGCGCGCCCTGGGCCGCCCGGAGAAGGCCATCGAGCTTGCCCGTGAGGAAGGCGTGGGTCTTGACGACGAAACCCGCACCGAGCTCGCCATCGTCGTCGCCGGTGCTCGCCGCGACATGGGGCAGTTGGACGCTGCGGTGGTGGAATTGCAGCAGGAGAACCTCGACCCGAATCGGACGGATTTCGAGGCTGCGCGCCTGTTCTACGCCTACGCTGATGCCCTCAATGACGCCGGTCGCCCGGAGGAAGCACTCGAGTGGTTTGAACGCGTCCGGGGCATCGATCACGACGAGTTCCTCGATGCCGACGAGCGCATCCGGGAGCTGCAGCGCGCCATCGGTGGGCAGACGGAGCTTCCGCTGACCACCGATACCGTGCGCACCCAGCAGCCCGCAGAGTCGGACGACGACGCTTAAGGCTGATGATCTTCTGATCGTCGGCGCGGTCCCCGCGTCGTCAATGGCGCCCCACTCTTGCACTGCACTCGCGGTCCTGTGAAGGACTGTCGGTGGTGACGAGGGTGGGGTGTCTGCGTATCTTCTCCTCAGTGTGGGGCTTGGGTAATGTGTGCCCGCGCGCTTTCGGGGTTTAAGCTGGTACACCATGACCGCCGTATACGACGCTTACGATGCCCTGCTGCTGGACCTGGATGGAACCGTGTGGGAGGGCGGCGACGCGATCGAGCACGCGGTGCCCGCCATCAACGCCTTCCCCGGCCACAGCATCTACGTCACCAACAACGCCTCCCGCGCGGCGGCAACCGTGGCAGACATGCTCCAGGCGATTGACCTTGCCGCAGCACCTCAGGATGTTCTGACGAGTGCTCAGGCGGCGGTGTACATGCTCGCCAAGGACATTGAGCCCGGCAGCCCGGTGCTCGTACTCGGCGCGGAGTCCCTCCGGGACCTGGTCCGCGAGGCCGGGTTCGTTCCCGTGTCCAGCGCCGACGACCAGCCCGTGGCGGTGCTGCAGGGCCACAACCCGGAGACCGGGTGGGCGCAGCTGTCGGAGGCGGCGTTGGCGATTCGCGCCGGCGCGAGCTTCTTCGCCACCAATCTGGACACCTCGCTCCCGCAGCAGCGGGGCCTCATGGTGGGCAATGGTGCGATGGTGCACGCCGTCGCCATCTCCACGGGGGTGACCCCGCGCAGCGCGGGCAAGCCGGAGCCGGCGATGTTCCACGTCGCCCAGGAGCAGGTGGGCGCGCAGCGCCCGCTGGCGGTCGGTGACCGCCTGGACACCGATATTGCCGGTGGCGTGGCCGCCGGCATGGACACCCTCCACGTGCTCACCGGCGTTTCCGGTGTCGACGACCTCTTCTTCGCCCCGCGGGCGCACCGCCCGAGCCTCATCGCCCAGGATCTGCGGGCCTTGAGCGGCGACGTCGACACGCTCCGCCCCGGAAACCAGGGTGGTTTTAGCGCCACCCGCATCGGTGACACCGTCACCGTGGAGGGGGCGCCCGCAGGCGCGCTTGCCGAGGATCCGGTCGCCATCGTGCGGACGGTGCTCGGTGCCGCCTGGTCGGATATTGACGCGCCCCGCGAGCTGGTCTTCGGCAGCACGGCCGCCAAGGAGGCGTGGGACGCGTGGACGTAAAGCCTCAAGATTTCCGGGCGGCGCAGACCCCCGACCCGGAGGCCCTGTCCGCCGAGGTGCTGGGCCTGCTGGCGCAGCCCACCCATAGCGTGGACGAGGAAGTGGAGCTGCTCACCGCAGCCCACCAGATCCTCGCGGACGCGCTGCGCTAACCGCGGTGGCCTCCCACCCCAGTGGCCGCCTCAAGTTATCCACAGGTGTGCCCGCGGGGCATTGTGCTTTCGGCCCGCCAGGGGCCATAGTGGTGGGGTATCCCAGCACGCCTGCGTGTTGATCCCTGACGTCTTCTCCCCAGGGGTGCGGCGTATCTGCGCCCCAGGGCATGTGATCGGAGTTTGTTTTCATGGTTTCCCGTCGTCGGCTCGACGCTGAGCTTGTGCGCCGCAAGATTGCCCGCTCCCGGGAACACGCGGTCACCCTGGTCCGCGGCAACAAAGTCTTCGTGGGCGGCATGCTCGCCACGAAACCGGCCACCGTCGTCGACGATCAGGTCTCCATCCGGGTGGATGGCTCCGAGGAGGACAATTGGGCTTCCCGCGGCGCGCACAAGCTCATTGGTGCCCTGGATGCGTTCGGCATCTCGGTGGAAGGGCTGCACGTCCTCGACGCAGGTGCCTCCACGGGTGGTTTCACGGATGTGCTGCTGCGCCGGGGTGCGGAATCCGTCACCGCCGTCGACGTGGGCTACGGGCAGCTGATTTGGCGTCTGCAAAACGATCCTCGGGTGCGGGTGATGGACCGGACGAACATCCGGCACCTCACACCATCGATGCTGGAGCGCCCCATGGACATGATGGTCGGTGACCTGTCGTTCATCAGCCTCAACCTGGTGCTGCCGGCCATCGCTGCCTGCATGCGGCCCGGTGCGAGCCTGCTGCCCATGGTCAAGCCGCAGTTCGAGGTCGGCAAGGACCGCCTGGGTTCCGGGGGTGTGGTGACGTCTCCTGAGCTGCGTGCCGAAGTGACCCTCGATGTGGCCCGCCACGCCCGCGAGTTGGGGTTGTCGACGAAGCAGGTGGTGGCCTCCCCGCTGCCGGGCCCCTCGGGCAACGTAGAGTATTTCCTGTGGCTCGTCGCCGACGATGGTGCCAGCCACCCCGACACTGACACGCTGACAGCCATGGTGGATACCGCCATCGCGGAAGGACCCTCACGGTGACTGAACGTTCCGTCCTGCTCGTCCCGCACACGGGACGCCACTCTAACCTGGCGGCTGCGTCGACGGCGGCGGCCCTGCTGGATGCTGCTGGCATCACCGTGCGGGTGCTCGCCCCGGAGGACCCCACCCCCATCGACGAGGACCCCATCCTGGGCCGGTTTCCCCAGTTCCCGCACCACGCCTCTGCGGCGCGGGGCTGCGAACTCGTGCTCGTGCTCGGTGGTGACGGCACCTTCCTGCGGGCCGCTGACTTGGCCTACCAGGTGGACCTGCCGGTGCTCGGAATCAACCTCGGCCATGTGGGCTTCCTCGCCGAGTGGGAGTCCGACTCCTTGGAGGAAGCCATCCGCCGGGTCATTGACCGGGACTACCGGGTGGAGGACCGCATGACCCTCCAGGTCA
Source organism: Corynebacterium sp. 13CS0277 (assembly GCF_002994655.1). GTDB lineage: Bacteria > Actinomycetota > Actinomycetes > Mycobacteriales > Mycobacteriaceae > Corynebacterium. Next base: position 4,672 of record NZ_PPDL01000005.1, read on the forward strand.
CCGTCCGCGGGGCGGATGGTGAGGTGTCGGGGCGGAACTGGGCACTCAATGAGGTGTCCGTGGAGAACACCAACCGCCGCGGGGTGTTGGATGCGACGCTCGAAATCGACGGGGAGCCGGTGAGTTCCTTCGGCTGCGACGGCGTGCTCGTGAGCACCCCGACGGGGTCGACGGCCTACGCGTTTTCCGCAGGCGGGCCGGTGCTGTGGCCGGAACTCGACGCCATCTTGGTGGTGCCGAATAACGCGCACGCCCTGTTCGCGAAGCCGCTGGTGGTCAGCCCCCAGTCGCGTGTCGCCATCGAGTCCAACAGTGATACCTCCCCGGCACTGGCGATCATGGATGGTTTTCGGGACCTCCACATGCCGCCCGGCTCCCGGGTGGAGGTCGCTCGCGGCGAACGCCCGGTGCGCTGGGTGCGCTTGGACGAGTCGACGTTCACCGAGCGGTTGGTGCAGAAGTTCCGACTGCCGGTCGTCGGCTGGCGTGGCCCCCAGGCCGGGAGCACCCCAGGCTATCCCCAGCCCTAGCCGCCCCTCCGACTGCGGGCAGTGGCGCCAGCCGGTCGTCTGCGACTGTGCTGGGTGCGAACTTTTCGCGTCGCTGCTCTGCGTTTCTCTTTCTTTGTGTGAATCCTTTCTCTTTTTCTCTTCTGGTAGAAGGCAGGTGGAAGCCCCTTGTTGACTGAACTGGACATCCGCGAACTGGGCGTCATTCACCACACCACGGTGGAACTCGACCGGGGGCTCACGGTGCTCACCGGTGAGACCGGCGCCGGTAAGACGATGATCCTGTCGGGGTTGCGGCTGCTCGCGGGCGGCCGGGCTGATGCCGGCCGGGTCCGCACCGGGGCTGCCGCCGCCGTGGTGGAGGGGCGCTTCCAGGTGCCGGAGGAACTCGCCGCCGCGGCGGCTGCCGTGGTGGATGCTGCGGGTGGCAGCATGGACGAAAACGGCGAGTACATCGTGAGCCGGACGGTCAATGCCTCCGGGCGGTCGAAGGCGCACCTGGGTGGCCGGGCGGTGCCGGCGTCCACGCTGGGGGAGTTCACCAGCGAACTGTTGGCGATCCATGGCCAAAACGATCAGCTGCGGTTGTTGTCCCCCGAGCGGCAGTTGGCGGCCCTCGATCGCTTTGGCCCCGACTGCCTGCGCCTGGCGGAGGCCTACCGCTCGGCCTACACCGAGTACAAGGCGCTGGCGAAAGATCTGGCGGAACGCACCGCGAAGCGCAGGGAACTCGCCCAGGAGGTGGATCGGCTGCAGTTCGCCATTGACGAGATCACCCAGATTGATCCGCAGCCGGAGGAGGATGTGGAGCTGCAGGCCACGATTCGGCGCCTGCAGGACGTCGATAGTCTCAAGGAGGCAGCCCAGGCAGCCCTGGGGCGCGTGGATGGTCCGGGGGCGCTCGACGGCGGGGAGATGGGGGAGTTCCTCGGCGCGATTGACCTCATCGGTGAAGCAGCCCACGCCCTCGGCGGGCCGGAGGACGAGACCCTCGCAGACCTCGCGCAGCGCCTCGGGCAGGTGGCGGTCCAGCTGTCTGATATTTCCTCCGAATTGGGCCAATTTCTCTCCCGGTTGCCCAGCGACCCGGACGCGTTGGAGACGATGCTGCAGCGCCAGCAGGAACTGAAAAACCTCACCCGCAAATACGCGCCCGACATGGCTGGGGTGTTGGCGTGGAAGGACAAAGCAGAACGCAAGCTCAGCCGTATCGACGTCTCCCCGGGGGCGTTGGACGAGCTGGCCGCCCGGGTGGCGGCCGCCGAGGAGCGGGTGCAGGCCACCGGGCAGGAGCTGAGTGCGGCGCGGGCTGCTGCGGCGACGACGCTCGCGCAGGCAGTCACCGAGGAGCTGCACGGGCTCGCGATGCCGAAGGCCGTGTTCACCGTCGAGCTCAGCCCCCGGGAACCGGGGCCGCAAGGTCTCGACGAGGTGGAGTTCCGCCTCGCGCCCGCGCCGAAGCTGCCGGCACAACCGCTGGCGACCTCCGCGTCGGGCGGTGAGCTGTCCCGCGTTATGCTGGCCCTGGAGGTCAACCTGTCCGCCACGCAGGCGGGCACCACGCTCGTGTTCGACGAGGTGGATGCCGGCGTCGGCGGCAAGGCCGCGGTGGAGATTGGGCGTCGTTTGGCGCGGCTGGCTCGCCACAACCAGGTGCTGGTGGTCACCCACCTGCCGCAGGTGGCGGCGTTCGCCGACACGCACATCCATATCTCGAAGGATGTGGCAGACGATGCGGTGACCTCCGCGGCGCGCCGGCTCGATGACGAGCAGCGGGTGGAGGAACTCGCCCGTATGTTGGCGGGCCTGGACGATACCGCCACCGGCCGGGCGCACGCCGCCGAGCTGTTGGAGATCGCCCGCACCGATACCTCCGAGGCGTAGCCCGCCCGCAGCGGAGTGGATGCGTGCTGGGGGAAGCAGCTGCGTAGGGAAAGTTTCTGCCACCAATTGCGTGTCATTGCGCCCGTTTGTGTCTGCGTGCCGCCACACTAGGCGGCATGAGTTTGTTCTCCCGCAACCCTGACCTGCCCGGTCTTTACGCACCGATTCGTGACTGCACTCCCGGCGCGAAGGGCATGCGCAAGCTGTCGACTGGCGACATTGCGCTCATTGATGCCCCGGACATCACCCGCGCGTTCGCCCAGCAGCTCATTGATGCCGGCGCGGCTGCCGTCGTCAACATTGCTCGCGCGGGAGCGGGCACGGTGCCGAGCTTCGGCCCCCAGTTGCTCATCGACGCCGGCATCACGCTCGTCGACGGGGTGGGCGTGGAGGTGCGTGCCCAGTTCAAGGACGGCAAGAAGGGCCGCCTGACGGATGAGGGGGAGCTGTTCTACGGGGAGAAGCTGCTGGGGCAGGGCACTGTGCTGTCGGCGGCCGATGTGGACGCCCAGTGGCAGGCCGCGCAGCAGCAGCTGCTCGACCACATGGAGGCGTTCTTCGGTAACACCACCGAGTTCATTCGCTCCGAAGCGCCCCTGCTCGTCGACGGGTTGGGTATCCCCGCCACCGGTGTGGATCTGCACAACCGGAAGGTGGTGGTGGTCTCCCCGGCGGTGGACTTGGAGGAGCAGCTCAAGGAGTTGCGGAATTTCCTGCGGGAGTACCAGCCGGCACTCATCGCTGTGAACGAGGCGGCGGACACTCTGGTGAAGGCGGGCTACAGCCCCGACATCATCATTGGTGACCCGGCCCGCATCGAGGTGGAGACCATGCGTGGCGGGGCGCTCATGGTGCTGCCGGCGGATACCTCCGGGCACGCAGTCGGCATGGAGCGCATCCAGGACCTGGGTATTGGGGCGATGACGTTCCCCTCGGCGATTAGTGACGCGAGCGATTTGGCGCTGTTGTTGGCCGAGTACCACGGGGCGTCGCTCATTGTGAATGTGGGTGCGCCGCTGGATTTGAATGGGGTGTTTGCCGACGCTGTGGGCGCGCAGCCCTCGGGGTTGTTGGCCCGGTTGAAGGCCGGCACCCGGCTCGTGGATGGCCGCGCCATCGTGGAGCTGTACACCGTGCGCACGAACTTCAGCTTCCACTGGCTGTGGGCACTGTTGGGTGTCGTGGCGCTTATCGCGGTGCTCATCGTCATTGGCGGGACCCATGGTGATGGCAGTTTCGTCGACAACCTCATCGATGCCTGGAACAACATTGCTGTGGATGTGCGTTCCTGGGTGGGGCTGTAGACCAGCCTGTGGGCTTGTGCGCGAAGAGCGCCTGATCTTTTTCTCCTCTAGACGACTTCACTGGGAAAGGTTTCACTATGGGTTCAATGCGTCCCGGACATGTTTTCGCCGGCGTGACGCTCGGGATGGCGGCCGGTGTGGCCGCCGGTGCCCTGCTGGTGGCCCCGAACCTCGCGGATGGGGGCAACGCGCAGTTGCGCGATACCTCCAGCCAGCTCAAAGACTTGAAAACCTCCAGCCAGGTGGTCGCCGCGGAGGCGGATGCCGCCGATAGTTTCATCGCGTCCACCGCGCCCGCGCAGGTGGCGGGCATCCTCGACGGCAAGCCTGTCACGGTGATTCGGACGGCCTCGGCGCAGCAAGAGGACGTTGATGCGGTGGAGGCGCTGCTGCGGGACGCGAAGGCCGTCGATGCGGGCCGTCTTAAGCTGACGGAGAAGTTCTTCGACAAGGAGCACGCGGACCGGCTCAAGTCGATTGTGGCGACCACGCTGCCGGCGGGGGCGAAGCTGTCCGTCGACAAGCTGGACCCGGGCACGCACGCCGGGGAGGCGCTCGGGGCGGCACTGTTCGCCCCGAAGGAGGGGCAGCCGGCGTCGCCGCCGGAGGATCGGGCGTTGTTGCTCAACGCCCTCCAGGGCGCGGGCCTCGTGGAGGCCAATGCGGCGGCGATCGCCCCCGCCGAGGCCATCGTGATCATCACTGGTGATGCGGAGGAGGGCAATGAGTTTGCCGCCCGCAACCTGGCGGCGTTTGCGCTGGCGTTGGGCCGCTTCGACGGTGGCGCGGTGTTGGCGGGCCGGATCACGCAGGCAGCAACCACGGGGGCGATTGGTGTGGTGCGTTCCGATGCGGCCGACGGGTTGAAGGTGTCCACCATTGATTCGGTGAACATGGCCTACGGGCGCCTGGCCACGGTGTTGGCTGTCCGGGAGCAGCTCGACGGCAGCTCCGGGGCCTATGGCGCGGCCGCCTCCGCGGAAGCCGCATCCCCGCCGGTGCCGCGCACCTAGCTGGCATCCGCGCTGGCGCTGACTGCCACCTGCCGCCCCGTGTGCGTGTCGCATGCGCGGGCTGCAGTGTCGCATGTGTGCAGCGCCCGCTGTCCTGCGGGAAGCTCATGGGCGCGTCCGTCGGGGGACGTGTCCCGTTTTTTCGGGTGATTTCTCGGGCTGCGGCAAATGGGGTGGGAATTTCTCAGATTTGTGGCGGGAGTGTTAGGCTGAAATCCCGTGGGTATCCAAGGATGCCGCCACAGTGGCCCGTTGGGCCAGCCTGACACAGCGTGTGAGGCGGTGGCGCTCCCGGCACACTGTGCCGCGACACCTGCGGATTTGTCGTTTCTGCACATCTTTTCTCTGCGTGGCTTCGTTCTGATGGCGGCGCATGAAAAAAGTGCGCTGCTTGTCTATTCCGCAGGCGTCGACAATGGTCTTTTCTCCCACCCGTTTTTCGCGCACCCTTTTTTCTTGATGTCTATGCATTCGTGGGGTGTGTGAGGGCGGTTTTTCTGGTGGCTTTTATATTGTCCGGGCGTCCTCTGTGGGGCTTCCGGTGGGAGAGTGTGGAGTTATGCAAACGCAAGCAGGGTCGGGGGCTAGTCCGGTGAAGTATGTGTTCGTCACCGGTGGTGTGGCGTCGTCGTTGGGGAAGGGGCTCACGGCGGCCAGCCTGGGCCGCCTGCTCATCGCCCGTGGCGTGTCGGTGACGATGCAGAAGCTGGACCCGTACGTCAACGTCGACCCCGGCACCTTGAACCCCCGGGAGCACGGCGAGGTGTTCGTCACCGAGGATGGTGCGGAGACGGATCTGGATTTGGGCCACTACGAGCGTTTCCTCGATCGGAATCTCTCGCAGGCGGCGAATGTGACGACCGGCAAGGTGTATTCCTCGGTCATCGCCAAGGAACGCCGGGGCGAGTACTTGGGCCGCACGGTGCAGGTGATCCCGCACATCACCGACGAGATTAAGGATCGGGTGCGGGTGCTGGCGGATGCGGTCGCGGGTGGCCAGCGCCGCCCGGATGTCGTCATCGTGGAGATCGGCGGCACCGTCGGCGATATTGAGTCCCAGCCTTTCCTGGAGGCTGCGCGCCAGCTGCGGCACGACGTAGGCCGCGACAATGTCTTTTTCATCCACGTGTCCCTCGTGCCCTACCTGGCGCCCTCGGGGGAGTTGAAGACGAAGCCGACGCAGCACTCCGTGGCTGCCCTGCGGGCCATCGGCATCGTGCCGGATGCCTTGGTGTTGCGCTGCGATCGGGAGGTGCCGCAGGCGTTGAAGTCGAAGATGGCGCTCATGTGCGACGTCGATGAAGCCGCTGTGATTTCCTGCGCGGATGCGGATTCCATCTACTCCATCCCGGAGGTGCTGCACCGCGAGGGCCTCGACGAGGTGGTGCTGGATCGGCTGCGCCTGCAGGCGGGGCCGGTGCAGTGGGGTGAGTGGGGCACCCTCCTTGAGCGGGTGCGCAATCCCCGCGGGGAGGTCACCATCGGCGTGGTGGGGAAGTACACGGAGCTGCCCGATGCGTACCTGTCGGTGGCGGAGGCGATCCGGGCGGCGGCGTTCACCCATGGGGTGCGCGCCACGATCCGCTGGGTGGCCTCGGACGAGTGCGCCACCGACGAGGGCGCGGAGGCACTGCTCGGCGAGCTGGATGGTGTCGTGATCCCCGGTGGCTTCGGCGGCCGCGGTATTGACGGCAAGCTGGGCGCGATCCGCTGGTGCCGCACCCACGGCCTGCCGTTGCTGGGGATCTGCCTGGGCCTGCAGTGCGTCGTCATTGAGGCGGCGCGCGCGGCGGGCCTGGACGGCGCGACCTCAACCGAGTTTGATCCGGAGACGCCCACGCCGGTGATTGCGACCATGGCGGAGCAGGAGGCCGCCACCCGTGGGGACGCGGATCTGGGTGGCACGATGCGCCTCGGGGCATCGCCCGCAGTGCTGGAGGAGGGCTCCGTCGTGGCGGGAATCTACGGCTCCCGCGAGGTCAGTGAGCGGCACCGCCACCGCTATGAGGTGAACAACGCCTACTGCGAGGAGATCACCGCCGGTTCCGGTCTGGTGTTCTCTGGGCGCAACCCCGACAGTGGCCTGGTGGAGTTCGTGGAGTACCCCCGCGAGCAGCACCCCTTCCTCGTGGCCACGCAGGGCCACCCGGAGTACGCCTCCCGGCCGACGCGCCCGCACCCCCTGTTCGACGCCCTCGTCGGCGCCGCGCTGCAGCACCACGCCGCGCAGTAGTCTGCGCGCGCACCAGCAGACCTCAGCGCCGCCGGGGGGCGGCGCGGGGACTGGGCTAGGGTGGTGTGCGGAGCTCGGGTGCGCCCGCAGGATGCCGCACGCGTTGTGCTGCGGGGTGCCGCGGACTTCGTACCCGAGCAGGAAGAATCGACGCATCGTCCCATCCCCGGCGCGCGCCCGTGCGGGCAGCCGCAGTGCCGCCGGGGATGGCCTGAGTAAGGAGGGCACTGTCCGTGCACACGCAGAAGCCAGATGGCACCACCCGCGCCACGACGCCCCCGGCAGTACCCGCGGTGCCGGACGCCCGGCATGATTTTCCCGTCCAGTCGACGGAGCTGTTGCTTGACGCGCCGATCCTGGGGGTCCGGCGCGATCAGGTGGTGATGCCGGGCGGTCACGTGGCGGCCCGGGAGGTGGTCGAACATTTCGGGGCGGTCGCTGTGGTGGCTGTGGACGACCATGACCGGGTGGCGTTGGTGCACCAGTACCGCCGGCCGGTGGGCCGCCACCTGTGGGAGCTGCCGGCGGGGCTGCTGGATGTTCCCGGCGAGCCTGCGGAGGTGTGCGCGGCCCGTGAACTCGCCGAGGAGGCGGGGTTGCGTGCGGCGCGGTGGGAGGTGCTCACCGACATGGTGACCTCCCCGGGGGTGATGGATGAGGCGGTGCGGGTGTTTCTTGCCCGGGAACTCACCCCCGTCGACCGGGGCGAGGCCGATGATGAGGAGGCCGACTTGGAGCTGCACTGGGTGCCCCTGGACGAGGCTGTGGAGTGGGTGGCTGCCGGGCGGGTTGCCAACGGCATTGCCATCGCGGGCCTGCTGCTGGCGGCCCGCGCGTGCGCCGGCGGGGCGACGCGCAGCGTGGAGGAGCCTTTCGCGCTGCGGCCGACGGCGCTGGCCGCACGCAAGGCGGCCGCCGCGTCAGGGACTGTGCGCCGTGGGTGAGGGGCGCGCCCCGGCCGCGCCGGATGCGGTGGAGGTGGTGCTGCGCCTGTGGCTGGAGCACCTGCGGGTGGAACGCTCCGCGTCGGCGAACACGGTGAGTAACTATGCCCGGGATGCGCGCCGCTGGCAGCACTGGCTCGCCCAGCAGGACATCTCCCGCCTGGGGGAGGTCACGGTGCCGATGGTGGAGCGCTACGTGCGGGATCTGCGCGACGGTGACCCGGCCCAGGGGCGCGCGCCCTTGGCGGTGAGTTCCGCGAATCGCGCGCTGGTGGTGGTCCGCCAGATGCACGCCTTCGCCCTGCACGAGGGGCGGGTGAGCCAGAACGTCGCCGCGGAGGTGCAGCCGGTGCAGATGCCGAAGCACTATCCCGACACCCTCACGGTGGAGGATGCCTGCCGGATCATTGACGCCATCCCCACCGGGGAGACGGCCACGGCGGTGGACGTGCGGGACCGGGCCCTGTTGGAGCTGTTGTACGGCACCGGTGCCCGCATCACGGAGGTGTTGAGCCTGCGCGCCCAGGAAGGCATCGGCGACCGCGACATGGTGTTGCTGCACGGCAAGGGGGACAAGGAGCGCCTGGTGCCCCTGGGGGAGCCCGCCCGTCAGGCGGTGCGGGAGTACGCCCGCAGGTCACGCCCGGAGCTTGCAGCCAAGGCCCGCGCAGGCGTACCGCAGGAGCTGTTTTTGAACACGCTCGGCCGGCCGCTGTCGCGGCAGAGCGCCTGGAAGGTCATCAAGGAGCGCGCGCAGCGCGCCGGGGTCACGGCGGAGATTTCGCCGCACACGTTCCGCCACTCTTACGCCACGCACCTGGTGCAGCGGGGTGTGCCGGTGCGGACGGTGCAGGAGCTTTTGGGGCATGCGGCGGTGACGACGACGCAGCTGTACATGCACATGAATACCCAGGGCATTGCGGAGAAGTGGCGTGAGGCGCACCCGCGCGCATAAGGTGCGTGCGGTGTTCGCCCCCGTGCCGTGCGGGGGCAGGTGTCGGGGATGATGCTCACCCGCCGCGCGGGGTTGGTAGGGTGGAGGGGCTAGAAGAGGTGGGGTGTGCGCCCCGCCCGCCGAACCACCACACACCCACAAGTGTCAAGGGAGAAGGTTTGACTGTGAAGGATCCTGGGCTGTTTGAGAAGCCGGAAAACACCCTGGGCTTGACCGGCCGTCCCTTGCGCGAGATCCCTGAGCCCGCGCCCCTGGACCGGCATGGTCCGGCGACGATCCTGGCGATGTGTAATCAGAAGGGCGGGGTGGGGAAGACAACGTCGACCATTAACCTCGGGGCGGGCCTGGCGGAAGCCGGCCGGAAGGTGCTGTTGGTCGACCTGGATCCCCAGGGTGCGCTGTCGGCGGGCTTGGGTATTCACCACGACGAGTTGGACTTGACGGTCTATAACCTGCTGGTGGATAACGAAACCTCCATCCTCAACGCCATCCACACCACGCGGGTGCCGGGGATGCATTTGGTGCCGGCGAACATTGACCTGTCGGCGGCGGAAATCCAGCTCGTCAACGAGGTGGGTCGTGAGCAGGCGTTGGCGCGGGCGCTGCGCCCGGTCATGCGCGAGTATGACTACATTCTGCTGGACTGCCAGCCGTCGCTGGGGCTGCTCACGGTCAACGCTTTGGCGTGCGCGCAGGGGGTCATCATCCCGATGGAGTGCGAGTACTTCTCCCTGCGTGGCCTGGCGTTGCTCACGGACACGGTGGAGAAGGTGCGGGATCGTCTCAACTTCAACCTGGACATCGTGGGTATTTTGGTCACGATGTTTGACCGCCGCACCTCGCATGCGCGTGAGGTGATGAGCCGGGTGGTGGAGGTCTTCGGGGAGAAAGTCTTCGACACGGTGATTACGCGGACGGTGCGGTTCCCGGAGACGAGTGTCGCGGGCGAGCCGATTACGACGTGGGCGCCCCGCTCGGAGGCGGCGACGCAGTACCGGATGCTGGCCCGCGAGGTCATTGAGCGCACCACCCATGGCGGCTAGCCGGCCCCGCACCACCCCGGGTGGCGCTGCCGCGCAGGAGGCGCCGGGGGAGCAGCTGACCCTGCCGGGTTTCCAGCTGGCGCTCGGCAACTTTGAGGGGCCTTTCGATCTGCTGCTGCAGCTCATTGGGGCGAAAAAGCTGGACGTCACCGAGATCGCGCTCGCGGAGGTCACCGACGAGTTCATTGCCTACACGCGGGATCTGGGGGCGACGGCCGACCTTGATGAGATCACCGAATTCCTCGTCATTGCGGCCACCCTGCTGGATCTGAAGACGGCGCGCCTGCTGCCCCGCGGGGAGGTGGACGACGAGGAGGACCTCGCATTGTTGGAGTCCCGCGACATCCTGTTCGCGAAGCTGCTGCAGTACCAGGCGTACAAGAAGGCCGCGGAGCAGTTCGCGGCCTGGCAGGTGGCGGCCCGGCGCCGGTATCCGCGGGCGGTGTCCCTGGAGCCGCAGTTTGCCCAGCTGTTGCCGCCGGTGCGCTTGGGTATGGATGCTCAGTCCTTTGCCGAGTTTGCGGCGAGTGTGTTTCGTCCCCGCCCGCCGGAGGAGGTGGCCACGGGGCATATTCACCAGGTGGCGGTGTCCGTCCCGGAGCAGGCCGGCAAGCTGTTGGATGCGCTGCGCCTGGCGGGTGCGGAGACGTGGTTGAGTTTCGCGCAATTGACGAGTGACTGTGGCCGCAACATGGAGATCGTGGGCCGTTTCCTCGCGCTGCTGGAGTTGTTTAAGGCTAAGGCGGTGAGCCTCAAGCAGGAGGAGTCGCTGGGCCCGTTGGATGTGTCCTGGACGGGTATCGAGGTCGATCCGGCGGTCGTGGCCGCCGCCAACTGGGAATAGGTGGGGCGCGCCCGGCGCAGGGGCAAAACAAGGGGGCGCACAATTTTTCCCGGTTTCCCTGCCGTGGGCAGGGTTGTCTCGGTAGGGTGTGGTCCATGACGACGAACAACACAGGTGCACCCACCCCGACCGCCCTGGATTCCAGTGTGCCGCCGCTGATCACCGCCGCCGCGCTGCAGCAGATGCTCGCTGAGGATCCCTCCCGCCTGGTGGTGCTGTGCGCCTCCATGGGTAACCCTGCCCGCGCCCTGCAGGAGGGGATTCCCGGCGCGCTGCTGGCCGACATTGAGGCCGAGTTCAGTGAGGCTGACGCCGAGTTTCCCCACACCGTGCCGGCGGATGTGCAGGCCCCCTTCGCCGCGTGCGGTATCAGTGACGATTCGGTGGTGGTGGTCTACGACCGCCACGGTGTGGTGGTCAGCCCCCGGGTGTGGTGGCTCGCGCAGGCCGCGGGGCTGCGCACAGTGTTCGTGCTGGACGGCGGGTTGCCCGCCTGGGTGGCTGCGGGTGGGGCGACCGCCCCGATCGCCACCCCGCAGGACGCGGGGGTAGCCGGTGGGGAGATCTCTGCACAGCCCCGCCCGGAGCTGTTCACCGATATCCGTGGTGTGGAGCGTGCGCTGGCGCGCTCCGCGTCGGCGGTGGTGGACGCCCGGAGTGCGGGCCGCTTCGCCGGGGTGGCCCCGGAGCCCCGCCCCCATATGCGGGCGGGCCACATCCCGGGCTCGGTGAATGTGCCCTTTGAAACCCTGTTTGCTGAGGACGGGACGTTCCTGCCTGCGGTGCAGCTGCGCCAGATTTTTGCCGCCCAGGTGGGCGACGCCACCCAGCTGGTGTTCAGCTGTGGTTCTGGCGTGACGGCCTGCGTGACGGCACTCGGCGCCCGCCTGGCCGGGTGGGAGGACCTGGTGGTCTACGACGGGTCGTGGTCCCAGTGGGGCAGCGCCGACTCCCAGCAGCCGATTGCCACCTAGTCGCAGGCGGCCGTAACACCCGTGGGGTCTGCGCGGGCGCCGCAGCGCCACGCGGGTGCGGGGCTGGGGAAGCGGGTGGTGCGGGCAGCCATCTAGACTGGTCGTTTGTGACTGAGCAGCCCCACACCACTGACGCGTCCCCCGCCCCCGGAACCTCCGCCCCCGGGGCGGAGTTCACCCTGGAGGCTCCCGCCGCAGCGCCAGTGGAACCCCTGGCGCACACGCCCGCGCCCCAAGGGCTGCCGGTGGTCTCCCGGCTGCGCTCCCGGATTGAATCGGTGCTGCTGGTCACCGATTCCCCCGTGACGGTGGCGGCATTGGCGCGCGCCACGGACGCCCCGGAAGCCACGGTGCGCGGGGTCCTCGTCGATATTGCCCGCGAGTTTGATGAACGCGGCAGCGGCTTCGAGCTCAGCGAGAACGCCGAAGGCTGGCGCTTGTACACCCGCCGGGCCAACGCCGATGCTGTCGAACGGCTGCTGTTGGGCGGCTCCCACACGAAGCTCACCCGCGCAGCACTGGAAACACTGGCGGTCGTCGCCTACCGGCAGCCCGTCACCCGCGCCCAGGTGGCCGCGATCCGCGGCGTCAACGTCGACGGTGTCATGCGCACGCTCATGCTGCGGGGGCTGGTGAAGGAAGTAGAGACCGACTCCTCGACGGGCGCGCACCTGTATGCCACGACGGAGTTGTTCCTCGAATTGTTGGACATCCCCGACCTGTCGGTGCTGCCGAACCTGGCCCCGTTGCTGCCGGAGGTGGATGCGATCGACGACGTCCTCTAACGGCGGCCGCCGCGACCAAGGGGGTGCGGCACGTCGGTGCGCGCCGGGCGGTGGCGTGGGGGTAGTCGTGGGGGAGAAAAAGGGGTGGGAAAACAGAGGCGGGAACGTATCACCCGCCGTATACTTGAACGGTGTTTGGTAGCGGCCGGGTTGGTCTCCCAACGATCCTGCCCGCCGTGCCTGGCCACTGCGCACACTGCGCCCACTGTGCTCTTTGGGATCCGTGTGCGCTCTGTATATTCCCCTCACCCCACCCGTAGACATGACTCACCCCGCATCCTCACCCACTCCCGCGACCAGCCCCTTCGCCGCGCCGGCGGCAGGGATGTCCCCTGAAGTGCTGGCTGCCGACCTGGCTGCCTTCGACCAGCGGCACCTCTGGCACCCCTACAGTCCCACCCCGGCCGCGATGGACCCACTGCCCATCGCCTCCGCGGAGGGGGTGTACCTCACCTGCGTTGACGGGCGACGCCTCATCGACGGCATGAGCTCCTGGTGGGCCGCCGCCCACGGGCACTCCCACCCACAGATCACTGCCGCCATGCACGCCCAGATCGACACCATGAGCCACGTGATGTTCGGCGGGCTCACCCACCAGCCCGCCGTACGCCTGGCGGAACTCCTCCTGGACATCACCGACGAGCCACTGACGAAAATCTTCTACGCCGACTCCGGCTCCGTCAGCGTCGAAGTCGCCATCAAAATGGCCCTCCAATACCAGCGCGGCACAGGCCATCCGGAACGCACGAAGCTGCTGACCTGGCGCAGCGGCTACCACGGCGACACCTTCGGCCCCATGAGCGTGTGCGACCCCGACGGCGGCATGCACTCCCTGTGGCGCGGCGTTCTCGCCGAGCAAGTCTTCGCCCCCGCCCCGCCTGTTGCCGGCAGCGCCCCGGAGGCCCACCAGGCATACCTCGCCGCGATGGAAGAACTCATCGACGACCGCATCGCCGGCATCATCATCGAACCCATCGTGCAGGGCGCGGGCGGCATGCGCTTCCACGACCCGGAACTCGTCGCCGGCGTCCGCGCCCTCTGCGACCGCTACGGGCTCGTGTTCATCGCCGACGAAATCGCCACGGGCTTCGGCCGCACCGGGGCCATGTTTGCCACCCAAGCCGCCGGCGTGACCCCCGACATCCTCTGCGTCGGCAAAGCACTCACCGGCGGCAGCATGACCCTTGCCGCAGTCCTCGCCACCGACGCCATCGCCGCCGCCATCGACACCCCCGCCGGCGGCGGGGCACTCATGCACGGGCCCACCTTCATGGGCAACCCTTTGGCCTGCGCGGCAGCGGCCGCCGCCGTCGACCTCGTCCGCAGCCGCTACTGGGAACCCCTCGTCGCCCGCATCAGCGAGGAACTGCGCACAGGGCTCGCCGACCTCGGCCACGACCCCCGGGTCGCCGACGTCCGCGTCCTCGGGGCCATCGGCGTCGTCGAACTCGTCGAGCCCTGCGACATGCGGGCCGCGACGGACGCCGCCGTCGCCCACGGAGTCTGGCTGCGCCCCTTCGGCAAGCTCATCTACACGATGCCGCCGTTTATCAGCACCACCGACGAGGTCGCCACCATCTGCACAGCCATCCACGCCGCCGTGGCGGCACAGCGCACCCCCGGCGCTTAAAGGCCGGATGCGCGCACGCGCGCGCCACCTGTGCGCGGCAGCATAAGCCGCCTTCCCTTGTGGCATCTCCCTGTGCGTATCCCCTGCTTCCTCCACTTTCACTCCAGTCGCGGAAAGGACCTGGTTGTTCACCATGGCAACCCCCACCCACCCCATCGTCGTCATCACCGGCACCAACACCGACGTCGGCAAAACCATCGTGACCGCAGCACTCGCTGTCGCACTGCACGACGCAGGCCTGGCCGTGCACGTCATCAAACCCGCCCAAACCGGCGAACCGGAAGGATCCGGGGACCGGTTTACCGCCGAGCACCTCTCCGGGGGAGTCATCACCACCGACGAGTGCGCCCGCTACCCGGAGCCGCTCGCACCGAACCTCTCTGCCACCCGGGCCGGCATGCCGCAGCTGACACTCGGTGATGTCGCCGCCCACATCCGCAGCACCGTCGAGCAAGCACCCCCGCACCAGATCACCCTCGTGGAGGGCGCCGGCGGCCTGCTCGTCCGCATCGCCGACGACTGGACGATCGCCGACCTGGCGGCCGAGCTCGGCGCCCCGCTGCTCGTCGTGACCTCCACGGGGCTGGGCAGCCTCAACCTCGCAGAGCTCACCGTGGAAGCAGCCGCCCGCCGTGGGGTGAACACCCTCGGGCTCGTAGGCGGATCCCTGCCCCAGGAACCAGACCTGGCCACCCGGCTGAACCTCGACGAATTCCCCATCGTCACCGGGGTACCGCTGCTCGGGTGCCTGCCGGAGAACTCCGGCACCCTGCCCCCGGAGGCCTTCGCCGCCATGGTGCGCCAGCAGGCACTGGACGTGACACCGCTGCTCACCCTCGACTAGGGTGGAGACATTCAGTGCGCGCACGCCTGTGGCCATAAGCCTGGGGCGTGGATGCTCCCACCGGGACCACTCGCACACTCACCCTGGAATACCGTGCCGCAAGGCGCGGTTGCAGGTGACGAGTGCGTGCGCCCGGTGTCTGCTATGGCGCACACTGACATTTTTCCTGCATTTTTCCTGTTTTCTAATCCCCGCAGCGATGCGGCGTGAATACCTTGCGATGACGAACCCCGCATCCCGTGCGGTGGTGCCTACCCTTTTTCCGTCTGCCGCGTCATTGTCCCCCTGCTTGTGCGCTCGAAGTCTTGTGGCCGGCGCGCCGGGCACCTGGCGGTAGCCAGGATGGGGGAGCAGACGCGGCGGGAGGGGGCCACCACCTGCCAGTGGGGGTGGTCCAGGCCAGGTCACGCCGCGGTGATGAGAATGCGGCGGGCCTGGCCTGTGTGCATTTTCGCCCCGCTGCCTCTCGCCTGCGGCGGCACCGCCGTGTGCTGCGCGCCTGGATGGGTAGCGCACTGGCGGGCGCCGGCGCTGGTGGGGTGGACACAGGAGACGGGCTTCTCCGCCAGCGCGGGGTGCCTGAAGACTTTTCCCCGAACAGATTGAGGACTTTCACGTGACCCCACCCGCTCGCCGCGACGGCACACCGGATAAGCGTCCGCCGCGCACCAAACTCAAAGCCGCCGACATTTACGTCTCCAAGGCCAAGCCCGCCCGCCACCAGCATGTCGACTCCTCCCGCCAGGTGGAACCCTCCGGTGAAGGGGTGCGCCTGCAGAAGGTGCTCGCCCAGGCTGGTGTGGCGTCCCGCCGCATGGCGGAGAAGCTCATCGAGCAGGGCCGCGTGGAGGTCGACGGACGTATCGTCACCACCCAGGGCCTGCGGATCGACCCGAACACCGCCATCGTCCGCGTCGATGGTGCCCGTGTCCGCATCAACGAAGACATGGTGTACTTCGTGCTCAACAAGCCGCGCGGCATCCAGTCGACGATGAGCGACGACATGGGCCGCCCCTGCGTCGGCGACATCGTCGGCGAGAAGCTCGACGCCGGCCAGCGGCTGTTCCACGTGGGTCGTCTCGACGCGGCCACGGAGGGCCTGCTGCTGCTCACCAACGACGGGGAGCTCGCCAACCGGCTCATGCACCCCCGCTACGAGGTGGCCAAAACCTATCTGGCCACCGTCGTCGGCGAGGCTGACCGGGAGCTCATCCGCACCCTCAAGGCCGGGATCGAGCTCGAGGATGGGCCGGCGAAGGCCGACTATGTCCAGATCGTCGATACCTGGCAGGGCAAGTCCATCGTGCGTGTGGAGCTGCACGAGGGGCGCAAGCACATTGTGCGCCGCATGCTCAAAGCCGCGGGGTATCCCGTGGAGCGCCTCGTGCGCACCAAGATCCACACTGTCCAGCTGGGGGAGCAGACCCCCGGCACTATCCGCGCGCTCAACTCTGCTGAGCTGACTAGCCTGTACAAGGCGGTGGGAATGTGATGTTTAATATCGAAAATCCTCGTGACCTCCCCGGGGAGCACACTGGTCTCCTCGTGGCCGTCGATGGCCCGAGCGGGGCGGGCAAATCCACGGCCTGCCGGGCGATCGCCGAAGAACTGTCCGCCAAGTACCTCGACACGGGTGCCATGTACCGGGTGGCCACCCTGCATGTGCTCAACCAGGGCATTGACCCCGCTGATACGGAGGCGGTCGTTGCGGCGACGGCGGCGCTGCCGCTCGTCGTCAACGACGACCCGGCGTCCCGGGAGGTGCTGCTCGACGGCAAGGATGTGTCCGCGGAGATCCGCTCCGCAGAAGTCACCCGCGCAGTCAGCGCCGTCTCCGCTATCCCGGCGGTGCGCGACAACTTGGTCGCCCTGCAGCGCAGCCTCGCCCGGGAGGCGGGCCGCTGCGTGCTCGACGGCCGTGACATCGGCACCAACGTGTTCCCGGACGCCCCGGCGAAGATCTTCCTCACCGCCTCGGCGCGGGTGCGGGCGGAACGCCGCCACGCGGAACTTCTCGCCAAGGGCGAGGACGTCTCCTTCGAGGAGGTGTTTGCCGATGTGGAGCGCCGCGACCACCTGGACTCCACCCGGGCCACCAACCCCTTGGCCCCGGCGGAGGACGCCTACGTCCTCGACTCCTCTGAGATGACCCTTGAGCAGGTCATCGACACGATGATGGCGATCGTGGAGGATTCCTGCGACGCCTACGCCGAGTCGCTGGGCCTGGATGGGGATGCGGCGGAAGACCGGGAACTCAGCGAGGAGGAGTACCGCGTCCTCGACGCCGCCGACTTCGACGACAGCGAGTTCGGTGAGGCCGACTTCGGTGAGAACTTCACTGAGGAGCAGTGGGAGGAAATGGAGCGCGCCTTCGGCGTGGAGCCCGACGGCATCGTGGAGGAAAACCTCTGCACCGTCGCCATCGTCGGCCGCCCCAACGTCGGCAAGTCCTCCCTCGTCAACCGTTTCCTCGGCCGCCGTGAGGCCGTCGTGGAGGACTTCCCCGGGGTGACCCGCGACCGGATTTCCTACCTGGCTGAGTGGAACGGCCGCCGTTTCTGGGTGCAGGACACCGGCGGCTGGGACCCGGACGCGAAGGGCATCCACGGGGCGATTGCCCGCCAGGCGGAAACCGCCATGGCCACCGCCGACGTCATCGTCTTCGTCGTCGACACGAAAGTCGGCATCACCGCCACCGACGAGGTCATGGCCCGCCGTCTGCAGCGCTCCGAGGTGCCTGTCATCCTCGTGGCCAACAAGTTCGACTCGGATGCCCAGTACGGCGACATGGCCGAGTTCTACGGCCTCGGGCTGGGCGATCCTTACCCGGTGTCCGCGCAGCACGGCCGCGGCGGCGCCGACGTCCTCGACGCCGTCGTCGCAGCCTTCCCCGCCAACCCCCGCCACCCCTCCATCGTGGAGGGGCCGCGCCGCGTCGCGCTCGTCGGCAAGCCGAACGTCGGCAAGTCCAGCCTGCTGAACAAAATCTCCGGCGAGGAACGCTCCGTCGTCGATAACGTCGCCGGCACCACCGTCGACCCCGTCGACTCGCTCGTGCAGCTCGACCAGAAACTGTGGAAGTTCATCGACACCGCAGGCCTGCGCCGCAAGGTGAAAAACGCCACCGGCCACGAGTACTACGCCAGCCTCCGCACGAAGAGCGCCATCGACGCCGCCGAGGTGTGCGTGTTCCTCCTCGACGCCTCGGAGCCCGTCAGTGAGCAGGACCAGAAGGTCCTCAACATGATCATCGAATCCGGCCGGGCACTCGTCATCGCCTTCAACAAGTGGGACCTCATGGACGAGGACCGGCGGGAACTCCTCGACCGGGAAATTGACCTCCAGCTCGCCCACATTCCCTGGGCGCGGCGGATCAATATTTCCGCCAAGACGGGGCGCGCCCTCCAGCGCCTCGAGCCCGCCATGCTGGAAGCGCTCGAGTCCTGGGACCAGCGTGTCACCACCGGCCAGCTGAACAACTGGCTGCGGCAGACCATCGCCCAGAACCCGCCGCCGATGCGCGGCGGCCGCCTCCCGCGCGTGCTGTTCGCCACCCAGGCGTCCACCCGCCCGCCGGTGATCGTGCTGTTCACCACCGGCTTCCTTGAGGCCGGCTACCGCCGCTACCTGGAGCGCCGTTTCCGGGAAACCTTCGGCTTCGAAGGCTCCCCGGTCCGCATCGCGGTCCGGGTGCGCGAAAAGCGCAAGCGCAAGTAACGCGCAGCGCACCCACGCACCAGCGCCCGATCCCTACCGCCCGCCCGCACCTCACACATCCAGTGAGCGTGCCGGCGGGCGGTGGTGTGTCGTGGGCCAGGAGCGCGCAGGCGAGTCACGGTGAGCCCCGCAGGAGCAGACGCCCACCCGCCAGGGGAGCAGCGCACCCGGCGCGCGTGCTCGCCCAGTATTCCGTGCGGACGCCCGGGTGCGGGCAGGGGCGGAGGTGGGTATGCGAAAACCCCGGAAGGGTGAACCTTCCGGGGTTTTCTACTGGTCGGACTGACAGGATTTGAACCTGCGACCCCTTGACCCCCAGTCAAGTGCGCTACCAAGCTGCGCCACAGTCCGTAACCATCCCACGCTAAGAAACATCAAGCGTTTCGTGCCGTGCGACTGGTATAGGTTACAACATGCCGATGTATGCGCACTAATCGGCAGGTCATGGGAGGAAAACGCCGCCCGTGGGCGTGATCGGAGGGCGTTTAGGCTTCGCCGATGTAGTACCAGCGGCCCCCCGCCTTGCCGAAGGTGGAGTTCTCCACCTGGGAGCCCACGGTGTCGCCCACACGGTAGAACGCCTCGAAGTGCACGGTGCCCATCGTGTCGAAGGGGCCGCCCTGGGTGTGACCCACGATGTCGAGCCGGTAGAACTCCACTCGCGGGTCCAGCATGAGGGTCTCTGGGGCTGTTTCCTGCAACCAGGTCGATAGCAGGTAGTCGGCGTTGCCGGTGACGAAGGCGCTAAACCGGGACCGCATGAGTGCCACGGCGGTGGGGGCGACTTTCTCGCCGGTGAGGTAGGGCTTGCAGCAGGTGGCGAACGTTGCGGTGGAGGTGCACGCGCAGCGGTCGTCGTCGGCGAAGGTGGGGAAACTGTGGGTGCTCATGGTGGGTCCTTGTGGGTGAAGCGTGGGTGGGTGTGTCCGCGTGTGAGTCTAAACGCTCTTCCGCACGCACTGGTCCTGAGGCAGCGCCGCTGGCGGCGGGTGTGGGGTCACAGAAAAGCCCCACACGTGCTGTGCGGGGCTGGTGCAGCCGGGCGTGGGAGCCGGGCCCTAGGTCGTCGCCGCGGCGGGGGTGAGGTAGGCGTCGGCCCAGGTGTGGATGAGCTCGGCGGCGCGCTGTGCGGTGCCCTGGCGGGTGAGCAGGTGATCCACCTTGTCGATCGCGAGCAGGGACTTCGGGTAGCGGGCCACCATGAAGATCTTCTGCGCGTTGTCGATGCCGACAGTCTGGTCGGTCGGGGAGTGCAGGATGAGCAGCGGGCGGCGCAGCTTGTGGATGTACTCCTCGGGGTTGACCTCCGCGAGGTCCTCCAAATAGTGGCGGGAGATCTCAATGTCACGCCCACCGAGGGTGACCCACACAGAGCCGTGGGCGTCGACGTCGCTGATGTGCTCCGCGAAGTGCAGCACCGCGTGCGCCGGGTCGAAGGGGGCACCGATGGTGGCGACGGCTTTGAGCTCCGGCATGTGGGAGGCCGCCTTGAGGGCCGCCGCCCCGCCGAGCGAGTGGCCGATGAGCAGCTGGGGTGCCTCGTGGTGGAAGCGCAGCCACTCGTAGGCGGCCACGAGGTCGCGGACGTTTTCATTGAAGGACGTCTCCGCGAAGTTGCCTTCCGACTGCCCCAGCCCGGGGAAATCGAAGCGGAGGCAGGCAATGCCGTGCTCCGCGAGGGTCTTGCACACGCGGGCCGCGGCGGGGGTGAAGCGGGAGCCGGTGAAGCAGTGGGAGAACAGTGCCCAGGCCCGCGGCTCGCCGTCGGGCAGGTCGATGGTGGCGGCCATGCTGAGGCCAGTGCTGGAGGGAACCTTCGCGCTCATGGATCGCATTGGTTCACCATAAACCGCGGCGCGGGGGTAGCGCTTGCCGCGCGTTTCCACCCGCACAGCCACATCCCTCACCCGCCACACGCCCGGCCCGTGCGCGCACCCACACGCGCGCTTGAGGGGCTCGCCCCGGCCGCGCGCGGCGGGTGGGATGCGGGCCGCAGGGCATCCGCGCGGCGCTTTTTCCGCACGTCGGCACCGTGCACAGGCCGCACCCCGGTTGCCCACGTTGCAGCACACCCACCCCTGGCGACTACGCCACCTGCCTCGGTGGAGTGTGGAAGGTGGAACAGGGGTGTGGGCGCTGTGATTTTCGCAACCGTCAGCGGCGTGGGGCCCCTGCGGCCGATCTCCCGGTCGCCCGGCCGCTGCGTGGCCGCACCCCGCGCCCGGTGTTGTGGTCTCCTCGCGCGGGTGGTTTCCGCGCGCGGCAGCCATGCGGGTGCCCACGCTGGGGGCAGGGCAAACACTCATGCCTCGGCTGGCGTGGGTACCGTAGTGGACACGGCGTGCTCGGCGCGCGCCCCTCCGCACGGCGAGCACGCCGCCCCTGTTGGCTGGTGCTCTCGCGGGTGCGGTGGACCGTTTTTCGTCCCCGAGGGAAGGCAACAATGGCAGGCTTGAACTGGCTCTGGAAAGCACTGGGCGACTCGAGTGGTCGCAATCAAAAGCGCAGCCAGGGCATCGTGGCATCCGCCACGGCACTGGCGGGCGAGTTGAGTGCCGCCAGCGATGAGGACCTCGTGGCCGCCGCCCACGCGGCCACCTCCCAGGGGCAGTTGAGCGACCCGGCGCGGTTCCTCGCCGTGCTGGGGGAGGCCTCCCGCCGCACCCTGGGGCTCAGCCCCTTCCCCGTGCAACAGCAGGCCACCCTGCGGCTGCTTGAGGGGGATGTCGTCCACATGGCCACCGGTGAGGGCAAGACCCTGGTGGGGGCGATGGCCGCCACCGGCTTTGCGCTCATGGGCAAGACGGTGCACGCCATCACCGTCAACGACTACCTGGCGCAGCGCGATGCCGAGTGGATGCGCCCCCTGGTGGAGTTCTTTGGCCTGAGTGTGGGCGCGATTGGGGAGAAGCTCACCAGTGACGAGCGTCGCGAGATCTACGCCCGCGATATCGTCTACGGCCCGGTGGCAGAGATCGGCTTCGATGTGTTGCGTGATCAGCTCATCACCGACCGCAGTGAGGCCGTGCAACACGGGGCGGATGTCGCCATCGTCGACGAGGCCGATAGCGTGCTCGTCGACGAAGCCCTCGTGCCGTTGGTGCTCGCCGGCAATCAGGCGAGCCAGGCGCCGACGGGCAAGGTCACCGCCGTGGTGCGGATGCTCAGCGAGGGGGAGCACTACGCCGCCGATGCTGATCGCCGCAACGTGTTCCTCACCGACAAGGGGGCGCGCCGCGTGGAGGAGCTGCTCGGCATCGACAGCCTCTACGAGGAGGACATGGCGGATGTGCTCGTGCAGGTCAACCTGGCGCTGCACGCCAAGGAGCTGGTGCAGCGCGACGTGCATTACATCGTGCGCGAGGGCAAAGTGCAGCTCATTGACGCCTCCCGTGGTCGGGTGGCGGACCTGCAGCGCTGGCCGGACGGATTGCAGGCCGCCGTGGAAGCCAAGGAAGGGCTCGCCGTCAGCGACTCGGGCCGCATCCTCGACACGATCACTCTGCAGGCGCTCATGGGGCGCTACCCCATGGTGTGCGGCATGACCGGCACCGCGGTGGAGGCCACCGACCAGCTGCGGCAGTTCTACAACCTGCGCGTCAGCGTCATCGACCGCAATCACGAGCTGCAGCGCTTCGACGAGCAGGACCGGGTGTACGCCACCCTGGAGGACAAGAACCGGGCCATCGTGGAGGAAATCGCCCTGCTGCACAGCCAGGGCCGCCCGGTGCTCGTCGGCACCCACGACGTCGCCGAGTCGGAGGAGCTCGCGGCTGCGCTCGCGGACCGCGGCATCGAGGTCAATGTCCTCAACGCGAAAAACGACGCGGAGGAAGCCACCATCATCGCCGAAGCCGGCGACTTGGGACGGGTGACCGTGTCGACGCAGATGGCGGGCCGCGGCACCGACATCAAACTCGGCGGCGCCGACGAGGCCGACTATGACGCGGTGGTGGCGCGCGGCGGGCTCGCCGTCATCGGCACCGGCCGCCACCGCACCGCCCGCCTCGACAATCAGCTGCGCGGCCGGGCCGGCCGTCAGGGCGACCCGGGCCTCACCCTGTTCTTCGTCTCCTTGGAGGATGACGTCGTCACCGTCGGCGGCGCTGGCGAGCAGGTCACCGCCCACCCGGAGGCCGACGGGCGGATCGATTCCAAGCGCATCTACGACTTCATCAACCACTGCCAGCGTGTCACCGAAGGCCAATTGCTGGAGATCCACGCGCAGACGTGGAAGTACAACAAGCTGATCTCCGACCAACGGGTCATCATCGATGAGCGCCGCGCCCGCCTGCTGGATACGGAGGCCGCCTGGGAGGAGTTGTCCGCCCGCGCCCCGCAGCGCGCCGCAGAGCTGCAGGCCACCGTCGACCACGACACCCTGGTGCGTGCCGCCCGCGTCATCATGCTCTACCACCTCGATGAGGGCTGGAGTGAGCACCTGGCGATGCTGGACGATGTGCGCGAATCCATCCACCTGCGCGCCATCGCCCGGGAAACGCCCATCGACGAGTTCCACCGCATCGCGGTCACCGAGTTCAAGCAGCTCGCGCAGCGGGCTGTGGACGAGGCGGTGGAGACCTTCACCACCGTCACCATCGACGCCGAGGGTGCCCACCTCGACGACCATGGCCTGCACCGCCCGAGCTCCACGTGGACCTACATGGTCAACGACAACCCGCTCGCCAGCAACGGGCAGAAGGCGCTGAAGAAGATTGCGGCGATGTTTGGCCGCGGCGGCCGAGACGAGGACGAGGAGTAGGCACACGCAGCCTCCGCGGGCGAGATCGTGGCTGTGCCTTTCGCCCCGTGCGGCCCTGTGTAGCCCGGTGCAGCCCGGGCCGTGGCGGTGGCGCAGGCAGCCTGCGCTTCCCCCACACACTCGGCGCATGACCACCGTCCCGCAGCACCCCCAGCGCCACCCCCAGGAACGAGAAAACAAGGCTGAGGCCTAGACAGCTGTGGGGTCCGGCGGTGTGTTCGGGGGAGGCGCTAAGATAACCAGTAATACGCAACGGCCCATCCCGCCCCCCGGCAGGCACATGCCTGCCACCCGCCCCGTCATCCCGTGCGGTGGGCGGCGCGGCCGCTGCTGTGACAACGCGACGTGCCACCGAGTACGTCCCGCACCCCATGCCCCGGATTTACGGTGATCCCGCCGGGTGTTGGCCGCTGTACCGCGGCCGCAGTGTGGGCAGGTGAGGGATTCTCGGTGGCACCCAATGTGAAAAGGAAGCGTCATGAGCGAAAACCTGACCCCTGCGCCGCAGATGGAGACCACCAGTGTCCTGCGTGCGGACCTGCTGAAGGAAATGGAGTCGGGCAGCCAAGCGCCGGCAGCCACCGGTGCAGAAAACCTGCCGGCGGGTGCCGCACTTCTCGTCGTGAAGCGTGGCCCCAACGCGGGTTCCCGCTTCCTGCTGGATCGCGCCACCACCACGGTGGGCCGCCACCCGGAGAGCGACATTTTCCTCGACGACGTCACGGTGTCCCGCCGCCACGCGGAATTCCGCGTCAACGACGGTGAGTTTGAGGTGGTTGACGTGGGAAGCTTGAACGGCACCTACGTCAACCGTGAACCGAAGGACTCCGAGACCCTGTCCACCGGCGACGAGGTCCAGATCGGCAAGTTCCGTCTGGTGTTCCTCGCCGGCCCGAAGCACTAAGCTTCACCCCCGCGCTCTACCCGCCCGTGCGCACGCTACGCACCGGCGGGCGCGGTGCGGGGACCCTGTTGTTTTTCCTCCCCCTGAGATCTGAAGGGACGACCACCGAAGTGTCTGCAGCTCGAGCACACGGCGTCGCCGCCGAACCGTTGAAGCGCGCCGGCGCGACGATCTCCATCGGCAACGCCGTGGAGCAAATGTCGCGCGAGTTCCCTGATCTCAGCGTCTCCAAAATCCGCTTCCTCGAAAGCGAAGGCCTGCTGTCGTTGAAGCGCACCCCCTCGGGCTACCGCCGCTTCAGCCAGGAGGACCTGACGCGCCTGCGTCGGGTGCTGCTGCTGCAAAAGGAGCAGCACCTTCCGCTCAAGGTGATCCGCGAGCGGCTTGCCGCCGAGGATGCCGCCGGCGTCACCCAGCTCGGTGGGGTCGTGCCGCTCGTCGGCGCGGAGCAGATGCGCCCCGCCGCGCCTGCGCTGCTCACTGACAAGGATGTTGCGGATACCGCCGGTGTCGATGTGGAGTTCGTGCGGGAGATGACCAAGCTGGGTGTGATCCGCGCGGATAGCAGCGGGTTTTTCACCCAGGATGATGCGCGCACCGTGGCCACGGCCTGCCAGCTGCACGAGCTCGGCGTGGACCTGCGCATGCTGAAGACTCTGCGGCTGGCCGCTCAGCGTCAGGCTGACGTCATCTCCCAGGTCGCTCAGCCGGTGGCGCATTCCCGCGATGACTCGGCGAAGGAGCGTGCGCTGGAGTTCGCCACCGAGCTCTCCGCGCTGGTGATCTCCCTGCACGCCGGGATTGTCAAGCAGGAACTGCGAGGCCAGTTCGGGTGAGTGAGCTCAACGATTCGGCCTCCGGCCAGGGTTCTGCGAACGCCCCGGAGGAAGTGGCTTACGCCGGCGTGCACAACGTGGGGCCGGAAGGCTTCGCCTGCGTGATGCTGGTGAGTACTCGCCGCCAGGTGTTGTTTCCCCTGTGGGTGTCCCTCGAGGCCGCAGCGCAGGTGCTCACCCACGAGTCCGGCGGTGGTCACCGGCGTCCCGACATGGTGGATGTGCTCAAGGACTTCGCCGATCAAAGCGGCGTGGATCCGCTGAACGTGCAGATCACCGACTACAACAAGGGCGTGGCCTACTCCTACATAGCGATGGCCCCGGACTATCTCATCGATGCGCGGCCGAGTGATGCTATTGCTTTTGCGCGTGCGGTGGGGTGCCCTATCCTCATCACGCCCTCGCTGTTGCAGCAGTACGGCATCCCGCTGGACTTCTTCGCCGGCAGTGTGCCCTTCGATTTCTCCGCCTGGGTGAATCCGGAGGAGCTCACGCGCGCGGTGGCGGACCACGATTCGGCGGTCGGCGATGAGGCCGCGGATGCTTCCTTCGCTGACCTGATGAAGAATCTTGGCTTCGATGAGAATGAGCTCATCGCTGGCATGGAGGACGGGTTTGAGGAGTTGCCGGACAATCCCGAGTCCGACGCTTAACCGCCCGCACTAGCCCTCGGCCTGAGAGTGTCGCCCCGCGCGGTGGATGTCCGCGCGGATGTCTCTCGGTGTGCTGAGGCCTGTCGCCGCTTCACGTGGTGGGTGCTGTGGCTGTGATTCTTGGCGCACAGGATATCGGGGTGCTGGGGGAGTTCCTAGTGGTGTTTTCTCTCCGGATGTCCATATGTAGTGGTGTGGCTGCGGCCGCGTGACGCGGTGGAGATGGGGTGAACCCGTCCGGGGGTGTTGCTGGTGTGGCGGAATGTGACAACTGTGACGTGGGACTTTAAGCTTCAAGTTGAGGTTGAAGGTTTTGGGCGTGTCGCGCAGCGCACGTTCACACGGCTCGTTACTCTGACCTCCGTCACGCACACCGCCGGGAAGTGCGCCACTGTGCACTTTCTTCCGTCACCACCTGGTGTTCCTGGGGCGCGCTCCACTACGCTGGGTGTCGTGCGCGCCAGCGCCCCCACGCACGTTTCGTGCCTGAACTGGATGCTGGCGGTGGTGACGAGACCGTGTCCACCACACACACCACATGTAAGGGAGAAACATATGAGCCACGACCACCCGGTGCAGGAGTCTCTGTTCGATATCAGTGAACTGACCAGTGGCCCCGACGAGGAGGTTGGCTACCGCGTGCCGATTGCCTGCCAGGTCGCCGGCATCACCTACCGCCAGCTCGACTACTGGGCCCGCACCAAGCTGGTCGTGCCCTCCGTGCGCGGTGCCCGTGGCTCCGGCTCCCAGCGCCTGTACTCCTTCAAAGACATCCTCGTGCTGAAGATCGTCAAGGGCCTGCTCGATACCGGCATCTCCCTGCAGAACATCCGCCAGGCGGTCGACAAGCTGCGTGACCGCGGCGTGCACGACCTGGCCACGATCACCCTCGTGTCTGATGGCAAGACGGTGTACGAGTGCCGCTCCAACGAGGAGGTTATCGACCTTCTCGGCGGCGGTCAGGGCGTGTTCGGCATCGCCGTGCCGGGCATCATGCGTGAACTCACTGGCACGATCTCCGCCTTCCCCTCGGAGCGTATCGATCAGCCGGCAGCCCCCATGGACGATGAGTTGGCTGCGCGCCGCGCCGCCCGCAAGATCTCCTAACATTTCAGCCCCACCCCACACGGTGGGGTGCGGCCAGGGCTGGGCGCACAGTGCCCCAGCCACTGCCTCGCGCTTCAGCGTTCCTTCGTTTTCTTTGCCGCATCGCCACGGTTTCTCCCACCGTGGCGATGCGGCATTTGTGCATGCTGCACACGGGTCCATGCGCGACTAGGTGAGCATCCCGGGATGCCTGCTGTGCGGGGTCGAGGCGTGCGGCAGAGTGGGGACGATCCGCGCACCGCCCACGTTGATGGCCGTGGGGTGTTCGCTGGTGCAAAGCAGGTGGGTCTGCGGGTGGCAGGAGTGACCGCCGTGGCCACGACTGTGGTGCCGGGTTTGGGGGAGCGGCTTGCGCGTGTGGGTCCTGGCCCAAGGGGATCCGGGGTAGCGGCCTCTCCCAGGGGCGGTGGTGGGGTCTTTAGTCTCGGGGTGCGAGGACCACGGCTGCGAGAGTTGCCGCGGAGTCAGGCGTCGGCGCGCTCGTCGGGGCGGCGGTGGTGTTGTTGGATGCCTGGCTCTCGGCGGAAGCGGCGGCAGGGTAGATGCTTTCCGCCGTGGCGAGGACTGCGGCGGTGGCGTCGTTGGGCTCCTGGGCAATATTGGCCCGCAGGAAGTCCTCGAGTGTCGCGGCGGCGCGGGATTCCTTCTCCGACACCGATCCCGCCGGGGTGAGCCGCACCGCGCGGAAGGGGACTTGGATGTCCTCGAAGATTTCGGCGGTGGCCTTCGCATCCACGACAGTCTCGCCCATGGCGAGCGGGGCATCGCTCAGCCCTGCGGCCGGACGACGGCGGTCCTTGAGGAGTGCTTCCGCGGCCGCGCGGTCCCCGTCGGCCAATACTGCGGCGGCCAACGCCTGAATCATGGCCGGTTCACCGGAGTTGATGTAGGCGTCCTCGCGGGCGGCCGTCCAGGTGGGGAAGTTCTGCGGCCGGTAGGCGGCGAGCACCACAGACTCCCAGAACGCCACCGGCCAGCGGTTCTCGCTGGTGGCGGTTGCACGCTGCGCGGAGGTAATAGTCGACTCCAGGGCGTCCGTGGGCGCGGAGGAAATGACGATGGCAGCCTCTGCGAGGGATTCCACGCGGACCGCCGTCACGCAATAGTCCCCGGAGCGGGGAGCAGAAGACGAATAGGCCCGCAGGATTTGATCGACAACGTTCTGGCGGGCATCCGAGTACACCGGCAGGTTGAGATTGCCTTCCGAGCATGCCGCCGTGGCGGCGTGTTCCGCGCGGGCGGAATTGCGCAGGGACATCCAGCCGATGACGCTCGCGACGAGGGCGGTGACCACCACAAGCGTCACGATGGGCCACAGTGCGACGCGGAATTGGGCGCGGCCATTGGAGTGGCGTGACATAGCGTCCTCAACGTCCTTCCTGTGCCGAACTCGGCAGGTCACTGTCGATGAATCGCGCCCACCGTCGTCGGGCAGCGGGCGTGCCGCGTGTTCGGCAAAAGAGCGCAGATGCCTGTTTCGCATCAGCGTCACAATAAGATATCACCAATGGTGGCGGTGAATCCTTACATGCCCACACCAGGAGCAACCACGCCGCGCGCAACCGCGGGCACAAAGGCGTAAAAAACGGTGTCCGCAGGCGCGACCGCAGGTAGGCGAAGACCTGCACAGAACTGGGCCGATTGCGGATCGCGTGGTGCTCGCCGGGATCGCCGGCGGGCGGGGCGCAGATTCAATTTTTTCTTCAGCCCAAGTTTATTGCAGCACCCGTGCTACTGCACCCTTTGTTGCCTATAGTGTCATTGCGCTGATAAGACAACAAGGCCCACCAAAGCATTTTCGTCCGGCCATGAATCCGCAGGTGGAATCATTTCACCCCATCACCGCAGGAACGGCCGCGAAAAATGGGGCAAGAATACGTGCCCAAAAGGGGGCCGAAGGAAAATATTTTTCCTCGCACCCGGACGCGCCCGGAACCTCAGCGTCCGGCGCGGCTGCGTGCCTCGGCAACGACGGCACTCAACCGGGCGCGCAGGCGACTGCCCTCGGCGGCGAGCGCCCGCTGGCGGCGCACGTACTCCGCCTTGCCCTCGGGGGTCTCGATCGGCACGACGCCGAAGCCCAATCCACGGCAATCGTAGGGGGAGGCCTCCATGTCGAGTCTCCGGGCATCGCGCGCCAGGGCGAACGCATCCAACAGCACCTCGCCCGGCACCAGCGGCCCCAGCTTCAACGCCCACTTGAGCAGATCCATCGTGGCGTGCAGGCACCCCGACTGCTCACAGGAGATCTGGTCGTCCCGCGTCAGCTGCCGGGCATTGTGGGGGCGGGCGGCAGGAGTAAAGAAACGAAACGCATCAAAGTGCGTGCAGCGCACCTGGTGGGAATCCACGACCGCATTGGTGCCCACGGCGCCCAAGCGCAGCGGCAGGCTGTGCCGGGGAGTATCGGTGCGGTACACCATCGCCCACTCGTGCAGCCCAAAGCAGTCAAAGTGCGCCGGATTCGACTCGGTTGCCGCGAAGAGATCCGCGATGAACTCGAAGGATGCGCCCCGGCGTGCCCACAGGCCCGCCACGTCGACGGCCGTCACCGGTTCCCCCGGGCGGCCGCCCTCACAGGCAGCGGTGGTGACGTGGTAGTCCCGCCACGCGGCGCGCAGGTCCTCCCCGGCGATGGCGGTGCCCACACCCGGGTGCCAGCGCGCCAGCTGGGCGGGCTTGAGCGAGTAGTAGTCGAAGAGGAAGTCCCACACGGGGTGGGAATCCCCGTGGGAACGCCGGGCGAGATGCTCGCGGGTCCAGCCCTCGACGCGGGCGGCGTGGGCGGCCGCGGCAGCGGCGGCCTCCTGCGCGCTGAGCACCCGCCACGGCCGCTGCGGGGCAGAGCCAACCGGCAGCGCGGAGATGGAGGAATTCACAAGCACACACCTTTCGGGGCGGGGGAGTCACGGACGAGCGACGAGAACGCGGCGGCCACCCAGGCAGCGCCCGGTGGGTACCGCGATGAGAAACCTATCGAGTATTAGTGGGCGGTGTCGTCCTCGTGCGTCCAGTCGCGCACAGTACCGACGAACTCCTCGATGAGGTCTTCCAGGGTGACGATGCCCAGCAGCGTCCCGTTGTCACGCACCTGGGCGATGTGCACGCTGCGGCGGCGCATGCTGCGCATCGCCTCGTCGAGGGAGTCCTGCCCATCGATGGTGGTCAGGGTACGGATCTCCGCGCGGGAAATAATCGTCGTGTGGGGGTCATTCGGGGTGACCAGTCGGTCCAAAATGTCCTTGATGTGGACGTAGCCGATGAACGACCCGGAGGCGCCGACGACGGGGAAGCGGGAGTAGCCGGTTTCTTCCACGGCGCGCTCCACCTGCGCAAGCGTCGGCCCGGAGGTGTTGAAGGAGAGACTGCGCACCTTCGCCAGGGGCACGACCACTTCCCGCACCTGCCGGTTTTCGGAGCGCAGGGCCTTTTTCAGCCGGGCGTGCTCCTCGGCGTCGAGGAGCCCTTCCGAGCGGGATTCGGTAATCATGGTGGCCAGCTGTTTCGGGTTGACCGTGGAATCCATCTCGTCGCGCTGCTCAATGCCGAACATCCGCAGCGTTACCCCCGCCAGCCAGTTCATCGCAACGATGATGGGGCGGGTGAAGCGCACGAAGATGACGTGCGCCGGCACCAGCATCATCGCCACCGACTCCGGCCCGGCGAGCGCAATATTCTTCGGCACCATTTCACCAGCAATGATGTGCAGGAACGTCACGATCGCGAGCGCCAGCGCAAACGCCACCGGGTGCAGCAGCTGCTCCGGGAGCCCGAGCGCATGCGCCGGTCCCTCAATGAGGTGCGCGATCGCCGGCTCGCCCACCTTACCCAGCAGCAGGGAGGCGATGGTGATGCCGAATTGGGCGCCGGCGAGCATCATCGACAGGTGCTCCGTGGCGTCCATGACCGTCCGCGCCCGCGTCTTGCCCTGGGCAATGAGCGCCTCCAGGCGGTCCCGGCGGGAAGAAATGAGCGCAAATTCTGCGCCCACGAAGAACGCATTGACCAACAACAGCACGATGGTCAGCGCAATGGCAGTGATACCACCCATGGTCTAGAACCCCACCTTTCCTTCGGCGCTGCGGGCGGCGGCAGACTCCGCCTCCGCGAGTGCCCGCTGGGCCACCTCGTCGCTGATGGGGGTGAGCACCGCGCGCTCAATGCGGCGGCCATCCATTTCCGTCACGTGCGCCTGCCAGCGGCCGTGATACCCGGACGCGAAATTGTCGAGCACCTCATGGTCGGAGGTCGGCAGGATCACCGTGTCACCCACCGCCGGAATCCGGCCCAGGGTCGCCATGATGACCCCGCCGAGGGTCTCGAAGGGGCCCTCCGGTGGGGTGTAGCCCACCTCCTCGGCGAGCTCGTCGACGCGCATGAGGCCGACGACCTCAAAGGAGGCGCCCATGCGGCGCACTTCTCGCTCCTGGTCGGCGTCGTCGTACTCGTCGTAGACCGCGCCCAGAATCTCTTCGACAACGTCCTCGATGGTGACGATGCCGGCGGTGCCGCCGTACTCGTCGGCGACGAGCACCACCTGGCTGCCCGCGGACCGCACCCGCTCGAGCACCGCATCACCATCCAGGGAGGCCGGCACCGTCGGCACCGGGCGCGCCAAGCGCTGCACCGCCACGTGGGGGCGTTTCGGCGCGGGAATCGCGAACGCATCCTTGACGTGCACCACCCCCACCGTGGCATCGAGGTCACCCTCCACCACGGGGAAACGGGAATGGCCGGTCGACAGTGCCAGCGTCAACAGATCGGACACCGTGTCGTCGACCTCGAGGTACTCGATCGTGGAGCGCGGCGTCATGAAATCCTCCGCCGTGGCCTCACCGAACTTCAGCGAGCGGTCCAGCATCTCCGCCTGGGAGGCCTCAATCCCGCCCTGCTTGGCGGAGTTACGCACCAGGGCCACGAGCTCCTGTGCGGAGCGCGCGGACGCCAGCTCTTCCGCCGGCTCCATGCCGAGCTTGCGGACCACCGCATTCGCGCACGCGTTGAGGGCCTTAATAAACCAGGTGAACACCCGGTTGAAGGCGCGCACCGGCAGCACCGTGAGCCGGGCGACGCGCAACGGGTCGGTGATCGCGAAATTCTTCGGCACCAACTCGCCGTACACCATCGACAGCAAGGTGGCCACGACCATCGCCAAAGCCAATGCGACCGTGCGGGCCACATCGGCCGGCAGGTGCGCCCACTCGAGCAGCGGGCGGAAGTACTGCGAGAGCACCGGTTCCGCGAGGAAACCGGTCGCCAGCGTCGTCATCGTGATGCCCAGCTGCGCGCCGGACAGCTCAAAGGAGAGGTTGTTGTGGGCCTGCTGGATGGCGTGGGCGCGGGCATCGCCGCGGCTGCGGGCGTGCTCGTCGATGGTGGCGCGCTCCATGCCGGTGAGCGCGAATTCGATCGCCACAAACACGCCCGTCGCCGCTGTGAGCGCAACGAACCCGAGGAGCGCAAAGACGCCTATGAGGATGTCCATAAGGGGATGAAAGAAGAACTCGCTAGAAAAAGTGAAAGAAAAACAAACCGTCCACGACGCCGCACGCCGGTGCCGGGCCAGGGGGACACAGCCGGGATACCAGCTGTCACGCCCGCCTGGCCGGCAGCAGCGCTAGAAGCGGCGGCGGCGACGCGGCCGGGTGCCGTGCTTGTCGCCCACGGCGCTGCCGTCGGCACGCACCTGCACCGGCTTCGTCCGCCGGCGGCCGCGGGGAGTACTACTGGCCTGCTGCTCGGGGGCCTGCGCGGGCGGCTGCGCGCTGGTGTTGCGACGACGGCCCCGCGGGGACTGCGTGGCCGAGGACTCCTCAGCGCGCCGCGCGCGACCCCGGCCGCGGCCGGGGGAGGACCCCGCAGCCTCACGATCCGCGCTGCGGGAGTCGCGAGAGCGGCGCTGCCCGCGTGTCTTCGACCCCTGGCCGCGGCCGGAACCTGCGGCCGGGGTGCCGGCGGGCGCGCCGAACGGCGCCAACGCGGGACCACTGGCGTGGCGGGCACCCATGAGCTCACCGAGGATTGCGGAGTCGGCATCCACCTCGTACTCGGCAGGCGAAATACCAGCCGCGCGGCACAGTGCCTCGACGTCCTTGGTTTGCTCCGGCATCACCAGGGTGACGACGGTACCGCCTGCGCCCGCGCGGGCCGTGCGGCCCGCCCGGTGCACATAGGCCTTGTGCTCCGCCGGGGGATCAATATGGACCACGAGGTCGACACCTGCGACGTCGATGCCGCGGGCGGCGATATCCGTCGCCACGAGGACCGGCACATCGCCGTTCTGGAAGCCCTCGATGGCGCGGGTGCGGGCACCCTGGCCCTTATCGCCGTGCAGGCCGGCGGCGTTAATACCCGCCCGGCGCAGCTTCTTCACCTGCCGGTCGACGGCGTGCTTGGTGCGCATGAACATGATCGTGGTGCCCTCACGGGCGGCGATCCGTTCCACCACCGCAAACCGGCTCGGCCGGTCGGCGACGTGGAGGAGGTAGTGCTCCATCCGGTCGACGGTCGCCTGGGCGGGTGCCGTGGAAAACGTCACCGGATCGTCCATGAACTCGTCGACCAGGGTGGTGATGTCCCCGTCCAGGGTCGCGGAGAACAGCAAGCGCTGCCCGTCGCGCGGCATGGCCTGAAGCAGGCGGCGCACCTGGGGCAAAAAGCCCATGTCCGCCATCTGGTCGGCCTCGTCGAGGGCACACACCTCCACCGCCGCGAAGCTGAGAATCTTCTGGTTGAGGAGATCCTGGGCGCGGCCCGGGGTGGCGACCAGCAGGTCGACCGGCGCGGCCAGGGAGGTGATGTTGCGCTTGATGTTGACGCCGCCGACGACCTCCAGCACGCGCAGCCCGAGGGCTGCCGCCGGGTCCGCCAACCGCTGGCTGACCTGGGCGGCCAACTCGCGGGTGGGCACCAGCACGACGCCGCGGGGGCGCCCCGGGCGGCTCGCGCCACTGGCAGCCAGCCGGGCCAGCATCGGCAGGCCGAAGGTGAAGGTTTTGCCGGAGCCGGTCGGCCCGCGGCCGAGCACATCCCGGCCGGCGAGTGCGGCGGGGATGGCTTCTGCCTGGATGGGGAAGGGCTCGGTGATGCCCTGGGAGCGCAGCTCGCGGCAGATCTCCTCGGGGAGACCGAGATCCCGGAAGGTAGTCACTTAGGCGTCAACCTCAGTTCGGTCACCGCTCCACAGCGTGTGGAAGTGGCCGGGGGCATCGACACGCTCGTAGGTGTGCGCGCCAAAGAAGTCGCGCTGGCCCTGGATGAGGGCCGCGGGCAGGCGCTCCGCGCGCAGCGAGTCGTAGTAGGACAGGGAGGAAGCGAATACCGGGATCGGCAGGCCCCGCTGGGTGGCGGCGACCACGACGCGGCGCCAGGAATCCACCAGGCCCTCCATCTCGGAGCGGAAGTAGGGGTCCAGCAGCAGCGACAGCAACTCCGGGTTGGTGTTGTAGGCGTCGACGATGCGGTTGAGGAACTTCGCGCGGATGATGCAGCCGCCACGCCAAATGGTGGCCAGGTCGCGGGGGTCAACATCCCAGCCGTGCTCCTTGGAACCGGCGGTGATCTCGTCGAAGCCCTGGGCGTAGGCCGCCAGCTTCGAGGCGTAGAGTGCGCGGCGCACATCCTCGACGAAGGCCTCACGGTCGGCGATCGGGGTGGTCACCAGGTCGCCGGAGGGCAGCACCCCAATGGTGGCGGCGCGCTGCTCCCGGGCGCCGGACAGGGCGCGGGCGAACACGGCCTCACCGATACCGGTGACGGGGATACCCAGGTCGAGGGCGGTCTTGACCGTCCAGCGGCCGGTGCCCTTCTGGCCGGCGGAGTCGACGATGACGTCGACGAGCGGCTTGCCGGTCTTCGCATCGACCTGGCTGAGCACCTCGGCGGTGATCTCCACGAGGTAGGAATCCAGGTCGCCCTTGTTCCACTCCTTGAACACCTCGGCGATCTCGGCGGGCTCCATGCCGGCCGCGTAGCGCAGCAGGTGGTAGGCCTCACCAATGACCTGCATGTCGGCGTACTCGATGCCGTTGTGCACCATCTTCACGAAGTGGCCGGCACCATCCTCACCGATGTGGGTGCAGCAGGGCACCCCATCGACCTTGGCGGACACACTCTCCAGCAGCGGGCCGAGGGACTCGTAGGAGGCTGCGGGGCCACCCGGCATGATCGACGGGCCGTTGAGGGCGCCCTCCTCGCCGCCGGAAATACCGGCGCCGACGAAGTTGAGGCCGCGGGCAGCCATCTCGGCCTCCCGGCGGATGGTGTCGGTGTACAAGGAGTTACCGCCATCGATGATGATGTCGCCGGGCTCCATCGCGTCGGCGAGCTGGTTGATGACAGCATCGGTTGCCGGGCCCGCCTGCACCATGATCAGTGCACGGCGCGGCCGCTCCAGGGAGGCGACGAAATCCTCAATGGTGGTCGAGGGGATGAAGTGGCCTTCCGCGCCGTAGGCCTCCATGAAGTGTTCGGTCTTGTCGGTGCTGCGGTTGTACACCGCAACGGTGTGGCCGTGGCGGGCGAAATTGCGGGCAATGTTCGAGCCCATCACCGCCAGGCCCACGACACCAATCTGTGCCAGTGTGTTCTGCTCAGTCATGGTTGTCTACTCTACCCCGTTGTTGCCCGCTTCAGCGCTGCCGACTATCCACAGCCGTGACGAAAAACCCCACGATACTGCCCGTCAGCGCCCCAGGCGAGTGTGGGATCCCACAGGCAAACCCACACAACCGGGCGTGATGTGGGCGTCTGGGGGCGGCCATCGGAGAGGTCTCCGCCCCAGGCCCAACGGCTCGTCCGCGCTGTCAGCCGCCCCAGGGGCGGTGGGTGTGCGGTGGTGCCCGCGTGGGCGTGCCTGCGCCCACTATGGTGGACCGCATGGATATCCACGACATCACCGCCCACCCCCGCGGCCTCGACGCGGCTCTCGGCCTGCGCTATCACACCGTCACCCCCACCCGCGTGGTCGCCAGCCTCGTCGTCGGGGAACACCACCTGCAGCCCGGGGGACTCGTGCACGGGGGCATCTACTGTGCGCTCGCCGAATCCTGCGGCAGCGTGCTCGGCATGGCGGCCCTGCGCGACCGGGAGGATGAGGATGCCCACGGCATGGTCGTCGGGGTGAACAACAGCACTGATTTCCTGCACCCGGTGAAGTCCGGCGTCATCGACATTGAGGCCACCGTCATCACCAGCGGTCGCCGCACCCAGCTGCTCGCGATCGAGATGAAAAACCGGGATCGGCTCGTCGCCCGCACCACCCTGCGCACCATGGTGATCCCACCGCTGGCACAGGCGTAACACGCGCGGCCACCGTGGTCGCCCGCGCGCGACTTGCGTCAGTCGGCTGCCGGCCGCTATCCGCGGGGGCCGAAAATCGCCTGGCCGACCCGCACGCAGGTCGACCCGTGGGCGATTGCGAGCTCGAAATCGCCCGACATGCCCATGGACAGCTCCTGCAGCCACTCCTCGGGCACCCGGCCCCGCAAGCCGTCGCGGACGTCCGCGAGCCGGGTGAAGCAGGCCGCCACGGCAGCACGGTCGGGGGAGTGCAGTGCCACGGTCATCAGCCCGCGGGGGCGGAGGTGCGGAAACTCGGAGAGCGCGTCGACAAACGCCTCGACGTCTGCGGGCCGCAGGCCCGCCTTTTGCGGCTCATCGGAGGTATTGACCTGCACGAGGACGGGCAGTTCGCGTTCGGCGGCGGCGAGCCGGCGTTCGAGTGCCGCGGCCACCGACAGGCTGTCGAGCGCCTGAAACTCGGCCGCGTGCGCGGCAATGAGCTTTGCTTTGTTGGACTGCAGTTGGCCGATCTGCACGAATTCCACCTGCATCTCGCCCGCGGCCTGGGCTTTGAGGGCGAGTTCCTGGGGGCGGTTCTCCCCAAACTGGGTCATGCCGGCGGCAGCGGCGCGGGCGATGACCTCCAGCGGGTAGGTTTTCGACACGGGCAGCAGGCGGATCTGCTGCGGGTCGCGCCCGGCAGCAATCGCCGCGGCATCCACCCGGGCCCGAATGGCGGTCCAGCGTGCTGCAAGTTCTTCCACCGTGGGCCACGCGTCAAGAGCGGCGGGCTGGGGCGGGGCGGGGTGGGGGTCGTGCGGCGTCACGGGGTGTAAGCATACTGCGTCTGCTGCGGGGCGGGGTGGACTGTGTTGTGCACAGCGGGTGAAAAACCGCCCCGGCCGCCCCCTCGACAGGTAGCCTGGTTCGCATGCCTACGTGGAACGACTTGATCGCGAATAATCCCGCCCACTCGCAGAACTACGCCGCCCGCTGGGAACGCTTTGAGCACCAGGGCGACGACATCGTCGGCGAAGCCCGCCTCATTGACGCCATGGCGCAGCGGCACGCCAAGATCCTGGACGCCGGCTGCGGACAGGGCCGTATTGGCGGCTACCTGGCGCAGGCCGGCCACGAGGTGACGGGCGTGGACTTGGACCCCTACCTCGTGGAGATTGCCCGGGCGAAGTACCCGGACGCCCAGTTCGTCGTCGGCGACCTGGAGCACGATGAGATGCCGGGCGGCGACTACGACCTCATTGTCTCCGCGGGCAACGTGGTGGCCTTCCTTGAGGTCGAGGGCCGCCGCCCGGCGCTGCAGGCCCTGGCGAAGGTCCTGGCACCCCAGGGGCGGATGGTCATTGGTTTTGGCGCGGGCCGCGGCTATAGCTTCGCCGAGTTCCGCGCGGATGCGGCCGCCGCCGGCCTGGTGGAGCAGCAGGCGTACTCCACCTGGGATCTGCAGCCCTTCACCCCGGAGTCCCAGTTCCTCGTGTCCGTCCTCGTGCACGCGGAGAACCCGCAGGCCTAACACGAGTACCGGCCGGATAGACGAACACCCCGGGCAGGACAGTCCTGCGCGGGGTGTGCGCTGCGCGCCGCTGCTAGTAGCGGCGGTCGGCCGGGTGCCGGTCGGCCACACCACGGGCCGCCAGCGCTAGCACCACGGTGGCAATGATGAGGGTCACCGACTGGGATTCCCCGAGGGCGTGCTGCCAGGCGGCGTAGCCCTTGTCGGGGTCGAGCAGGTGGTTCGGCCCCCACCACTGCACCAGGCCGAAGGCCAACGCCCACCACCGCAGCCGGGCCTTGTCGGCGAACAAGGTGACCACGACCGGCACCCACAGCACGAGCACCGCCCAGTGGTGGGTGACGGCGTAGGGCTGCAGCAGGCACAGCATGAACACGAACATCGCGAGGCTGAGCAGCGGGTGGCCTTTGCGGGAGTAGGTGACCATCGCCCACAGGCCCAGCCCCCCGAGCAACACCACGCCCGCACCCCACAGCACGAGGAACAGGGTGGAGTTGGGGTCGGCGATCTCCCGGGCGATGAGCCCACTCAAGGCCTGGTTGCGGAAGAAGTCTTTTTGCCCGGCACGGTCGGTGTTCCACATCTCCACCGTCCAGAAGTGCAGCGAGTCCTCGGCGCGCACCAGCCACCCCACGATCAAGGTGACCAGCCCCATGGCGACCGCGCGGGCGGCCGCCGCCCAGTCGCGGCGGATGAGGAACACCAAGCCGAAGGCCGCGGGCGTGACCTTGATGCCGGCCGCGAGCCCCACCCCCAGGCCGCGCAGCCGGTGCGGCAGCACGCCGGCCACATCGGCGATGACGAGCATCGCCAGGTAGGTGTCGATCTGCCCGAAACCCATCCCGTTGTCGATGGGCTCCGCCGACAGGGCTACGCCCAGCAGGCACAGCCCGAGGAACATGGCGGTGCGGCGGCCGAAACCGCCGAGCGCGAGCCCGGCACTGACAATGATGAACACGCAGACGACCTGGCCGAAGTTCCACGCGAGCCGCAGGGGGGTTTGGGGCACGTACGCCAGGGGGGACATCACGAGTGCCGCGAACGGCGGGTAGATGAACCCGAAGCCGCTGCGCGAATAGAAGCCCTCAAACAGGGGGCCGTCGGTGCGGAATGCGCGGGCCGCATCCTGGAAGACCTGTAGGTCCATGAGGAACCCGTGGGCGGCGAGCCGGTAGTTGACCACCAGCGCCCACACAGTAAAGCCGAGGCCAATGCCGCAGGCGACGAGCAGCCACTGCGCGGCCGACAGGGGTGGCGCGATCCGGGGGCGGGTGGGTGCGGGCACTGTCGCGCCAGGCGGCGGGGTCGGCGCGGCGGGGGAGGGGGGCGTCGTCGGCGTCACAGGTGGGCCTTTTGTGTTGTGGTCGGGGCGTGGGGTGGGCACCTCACGCGGTGAGAAATTACCGTGACACACCCTAGCAAGCGCACGCGCAACACCCCCGCCTCATCCGCCCGGGCAGGGGGATGAAAGACGGGGGTGTGGTGCGCGCTCACGAAGGAGCAGTGTGCGCGGGGCGGTTTACTTGCCGGTGAAGCGCTGGGTGTCGAGGATCTCGATGGGGGTGTCGTCCTGCTTCGAGTCGCCGGCCTCCTTGGCGAGGCGCGCCAGCTTCGCCAGGGCGTTGCGGGCGTGCAGCTGCTGGCGGGTGGTGGTCAGCTGCCAGCGGTTGCGGGACACGGAGTTCAGGCCCCAGGCGACCGCCGAGACGAAACGGTTGCGGAAGCCGACGAGGAACATCAGGTGCACGGCCAGCCACAGCAGCCACCCGATGAAGCCGGTGACCTCGACCTTGCCGAGCTTGACCACGGCGGAGAAGCGGGACACGGTGGCCATGGAGCCCTTGTCGAAGTACTCGAACTCGCCGCGGCCGCCGGCGGGGCGACCATCGGCCTCCGCGGCGAGGTTCTCGGCAACGTACTCGCCGGCCTGGATGGCGACCTGGGCGACACCGGGCAGGCCCTGGTAGCTCATCATGTCGCCGATGATGAACACGTTGGACTTGTCGCCGACGCTCAGGTCCGGGCCGACCGGCACGCGGCCGGCGCGGTCGACCTCGACACCGAGCTGTTCGGCGACGAGCTTGCCCAGCGGGCTGGCGGCCACACCGGCCGACCAAATCTTGCAGAAGCTTTCGATGGTCTCCACCGAGTCGTCCTTGGTGGACTTGAAGGTCACCGAGGTGGCGTCGACGTTGGTGACGATGCTGTTGAGCTTCACCGTCACGCCCAGCTTCTCCAGCTGGCGCTGGGCGTTGCGGCCCAGGCGCTTACCGAAGGGCGGCAGCACCTGCGGCGCGCCGTCGAGGAGAATGATCTTCGCGGAGGAGGGGTCGAAGTTGGAGTACTCGCCCTTGAGGGTGCGGTGCGCCATCTCTGCGAGCTGGCCGGCCAGCTCCACACCGGTCGGGCCGGCGCCGACGACGACGAAGGTGAGCAGGCGCTCCCGCTCAGCGGGGTCGGTGCACAGCTCGGCGCGCTCGAACGCGCCGATGATGCGGGCACGGATCTCGAGGGCGTCGTCAATGTTCTTCATACCGGGCGCGAACTCGGCGAAGTGATCGTTGCCGAAGTAGGACTGGGAGGCGCCGGCGGCGATGATCAGCGAGTCGTACTCGTAGGTGCGGGTGAAGTCCCCGAGGCGGGTGGTGACGATCTGGGTGTCGACGTCAATGTCGACGACCTCGCCCTTGACCACGTGCGCGTTGTCCTGATCTTTGAGGATCTGGCGGGTCGAGGGGGCGATTTCGCCCGACGACAGGATGCCGGTGGCCACCTGGTACAGCAGCGGCTGGAACAGGTGGTGGTTGGTGCGGTCAATCAGGGTGACGTCAACGTCGGCGTTCGCGAGCTTCTTGGCCGCGAACAGGCCGCCGAAACCGGCACCGATGATGACCACGTGGTGGCGTCCGCCTTCAGGTCGAAACGGCTTGTCAGTCATGTGGCGTGTGTACTCCTTGCACGATGGTGTTGCGCCGCCACCCACACCCCGGAGCTTCCGGCGTGCAGCGTGGCGTGCCGGGGTCGGGTTGGTGGCGGTCGAGGTGGGTCCCATGGTAGCGGTTTGTGTCGGATAACTCACACTGTGTGTG
Organism: Corynebacterium sp. 13CS0277; assembly: GCF_002994655.1. Classification (GTDB taxonomy): domain Bacteria; phylum Actinomycetota; class Actinomycetes; order Mycobacteriales; family Mycobacteriaceae; genus Corynebacterium. The sequence continues at coordinate 45,515 of NZ_PPDL01000005.1, forward strand.
CCTGGGGCGCCACAGTGGGCAGACACCTCGGCCACAGTGGCCGGGCCGCGCCGGGTGCTCCGTCGTACCCCGCGCCGCTGTGTGGCCGCCGCACCGCGGCCTGTTTGCCCCGTTGTCGGACAGGTTTCGCCCGTCACCCACCGCCGCGGCACGCGGGGTAGGGGAACTGGTGACACGTACCCAGAATGTGAACTGGGGCGCACCCGCGCGCCCGCGGTGAAATACCCCGCAGGGGCCTCGCGTGACGCCTCCCCGCACCCGCAGCTCGCTGGCAGTGTGTGAGTTTGCTGGGAACCCGGCATGGGTCCCCACACCTGGAGGTCAAGTGTGAGACATTGCAGTACGCGCCACCCGCCACCGGCCACACACGCCCGCACCACGCTGCCGCGCGCGTGGGCAGGCCGTGTGCGGCCCGCGCCGGTGAGTGAAGGTGCGCGCCCAACTGTGTCTGCTGTTGTCGTGACCCTCGTGGAAGGTTCCCCTCGTGCTGTTCATCCCCGTCACTGGTGCCGGTGGCTGCCATGCCTAGCGTCGAGTTCGCCCACCTGGCGGGCCTCGACCCGCAGCTCTGGCCGGAGCTCGTGCAGGTGCCAGTGACCCGCACCTTCCGGGCGCAGGCGCACGCGGAGGCGGAGCTGGCCCGCGCAGCAGCCGCCGGTGGCATCAACCTCGACCCCGCCCGCGCAGGTGATGGCGTGCCCAGCCTGGTGGTGCACCACGATGCTGTGTTCGCCCGCATGGCGACCCGCGGCTGGTTGGGTTTCGCCGAGGGCTTTTTCGCCGGCGAGTGGGATTCCGCGCAGCTTGCCGAAGTGCTACGCCTGCTGCTGGCGGCGGGTTTTCAGCCCGGGGAGTCGCGGGTGCGTCGCGGCCACACCCAGGTGCCTGCCGCACCGCGCCACCCGGGCGGGGACCTGCCCTGGGAGGTGGTGTCCCTGTATTCGCCGACGCCGATTCCGGTGGATGTGGCGGGCCTGTACGCCAGCGGGGTGGCGACCACCGCCCGCGTGGAGCGGCCCAATCACATCGGGCGCCGCGGTGCCCCGCCGACCATCCCCGTGGAGGTGACGACGGTGCAGGCCCCGGTCGCCGTGGAACGCGCCGATCTGGCGGCCGCCCAGCTGCGGGCGGTGGATTCCCTGCTGGACTTGGCGTGGGTGACCCGCGGTACGGATGTGCTGGATATGCCGGCGACGACGGCGCTGGTGGCGCTCGCCGCTGCGGAGCGTGGCGCCGTGGTCGATGCGGTGTGCATGGATCATGACGTCGCTGAGGCGATGGCCGTGCAGATCGGAGACGTTGCGAGCGTCGACGTGTGCGAGCAGGTCGTGCCGCCGCGCAGCCAGTGGCGGGGCCGCTACGAGGCAGTGATTTCCGCAGGCCGCCTGGAGATGCTGGGGTCTGCTGGGGTGACCGAGCTCCTCCACGGCATGGATCGTTTGCTCAGCCCCGGTGGCCGGGCCGCCGTGCAGACGACGATCGCGACGGAGCGTTTCGGGCGCGTGCGCGAAGCGGCGCTGGCCCCCATCCGCACCTACCTGTGGCCCGCCTACGAACCCCAGCCCCTGGAGGGGCTGCGGGCCGCCATCGACGGGCGCACGGGGCTGCGCCTGCACACGGAGAAGTACATCAGCAGCCACGCGCAGCTGACGGTGCAGCTGCAGGGGCAGCTGTTTGCCTCCCAGGAACGCAAGGCGGCCGCCGCGGGCATCGATGCCGTGACACGCAGGCTGTGGCGCTATTGGCTGGCCTTCCAGGAAGCTCTGCTCGCCGAGGGGGCGCTGGAGGTGGTGCAGCTCGGCATCGCCCACAAGCCCCGCCGCGCACCAACCGCTACGCGCGTCACCCGATGAAAAAACCGCACCGGCAACAGGGCCGGTGCGGGCGGGGGAGTGTCGACGACGTGAAGGACAAGCGCTTAGGCCGAGGTGTTCACGTCCGACGCCGCAGCATCCGAGGCGTGCGCGGCACTAGCGTCGGCATCCGTGTCGGCCACGAGGGCTGTGCGGTCCTGCCGGGACTTCTTCACGATCATGTAGATCTGGTAGCTGAACGGGATGAGCAGTGTCGCCAACCCCGCCCAGATGAACCAGTGCATGTACTGCTGCACGAGCGGGATCTCCCCGAGGAGGTAGCCCGCCAGCGGGATGAGCGCACCCCAGGCGAAAGACCCCAGCACCGAGTAGAAGGTGAACTTGCGGTGGTTCATCTGCGACAGGCCCGCCACCACCGGGGTGACGGTGCGCACCACCGCGATGAAGCGGGCGATGAACACGGTCGCCGCGCCAAAGCGGTCGAAGAAGTGGTGGGATTTCTCCACCGCATCGGGGCCGATCCACTGCATGGCCCGGGAGTGCAGGATGGCCGGGCCGACGCGGCGGCCGATGGCGTAGCCCAGTTGGTCGCCCAGGATGGCCGCCAGCGGGATGCCCAACATCAGCGTCCATAGGGGAGTAAACGGCTGCTCCGCGTGGGCCATCATGCCGGCGGTGAACAGTAGTGTGTCGCCGGGGAAGATGAACCCAATGAGCAGGCCGGTCTCCATGAAGACGATGAGGAGGATGCCGACGAGCCCGAAGGTGCTCAAGAGCATATTGACGTCAAACAACGCTTGGGCCGTCAACTTTCTGGACTGGACTTCGGGGGAGGCGTGGGCGAGAGGCGCCCACGCGGGGCGTGTGCGGCCGCGGCCTGGGCCGGCGACCGTTCTCTGCTGTTGAGACTACCCCATGACGGGGGTAGTGGCCATCCTGCGCGCCCGCCGTGAAACGGGCAGGACCGGGCAGCACGACTGCGACACGCGACACTCCCGCGGGTCGGCGGCCACGACGGGAGGAACCCGGCTCGCCTGCCGTCAGGAGATCCACCCGGCGCGCCCACAACTCCAGTCAAGCCTGATGTCTGGAATGTGGTTGGTTGGCGCGCGGGTGGCCGCGATCCTGTTAGGGGGTGACGACGGGGCGCGAAGCCCGCTCGAGGAACAGGGCGATGTTCTCATAGGGCTTGCCCGCCACCATCTGCAGACCCATTTCGCAGGTGCGGTTGTCGGAGACAAAGGCGTCGAAGTCGCGGGCGTCGAGGGTGCGGCGCTCTTCCCGGGTGGCCGATTCGACGAGCTCCGGGTGGAGCAGCCCGCGGTCGCCGGCGGTACCGCAGCAGCTCGTGCCGTCGGGGACGACGACGTCGGTCGTGCACAGGCGCACCAAGTCGGTGAGCGCATCGTTGATGCCCATGTGCGTCGTCGAACACGTGGGGTGCACGGCGACCGCGTCGAAGTGGGTGGTGAAGGTCAGTGCCTCGGCGACCTCGTCGCGCAGCCATTCGACGATGTCGAGGATACGCAGCTGTGCGAAGCGCTCCCGCCACTGCTCCTCGAGGGCACTAGGCACTTGTTCCAGCAGGCCGTGGGTGCAGCTGGCGGCGTCGACGATGATGGGAAGCGCGCCGTGCTCGGACCACTCCCACAGATCGGCCGCGATCTTGCGGGCCTGGTAGGCGAAGCCTTCCTTGTATCCCTTGGACGACCACGGGGTGCCGCAGCAGTCCTCGCCCACCCCGCCGGGAATCCACACGGGGCGCCCGGCGCGGCGGCCAAGTTCGACGACCGCGTCCGGCAGGGGCAGCGCTTCTGCGGCATGCGGGGCGCCGAAGATGCGGTTGATGCAGGCGGGGAAGTACACCGCCGTCGCCCCCTCGCGGAACGTTTCCGGCAGGTGCGCGGGTGCCGCCTGCGGCAGCGCCCCCGGCAGGGTGGGCAGCAGGTCGGGGCTGATGACCTTCCGCAGGGTGTCTGCCACGGCGGCGAGCCCCCGGTAGCCGACGGCACGCTGCACGGTGCCGGCGGCACCGACGCCGAGGCGCACGCCACCGGCGACCTGCCCCCAGGTCTTCGCCAGCTGCAGCGCCACCTTCGCCGCCCCGGGGCGGACCTGTTGGGCGCGCAGCCCCTTCATCACCTTGCCGGTGTCGATGGACACCGGGCACGCCACGGAGCACACGCCGTCGGCGGCGCACATGTCGATGGCGTCGTACTGGTATTCCTCGTGCAGGGTGGCCAGCAGCTTGGAGTCCTCCGGCTGGCGGGCCATCTCGCGGCGCAGCACGATGCGCTGCCTGGGGGTGACGGTGACGTGCCGGGAGGGGCACACCGGCTCGCAGAAGCCGCACTCCACGCAGTCGTTGATTTCGTCCTCCACCTTCGGGAAGGACTTGAAGTTCTGCAGGTGGATCTGCTGGTCCCGGGTGAGTTTCACATCCGGGGCGAGGATGCCGTGCGGGTCGAGCAGATCCTTGACGCGCCACATCATCTCGAAGGCGCGGCTGCCCCATTCGCGCTCCACGAAGGGGGCCATGTTGATGCCGGTGCCGTGCTCCGCCTTGAGGGAGCCCTGGTACTTGCCGATGACGAGCTCGGCGAGGTCGTCGAGGAAGCGGGCGTAGTCGGCGCGGTCCTGCGGGTTGGCGAGCCGGGGCAGGAGGAAGAAGTGCAGGTTGCCGAAGGCGGCGTGGCCCATGACCATCTGCGGGTAGCCGTACTCGCCCAGCAGGTCGAGCAGGTCGGCGGAGGCCTCGCCGATGTCGCTCGGCGGGAAGCACACGTCCTCGGTGATGAGCGCGGAGCCCTGGGGGCGGCCGGAGCCGATGAGACCGAAGAGTCCGTTGCGGATCTGCCACGCGCCACTCATGCCGGCCGGGGTGGAGTCGAAGGTGAGCGGGGCGGTGAGCTGCGCGTCGGCGAGTACGTCCTCCACGGCCGCAATCTGGGCGGCCAGTTCGTCCTCGTCGCGGCCGCCGACTTCCACGAGGAGGGCGGCTTCGTCGTCGCCGATCGTGGCCCAGGATGCGGGCGCCTGGGGGAAGTTGCCCACCGAGCGCTTGAGTACCGGGGCGACGAGCAGTTCGCAGGCCAGGGCGCCGGCCTGCATGATGCTGTGCACGTAGCGGGCCGCCTGCTTAAGGTCGGGCAGCATCACCCACGCCACCGCCTTCTTCCGCGGCAGCGCGACCGTGCGAATCGTGGCCTCCGTGATCGCGCCCAGGGTGCCCTCGGCGGACACCATGAGCTTGAGCAGGATGTCGACGGGGGTGTCGGCGTCGAGGAAGGCGTCGAGGCGCAGGCCGTTGGTGTTGCGGATGGAGAACTTCCGCTGCAGGAGCGCCACGAGGTCCTTATCGGCGCGGATCTCCTCGCGCAGTGCTTCCAGGCCGGCGTAGAGCTCCGGTTCGGCGGCCGCCAGCCGGGCGTTGGCCTCCGGGTCGGTGGTGTCGACGATGGTGCCACTCGGCAGGACGATCGTGGCGGACTCCAGGGTGTGGTAGCTGTCCCGCTCCACAGAGCAGCGCATGCCGCCGGAGTTGCAGGCGAGGATGCCGCCGATGGTGCACACGGAGGTCGACCCCGGGTCGGCGCCAATCATGTAGCCTGCGCGGCCGAGGACGGCCTGGGCGTCGCCGAGGATCACCCCGGGGCGCGACCACAGGCGCCGGCCGCCGTCGCGAACCTCCATGCCCCGGAAGTGGGTCTTGAGGTCCACGAGAATGTCGTCGGTCATCGCCTGCCCGTTGAGCGACGTGCCCCCGGAGCGGAACACCAGGTGGTGGCCGGAGGTGCGGGCGTAGCGCATCAACGCCGACAGGTCCGTGGCGTTGCGGGGCCGCACCACGACCTGCGGCACCTGCCGGTAGGGGGAGGCGTCCGAGGCGTAGCGGATGAGATCGCTGATGCGGGTGAGCACATTGTCGTCGCCGACGATGGCGGCGAGCTCCCTCCGCAAGGGTTCGGGGGTGCCTGCCCAGCGGGAGGCAGGCACCGCGTCCGGCTGCGGCTCACTTCCGGCGGGCTGGCCGATGAGCTGCGGGTTTGGGCTGAACAGCTGAGTCATGGTTGGTAGCTTACCGCCCCCACACACCCCGCGTCGGGGGTAGGGCACCCTGAAAAATATGTTGCCTACTGCATAGTGCGATAGTGTTATTTGCCACAGAGGCGAGCCACCCCTCGCCACGAACCACGATGCGCCCGCGCCACACCCGGCGCCGCCACTCGCGCCCCTTGTCACTGCGGGCGTGCCCGCGAGCCCACCACACGCTCGCCCAGGGACCGGCCATCGACACGCCCGACGCTCGTGCTGTCACGGATGGGGCAGTACGAGCGCACAGCGCTGCCAGTCTTCCTGCGCGCAGGTGCACAGGAGCCCCACGCCACCGCCTGCCGCCTGGGCTGGCCCGCAGAAGTGCCGCAGCAACCCCACGCGCCCGGCAGGAGGACTCTTCTTCGCCGGTGCGCTGCCGCGCCGGCAGGGGAGAAGACCCCCGGGATTTTACGGCCGCTCATCCGCGCCACACCCCCAGCGCCGACGCGCATCACGCGTGCGGCACCACACCCCATACACCCCACACACTCCACGACACGACTTTAAATCTTTTGCGAAAGCGACGAACAACGCCATGAGTTTGCTTGATACGCCCAGCGTGCACGACGCCCAGGACGCCACCAAAGAAGACATGTCCGCCAAGCTGGCGGTCGCCGTTTTCCCCCTCGTGGTGCTCCTCGGCGCGGCGTTCGCCTACGTCAACCCGACCCCGATGCTGGGGTTCAAGCCCCACCTGACCAACCTGCTCATGGTCATCATGTTTTGCATGGGCCTGACGCTCACCCTGCCGGACATCGGCACCGTCGTGCGCCGGCCGTGGCCCATCTTCCTCGGCGTGGCCTGCCAGTACATCGTCATGCCCGCCTCCGCGATCCTGGTGTCGAAGATGCTGGGCCTGTCGACGGAGCTCACCATCGGTCTGCTGCTCCTGGGCAGCGTGCCGGGTGGTACGGCCTCCAACGTCATTGCCTACCTGGCGAAGGGCGATGTCGCCCTGTCTGTGGCGATGACCAGCGTGTCCACCCTGCTGTCGCCGCTGCTCACGCCGGTGATCATGCTGTGGCTGGCGGACGCCGAAACCCAGGTGGATGCCTCCGGCATGATGCTGAGCCTCGTCAAGACGGTCCTCGTGCCCGTGATCGGCGGCCTCGTGCTGCGCCTGGTGGCCAACCGCCTGGTCACCGCCCTGTTGCCGGTGCTGCCGTGGCTGTCCATCCTCGTCATCGGTATCGTGCTCATGACGGTGGTGGCGGTGAACTCGGAGCGCCTGGCCACCGTCGGCCTCATCGTGGTCCTCGGGGTGGCGATCCAGAACCTTGTGGGCTTCATCTTCGGCTACTTCAGCCCGAAGCTCATCCGTCAGAGGGAGGCAGCGTGCCGCACCACCGCCATTGAGGTCGCCACCCAAAACTCTGCGCTCGCCTCCGCAATGGCCACCCAGTTCTTCACCCCGGAGGCGGCGATCCCGGGCGCGGTCGCCACGGTGTATGCCAACGTCTCCGGCGCGGTCTACGCCGCCATCGTGCGCCGCCGGCCCATCACCGACTAGCAAGCCCTCCATAGAGGCACAGACGGCCGCAGCAGATCCGCGCATGCACACGCGTGTCAGGGATCCGCTGCGGCCATCGCTGCGTGGTGGGGCAGTGGCGTCCGTGATAAGTCCCGCGGGTGGTGTGTGGGGAACCTTTAGCGTGGGGTCGTCGACTCGGTGCCGACAGGAACGAGGTCGGCGCCCCGGAAGCGGTACTCGCCTCGGGTATAGCGACTGGGGCAGCAATCGGGGTCCTGCGGAGCGTGGGAGGCAAAGCCCAGTCGCACTGTGCCTGCCGGGGTGACGCTCAATTCCTTGAATGGGGCGCGCCGCAGCGCCGCCGGCCGCCATCCTGACGTGCGGCTCCCAGGATTGGTCACAAGGTGCAGATCCTGGTCGACGAGGAAGAGTTGTTCGGGCCAATCGACCCCACCGCGCCAACACTGCATCGCCACCACGTACTCGAAGGTTCCATCGCGATCGACATCGATCACGTAGCCGCGAATCTGCTCGGCGAGCTGCGCCGTCGACGCACTGGCATCGTCCTTCCGGTAGACGGCGCGCGGATCGCTGGTGAGGATGGTGACTGCACCACCCGGATCCTTGAGCGCAGAGGTCTCTAGGCGTCCGCGGATCATCCGACCGGGGTTCTGCTCACAGATCGCCGGCAGCTGCATGCTGAGCATCTGAGTGCGCACGGCCAGGGGGATGCGATCACCAGGTGCAGCAGGGATCGTCGTCGAGGTGCCGGGAAGGTGGACGGTGCCACGCTGATCAGTGGCGTTCGGGCTGTTGCTGCCTGCGCTACCGCCACCACCGGTGGTGCTGGTGTTCCCGCCGCCCCCGGGGTTTCCAAAGCCCCCGCCAGGGGAATCGGTGTGAGCACCGGGACGAGTGCCCTGTCCAGGCTGCTGTCCTGCCGACCGCGCTGGGGTCTGGGAACTTCCCACGGCAGGGCCAGCGAACAGTGTGCCGAAAAGGAGCACGCCGATGAGGAGTGGGAGCGGGTTGTTGGGGTCAAGGAACCCCTGGGGGATGGTACTCCAAGGTGGCGGCGCAGCTGCGGGTCGGTGATCCGCCGTGCCAGGCAGCGAGGATTGCGCTTCCGCAGCGGGTGTCTGCACGGTGCCCACCATGCACGCCATACTCGTGCCGAGAGCAACGACCGCTCGCACCAGGCGGCGGCGCGTGGTGTGCGCAGTACCAGGGGATAGGGAGCGGACCCCAATCACGGGGCCCGGGGTGGTGGGAGCGTTCATGGAGACGGCCGACCTTTCACGGAAGCATGGGGAATCGCGGGTGTCGCGCGGCTGACGGCCGACATGTCGCGCAGGTCTTTCAGCCGGCGACCCAACGGAAGAACACTCTGCGACACTAACGCCTGTGACCAGCAGAAATCATGGCTGCGATTACCCCCGACGTGCGCGTGTGGTGGCACAGCACATGGTCACGGCGCAGGCGTTCAGTCGTTGGGGTGACCACGGGGACAACCCGGGCGCTTGGGACATGCGCGCCGTTGGCGCATCACAGTGGAGGCAATCGAGGAGACAACTCGTGTCGGCTCGGCGTGGGTGGCGGATGCGAGACGATGCTCGCGATCCTCAACAGAGGCACGCTCGTCGTCGCACGGCCGCCGCGTTCACGGGCGTGCCTGCAGCGTGGTGCGCTGAGCACGGTCGTAGCCCACGCCCGGTGGTTGCGACCGTGCGGCGCGGCGTGAACCTGATCCGAGTCGAGTGCCCTGAGCGCGGAGCGCAGGAACGCATCGCCGAGGTGAGAGTGAGGATGCGGCCATCCACACAGACGAAGGGGATGGGTGTGGTGGGGACGTCACTGTCAGGGGCTGGCACAACACTGCATCCAGAATGACATAATGTACATTATCGGACTTTTAACGAATGTCCTGATGGTGGCCGTGTGGTCACAGTGCCCAGCTCTTCACCCCGTCACGGTATGGATCTGTTGCTGTGTGCATGGCCTGACGCCCGCATCTGCGGGCTGTCTTGTGTGGGCGCGTCGTCGGCACGGCTCGGCGTGTGCCGCAGCCGCCATGGCGTGCCAAGGGGTCGTGCGTGGTGTGGCGATCCGCGTATCGCTCGCGTTGCTGTGGCGCCCGAGCCTTCCGGCGGGCTGTGGGTGCTCCGCCGTGGCGCGTGTCGGCATGTGCGGTCTGAGCATCCGCAGGTTCCGCGCGATCCGGGGTTCTTCGATCTCTGCATGAGTCGCCCGCACCCCTGGGCCCTGTGCGTCCGCCCCTCCGTATCGCCCGAGGGGTCCTGATCGTGACGGATTGCCATATGCTGCCGGAGGCTCCTTTTTGTCACGTATGACGAAATGTGGGTGTGTTGCCGCAGCTAGGACGCCGATAGTTCTCATCGTGTAGGCGGCCTCCGGGGCGAGTTTTCCTCATGGGTGTACGCTGGGCGGCTATGACTCAGACTGTCCTGATTTTTGGCGCGCATGGACGCGTCGCCCGCCTGGCCACGCCGTTGCTCGCGGAGCGTGGCTGCAAAGTCCTTGGCGTGATTCGCCAGCCCGCCCATGCTGAGGACGTACGTGCCGATGGCGCCGAGCCGATGCTCGTGGATGCGCTCAGCATGAATGTCGATGAGCTTGCCGCTCTCATGGAGCCCGCCGACGTCGTCGTCTGGTCGGCTGGTGCGGCCGGCCGTGGTGGCGCGGAGATGACGATGGCTGTGGACCGGGACCTTGCGCTCCGGGTCGCGGAGGCGGCCGCCCGCACCGGAACCCGGCTCATCATGGTCAGCTTCGTGCGGATGGCGGTGCCTGCGGAGCATCCTCTCCGGACCTATTCGGTGGCCAAGCGCGCCGCCGATGCCGGCATCCGGGACCTGGGATACCACGAAGGCCTTCGTTATGTCATTCTTGGCCCGACGGCTCTCAGCGACGAACCGGCCACCGGCATCGCCGTCATCGCCGAAGGTGATACCGCCGCCGCGGCCACACCGACGAGCCGCGCACTCGTCGCCCAGGTCATCGCCCACTACGCCCTCCAGGACGACCTTCCCTGCGTCACGGTGGACTTCTCCGACGGCGTGCAGGCCACGGCCGAGGTTCTCCCCTAAAAAGTCACCTCTCCCCTGTGCCGCGCGCGTGAGCGGCGAAAAACCTCCTGACGTGCGCTCCGCCCGCCGCAGCACCATGATCGTGGTGTCGCAGCGGGCGGTTGTTTCGTCGTTAGTACGGCCAGGGGCACGCTCTAGGGTCGGCCGCGCGGGGACTCCTGCGCGGGCTGCCCGCCGAGGCGTAGCACCCGCACCATCTGGTAGCCGGTGAGCAGCAACAACACGATGCCGATGCCGACGAACAGCAGCTGCTCACGCACCAGGTACATGAAGACGGCGATGGCGAGGATCCTCAACCCCAACAGGCCCAACTGTGCACTCTGCGACATGGCGTGTCCTCCACTTTCCTTAGAACTGTTGTCGTCGTGGCGTGCGCCTCGTAGCGCTGGACGCCTACTTCTTCTCCAGGGCGAGCCGGATGTTGAGCACACCCTGCTCGTCAATCTTCGCCGCCACGAACTCCGGCGAATCCACGCCAAACTCCGTCCGGTCGAAGGGCAGGTCGCCGGCGACCACGAGACGAGCGCCCGTGCGCAGCACATCGAAGGTGCCGGTGACCTCACGGGCAGTGCCGTGGAGGGTGAGCATGCCGGTGAGCGTGGCTGTGCCCACCCGACCGTCCTCGGGGACGCTTGCCACATCGACCGGTTCGGTCAGTGTGAAGGAGGCAGTCGGGTAATCGTCCGTATGGAGGATGTTGCGGCGCACGTTGATGTCGCGCTTTTCTACATCGGTGCGAATCTGCGTGAGATCCACGGTCACCTCACCAGCAGTGACCACGCCGTCAGCGATCGTCACCGCGCCGGTGACCGCGTGGGTGGTGCCGGAGGTGTCTTTTTCCTGGCCGGGCAGCAGCTCGTGGAAGGTGTAGCCCACGGCGGTGGTGTTCCTGCCTGAACCTTTCACCACGGACCACTCCCCCTCCAGCGGCGTCGATGCGGGCAGTGCCCCGTCGGCGGACAGGCCTTCAGTTTTAATGCCTGTGCTTGTCAGCGCCTTATAGGCGACGGGGCCAACGCTCGCGAGCGCGAGCACGATAATCGCGACGACCAGCAGGGCCACAACAGGCTTTCTCATGATTGGTCATTCTAGTCCCTCCACCGTCACCCCGCGCCGCCACCCCCAATCCCCCGGGGGTATCCCGGGATCGCTCCCGCGAGGCACCCCGGAGGCCTCCCCAGGGCAGGGCCGGCGCCGGTGGCGCAGGCGCGCTAGTCCCGCACCCGCAGCTGCTCAATCTGCTTGGCGAGCTCCACCAGCTCCCCGCACAGCAGCGAGATGTCCTCGCGGTCCTCCCCCTCGGACACGGCCGTGGCGATATCCTCGGCCGCGCAGCGCAGCTCGAAGAGCCGGTCGGTGAGCTGCTCCGCGCGCTCCGGGGTGAGGATCACCGCGTTCTGCGGAATAGGCGTGCCCTTGACGTTGTTGCGCTGTTCGTACGCCCGCTGGCGGCAGGACTGCCCGCAGTATTGCTTCGGGCGGCCCCGGCCGGCGAACTCAATTTCGCGGCCGCACCACTGGCAGGTCGGCGGTTTCCGGTGTCCATGTGCTTTCACACTGGCACACTGTAGCCCTGCGGCAAGTCACCGCGCGACCCCACGGGTTCGCACCTGTGGATAACTCGTTGCCGGGGCCGGCACATCCCCACCGGCGGGCGTGGCGTGGACGTTGCTGGGGCGTGGACTCGTTCCCCTGCAGCGTGACTCGCTATACTGGACACTTCCGATGCGGCGCGCCGCTCTCCCCCACCGCAGAGGCAACACGGTGTGGGCTGGCGCGGTGGTGCCGTCACTTTTCACAGTTGTAAGGATTGATGCGCAAATGGCAGATCGTGTTCTTCGCGGCAGCCGCATGGGTGCGGTGAGCTACGAGACGGATCGTGATCACGACCTGGCTCCCCGCCAGATGGTGAAGTATAAGACGGAAGCGGGCGAAGTGTTCGAGGTTCCGTTCGCCGATGACGCTGAGGTTCCTGGCACCTGGCAGTGCAAGAACGGCCAGATGGGCACCCTCATGGAGGGCGAGGGCCTGGAGGCGAAGCCGGCGAAGCCGCCGCGCACCCACTGGGACATGCTCTGCGAGCGTCGCACCATGGAGGAGCTCGACGTCCTCCTGGAGGAGCGGATTGAAATCCTGCGGAAGCGTCGCCGCAACGCCGCCCGCCTGCTCAAGCAGCAGGAGGAGGAAGCAGCGGCCGCAGCCGCAGCCGCCCAGGAGTAACTGCGCTGACCTTCACAGGTCAGGCACTGAGCCTTTTTCTTTATCGGGGCCCCACGCCCGCCCTCGTCGGCGGCACGTGGGGCTCCCCTTTTTTACTCCCGCTACGGACCGTGGGTGCGGCGGGCAGGATGGTCCCATGGGAAGACCCCGCCCGATTCCTGCTGCAATGGCAGGAAGATCGGCGCGGGGTCGAGGTGTGCGGCCGCGTGGCTTAGCGGTTACGGAACTTCTTCCACTGGTACTTCGCGAGCTTCGTGGTTTCCTTGGCGATCTCCTTGAGCTGCTCGCCACGGTGGGCGACACCCCAGCGGGTGACTTCCGCGAGGGAGGAGCCGACGAAGCTGCCGTCGAGCTTGGATTCGCCGATCTCACGCTCGGTGAAGGTGATGGGGACTTCGCGCACGTCAAAACCGTCGCGGATGGCGCGCCACGCCAGGTCGACCTGGAAGATGTAGCCGGCGTTCGACAGCTCGTCGAGGTCCATCGCCTCGATGACCTCGCGGCGGTAGGCGCGGTAGCCGGCGGTCATGTCCGACAGGCCGGCGCCAAGGGCCAGGCTGATGTAGAGGTTGCCGCCGCGGGAGAGCACGTAGCGCTTCGCCGGCCAGTTCACCACCTTGCCGCCCGGGATGTAGCGGGAACCGATGACGACGTCCGCGCCGTCGGCGATGGCCTCCAGGAGGGTGTGGAGCTGCTCCGGGGCGTGGGAGCCGTCGGCGTCCATTTCGCACAGGACGCCGTAGTCGCGCTCCAGGCCCCAGCGGAAGCCAGCGACGTACGCGCCGCACAGCCCGCCCTTGCCCTCGCGGTGGAGGACGAAGAGGTGCTCATCGTCAGCGGCCATCGCATCGGCCCGGTCGCCGGTGCCGTCGGGGCTGTTGTCGTCGACGATGAGGACGTCGACCTCGGGGTTGGCGCTGCGAATCCGATCCACGATCAGCGGCAGGTTATCCAGCTCGTTGTAGGTCGGAATGATGACCAGCGTTTTCTCCAGCGTCACAGCGTGCCTTTGTTTCTTCAGTCGGTGGTGTCAGGTGAGTCGGAAGGTGTGGGCCGGGCGTGATGCCCGCGCCGGCGGGTGGCAACCCACGCGCCCAGTGCACACAAGAGTCCAATGATATCCAAGCTGGTGGCGATTGGTGAACCCGCGCGGGCAGCCAGGGTGCGCCCCTGCTTGAGCGGCAGCGTATCGGTGAGAACATCCTGGGTGAAGATCTCACTGTGGTCCAGCACCGTGCCTGAGGGGTCGATGAGCGCACTGACCCCGGAGGTGGCGGCGACGATGACGGCGCGGTCGTACTCCACCGCCCGCACCCGGCTCATCGCCAACTGCTGGTAGGTCATGTCGGTGAAGCCGAAGGTGGCGTTGTTCGTCGGGGTGGTGAGGATTTCCGCGCCGTGGGCGACAGCGCTTGCGGCCGAGCCGTCGAAGGCGACCTCGTAGCAGGTGCTCACCCCGACGGTGATCTCCCGGCCGATGAGCGCCCCGGTGAGCCGCACCGTGCCATCGCCCGTGCCCGGTTGGAAGTTGCCCGCCTGATCCACCAGGGGGCTGATCGTGCGGAAGAAGTCCCGCAGGGGCATGTATTCGCCGAAAGGCTGCAGGTACTTCTTGTAGTGGTAGTCCCCCGCCCGGCCGTCGGCGTCGAAGACAACCATGGTGTTGCGATCCCCCACCGCGTCCGCGGTGACGGTGCCGACGAGGATCGGGGCCTGCAGCTCGCGCGCAGCACCCGCCACCCAGGCGCCGGCCTGGGCATCACGGAAAGGATTGACGTCCGAGGCGTTTTCTGGCCACACCGCGAAATCGACGGGCGTGCTGATGCTGTCGGTGGCGTCGACGTGGTTGCGGAGCACTGCGCGGCGCTGGGCGTTGAAGTCCAGGCCCATGCGCGGCACGTTGCCCTGCACCGCGGCTACCCGCACGTCGCCGACAGGTGCCGGCGTCGGCAGGTGCGCCACCCCCAGCACGAGCGCCGTTGCCCCCACGAGCACGCCCGCAGTGACCCGGCGGGCCCGCCGGAGTGGGGTCGGGGCGGTCCTCGCACCGCGACGCCAGTCGGCCAGCGCCTGGACACCCAGGACGACGAGGGCTGCGAGCGCGACGACGAGGACGGTGATCATGGTGGGGCCCGCCACCCGCGCCGCCCACACGAGTGGGCCGTCTGCTTGGCCCCAGCTGATGCGTCCCCAGCCGAACCCGCCGAATGGCCAGCTGGCGCGCAGCCACTCGACTGCCACCGTCACCACAGGCGCCATGAGCAGACCCCACCGCAGCCGCAGCACCCGCGCGAGCAGCACGCCTAAGCCTGCCGAATAGAGCGCCTCCGTGACGGCGAGCGCCACATAGGGCATGGCGCCGACGAATTCCCCCACCCACGGCAGCAACAACAGGTACAGGGCCAACCCGTGCGCCAGGCCGACCACCAGGCCCCCACCCGCGCTGAGAGGCCGGCCACCCCAGGGGGCCGCGGCAGCGAGGAACACCGCCATGCCCACGATCCCGAGCGGCCACAGGCCGTGCGGGGCGAAGGAGAGATACACGCCCACGCCGCCGACCGCGGCAAGCAGCATGCGGACAGCCAGCACCCCCAGGCCCGCCCAGCGGGCGCGGCCCGGCCGCGGGCGGTCGTGGGCGGCGTGCGGGTGCGCGGCGGGTGGGGGCAACAACGTCATCGGGGTCATCGGGCCTCACAGAAGAACACACGGGGGTGCGCCCCGTGGGTTGCGGGGGTGGTCGTGGCGACACCCCGCGCCCGGCACCGGGGCGCACGCGGTGGCGCGGGGTGCGGATGCGGGGTGCAGGTGGTGTGCGAGGAGGCTATCTCGCTGCCGGCGGGTCCCGGAAGTCCTCCGGGTCGAGCGAATCCGACCAGCGGCTGATGTCCTCTTCCGAGGGCGCGGACTGCGTGCTGCTTGCCGGCCCGTGGGCCGTGGAGGTGGGTTCCTCGGCGTCGATGACGAAGGAACCGTAGCTGCTGCGGCGCTCCCCCATGCCGTACTGGGCGGCCTGGGCGTACATGGCGTCGCCGAAGGCCGACAGGCGGGCGCTGATACTGCGGGCCAGCACTTTGCGCACCATCACGCGCGTCGGCGAGATGATGAGCAGGAGGCCACAGATGGTGGTGATGAAGCCGGGGATGGCGACACCCATCGCGCCGGCCGCAATGAGGCCGAGTTCGCCGGCAGCCTGGCCGGGCGAGCGGCGGCCCCGGGCGGACAGTTCCGCGATGTGGCGCATCTCGTAGGCGGCGAGCAGCAGGCCGCCGAAGAAGAAACCGGCGAGCGCGACAAGCGCCCAGCCGGTGCCAATCCAGCGGGACACGGCGTAGAAGGCGAGGCCTTCGCCGAGGATGTACGGGATTGCGAATGTCAAAGGCACGTGTGCCACTGTATCGGACCCGCAGGCATTCCCCGGTCCTGCCACGCACCCACCGGCGGTGCCGGCGCGCGCGGGGCGGGGGTGTTTAGCGGTCCTCGAGGGTGCCTTCGGCCTCCAGGAAGGTGGCGCGCAGCAGGTCGAGGGATTCCTGGCTGGGCTCCTCCCACAGGCCGCGTTCCGCGGCCTCGAGGAGACGCTCGGAGATGTCCTTCAACGCCCACGGGTTGGACTGGGTGAAAAACTCCCGGTTGACGGGATCCGCCACATAGGTCTCGGTGAGCTTCTCGTACATCCAGTCGTCCATGAGCCCGGTGGTGGCGTCGTAGCCGAAGAGGTAGTCCACGGTCGCCGACATTTCGAAGGCGCCCTTGTAGCCGTGGTTGCGCATCGCCTCCAGCCAGCGGGGGTTGACGACGCGGGCGCGGAACACGCGGCGGGACTCCTCGTGCAGGGTGCGGGTCTTCACCGTCTCCTGGCGGGTGCTGTCACCAATGTAGGCTTCCGGGTCCTTGCCGGACAGGGCGCGGACGGTGGCGACCATGCCGCCGTGGTACTGGAAGTAGTCATCCGAGTCGGCGATGTCGTGCTCCTGGGAGTCGACGTTCTTCGCGGCGACGACGATGCGGCGGTAGGCGGTGCGCATCTGCTCTTCGGCGCGTTCGCCGTTGATGCCGCGCCCGTAGGAGTAGCCGCCCCAGGTGGTGTACACCTCAGCCAGGTCGGCGTCGTCACGCCAGTTGCCGGACTCGATGAGCTCGAGGAGGCCGGCACCGTAGGTGCCCGGCTTCGAGCCGAAAATGCGCGGGGTGTGGGCGTCGACGGTGCCGTCGGCGAGCGCGTGGGCGCGCACGTAGTTCTGCTCCACCGGCTCGTCCAGCTGGGCGACGAGCTGCACCGCGTCGTCGATGAGTGCGAGCACGTGGGGGAAAGCATCGCGGAAGAACCCGGAGATACGCACCGTGGTGTCGATGCGGGGGCGGCCGAGTTCAGCCAAGGGGATGACGGACAGGTCGGTGACGCGGCGGGAGGCCCCATCCCATTCGGGGCGCACACCCAGCAGGGCGAAGACTTCGGCGATGTCGTCGCCGGAGGTGCGCATCGCGGACGTACCCCACACGGAGATGCCGACGCTGCGGGGGAACTCGCCGTCGTGGTCGGCCTGGTAGCGCTCGATGAGGGAGTCGGCGAGCAGCTGGCCGGTCTCCCATGCCAGGCGGCTGGGCAGGGATTTCGGGTCCACGGAGTAGAAGTTTCGGCCCGTCGGCAGGACGTTGATGAGGCCGCGCATCGGGGACCCGGAGGGGCCCGCCTCAATGAAGCGGCCGTCGAGGGCGGCGAGCACCTGCGCGATTTCGCGGCCGGTGCCGGCCAGGCGGGGGATGATTTCCGCGGCGGCGAAGACGAGGATGTTCTCCACGAGCGTGCGGTCGGCGCCGGCGGGCAGGGAGCCTGCGGCGAGGGCGGCGTCGACGATGCCGGGGATGGCTGCCTCATCCCAGCTGGCGGCGTCGAGGGCCTCCAGCAGGCCGCGGGCGGACTCCTCGGCGGCGTCGACCTCCGCGCGGGATGCGTCGCCAGCTTCGCTCAGCCCCAGGGCCTCCCGGAGGCCGGCGGTGGCGCGCTCCCCGCCCCACAGCTGGCGGGCCCGCAGCATCGCCAGTACGAGGTCGATGCGCATCTCCCCCTCGACGGGCTGGCCGAGGATGTGCAGGCCGCCGCGGATGGCGACGTCTTTGATTTCGCACAGCCAGCCGTCGATGTGCATGAGCATGTCGTCGAAGACGTCCTCGTCGGGGCGGGACTCCCAGCCCAAATCCTGGTCCATCTTCGCCGCGGTGAGCAGCGTCCAGATTTCCTGGCGGATCGCCGGCAGCTTCGCCGGGTCCATGGCGGAAATGTTCTGGTGCTCGTCGAGCAGCTGCTCCAGGCGGGTGATATCGCCGTAGGTTTCGGCGCGCGCCATCGGCGGAATCATGTGGTCGATGAGGGTGGCGTGGGCGCGCCGCTTCGCCTGGGTGCCCTCGCCGGGGTCGTTGACGAGGAAGGGGTAGATCAACGGCATGTCCGCGATCGCCTGGTCGGTGTAGCACTCGGCCGACATGCCGACCGTCTTGCCGGGCAGCCACTCCATGTTGCCGTGCTTGCCCATGTGCACGATCGCGTCCGCACCGAACTTCTCCCGCAGCCAGAAGTAGGTGCCCAGGTAGTGGTGGTTCGCCGGCAGGTCCGGGTCGTGGTAGATGCCGACCGGGTTATCGCCGAAGCCGCGCGGCGGCTGCACCATGACCACCACGTTGCCGAAACGCAGGCCGGCGACGTAGATCTCGCCGGTCGTCGGGTTGACGTAGTGGGTGCCGGGCGCGGCCCCCCAGTGCTCCTGCATCTCGTCCTGCATCGCCTCCGGGAGGGTGGCGAAGTAGGCGAGGTAGTCCTCGCGGGACACCTTGAGCGGATTGTTGGCCAGCACCTCCTCGGTGAGCCACTCGGGGTCGTGGCCGCCGGCGTCGATGATGGCGTGCATGAACGCATCCCCGTCGAAGTCGGCGTAGCCGGGGATCTGGTCTACATCGCCCAGGTCGTAGCCGGCCTCGTGGAGGGCGTGCAGCACCCGCAGCGTCGACAGCGGCGTGTCGAGGCCGACGGCGTTGCCGATGCGGGCGTGCTTGGTGGGGTAGGCGGACAGCATGACCGCGATCTTCTTGTCGCTGTTGGAAAGGTGCCGCAGGCGGGCGTGGCGGGCGGCGATGCCGGCCAGCCGGGCGCAGCGCTCCTCGTCCGGCACGTAGGAAAACAGCCCGTCGGCGTCGTATTCCTTGAAAGAGAAGGGCACGGTGATGATGCGGCCGTCGAATTCGGGCACCGCCACCTGGGTGGCGACGTCGAGCGGGGTGAGCCCGTCGTCGTTGGCCTCCCAGTCCGCCCGGGAGCTGGTCAGCGCCAGGCCCTGGATGATGGGAATGTCGAGGGCGGCCAGTGCTGCCACATCCCAGGCTTCGTCGTCGCCACCCGCTTGTGCGGTGGCGGGCTTCGTGCCGCCGGCCGCAAGCACCGTCGTGATCGCCACATCCATGCCGGACAGTTCCTCCAGCAGGGCCTCCGGGGCCTGCCGCAGGCTGGCGGCGAACATCGGCACGGCGCGCACGCCGCGCTCCTCCAGGGCGTCGGCGAGGGCGTGAATGTAGCCGACGTTGCCCGCCAGGTGCTGGGCGCGGTAGTACATGATCGCCACGCTCGGGGCGCCCTCAGGCAGGGTGCGTGCCCGGTCGCTGCGGTCGAGGTGTCCCCAGAACGGCATGCGCTCCGGCGGGGCGAAACCATGCCCGGTGAGCAGCACGGTGTCGGAGAGGAACTTGTACATCTCCCCCAGGTTCTTCGCCCCACCCTCGGCGAGGTAGGTGTGGGTTTCGGTGACGGTGCCGGCCGTCGGCGTCGACAGTTCCGTCAACTCCGCATCCACGGCCAACTCGCCGGAGACGAACACCACCGGGGTGGATCCTGCGACGAGGGCATCCACACCCTCCTCCCAGGCGCGGCGGCCGCCGAGGAGGCGGACGACGACGATGTCGGCCTCGTCGACGTGCTGGGCCAGCGCCTCCATGCTCATGCCGTTGGGGTTGGCGTAGCGGTAGTGGGCGCCGAAGTGCTCGTTGGCGGCTTTCGCCGAGAGCAGATCGGTGTCGGAGGTGGTCAGCAGCAGAATCACGGAAACGTCCATGCCTTTCTTCTGTTGGGGTTACGCGCCCCAGGAGAGGGAGAAAAGAAAAACGCCGCACGGCAGCTTAGAGGCGTGAGTGTGCCTCATGCCGGCGTGGCGACACATGTGTGGTGGAAGGCCCTGCACAGCACCACAAGGTGGCGTGCATGCAGGACCGGCAGGGTGGCTGCGGGTGGCACTGGCCGTGGTCTGGCTTCGCCCCGCCGCACACTGGAAAGCCACGCGCCCGCGTGAAACCCCGGCGGACAATATCCGCCGGGGGACGGTGGGCGTGACGTGCACGGGTGCGAGCCCGTGCGGTGTGGGCAAAAGATTGGGCGTGACAGTGGCGCGACCGCCCCGGATTTTCACCGGGTTCACGGATCCTGGTTCGCCGCAGCCGCCATGCATGTGGGGACAACCTTACCTGCTCACCCGAATCGCCCGGCCGTGACGTCACACTCCACTCCCCCGCGACTACCCCCGCCGCGCCCCGGGCCCTGCGGCGCCATGCTCCCCCACGCCCGGGGCGCGCCACCACACCGTCTCCCGCAGCCGCACCCGGCCCGGTGGGCAGCCTCGGGGCTGTGAGCTACTCCCCTGGGCGTCGTGGGGTTTCTCATAGAAGATGCCCGGAACTTTTTTGCCCGGGCACAATCGGGCAAGGCCAGGGCGCAAACCGGGCGCATCTGGGCCGACACCCACCGGGGTATCCCCACCACCGTCCACCCGCCAGGGTGGGTGCCTGCGGCGTAGGGTGTGGGGCATGAACGCTCGAGAGACACAAAAAACACCAGGTCAACAGGCATCCAAGCCTAACCTGGCAGGTGGCATCGACGGCGACGTCACCACAGGCGCCGGTACCGGCGATCTCGCGACCTGCATGGTGCTCGGCGACCGCAGCCGCGGCGACGGCTGCCCCGGCGCGATCCGCATGCACCAGGCCACCGACGGCTACATCGGCCGCGTGCGCTTCCCCGGCGGCTTCATTACCGCCGCCGAGTGGGACCAGCTCGCCGCCATCTCCGCCGAATTCGGCGACGGCGACATCCACCTGACCACCCGCGGCAACGTGCAGATGCGCGGCGTCGCCGACCAGGAGGGCTTGAGCGCCCACCTGGACCAGCTGGGCTGGATTCCGAGCCGCGCCCACGACAAAATGCGCAACATCATCACCGAACCCCTCCTGCCCGAGTGGGGCGCCTGGGCGAAAACCCTCGACGCTGCGCTGCGCGCCGAACCCGGCACCGCAGGCTTGTCCGGCCGCACCCTGTTCGCCCTCGACGAGGGCGCGGGCCGGGTGTCCCGCTTCCGCCCCGACTTCGGCCTCCAGCGGCACCCGCAGCACGCAGGCCACCCCGCCCGGCAGAACGACCACGCCTACCTCATCATCGGCGGTCGCCTCTTCGACGCCGGACACACCCTGGCCACCGGGCTGGGTGCTGTGGTGGCGCTCGCCGCCGCCTGGGCGGAGATCCGCGGGGACAACTGGCGCGTGCGGGAACGTGACACCGCTCCCGCCGAACTCCTCGCCCACCTCGGAATCGACGCCCAAGAGATCCCCACCCCCGCCGACACCCACACCCGCCCCATCGGCTGGTTCGAAATCGACGCCCCCCACGGCGCGGGCGACGAGGACATCACCAGCCCGCAAGCCGCCGACATTGACGACCCCGCCACCTTCGGCGGCGACCCGGCGCGCCGGGTGTCCCTCGGCGTCGGTGTGCCCTTTGGGCGGGTGACCGCCGCGCAGGCGCGCCTGTTGGGGGCGGTGGGGTATCCCACGACGGTGACGGCGTGGCCGTCGATCACGATTCACGGGCTGCACGAGGCGGAAGCCGACGCGGTGGTCAAGGTGCTGGCCCCTGCGGGGTTTGTGTTCCACCAGGATTCCCCGCAGGTGCGGGTCACGGCGTGTACGGGTTTGCCGGGCTGTGAGAAGTCGGCCACGGACGTGCGCCGCGATGCGTGGCAGCTCATGGCGGACCCGGCGCTCATGGCCACGAGCACGGAGGAGGTGTTCGCTGAGGCTGGCCGCGAAGCGCCTGCGGACGGGGATCTGTTGGTGCACTTCTCCGGGTGTGCGCGCCGCTGCGGGCACCCGGGTCGCGCCCACGTGGAATTCCTCGCCGAGGGCGAGGGCGAGTACACCACTCAGCTGCGCCCCTAACCCCCAGTTACCCCCGGTGCGGGTGCGCGCCGGGTGGGATGCGGGTAAAGCTATACACAACGAGCCGTGCAGCACATGCGAAGCCCTGTGGGCGCTGCGCTGTGCGCTGGCTGGTTGTTCACAGTCTTCTCTTCTTCGCCGCTTTTGCCAGGTTGTGGAATCCCTGGAGGAAGTGTGTGCCGCTGTGTGTGGCGGCACAAGAGAAAATCGTGCGGGCATGTGTGGTGCCCGCACGTGTGTGTGGCGCCCGGGCGGGTGCGGCGCGGCGCAGGTGTGTGCCGGCGCGGCCCGCCCGGGTGTTTTTTCTTGCGTGCCTGTGCGCCGGGTGCGCGGAGGTCGACCCCGCGCGGCTGACGGTGTCGGCCCGCCGGGCTAGTGTTATGGGCATGTATGACTACATCACCGACGGGGCGGAGATTTACCGCCAGTCGTTTGCGATGATTCGCGCAGAATCCGATCTGTCCCGGTGGACCCCGGAGCAGGCGCAGGTGGCGGTCCGCATGATCCACGCCGCCGGCCAGACGGACCTGGCAGACGACATTGAGTTTTCTGCGGGGTTGGTGGCTGCCGCCCGGGGTGCGCTGCGCGCCGGGGCCCCGATTTTCACGGATGTGAACATGGTGGCCTCCGGGGTGACGCGGAAACGCCTGCCCGCCGACAATGAGGTGGTGTGCCTGCTCGGTGATCCCCGTACTCCGGAGTTGGCGCGCGAGTTGGGCACGACCCGTTCGGCGGCTGCGGTGGAGTTGTGGGGTCACAAGCTGGCGGGCGCTGTGGTGGCTATTGGTAATGCGCCGACGGCGCTGTTTCATCTGCTCAACCGGCTGGCGGAGGATCCGGAGTTTCCCCGCCCGGCGGCGATTGTCGGGATTCCCGTCGGGTTCGTTGGTGCCGCGGAGAGCAAAGCGGCGCTGAGCGACGTGGCGGCTGATCTGGGTGTGGAGTTCGTGACGGTGCACGGTCGCCGCGGTGGGTCCGCGATCACCTGTGCCGCGCTCAATGCCTTGGCCACCGAGCACGAGATCATGCCGGGGTCCTAAACCGCCCGCGCACCCCAGTCCCGTGCGCGCGTCTGCCCATCCTGCGCGCCCGTTTGTTGCCTGTTGTTGTCTTTGAACTGTGGAAGTGTCGTCATGACGAAGTCCCCTGAATCCTCTGCCCCCTCCCCCGCGCCGGCCGTGGTGGCCGCGCAGCAGCCCGCTGGCCGGGTCATTGGGGTGGGTGTGGGCCCCGGCGACCCGGAGTTGTTGACCGTGGCGGCCACGAAGGCGCTCGCCGCGGCGGACGTGGTGGCGTATCACGCGAAGCCCGGTGGGCGCTCCAGTGCGCGGGCGGCGGCCGCGCCCTACCTGCCTGAGACGGTCATCGAGGAGTTCCTCGAGTACCCCGTCACCACGGGTTCGACGGCGCACCCGGGCGGCTATGCGGGGGCGCTGGCGGACTTCTATGCCGAGGCCACGGCCCGCCTGGGGGCGCATCTGGCGGCGGGCCGTACCGTCGTCATCCTTGCCCTCGGCGACCCCATGCTGTACTCCTCCTACCAGCACCTCCACCGGGCGTTGTGTGACCTGGCTACGGAGGCGCGCATCATCCCGGGGATTTCCGCGATGACGGCGGCCGCCGATGTGGCGCAGCTGCCGCTCGCCGAAGACGATGATGTGCTGACCATCCTGGCGGGCACCATGGAGGAGTCCGCACTCGTGCAGGCGTTGTCGGCCACGGATTCGGCCGTCATCATGAAGCTGGGGCGTACCTTCCCCCGCGTGCTGCGGGCGCTGGCGGCCGCCGGCATGACGGAGCGCGCCGTCCTCGTGGAGCGCATCGGCATGGACGGGGAAAACGCCACCCCCATCACCCAGGTCGACCCGGAGCAGGTGCCGTACTTCTCCGTCGTGGTGGTGCCGTCCCCGACGGCGGCCACCCGCGCCGCCGAGGGCTACCGCGCCATCGACACCCACGTCAGCACCGACACCACCCACACCACCCACACCGCGGGCGCGGTGGTGGACGATCCTGCCGGCGGCGAGGTCGTCGTGCTCGGCCTGGGGCCGGGCGCGGCCCGTTGGACCACCCCGGAAGTCACCGCCGAGCTTGCGCAGGCCACCGACATCATCGGCTACACCACCTACGTCAACCGGGTGCCCCTGCGCCCCGGGCAGCGCCGCCACCCCAGCGACAACAAAGTTGAGGCCCAGCGCGCGCTCATGGCGCTCGACCTGGCGGCCCGCGGCCGCCGCGTCGCCGTGGTCTCCAGCGGGGATCCCGGCGTGTTCGCCATGGCGGCCGCCGTGCTGGAGGAAGCCGACCGCAACGGCATGGCCGACATTCCCGTCCGGGTGGTGCCGGGCATGACTGCCGCCCAGGCGGTGGCCTCCCGGGTGGGCGCCCCGCTCGGGCACGACTTCGGCATGATCAGCCTGTCGAACCGGCTCAAGCCCTGGGAGGTCGTGGAGCGCCGCATCCGGGCGCTCGCGGGCGCGGACATGGCTTTTGCCTGCTACAACCCGGCCTCGAAGGAGCGCCGCGACCAGGTCGCATGGCTCAAAGACATCGTGCTCGAGTACCAGTCCCCCGACACCCCCGTCATCGTGGCCCGCGCCGTGGGCAGTGAGCAGGAAAACGTAACGGTGTGCACGCTGGGCGCGTTTGATCCCACAGTGGTCGATATGCGCACGATGGTGATCATCGGCGCGTCGACGACGACCGTGTTCGACACCCCGCAGGGCCCGCGCGTCTACACCAGCCGCACCTACGGGCCCAACCACACCGCCGGCACCCCCGTCGGCCCCGTGGACTAGCCGCCGCGCCCCACAGCACGACGCGCGCGGGTGTGATGATTCCCGCATCCGGGGCCGCGACCTTGGGGCTGAAAAGCCCCGGTTGCTACCCTGTGAACCACGGAACCACTGCGCCTTCGTCCGCGGGCCTTCTCGGCGTGCGTTGTCACGCCACACCGCGGCCACGGCAGAGTGAAAACAAAAGACCGTCCATTTCACCCCCGGTGTGTGGAAGAACTCGCATCCGAGTTCCACCTCTCTACACATCACGTCCCCACACACGACACATCCCCTGGATGCTCTGCCACGAGCGCTGGGAGGTGGTGGTGTCCGGGGCAGGGCAGATTCAAGGAGTTGACCCGACGCAGTGAAGCGTTTCCCCAAGGCTCAGGTGCTGTGCGCCGGCCTCGTTGCTTGTTCCCTTTCCTTCGGCACCGTCGCCCCTGCGGGCGCGGCCACGCCGCCGGCCAACCAGGGCTCCTCCCTGGACAAGCTCAGCGACATGAGCTCCGAGAAGAAGGGCCAGAAGGGGGCCGAGGGGTCCTCGCCGGAGAAGATGTTCTCCGGCCTGAGCTCCGACAAGGACAAAGCCGGTAAGGGCAAGAAGAAGCCCGCGAAGAACACCACGAAGAAGGACCCCGCCGACTTCGAGCAGCTGTCCGGCACCGTGGGCCTCAACAGCCTGCAGGAGTGGTACAACGGCTCCAACGAGGTCGGCAAGACCATCCTCAAGGTGCTCGGCGTCATCGCCGCCCTGGAGATCCTCGGCATGCTGCTCGGCCCGATCCGTTCCTTCCTGTTCAACGCAGTCGGCGTCCGCTAACACCACCAGCACCCGGGGCGCACAGGCCCCGCCCAGGTGCCACATCCACCCCAGGGGTGTCCCCCACATGCAATGCAGGGACACCCCTGGGGTGTTGTCGTCTGTGCAGACAGGTGCCTTAGAGCTGCTCCGCGAGGGCGAAAGCCTCGGCCGCCGTGTGGACGACGTGGATGCGTTTCCCGCCCGGCAGCTGCGGGCGGGCAATCATGAGCACATCGATCCCGAGGGCGCGGGCCGCATCCAACTTCGGCTGCGTCATCGGCCCACCCGAGTTTTTCGTCACCAGGCAATCGATCTGGTTGCCGATCATCAGCCGCTTTTCGTCCTCGACGCTAAACGGCCCGCGGGACAGAATCAGCCGGTGCCGCGGCGGCAGCGGCACCTGGGGCGGGTCGACGCAGCGAATGACGTAGAGGTTGTGGGGGTCCTTGTGGAACGGGGCGAGCTGCTGCCGGCCGATGGTTAAGAAAATGTGGTGGTAGTCCCGGGCGGCGATCTGCGCGGCGCTCGCCATGTCCGGCACACTGCGCCACTTGTCCCCCGCCTGCGGCTCCCACGGCGGGCGGTGCAACGCCACGAGCGGCACGCCGACCGCGCGGGCCGCCTCCGCGGCGGAGATACTGATCCTTTCGGCAAACGGGTGCGTGGCGTCGATGACGACCTCAATGGCCTCGTCGATGAGGAAACGCGCCAGCCCCGCCGGCCCGCCGAAACCACCGATACGGACCTCACCTACGGGCAGTGCTGGGTTTTTCACCCTCCCCGCCAGCGAGGACGTCACCCGCCAACCCGCCCCCACGAGCAGGGCCGCGACCTCGCGGGCTTCCTTCGTCCCGCCGAGAATTAGTGCGCGCACGGAATCGTCCTCCCGTGCTCGTCGCGGGGCCGATCGTCGGAGTAGAGGAAACTATCCGGGAACCCCTCGGCACCCAACGCGGGACCGACGATGATGATGGCGGTGCGCACCACCCCGGCAGCCACGGTTTTCTCCGCCAGGTCCGCCAGCGTGCCCCGCAGGATCACTTCCTCCGGGCGGGAGGCGTACGCCACGACCGCCGCCGGGCAGCTCGCCCCATAGCTAGCCGCCAGCTCCTTTGTCACGCGGTGAATATCGTGGGCCGCCAAGTGGATGCACAGCGTTGCCGTCCCGGAGGCCGACAGTGTCGCCAGATCCTCCTTCGGCGGCATGGCCGACGCGCGCCCATCGACGCGGGTGAGGATCACCGACTGGGCGACCGTCGGCACCGTCAGCTCGTGGCCCAACACCGCGGCCGCCGCCGCGAAGGAGGGCACCCCGGGGACGATCTCGTAGGCCACGCCCGCGGCGGTGAGCCGCCGGGCTTGCTCCGCGAGCGCGGAGTACACCGACGGGTCGCCGGACTGCAGGCGCGCCACATCCTGGCCCGCGGCATCCGCGGCGACCATGATGCGCACAATCTCATCGAGCGGCATCCGCGCCGTGTTCACCACCTGCGCGCCCTCAGGGCACAGTGCGAGGACCTCCTCGCTGACAATGCTGCCGGCGTACAGGCACACCGGGGCCTGGGCCAGGATCCGGGTGGCGCGCACCGTCATCAGGTCGGCGGCGCCGGGCCCGGCACCAATGAAAAACACCGTCATGGGGGTTCTCCTCCACTTCACAGGACTTTGCTTGTATACCCGCACCCACCCCGAGCTGCACGTGGGGGACACTCGGCGGGGTCGTCTCTGACGCCTGTGCGCCGGGAACACACAACGACACACAGCGCAGCACGTGCACTGCGCCACCACGTACTCCCCTGTGTCGGGCGCGGGTGCCCGGGGGTGGGGTGATGGGGGCGGGCTAGTCGGCGGGCTTTCGCACCCGCCACTGGGTGACCGGGAGCGCGGGCCGCAGGGTACTAAACGAGCCTACGGCGTGCTCCCGGGCAATCTCTATGCGCCGCAACTCGCCACCATACGCCCACCGCAGGGTCCGCAGGTGCTGCTCCGATTCCAGGGTGACCGCGTTGGCAACGAGCAGCCCCCCAGGCTCGAGGTACTCCCACGCGCCGTCGAACACGCCCTCGGCGGTCAGCCCCCCACCGATGAACACGGCGGTGGGGCGCCCGCCGCGGGTGGCCTCCTCAGCGAAGGCCTCAGGTGCGGCGCCCGCGACGTGAAGCCGCGGGGTACCCAGCCGGGCGGCATTGTGCCGGATCCTCCCCGCCCGGGTGGGGTCCTGCTCAAAGCAGGTGGCGGTCGCCTGCGGTACGGCCCGCAGCGTCTCAATCGCAATGGACCCGGAGCCGCCACCGATGTCCCACAGGCGGGTGCCCGGGTGCGCGGCGAGAGCGCACACCGTCCAGGCGCGAATATCCTGCTTCGTCAGCTGCCCATCGTGGTCGTAGGCCGCATCCTCCAGCCCCGGCAGCACACTCCGGTACGCGCCGCGGGGCGCGACCGCGATGACCGCCAGTGGGCTGGTCGCCTCCGGGGGGTGGGCGGCGGTGCCCCGCACAATGGTTTCCGCGGGCGAGCCCAAGTCCGACAGGATCCACACGCTGCTGTCACCAAAGCCCATGCCCTCGAGGAGGCTGAACACTTCGGCCGGGGTGTGGGCATCCCGCCCCAGCACGACGAAAGGCTGCCCCTGCTCGATGGCGGGGATGAGCGATGCCACCGGCTGCGTGACGAGGGAAAACACGGCGGTGGTGTTGAGCGCCCAGCCGAGCCGGGCGCACGCCAGCGACGCCGAGGAGGCCGTCGGCCACACCCGCACGCAGCGCTGGCCAAACTCGCGCACCAGGGTCGTCCCAATGCCATGGAACATCGGATCCCCGGAGCCCAACACCACCACCGTCAGTCCCCGCAGTGCCTCGATCGCCTCGTGCAGATGCGGCAGCAGCGGCCGGGGGTACGGCACCCGCCGGGCGGTGATCTCCTCCGGGATGAGCTGGAGCTGGCGGGTCGAGCCCATGATGACGTCCGCGTCGCGGATGAGCGCCTGGGCGCTGGAGCCGAGCTCGGAAAAACCACCCGCGGGCAGGCCGATGACGTCAAGAAGCAACTCGCCCGCACTGTGGCGGGCGGTCGTGGGGGCCGGGGACGATTCCGGTGTCGGGGCTGCTGGTGCCATAGGCAAAAAGTATAGTCCCCCGCGCCCCCCGCCCCGCGTGCCCGGCAGACCCCAGCAGCGGGCGTGGACAGGGACTGCGGGCGCGGACCTCCACCTAGCGGGGCGTGTGCCGCCACAGGGGCCGCGGGACGCACGCCATGACGGCCGCGAGCAGCCGCAGGCGGCCCGGGATCCACACGGTGGCGCTGCGGCCGCGGGCCATGTGGGGTGCGAGTGCGGCGGCGACCTGCTCCGGGGTGGAGCTCAGCGGGGCGGGAGTCATCCCTTCCGTCATGGAACCGATGACGAACCCGGGGCGCGCGACCACCACCGAGACTTTCGTGCCGTGCAGCCGGTCGGCCAGCCCCTGGGCGAAAGCATCGAGGCCCGCTTTCGTGGAGCCATAAATGTAGTTGGCCCGCCGGGCCCGGAAGCCTGCGATGGAGGAAAACGCCACGAGCACCACCGGGGTGGATTGGACAAGCGCCCGGCGCGCCGCGCTGAGCAGGCAGGTGACCTGGGCGGTGAAATCCACGTTGAGGATCTGCCGCGCGTGCGCCGGGTCGGCCTCGGCGGCCGCGTGGTCGCCGAGGATGCCGAAGGCGGGGATGACGCAGGCGACGGGCCCCTGGGCGAAGGCGGCGTCGAGGACGGCGTCGATGCTGGCGGGGTCGGTGGCCTCAAAGGCGAGGGTGTGGACGCGCGTTGCCCCTGCCGCGCGGCAGGCCTCGGCGCAGGCTGCCGTGGCCGTGGGCCTGCGGGCGGCGAGGAAGACTTCCCGCCCTGGGCACAGGCGGGTGATGAGTGCGGAGCCGATGTCACTGGTGGCGCCGAGGAGCACCACGCTACCCGGCCCGGGTAGCGCCCCCGCCACGGTCGTGGA
Source organism: Corynebacterium sp. 13CS0277 (assembly GCF_002994655.1). Lineage (GTDB taxonomy): Bacteria > Actinomycetota > Actinomycetes > Mycobacteriales > Mycobacteriaceae > Corynebacterium. The sequence continues at coordinate 75,027 of NZ_PPDL01000005.1, forward strand.
GTGCGCGCGGGATACACGCCGCCGGAGGACGGACACAGGCCTCGCCAAGGAGAGCTTCACTCTGGTCGCCCCCCTTAGTCGGCTGCGGTCGGGTTGCTGGCGGGCGCCTCGGCACGGCCGTCGAGCGTGCGGGGCCGGGAGTTCAGGCGGCGGACACCCGTGTCGGTGACGACGACAATGTCCTCAATGCGGGCACCACCGAGACCGTCCAGATAAATCCCCGGCTCCACGGAAAACACCATCCCCGGGGCCAACAGCTGCTCATTATCGCCCGCAATGGAGGGCTCCTCGTGGGTGGACAACCCAATGCCGTGGCCGGTGCGGTGGAAGAACTCCGCCCCGAAGCCCGCGGCAGTAATGAGGTCGCGGGCCGCAGCATCCACGCGCGCCACCGGCACCCCGGGCCGCACCGCGTCGAGTGCCGCCTGCTGTGCCGCGCGCAGCACCTCATACGCCTCGGCCAGGCGCGGGTGAGTCGCGCCGCCAGGGACCACGTAGGTGCGGGTGCAGTCCGAACAGTAGCCGCTCGGCATGGTGCCGCCGATGTCGACGACCACCATGTCGCCCGGGGCCAGCACCCGGTCCGAATAGTCGTGGTGGGGGCGCGCCCCATTTTCACCGGAGCCGACAATGATGAAGTCGACGCGGGCATGCTCAGCGAGGATGAGCTCCCGCAGCTGGGCCGCCACCTCGGCCTCCGTGCGGCCGGGCTGCAGCAGCGCCGGGACGGCGGCGTGCACCCGGTCAATGGCCGCACCGGCGTCCGCGAGGGCGGCCACCTCGGCCGGGTCCTTGATCTGCAGCAGCGGCGCGAGCGCCTCCTCCGCCAGCAGCATCTCCGCGCCGACAAGGGCCTGCAGCCGCAGCACGTGGTTGGCGGTGAGGTCCTGCCCCACCACCACCGGGCCCGCCCCGCCACCGAGGACGTCGGCGACGATGGCGTACGGGCTCGACCCATCCGCCCAGGAGCGCTGCTCCACCCCGAGCGCCGCATCCACCTGCGGGGTATCCACCGCCGGGGTGAGCAGCACCGGGCGCTCCCCGCCGAGCACCAGGCAGCTCAAACGCTCGTGGGAATCAATCGTCATGCCCGTGAAGTACTGCAGCAGCATGCCCGAGGGCACCACCACACCCCGGGCGCCCAGCTCGCGGGCCAGTGCGGTGGCACGTCCCATCCGCTCGACACACATCTCCGCCGGGATTCCGGCATCCGGGGCTGGACTAGGTGCAGGCGACAAAGATTCACTCATAGCGCCCCACCCTACCGCGCACACCACACCCCCGGCGCACCCCAGCGCCGAGGGGCACCCACAGGGGGTGGGTTGCTTAGGTGCCGAGGGCAACCACGCCGCGGCGGATCGCCTCCCGCGCCTGGCGGGCGGCCCGGACGACATGATCCGAATAGCCTGTGTCGGCTACCTGGTCGAGAGCATCCACCACCTGCCGGCACTGCCGCACAAAATCACCCGGAGTCAACTGCGCACCCTGCTGATTCGCGGCCGCCAAGCAATAACCCAGGGGCGCGCCGGCCGTCCACTGATGGATCGCCAACGCGAAGCCCGCATCGGGCCGGCCGGTCGGTGCCAGCCCCCGGTGGTTTTCCTCCCACACGAGCTCCTCCCACACCGACAGGGTGCGCCGGAACGCCTCCGCCAGCGCCTCCGTCGCGGCCTGCGCCTCCAGGGAGGTATGTCCGCCCTCCTTGCGCGCCTCGTAGGTGCACTGCGATACCGCCGCCGCAAGCTCCGCAGGATCCAAATCGTCGAAAATCCCGCGCCGCAACAGCTCGGCGATGAGCAAATCGTGGGAGTTGTGGATCCGCGCCAAACGCATCCCCTCCTCCGTCGGCACCAACTCCGCCAGATTCGCATCCTCCGGGGCAGCCGCGTCGACGAACTCCCCGCGCGCGCCAGCACCCACCGCTGTGGGGCTCCCGGCGGGCGCCAGGTAACCCAGGTGGCGCAGCAGGTCGATGATCTTGTCGAAGGTACGGCCCAGGGAATTCTGGGAGGAATCCATCTGCTCCTGCACGTCACGGAGTTTGCGCTGCAAGGCACCGAGGTTCTGGGCGCGCCGGGCGATGCGATCGACGGGCGGCCAGTGGTGCGCCGGGTGGGCGCGCAACTGCTCTTTGAGCGCCGTCGCCTTCTTCGAGGGGCGGACCCGCACGGTGTTCTTCAAACGCTTGGGCCGCTCGATGCGCTGCTGGTGGATTTCCTTGCGCAGCGCCTGGGCGACCGCCCCGGCGGAGAATCGGCTGCCGCGGCCGCGGCCCTTCGAGGGCACGTACATGGTGCCCAGGGTGATGGGCGGCAGGGCGAGCTCGTCGGCGTGGACGCGGCCCATCCACCCCTGCTCCGTCACGATCGTCACGGCGGGCTGCCCGCCGAAGGATTGCTCCACCACGCAGGCCAGAATCGGGGACTTCTTCCCCGGCAGCGCCACAATGTCGCCGAGGCGCGCCCGGCGCAGCACCGCATCGATTTCTTTACGCCGCTCGGCGACGGCCCCCCGCTTGTCGTCTTTCTCCCGGGCAGACAGCTCCGCACGCAGCTCCACGTACTCGAGGATGGAGGCTACCGCGGTGTCCTCGTCCCTCGCCCAGCTGAGGTCGTAGCCGCGCAGCTCCTCGTCGAGGACAGCCCGCTCGGCGGCGATTTTCCGCGCGAGTGCGTCCTCGCGGCGGGCGTCGGCCACCACATCCCGGTCGAGCTGGAACTGGGCGAAGGAGCGCTCGATGACACTGCGGCCCTGCGCGTACCCCATGGTGGCCAGCAGGTTGATGGTCATGTTGTAGCCCGGCACGAACGTGGACACCAGCGGGTACATGCGAGTACTCGCCAGTGCGGCCACGGTATCCGGCTCCACCCCGGGCTCCCAGGCGACGACCGCGTTGCCGATTGTGTCGATGCCGCGTCGCCCGGCCCGCCCCGTCAACTGTGTGTACTGGCCGGGGGTGAGATCGGCGAAGCCATCGCCGTTGAACTTCACCAACCGTTCGATGAACACGGTGCGGGCCGGCATGTTAATACCCAACGCCAGCGTTTCCGTCGCGAAGACCGCCTTGAGCAGCCCCTTGACGAAGAGCTCTTCGACGATGTGACGGAAGGCGGGCAGCATGCCCGCGTGGTGGGCGGCGAAACCCCGCATGAGCGTCGACCGCCACTGCCGGAACCCGAGGATCTTCAGATCTTCCTCCGGGATGGTGGCCACCCCGGCGTCAACAATCCGGGCAATCTCCTCGGCTTCTGCGCCGGTGGTCAGCGTGAGCCGGGAGCGGGCGCACTGAGACACCGCCTTATCGCAGCCGGCGCGGGAGAAAATGAAGTCGATGACGGGCAGCATCTTCTCCTGCTGCAGCATCTCCAGCATGTCGGGGCGGCTCAGCGCGCCCGCACCCCGGCCCCGCGGGCCGGCTGCCCGGGGAGAATTCTCGAGCGTGCGTTCCGCGCGCGCGACCGCCGAGACCAACGCCGGATCCAGGCTGCGGGCCTGATCTTGCGGGGTGTCGCCAGCCGAGGCCTGCGCCGCAGCAGCGGCAGTGTGCTGTGCGCGCGCCTGCTGGGCCATCTCGTCAATGCTCAAAGGTGCCGTCAGTGGGCGCCCACCCTCCCCCGCCCGACGCAACGGCTCCTCAGCGGTGCGCTGCGCAAACAGGGGGTAGAGGCGGCGGCCGACGACCATCCACTGCTCCAAGGGGATGGGGCGATGATCGGTGACCACCACCTCCGTGTGGCCCCGCACCGTCGACAGCCACTGGCCGAACTCCTCCGAGTTACTCACCGTCGCCGACAAACCGATGACGGCCACATCGTCGGCAACGTTGAGGATCACTTCCTCCCACACCGCACCCCGATCCTTGTCGGCGAGGAAGTGAATCTCGTCCATGACGACATAGCGCAGGCGCCCCAGCGCGGGGCTCCCGGCGTAAATCATGTTGCGCAGCACCTCAGTGGTCATCACGACGACGTCCGCGTCGCCATTGACGGACACATCGCCGGTGAGCAAACCCACCCGGTCCTCACCGTAGGTGGCGCACAGGTCGTGGTACTTCTGGTTCGACAGCGCCTTAATCGGGGTGGTGTAGAAACACTTCGTGCCCTCCTCCACCGCACGGTGGACAGCAAACTCCCCCACCACGGTCTTGCCGGCGCCCGTCGGCGCGCACACGAGCACCCCCAACCCTTGGGCGACGAGCCCGCAGGCACGCTCCTGGAAGCCGTCGAGTCGGTACGGCAACGTCGCCGCGAACGCGTCCACGACGCTCTGCGCCGCCGCAGGAACAGCATCCGCCGGTGGGGCGGCGAGCGGGGCGGCGGTGTCGGGGTCACGCGGGTGCGAGTGCTGCTCAGTCATGGTGTCCAACCTACAGGGTGGGCCAGGATCGCAGCACCACAGCAACCACCGGCGACCCACACGCCCGCACCATGGAGACACCTGCGCCCCCGCACAGCAGAACAGCACGCTGCGCGGGGGCGCACACACATCACCTGTGCAGTTCGGCGGGCACTACCTACGGGCCGCGGCGGGCACCGCGTGGCCCCGACGTCACTGGATCAGATCGGCGCGGGAACGTTCGCTTAGAGCACGTCGTCGAAGTCGCTGCCCAGACGCTCAGCGAGGTTGCCGCGCTCCTGCGCGCCCTGCATGTTCGGCAGGCGGGAATCCACCCGACTCACCCCACCCGGCGTCGGACGCTGGGAGGGACGCACCGGGTCCACCGGCCCCACCGGGGCGGGGGCATCGATCCCGCCGGCGGCACCCACACCACCCGCCGGGGCAATCGGGCCGGAAGCCTCATCGTCATCCAAGTCCAACCAGTCGGGGCGCTCCCGCTGGCGGCGCCGATCGTTGTAGCGGCAGAACTGCAGCGACAACTCCACCAGCACCGTCAATGCCAGCGCCAGGCACACCATCGAAAACGGATCCTGGCCCGGGGTCATAAACGCCGCGAACACGAACAGGCTGACGATGATGAGCCGCCGCTTGCTCTTAATCGACTCGTAGCTGAGCACCCCGATGATGTTAAGGGTGCCGATGATGAGCGGCACCTCGAAACTCACGCCAAACAGCAACAGCAGGGTGAACAGGAAGTGGAAATACGCCTCACCATTGAGCGCCGCGACGGAGGTGTTGTCACCAATGGTCATGAGGAACTCGAGGCCCACACTGACGACGAAGTACGCCAGCACCGCACCCATGACAAACAAGGTGGTGGCGATGGTGAGGAACCCCAGCGTCCAGCGGCGTTCGTTCTTCAACAGGCCGGGATTAATAAACCCCCAGATCTGCCCCAGCCACAACGGGGCGGTGAGCACCGACCCGGCCAGCGCACCCACCTTGAGGCGCAGCATGAACATCTCAAACGGGGACGTCGCCAGCAGGCGACACTCCCCACTGGCGGTGACTTGCACGCGCTTGTCCGGCGGCAGGTCACAGTACGGCCCGCGCAGCAGGTCGCCGAGGGTGGGGATCCCCAGCACGGACCGCTGGTACCAGATGTAGCCGACGATGGTGCCGGCGAACAGCACGAGCAGGCTGATGATGATGCGGCGGCGCAGCTCCTGGATGTGCTCCACGAGGGACATGCTGCCGTCACTGGGGCGGGGGTTGGCGCGGCGGGGCCGCAGTGCCGTCAGGCCGCGCCCGCGGCGCGCCGTATCGCTGGTCATGGTGCAGTGCTCACAGTGGGGTCGATCAAAGCCGGGCAAACAGGACACACGTCACCCCACCGCGCCCCGCCACCTGCGGCCCACAGGGGGGTGAGGGTGCGGCGCGCGCGTGGGGTTGTCTACGTGCGGTGTGTTAGGCGCTGGGCTGCTGCGGCTGCTGCTGGGTGGGCTGCACGACCGGCTGCGGCGGGGTCACCGGCTGCGCCTGCACGGGCTGCTGGGTGATCGCCTGCTGCGTGGCCTGCGCCTCGTCGTCCTTGCTCATTTCCTTGACCTCGGACTTGAAGATGCGCATCGAGCGGCCCAGGGAACGGGCGGCTTCCGGCAGTCGGCGGGAACCGAACAGCAGGATGATGATCGCGGCGATGATCAGAAGCTCGGGGACACCCATATTGAGCATGAGGAAAACCTTTCGGTCGTAGAAGGCGCGGCATCGGCCTGGTGATCGCGGTGCTGTGGGCGGGGATGCCCCGGCGGGCACGCCCCGCACGAGTCCTCGCGGTGGGGTACGGGTGTTTAGTCTACTCGCCCCACCCCCACACGGGGTGAAGAAACATCAGACAAACATCAGACCATCGGACCATCAGACTTTGCCACAGGATGACTGGGGGTTGCTGTGGCGCCCGCGCGCGGATCAGGACCCCGGCCGCACCACGCTGGTGGCGTAGGCGGCCTGGCCGCGGGCACTGCGCTCGGCGACACGGGTAGCCACCCGGCGCGCCAAGGCCCGCGCTGCCTGCGCCCGGGCTGCTGCAGTGGGCGTCGCGGCATCCTCGGCGGCGGTGGGCAGCAGCTCCGGCAGGAGTACCATCGCGTCGCCCTGCGCGAGGAGGCATTCGGTGAACCAGTCCTCGTCGACGATGCTCATCGACGCCGCAACCCAGGAGCTTTGGGCGTCCAGGTCTGCGGGCGGGGCGGTGACCTGGCCGTCAAGCAGTGCTAGGGGCATGCGGTCGGCCAGCCAGGCGTGGTCCGCCCGGAGCAGCACGTGCACCTCGGTGCCGTGGGCTCGGAAGCCGAAAGGATCGGCGCTGTCCACGACGGGGGGTGCGGTGGGCGGGGTGAACGTCTCTGCTGTGGCCTCTGCGCGAGTGATGCGGTCGAGTCGGAAGGTGCGTTCGGCGTCGGTGGTGGCGTCGAAGCATTTCACGTACGAGTGGGCGCCGACGGCGAACAGCCGCCAGGGGTGGATGCGCCGGCGGGTGGCGTGCGCGTCCGCGTCGACGTAGTCGATTTCGACGACGAGATGGTTCTCGAGGGCGCCCCGCAGGGTGGCGGTGATGGCGGGGTCGACGGTGTCGGCGAAGTCTTCGGCCATGATGTTGGCCACCGCTTGGGAGTGCGGCACGATGGCGCGGAGTTTGTCAGCTGCGGTGGCGACGACGGCCGCATCGCCGAGTTCCGGCATGGACTCGATGGTTTCCAGCACGAGCAGCAGCACCGCGGCCTCCATGCGGGTCAGTCGCAGCGGGCTGGTCATCCCCTGCGGGTCCGTGACGGTGACCTTGTGGTAGGTGTGCTCCATGTCGACCAAGTCGCCGGGCCCCATGCCGGGCATCCCGCAGCACCAGAGCCGGTTGAGGTCGTCCATGATTTCCTGCGGCGTGCGCCCCAGGTCGCTGGCGGCCTCCATGACGGAGCTGCCCGGGTGGGTGTGGAAGTACGGGATGAGGCTGAGCATCCGCACCACGTCCGCGAGCCGTTCGGCGCTGCGCTCGGCGCGGGGGGCTTCTTCCACGGCCTGCGGGGCGGCGAATGTGGGCATGGCGCCGTCCAGGGTGGCGGCGGCCGCCTGCCCTGCCGCCGCGAGGCGGGCGTCGACAGCGGACCGCACCTCGGCGGTGAGTGCGGCGTCCGGCTGGAAGACCGCGGCGGCCGTGTCAGCAACCGCGCCGACGGCGCGAGAGTCCTGTGCCGCCGACGCAGGCTGTGCCCCCTGGAGCAGCACCAGTGGCGCGGCAGCAGCCAACGCCGCCACGGCGGCGGCCCGGTCGACTGCGGGGAACACCCGGGTGACGTGGCCGGCGGTGGTCGTGGCCTCTGCTTCGACCACCAGGTGCGCCCGGGTGCCTGCGTCCACTGCGCATTCGGCGACGGCGGCCGCAGGGCCGGCGACCTGGATGTCGATGACGCTGCGCATCGACATCAGCGCCTCCAAGGCAACGGCGGCCGGCGTGGTGCCCTCCGGCAAGGGGTGGGTGACACTGCCGGCCGCGCCCGCAGACAGGTTCCGCACCCGGTTGATGCGGAAACAGCGCGGTCCTTCGCGCTGCAGGTCCCAGCCCACCAGGTAGATCCGCTGCCGCAGCGGCACCAGCGCCCACGGGTCCATGTGGCGCTGCTCCACCGGGGCGCCCGGGTGGCGGGCGTAGTCGAAGGAGATGGCCGCCTGCTGGGCAATCGCCTTCGCCACCGCATCCACCACCTTCGGCGACACGCGTGTGAGGTCGCCCAACGCCAGTGCCGCAGGCTGGGTCACCGGGGTGCGGCGCACGCCCGCAGCCGCGATTTTCGTCCACCCGGAGGACGCGAACGCGCCCAACTGGCGGGACAGCCCCAGGGTGTTGGCGACCGCCAGCACCGCCGCTTCCTCCTGGGTGAACTGCACCGCCACCTCGTCGGAGAGGTCGTAGTCCTCCACTTTGAGCCGGTAGACCTTGGTGCGGGTCTCCGGGTCAAGGGTGGAGTCGATGGGCACACCGACCTGGGCGAGCATCCGCCGGTCCCGCCGAAACTGCGAGTCGAAACTCTCTGGAGTGAGGTGGCCGTAGCCGGCGACGTGGGTGCGGATCCACTCCGGGGAGCGCCAGCGCTTCCACTCGTGCGCCTGCCGCAGCGCGAAGGTGAGGTTGGTCAGCCGTTCAAGAACAATGTTGGGCTTAGTCACAGGCAAAAGGGGCTTTCAGTGCGACAACGGGCCACCCCGCCCCGAAGCCAGGTGGCCGCCGGGGCGGGAGGCAGGAAGAAAAGACACGGAGGGAGGGTGACCGGGGAAGTCACCGCGTGATGTCGTGCGGGGCGCGGGGACTCCCCCACGCCCCGGACCACGGCACCCGCGTGCGGTTAGTCCTCGGCGGAGGTCGCCTGGGAGGTGATGAACTCCACCAGGGCGGCCAACTGCTCGTCTTCGGTGACGAAGGGGTCGAGCAGCTCCACGGACCTCGGCTCCGGGCGCGAAATCGAGCAGCGCACCCAGTCCACGGCGGCGGGGATATCCCGCCCGTAGATGGCGTGCAGGAACTGCCCGCGCAGGTGCGCCCGGGTGGTCGTCGGCGCGCGGTCGACTGCGGCCGCGATCTCCTCCTCGCCGACGAGGACCTCCAGCAGGCCCTTGCGCTGCAGGATGCGGCCCACACCCCGAGTGGGGTGAATATCGTGGTACGCCAGGTCGAGGCGGAGCAGCTTCGGATCATCCAGCGCCAGGCCCTGGGTGTCCTGGTAGCGCTGCAGCAGCTGATACTTGGCCACCCAGTCGATCTCCCGGGCGACCCGCTCGAGGGCGCGGTCGTCGATCGCGTCGAGGGTCTTCTCCCACAGCGCGAGACCGTAGGCCAGGTCCTCATCCGGGGTGCGGGTGGCGTAGTAGTCCTTCGCCGCGGCGAGGAACGTGCGCTGCACCTCCAGGGCGCAGGTCGACCCGCCGTCGGCCAGCTGGATTCCGTGCCTGCCGGTGATATCGCGGGCGATGTCCCGGATCGCGGTCTGCGGGTCCGCCAACTCAAACTCCAGGCCCGGGGTGCCAGCCTCCAGCATCTCCAGCACGAGCAGCGTGGAGGCGAGCTTCAGCCACGTGGTCGGCTGCGCGATGTTCGAATCCCCGGTGATGACGTGCAGGCGGCGGAAGCGGTGGGAGTCGGCGTGCGGCTCGTCCCGGGTGTTGATCATCGGCCGGGAACGCGTCGTCGCCGAACTCACCGCATCCCACACATGATCCGCGCGCTGCGACAGGCAGAACCCAAGACCATAGTGCTGGGAGGGGCTCGCCGGGTGCGGGCGGTAAATCTTGCCCGCGCCACACACCAACTGGCGGGTGATGAGGAACGGGATGAGCTTCATGCTCAAGTGCTTGAGGATGACGTCCCGGCCCACAAGGTAGTTCTCGTGGCAGCCGTAGGAGTTACCCAAGGAATCCACGTTGTTTTTCAGCAGGGTGATCTCCCCGCCAATGCCTTCGGCGCTAAGGCGGGCTTCCGCCTCCGCGCGCAGCTCGTCGAGGATCCGGTCGCCGGCCAGGTCGTAGGTGAGCAGCTGCCGCACCGAGTCGCACTCCGGGGTGGCGACCTCCGGGTGGGAGCCCACATCGAGGTAGAGGCGGGAGGAGTTGCGGGTGAACACGTTGGATGCCTGGTACTGCTCCACCACGGGGCGGAACAGGTAGCGGGCCGCATCGTCGGGGCTCAGCCGCCGGGACCCCTGGGAGGTGCAGGTGATGCCGTATTCGGTCTCCAGGCCCATGATGCGGCGGGTGAAGACCTGCTCCCCCAGGCCCTGGTGCTCGGACACCTACTCGCCGCCCTTTTGGACGTAGCCGCGCACGAATTCCTCCGCGTTGGCTTCCAGCAGGGCGTCGATCTCGTCGAGAAGCTCGTCAGCCTGGTGGGTGTTCAGCTGCGCCTGGCCTGCTGCGGCCTCCTCAGGGGCGTGCTCGTCGCGACCGCCGGGGGAAGAAACCTGGCTCTGGGTGCCCATGGTTGGATTCACACTCCTGGAAAAAATCGTGCAAGAAAACAAGAAAAACTGCCTCCCGCCGCCTGTCATAGCGGCGGGACCATACCCCACTTAATCTAGCCCGCACGCCTGCGATGGTGCGCCCGGCAGGGGGAGACACAGGGGGTGCGGGTGGGTTAGCCCAGCGGGCTGAGCCACTGCGGCGCGTGCGCCCGCCACGCGGCGAGCACCGCCGGAATGTCACCTGCGGCGGCGTTCTCGAGGGCGTCCGCCAGGCCGGGCTGCAGCTCGCGGCCGTCACCGAGGCCCAGTCGCCACAGGGCGCCGTCGAGGCTGACGACGACGGAATCCCAGTTCGCCGCGACAACGTCGGCGGCACACCGCTGCATGAGCAGCCCCCGCAGCCACGCGCGGGTGTCGCGCGGCGGGGTGGTCATCGCCTGCTGGATAGTGTCCTCGTCGACGAGGGTGCGCATCCGGCCGGTGCGCATGAGCGCCAACGCCAACCCTTTCGCCGGGTCAATGTCGTGGTACTGCAGGTCCACCAACGCCAGCTTCGGGTCGTCCCACGTCGCCCCGCGGGCGCGGTAGCGTTCGATGAGCGCCAGCTTCGCCGTCCAATCCAGCATGTCCGCGGTGGACAGCGGATCGGCGGCCAGCTTGGTGAGCACCTCCTCCCACAGGGCCAGCACTTCCTCGACGTCCGGGGTGCGCGCCGCCGCGGGCAGGCTGTCGGCCACTCGGCGGAGGTACTCGCGCTGGATGTCGATGGCGGTCATCGCTCGGCCGTCGGCCAAGGGCAGCACTTCCCGCAACTCAAGGTCCCGGGAGACGGTCTGCACCGCCCGCACCGCGCCGAGGAGCCGAAGATCCTGGAAGTCCACTCCCCGTTCCACGGCGTCGATGACGAGGCTGGTGCAGCCCACCTTGAGCAGGGTCGCGATCTGTGAGAGGTTCGCGTCGCCGATGATGACGTGCAGCCGGCCGAACGCCTCCCGGTCGGCGTGGGGTTCGTCCCGGGTGTTGATGATGCCCCGGTTGAGGGTGGTCTCCAGGGAGATTTCCTGCTCGATGTAGTCGGCCCGCTGGGAGATCTGGAAGCCCTGCTCCTCGGAGCGCGGCCCCAAGCCCACCCGGCCGGCACCGCACAGAATCTGCCGGGTGACGAAAAACGGGATGAGCGCCTGCGCCAACACGTCGAAGTCGAGCGCCCGGGAGTACTGGTAGTTTTCGTGGGCGCCGAAGGAGGCACCCTTGCCGTCGACGTTGTTTTTGTACATCTTTACCGCAGGGCACGGTGGGTGGCCCTCGAGGGCGGATTCTCCCCTGCTGCTGCGCTCGGCGGTGAGCTGCGCCGCCCAGTGCATGATGCGATCGCCCGCCTGGTCGTACACCATCGCCTGGCGGGCGGTGGTGGTCTCCGGGGCGGAGTACTCCGGGTGCGCGTGGTCGACGTAGAAGCGCGCCCCGTTGCCCAGCACCATGTTCGCCACCCCCATCCCATCGGCTGCCACGACCGGGGTCGTGTGGTAGCGGCGCAGGTCAAAACCGCGGGCGTCCCGCAGAGGGGATTCGCCCTCGAAATCCCAGCGGGTGCCGCGGGCCTGCTGCTGGTCGGTGGCGAAACCGACGACCACGTGCGTGGAGGTCACAATCGGGCTGATGAACGCATCACCCGGGGTGGCGATGCCGTATTCGGTTTCGGTGCCCAGAATGCGGGACATGGGCGAACTCCTTGACGGTCGACGAGGGAAGGAAAAATGAAAATCAGGGCAACACAGACGGGGGCCCGCAGCGGGGGCTGCTAGGTGCCGGTGGCAGCGACGATGCGGGCGGCGACCACCCGGGCCCCACCCCGGCCGGTGATCCGCGACCACTCCTCCGGATTGGACGTATTCGGCAGGTGCGAGTTCTCCGCGTGCTCCGCGTCGACGGCGGCCACCATGTGCGCGGTCGTCACCCCTTGGCTTTGGCCCAGAAGCTCATCTTTGATGGCGAGCTTCTTCGCCCGGTCCACCACGTTGGCGATCATCGCCCCCGACACGAAGTCGCCCGCGTGCAGCACATCGACAGTGCCGTCGGCGCGGGTGAGCTCCACCCAGGGATTCGGGGCGAACATGCGCTCCACGGCGGTGGCGATGATCGTCTCCCGCGGCGCGGCGAGCGGCACCTGGGGGCTGAAGTGGCGTTCGAAAATCTCCGGGGCGGTGGCTTTCGTGGGGCGCTCCACCCGAATCTTCACGTCCAGTCGGCCCGGCCGCAGGATCGCGGGGTCGATGAGCTCCTCCCGGTTGGTGGCGCCGATGACGATGACGTTGGATAGGGACTCCACGCCGTCGAGTTCGGTGAGCAGCTGCGGCACCACCGTGGTCTCCATGTCGGAGCTCACCCCGGAGCCACGGGTGCGGAAGATCGACTCCATTTCGTCGAAGAACACCACCACCGGGCGGCCCGAGGACGCCAACTCCCGCGCCCGGCGGAAAATGAGCCGAATGTGGCGCTCCGTCTCGCCCACGAACTTGTTCAACAACTCCGGGCCCTTGACGTTAATGAAGTAGGAGGAACTGCCGTCGGCGGCGTTCGCCGACAGGCTGTTGGCCACCGCCTTCGCGATGAGGGTCTTGCCGCAGCCAGGCGGGCCGAACAGCAGCACCCCCTTCGGCGGGTGCAGCGCGTAGCGGGCGAAAAGCTCCGGGTGGGTAAACGGCAACTCCACCGCGTCGTGGATGACGCTGAGCTGCTCGTCGAGACCACCGATATCCGCGTAGGTGACCGTCGGCACTTCCTCCAGCACGAGCTCCGCGATGTCTGTTTGCGGGATGACCTCGAACGCGACGGCGGCTTTGGCATCAACGAGCACATGATCGCCCGCGTCCACCGTCACCCCCGCCTGCCGCAGCGGCTCCGCTGCGCGCACCACGTGCTGCTCCCCGGACTGTTCCACGACGACGATGCGCCCGTCGGCCAGCTGCTCGGCGACGCTCATGATCTGTCCGGTGGCTTCCAGCCCGCAGGCCTCCACCACCTGGGAGCCCTCCCCAAGACGCACCCGCACCCCGGGGATGAGCTGGGTGGGGTCCACCAGCGGGCTCACCACGACCCGCATGCGGCGGCCCAGGGTGAAAATCTCCACGGTGGGTTTACCCGGGGTGAACTCGAGGAAGGTGCCATACGTCGACGGCGGGGCGGCCAACTCCTCCACCTCGGCGGTGAGTTGCTCCAGCTTGTCCCGGGAGGCTTTCAACAGCTCTACGAGCTTGGTGTTGCGGGCGGCAAGCTGCCGCAGTTCCCGCCGCAGCTGCGCCGGATCCGCAGCCCGGGTGGCGTCCGCGCCGGCGCGGGTGTCAGTGGTGTGGTCAGCCTGGTTGTCGTGCATGGAGCAACCCCTTGGGATGTGTGCGTGGCGCGCCCCTGCCGCGTGGCGGGGTGCGCCCTCCCCGCGACAATCACGCGGGGTGGTGGAAGAAAAGACGAAGAAAGAAAAACGATGAAGAAGAGATGAGGGAGGCCCACGCCTGAGCCCCCGGCACCTTTCGTGCAGGTGCCCTACTTGCGGGCGCGGCGCTGCGGGCGGGGTGCGACGGTGCCGTCGGCCAGGCGGCGGGCCCACACGAGGAACGCGGTGTGGGCGTTCATGCGGTGCTCCGGGCGGGTGGCCAGCCCCTCCACCTTCCACTCACGGACGAGGGATTCCCAGGCGCGCGGCTCGGTGAAGCACTTCTTGTCCCGAATGCCTTCCATGATGTTCATCAGCTGCGGCACGGTCGCCACATAGGTCATGAACACCCCGCCGGGCACCAGCACGTCGGCGACGACGTCGAGGCACTCCCAGGGCTCCAGCATGTCCAGAATGATGCGGTCGACAGGCTGGCCGCCGAGGTCGTCGAGGGTGACGTCCTTGAGGTCGCCGAGGCGCAGGTCCCAGTTCGCGGGGTGGCCGCCCAGATACTCGCTGACGTTGTTTTCCGCGTACTCCAGGTGGTCCTCGCGGATCTCATAGGAGATCAGCTGACCTTTCTCGCCGATCATGCGCAGCAAACTCATCGACAGCGCACCGGAGCCGGCGCCGGCCTCCAGGACACGGGCCCCGGGGAAAATATCGCCCTCGACAAGGATCTGGGCCGAGTCCTTCGGGTAAATCACCGCCGCGCCGCGCGGCATGCTCAAAATGTGGTCGACGAGCAGGTGCCGGAAGCACAGGTACTGGCCGCCCTGGGCGGAGGTGACGACGGTGCCTTCGTGCTGGCCGATGATGTCGTCGTGGGCGATGCCGCCCTTGTGGGTAAAGAAGTGCTCCCCCGGGGTGAGCACGATGGTGAAGTGGCGGCGCTTAGCGTCGGTGAGCTGGACGCGATCGCCCGGCTGGAAGGGGCCAGAATAAGCCATAGGTGTAGGTGAGAACTTTCCGGTGTCAGTGACAGGTCAAGGTGAGAAACAAGGGGCGTGCCGCCGGCGGCCGGCAGCGCTACAGGGTGAAGAAGCTGACGAGCGCCTGCTCCATCCACTCCATGTCGTACACGCCACACATTTCGCGGGCGGAGTGCATCGACAGCAGCGGGATACCCACATCGACCGTCGGGATGCCCAGCCGGGTGGCGGTCAGCGGGCCGATGGTGCTGCCGCAGGGCACATCATTGTTGGAGACGAACATCTGGGCCGGCACCTCCGCCATCGCACACGCGGTGAGGAACCGGTGGGAGGTCACCGCGTCGGTGGCGTAGCGCTGGCGGGCGTTGGTCTTGATGACGGGGCCGCGGTTGATCAGCGGCTGGGTGACCGGGTCGTGCTTGTCGACATAGTTGGGGTGCACCGAGTGCGCGGCATCGGCGGAGACGCAGAACGAGCGGCGGAAGATCTGCATCCGCCCATCCAGGTCCAGACCGGCGGCGGAACACAGGCGCAGCAGCACGTCCTCGAGGAAGGGGCCGCAGGCACCACTGGCGCTCCCGGAGCCGACTTCCTCATGGTCGAAGGCGGCGCACATGAGAATGTCGTCCCCGTCGCCCTCCTCGACCGCCTGCACCAGGGCGGTCACGCTGGGATAGAGGCTGGAGAGATTATCCAGGCGGCCCGCAGCGATGAAGTCCTTGTTGAGGCCGAAGATGCGGGGCGCTTGCGCATCCACCGTGATGAGGTCGTGGGTGACCATCTGCTCCCCCAGCACGCTGTGCAGCGACTGGGCCTCGGTCTCTGCGGCGTAGACGGGCTGCAGGTGCTTTTGCCGGTCGAGAGCCATCTCGTCCTGGCGGTACAGGTGGATCGCCAGCGACGGCACCCGCAGGATGGCTTCGGTCTCCACGAGGCGCACCGTGCCGTCGGCGTCGACCACCCGGCCGGCCAGTTTCAACTCCCGGTCCAGCCAGGTCGCCAGCACCGGCCCGCCGTAGACCTCCATGGAGGCCTGCTGCCAGCCGGCGGTCGTGAAGGTCTCCCCCGGCTTCAGCTTCAACCCCGGGCTGTCCGTGTGGGAGCCGACGATGCGGAAAGCAGAGGTCTCCGGGTCGAAACCTTCCGGGATGTACCAGGCGATGATCGCTCCGTCGCGGATCGTGTACCGCCCGCCGGGGGCAGCATCGAAACGCTCGGTTTCGCTCTGTTCACTAAAGCCTGCGGCGCGCAGCCGGCGGGCAACTTCATGTGCTGCGTGATACGAACTCGGCGAGGCGGAGAGAAAATCAAGAAAGTCCTGCATAGCGCTTAAGCTTACCCGCCTGGCTAGCCGCGGAAAGCACCCGCACCCCATGCTGTCCACAATCCGCGCACTCGCAGCACGCAAGCGGCCGCAGACGCGGTGCGACATCATCTCGGCCGCGCCCGCACCCTGGGCGCCGGCGTGAGGGCACACACATATGCACGTTCATCCGTCCCCGCAGCGTGCCAACGACGCCCGGTTGCCCTTTCACCACGTGCCTATCCGGCTGCCACACCCCGGGGGTGCGGGGCAACCCGCGGGTTGACCCGCCTGTGGACAACTCCACCGCGCAGGAATGCACGTGACGGGTTTGGGGGTGTGCGGAGCCGACGGGCTAGATTGTGTAACCGAGATGAACGCCCCGAAACCACTCGCCCTATCCCCCTCCCGCGCCAGCGACTACCAGCAGTGCCCGCTGCTCTACCGCTTCCGCGCCATCGACCGCCTGGAAGAACCCACCACCCTGGCCCAGCTCACAGGTACCTTGGTGCATGCCGTGCTGGAACACCTCCACGGGCTGCCCCCGGAGGACCGCACCTACCCGGCAGCAGTGAAGCTGATTAAGCCCGAGTGGGCGAAGCTGCTCGCCAAGGACCCCACCCTCCGGGGCGTGGTGGGCGACACCCCGCAGCAGGAGCTCGACTTCCTCGTGACCTGTCGTTCCCTGGTGCGCGGCTACTTCGAGATGGAAAACCCGCAAGGGTTTAGCGCCGAGCAGTGCGAGATGTACGTCAACACGGTGCTGCCCAACGGGGTGCCCGTCCGCGGCTTCATTGACCGGGTCGATGTAGCCCCCACCGGCCAGGTCCGGGTCGTTGACTATAAGACAGGCAAGAAGCCCCTGCCCCGCTATGCGGCGGCCGCCCGTTTCCAGATGCGGTTCTATGCGCTGGTGTATTGGCGGATGTTCCAGATCATCCCCACCCAGCTGCGGCTGATGTATTTGAAGGTCTCGGACTCGCTGATCCTCACCCCCTCGCAGGAGGAACTGGAGTTTTTTGAACGCGACCTCGGTGACCTGTGGGCCAAGATCGAAGGCGATGGCCTCAGCGGTCGCTTCCGCCCGCAGACCTCGAAGCTGTGTGGCTGGTGTTCCTTCCAGCACTTGTGCCCCGAGTTCGGGGGCACTCCGCCGGAGTATCCCGGCTGGCCGGGCAGTGTGGCAAAGCCCCTGGAGTCGGTGGCTGTGGGGCTCGACTTCGGCGCGGACTCCCCGCTGCAGTAGCGCCACCGCACTGAGCCGTCGGCGCTGAGGACGATCCGGCGCACGCACACACCCCACGCATCCTGCAGCAGGAATACTGCTCGGCGCGTGGGGTGTGTGTCTGTGGTGGGAGCTGGTACTGGTTAGTTGTCGAGGTACAGCTTGCCGCGGAAGATCGGGTGCATGAGGTTTTCCTTGCTCAGGACCTGGTCGAGGGTGGCCTCATCCATGAGCCCCTTCTCGAGCACGAGCTCGCGGACGGACTTGCCCGTCAGGGCCGCTTCCTTACCAATGAGGTCGCCCATGTGGTGGCCGATGAAGGGGTTGAGGTAGGTGACGATACCGATGGAGTTCTCCACGTAGGCGCGGCACACGTCCTCGTTGGCGGTGATGCCCTCCACGCACTTTTCCCGCAGTGCGACGGCCGCGTTGCCCAGCATGCGGATCGACTGGAACAGGGCCTCACCGATGGCGGGCTCCATGACGTTGAGCTGCAGCTGGCCGGCCTCGGCGGCCATGGTGACGGTGAGGTCGTTGCCGAAGACCTTGAAGCAGACCTGGTTGACGACCTCGGGGATGACGGGGTTGACCTTGGCCGGCATGATCGAGGAACCCGCCTGGCGGGGCGGGAGGTTGATTTCCCCGAGGCCGGCGCGCGGCCCGGAGGACAGCAGACGCAGGTCGTTGCAGATCTTCGACAGTTTCATCGCGGTGCGCTTGATCGCGCCGTGCGCGAGCACGTAGGCGCCGGTGTCGGAGGTCGCTTCGATGAGGTCGCGGGCGGACTTGATCTCCAGGCCGGTGACCTCACTGAGCGAGGCGACGACCTGGTGGCGGTAGCCAGAGGGGGTGTTGACCCCCGTGCCGATGGCGGTGGCACCCAGGTTGACTTCCAGCAGGCGCTTCTGGGCGTGGCGCAGCACGCTCTGTTCCTCGGCGAGGTTGTGGGCGAAGGCGCGGAACTCCTCCCCCAGGGTCATCGGCACCGCGTCCTGCAGCTGGGTACGGCCCATCTTGAGGATGTCGATGAACTCCGCGCCCTTGGCATTGAAGGCGTGCTGGAGGGAATCAATGCGGTCGATGAGTTCGTCCATGGCGGCGTACACGCCGAGCCGGAAGCCGGTCGGGTAGGCGTCGTTGGTGGACTGGCTCATGTTGACATCATCGTTGGGGTTGATGACGTCGTAGGAGCCCTTCGGCAGGCCCAGGTATTCGAGCGCCAGGTTCGCGACCACCTCGTTGGTGTTCATGTTCAGCGAGGTGCCTGCGCCGCCCTGGAACACGTCGATCGGGAACTGGTCCATGCAACGCCCGTGCTCGAGGATCTGGTCACAGGCCCACACGATGGCCTCGCACTTGTCCTTCGGCAGGGTGTGCAGGCGACGGTTCGCCAGCGCGGTGGCCTTCTTCACCTGCACCATGCCGCGGATGAACTCCGGCACGTGGTTGATGGTGGTGCGGGAAATCTGGAAGTTGTCGACCGCCCGGAGGGTGTGGATGCCGTAGTAGGCGTCGTCCGGGACTTCCATCTCGCCGAGGAGGTCGACCTCCACGCGGTAGCCGTCGGCGGGGACGGTGTCGACCTCGGGGCGGGTGTATTCAGGGGCCTCCGCCGCGGAGGCGATGGTGCCGCTCGCACCGCTGAACCCTTCGGCGAGCGCCTGCTCGTAGGCCTCCTGGTAGGCGGCCTGTGCGGCTTCGGCTTCCTCGGCGCTGAAATCGGCGGAAAGGTCTTCGTCGTAGGTGAACTCCTCCTCGGCGGCACCGGAGTCTGCCGTGGCTGCCGCCTCGGTGGCGTCAAAGCTGAAGGCCGGGGTCTGTGCGGCCTCGAAGTCGCTGTCGTCGAAGGTGAACTCGCCCAGCGAGTTCTCGTCGAAGACGTCGCCGGATTCAGTGGTCGTGGCCATGAGGTACCTTTCCCGCCCGGGAACCACCCCACCTTGCCCCGGGTGCGGAAAGAAGCATCCGAGGACACGCCGTGCGGCGTGGGGCCGGGGCCCTGCGTCGCCGCAGCGCTTGAAGGGGGTGGGGTGGTGGACAGTTGCGTTGATTGAAAAATGTGCCATCGGCATGCCGCGTCACCCTCGCACGAGGCACCCGATGTGTGGGTAACCCCGCGGGTGCGCGGGTGGCGGCACGCGGTAGGTCCATCATAGTCGCCTGCCCGCATCGGGGGCGTACCCCGGTGCCGGCGACACCCCCGGGCGACGGTCGTCGGTAGAGAAAACCCGGCGCGGATGCGTCAGCCACGCGGTACTCCCCTGCCGTGGCACGACCCGCGCTGCTGTCAACGCATCTGGCTTGACGTCACCGCAGAGACGACACATCCCCGGCACCGTGAGGACACCGGGGACGTCGCCACGCATCGCAGACCTAAGGGACGAGGCGACCCTGCCTGCGACGCGCGGGTGAGTGCTCTGCTAGAGGCGGGCGATGCGGATCTCGGAGGCGAGGATCGCTTCCGCGCCCAGCTCGGCGAGCTGATCCATGATCTTGTTCGCGTCCTTGCGCGGCACCATCGCGCGCACCGCCACCCACTCCGGGGAGGCCAGGGGGCTGACCGTCGGGCCGGAAATACCCGGGGTGATGCTCGTGGCGTCGTCCAGCAGGTCGGCCGGCACGTTGTAGTCCAGCATGAGGAAGTTCTGGGCGTGGAGGATGCCCTCGATGCGGCGCAGGAGGCGCTTCATGTCGTCGGTGAGCTCCACCCCGGAGCGGGCGACGATCACGGCCTCCGAATCGACGAGCACCTCGCCGAAGGTTTCCAGGCCCTGCTTGGCCAACGTGCGGCCGGTGGAGACGACGTCGGCGATGGCGTCAGCCACGCCCAGCTTGATGGAGATCTCCACCGCCCCATCGAGGCGGATGACGTCGGCGTTGATGCCGCGCTTCGCCAAGTCGACGCGCACGAGGTTCGGGTAGGAGGTGGCGATGCGTGCGCCCTCCAACTTGGTCACGTCCCAGCCTTCGCCCTTCGGTGCGGCGTAGCGGAACGTCGACGCCCCGAATCCGAGCTGCAGCACCTCAGAGACCTGGGACAGGGAGTCCCACGCCAGGTCCCGGCCGGTGATGCCTAAGTCCAGGTGGCCGTTGGCGACGTAGATGGCGATGTCTTTGGGGCGGAGGAAGAAAAACTCGATGTCGTTGTCCGTGTCCACCACGGTCAACGCTTTAGAGTCACCGCGGCCCTTGTAGCCAGCCTCCGCAAGAATTTCGGTGGCCATCTCGGACAGGGAACCCTTGTTGGGAACAGCGACGCGCAGCATGTGGATCTTTCAAACGGTGGGCACCGGTACACCGCCCGCAGCGTCCCCGCGCCCCGCGGCAGCGGGGTGGGGTCACGGCGGGCAGTGTCGAGTGGTGCGTCGAGGAGGGATATCAGGGACTTTCACTCAACACAGAGCGACATATAAGGAAAACAGCAAACAGAAGAAGGGAAAACGCGGATACCTGCCGCAGCCCTTGCAGGCGCGCGGCACGGCGCGTTAGAGGTGCCGGTAGATGTCGTCGGGGGTGAGCCCCCGCTCCAGCATGAGCACCTGCGCCCAGTACATCAACTGGGAGAGTTCTTCGGCTAGTTCGGTGTCGGACTGGTACTCGGCCGCAATCCACACCTCGCCGGCTTCCTCGATCACTTTCTTACCGATGAAGTGCACGCCCTTCTCCAGGGCTTCCACGGTGCCCGAGCCTTCCGGTCGGGTCGCGGCCTTCTCGGACAGTTCGGCGTAGAGGGAGTCGAAGTTCTTCACCGGACTATTGTTGCATACCAGCCAGTGGGGCCCCGCACCCGCTGCCCGGCGCGCCCAGAACCGTGCGGGCCGAGGGAGCTCACGCACCCGCTTCTCCCCTGCGACCGGGCGGACACGCTCGCGCGGTGGGCCGGGCGCGTGGTCGGCTACTGGGCTGCGGGGTCGTGGGGCGGGATGGCCTCAAAGAATGCCTGCATGTCGGCCAGGGTGAGGCCCTCGAAGCTGCGCTGCCCATTCCGGCCCGGCATGTCTGCCAGCAGGCGCGCGGTCGGCGGGACGGGCGTGCCCGGCAGTTCGGGTAGGGCCACGACCCGGCAGCCCGCCGCCGTGGCGGCCTGCATGCCGCCGGCGGAGTCCTCGAAGACGAGACACTCCTCGGGTGCCACGCCCAGTGTGCGCGCCGCCATCAGGTACAGGTCCGGCGCGGGCTTGGGGTGCTCCACGTCGCTGCTGGTGAGAGTGCCGGTGAAGAAGTCGCGGCCGATGCTGTCGAAACAGCCGTCGGCGATCTCCCGGACCGTGTTCGTCACGATCATCATGGGCACGCCGGCATCCCGCAGTTGGGTGAGGAGTTCCGGCACGCCCGGCATGAATTCCAGGCCGCCGGCAAAAAGCTCGTTCATGCGGGCCACCATGATGTCGAACTCTTCGGCTTCCCGCTCGGGCGTCGGGGTGACGCCGGCGTTGTCCGCGCAGATGAGGAAGGTGTTGTGGAAGGAGCCGCCGACGGTGCGGGCCCGCGCCGCGGGCGTCAAGGGGGCGCCGAGGCGCTCTGCGAGCTCATAGGTGGCGGTCTCCCACACTGGTTCGGAGTTCACGAGGGTGCCGTCCATGTCCCACAGGATCGCTTTCATCATGGGTGGACACTCTAGCACCGGGTGCCGAGGCGGCTGCGGCTTCCGGGCGCCTGCTTAGACGTTGAAGTAGCTGGCCTCCGGGTGGTACAGGACGAAGGCGTCGGTGGATTGCTCCGGGTGCAGCTGCAGCTCTTCGCTGAGCTCCACGCCGATGCGTTCTGCGCCCAGCAGCTCTACGAGGGTGGCGCGGTCGGCGAGCTCCGGGCAGGAGCCGTAGCCGAAGGAGTAGCGCGCCCCCCGGTAGTCGAGGTCGAAGAAGCGGCGCGGGTCGGTGGAGTCGAAATCGCCGACGTGTACCCCGGAGCCGAGGCTGAGCTCGGCGCGGATGCGGCTGTGCCAGTACTCGGCGAGGGCTTCCGTGAGCTGCACACCAATGCCGTGGACTTCGAGGTAGTCGCGGTAGTTGTTGGCGGCGAACAGCTCGTTGGCGTAGTCGGCGATCGGCTGCCCCATGGTCACCAGCTGGAAGGGCAGGACGTCGACCGTGCCGGTGGCTTTGGCCTGCTCCTCGGGTAGAAGGAAGTCGGCGATGCAGTAGAACTTGCCGCGGGACTGGCGGGGGAAGCTGAAGCGCGCGATCTCCTCGGCCTCCGGGTGGGGCTCGGCGAGCACGATGACGTGGTCGCCGCGGGCGACGGCCGGGAAGTAGCCGTAGACGACGGCGGCGTGGTCGAGGATGCGCTGCGACTTCAGCCGGTCGATCCAGGCCCGCAGGCGCGGCCGGCCTTCCGTGTCGACGAGTTCCTCGTAGTCGGGGCCCTCGCCCCCACGGGTGGGCTTCAGCCCCCACTGCCCCATGAACAGGGCGCGCTCATCCAGGCAGGGCAGGTAGTCGGCGAGGGGAAGACCTTTGACGATGCGGGTGCCCCAGAACGGCGGGGTGGCGCGTGGCACCTCGATCGCGACCTCGGAGCGTTCGGGGATGTCGACGGGGGTCGCCTCCGCTTTGCGGCGGGCGGCGATCTCGCGGCTGCGGGCGTGGCGAGCTTTGCGCTCTTCCCGCTTCGCTTCTGCTGCGGCGCGCGCCTCCCGCGCGGCTGCCGCCTCAGGATCGTCCGGGTTGGCGTCGACGGCGGTGGCTTTCTTCGCCGCCATGATGTCGTCCATGAGTTTCAAGCCTTCGAAGGCGTCGCGGGCGTAGTGCACCTGCCCCTCGTAGAGTTCATCGAGGTCGTTTTCGACGAAGGTGCGTGTCAGCGCCGCCCCGCCGAGCAACACCGGCAGATCGGACGCGCCCTGGGCGTTCATCTCCGCGAGGTTTTCCTTCATCACCACGGTGGACTTCACCAGCAGCCCGGACATGCCGACGACGTCGGCGCCGGCGTCGCGGGCGGCGGAAATGATGGTGGAGATCGGCTGCTTGATGCCGAGGTTGACCACGTCGTAGCCGTTGTTGGACAAGATGATGTCCACGAGGTTCTTGCCGATGTCGTGCACATCGCCCTTGACAGTCGCAAGCACGATCGTGCCCTTCGACCCGGTGGCGTCCTGGGCCTCCATGAACTGCTCCAGGTGGGCCACGGCGGCCTTCATCGTCTCCGCGGACTGCAGCACGAACGGCAACTGCATCCGCCCCGAGCCGAAGAGCTCGCCGACGGTCTTCATCCCGCCCAACAGGTCCTGGTTAATGATGTCCAAGGGGCTTTTCTCCTCCATCGCGGCGTCCAGGTCCGCCTCGAGGCCCTGGCGTTCCCCGTCGATGATGCGCTGCGCGAGCCGCTCAAACAGCGGCATGGCGGCAAGCGCTTCCGCCCGGGCGTCCTTCGCGCTGGCGGCGGAGACCCCCTCGAACAACTCCATGAACGTCTGCAGCGGGTCGTAGTCCGCGGTGCGGCGGTCGTAGATCATGTCGAGCGCCACCTCACGCTGCCGCGGCTCGATGCGGTTCATCGGCAGGATCTTCGACGAGTGCGCGATCGCGGTGTCCAGCCCGGCCTCGATGCACTCGTGGAGGAACACCGAGTTGAGCACCTGGCGGGCGGCCGGGTTGAGACCAAAGCTGATGTTGGACAGGCCCAAGGTGGTGTGCACCTCCGGGTAGCGGGCCTTGAGCTGCCGGATCGCCTCGATTGTTTCGATGCCGTCCCGGCGGGTCTCCTCCTGCCCCGTAGAAATGGGGAAGGTGAGGCAGTCGACGATGATGTCGCGGTACTCCAAACCCCAGGTGCCCGTGATGTCCTCGATGAGGCGGGTGGCGATCTCCACCTTCTTCTCCGCGGTGCGGGCCTGCCCCTCCTCGTCAATCGTGAGCGCCACGACCGCCGCACCGTGGTCGGCGACCAGCCGCATGATCCGCTGGTAGCGGGACTCCGGCCCGCACCCGTCCTCAAAGTTCACGGAGTTCACCGCGCACCGGCCACCCAGGTGCTCTAGGCCGACGCGGATCACCTCCGGCTCCGTGGAGTCAATCATGAGCGGCAGCGTCGAACTCGTCGCCAACAACCCCGCCAGGCGGGCCATATCCTCGCGCCCATCACGGCCCACATAGTCCACGCACAAATCCAGCATGTGCGCCCCATCGCGGGTCTGCTGCTTGGCGATCTCCACACAGGTGTCGACGTCGCCGGCGAGCATCGCCTCCCGAAACGCCTTCGAACCGTTGGCGTTGGTGCGCTCACCAATCATTGTCACCCCCAGCTCCTGCACCAGCGGCTGGGAGGTGTACAGGGAGGACACGGCGTCGCCGGCGGTGCGGCGGGTGGCGGCGAACTCCTCACGATCGAGCCGCGTGGCCGGCTGGGCGGGCAGCGCCACGCCGGTGGCGGCGACCTGCTCCTCAACGAGCTCGTCGAGGTGATCCGGGGTGTGTCCCTCCGGGCGGCCGAGCACCGCGTCGCGCACCGCCCGAATGTGGGCGGGCGTGGTGCCGCAGCAGCCGCCGACCATGCTCAGGCCGAAACGTTCGACAAACTCGTGGAGCGCGACCGCGAGCTCCGGGGCGCTCAAGGGGTACTCGGCCCCCTGCGCGCCCAAGATCGGCAGGCCCGCGTTCGGCATGACGGACACGGGGATCGTGGCGTGCGTGGACAGGTAGCGCAGGTGCTCGCTCATCTCCGCCGGGCCCGTGGCACAGTTGAGGCCAATCATGTCGATGCCGAGCGGCTCCAGGGCGGTGAGTGCCGCACCAATTTCGGATCCCAGCAGCATCGTGCCGGTGGTCTCCACCGTCACGTGGCAGATGATCGGCACCTGGCGGCCGAGTTCTTCCTCCGCTGCCCGGCACCCCAGGACTGCTGCTTTCACCTGCAGCAGGTCCTGCGCGGTTTCCACGAGGATGCCGTCGGCGCCGGCGCGGATCATGCCGCGGGCGGCCAGGCGGTAGTGCTCCCGCAGGTCCTCGTAGGCTGCGTGCCCGAGGCTCGGCAGCTTCGTGCCGGGTCCCATCGATCCCACCACGAATCTCGGGGTGCCGTCAGCTGAGGGCCCCATCTCGTTGGCGACCTCCCGGGCGATGGCCACCCCCTTGTAGGCGAGTTCCTCGCAGCGGTCCGCGATGTCGTAGTCCGCGAGGTTCGGCAGGTTACAGCCGAAGGTGTTGGTTTCCACCAGGTCGGCGCCGGCCTCGAAGTAGGCGCGGTGAATGCTGCGCAGCACATCCGGCCGGGTGTCGTTGAGGATCTCGTTACACCCTTCCAGGCCGAGGAAGTCGGCCTCCACGTCCAGGTCGAAGGACTGCAGCTGGGTGCCCATCGCGCCGTCGCCGATGAGTACGCGGCGCGACAGTGCCTCCAGCAGCGGGTGCTGTGCGGACGACCCCTCGGGGCGTGCGGTGGGTGCAGGGGCGGACGCGGCGGCAGGGCTGGCAGATGTGGCGGAGAACGTGTGCGAGGAAGAGGACATGAGTAGACAGCTTAGTTCATTGTTGGTCTGCCCCCAACACCCCTGCCCACCCAACCGAGCTGCTGCCTGCGGGATACTCCCCCGCGCGGCGTCACGTACCCTCCCCTGCCCGCGCGCCGCGCACCAGGGACCGCGATCCGTCACGCCGACCGTGCGTCAGGACACGGGGATCCGTCCCCGAAATATCCCGACATGCCCCGAGCGGCCTCCCGCACGCTTCACACCATGGGTGCGCGGCGGCGGCCGCGACTGTGCCGGGCGTTGTCTGCTAGGAGGTGGCGACCGTGTCCCCCGTGGTCACCGGGATGCCGGTGGCGTCCGACGCCTGGGCGACGCTGCCGAGGTTGTAGACGCGCTCGAAGCCTAAGGTCTGCATCTTCTTCACCGCCTGCCCCGCGCGGTTGCCGGAGCGGCAATAGATGACGTACGTCGCATCCCGGTCGAGGCTGTCCACCCGGGACAAAAACTCCGGAGAGTTGAAGGAGATGTTCTCCGCGCCACTGAGATGCCCGGTGGCGAACTCCTCCGGGGTGCGCACGTCCAGGACGACCGCGTCGGCGAAGGATTCGGGGGTCGTTGCGCCGCTGTCGCCCGCGCCGCTGGGTGCGGAGGTGTGCTCAGTGGTGGGAGTGTTGGAGTCGCTGCCGCAGGCCGGCAGCGTGGAGGCGATGGTCAGTGCGCCCGCCGCGACGAGAATGCGTCGCAGCAGCGATGGGGACGTCTGCACCATGGGGTGAAGCCCTCCTTGGGATTGTCGACAAGGACACACGCGGGACCGCCTCAAGGGGCGCACCGTGAGTGGCGGAGCCAACAATCACAGCCGCGGTGTTATCTCTACCTCCACTGAGCATACTCGCCCCCGGTGGGTGGCGTGGCGGATGCGCGGGCTGCCGCAGAGGGCTCCGGATGGCGCGCCTGCCAGCGGACATGCGCCCTGCGGCGGGTGGATGTCGCGTGAGTAAAGCAACACCCCGCCCGGGGCGCTGTTCACACAGCGTGGGCGGGGTGGATCACACGGAACGCACCCAACAACCATGCATGAGGTTGCATCGGTGTATGGGGCGCTCGCGGCGTGGCGGGGAGCTACAGAATGTCGATCGTCATCTCGTCGTCGTAGGGGTCCGACTGCTCAAAGGTCGGCAGGTTCGCAATGTCAGAGGCGTCCAACTCTAGGGCGCCGGCGACCCGGGCGAAAAACTCCGTGAGCTCTGCTTCCTCCTCCGGCTCGATGACGGCGTCACCGAACACGGCGTTGATGCGGCCCAACTGGTCGATGGTGCTGCCCACGAGTCGACTCACGGCCGGGGCGCCGGCCGGGGTAGACAGTTCACTCGCGGCGTCGACGAGCGCGGCGAGCGTCCTTTTCACCTCCACGATGGCATCCACCTCATAGGGGGCGTCCCAGGCGTCCTTCTCTTCCTCGGTGAGGTAGGCGCCGGTGGCGAACGTCGTCATGTCGTCCGTGAATTCCTCCACGAAGGCGTTGAGCTCGGCGAGGACAGCGGGGTCGATCATAGAGTGATTCCCATCAAGGCATCGAGGGCGCGGGCAACAGTCTCGCCCGGCGCCGCAGCACGGGCAGCTGCCGCGGGTGCAGCAGCATCTGTGCCCACTGTACCGGCTGCCCACTCATCAATGGCGGCAAGGGCCGCCGGGGTGTCCAGATCATTTGCCAGGTGCCGCTGGACCGCTGTCACCAGCGCGTCCGCAGCCTGCTGATCGGAGGCACGCCGCGCCGCCTCGCGCCAGGTGCGCAGGCGCTCCTCGGCGCGGGCAAGCACCGCCTCGGAGAAGTCCCGGTCGGCGCGGTAGTGGTCAGCGAACACCGCCAGCCGGATCGCCGACGGCTCGTGACCTGCCGCCGTGAGCTTGGAAACAAACACCAGGTTGCCCAGCGACTTCGACATCTTCACCCCATCGAGGGCAATCATGCCGGCGTGCACGTAGTGGCCCGCCATCCTCGGCACTCCGGTGGCGGCCTCCACGTGGGCGGCGGAGAACTCGTGGTGCGGGAACACCAAGTCGGAGCCGCCGCCCTGAATCGCGAACTCCGGGCCCAGGTAGCGCTGCGCGATCGCCGCGCACTCAATGTGCCAGCCCGGCCGACCCGGACCGAACGGCGACGGCCAGCTCGGCTCCCCGGGGCGGGCCGCCCGCCACACCAACGCGTCCAAGGGATCCCGCTTGCCGGGGCGCTCTGGGTCGCCGCCTCGCTCAGCGAACAGGGCCGCCATGGTCTCCTCGTCCAGGTGGGACTCGTAGCCAAACTGGGCGGTCGCCTCCCGGGAGGCGTAGATGTCGGGGTACTCCGCATCCTCCACCACGTAGGCCGCACCCACCTCGAGCAGCTTGGATACCAGGGCGATGACGTCGTCGATGGACTCCTGCACCCCGATGTAGTGCTGCGGGGGCAGTACCTTGAGGTCCGTCATATCTGCCCGGAACAAGTCAATCTGCCCCTGGCCCAACTCGCGCCAATCCACCTGGTCGCGCTCCGCACGTTCGAAGAGCGGATCATCCACATCGGTGATGTTCTGCACGAAGTGCACCTCGTGGCCCAAGGCCAGCAGCTGCCGGCAGATGAGATCGAAGGTGAGGTAGGTGGCCGCGTGCCCCAGGTGGGTGGCGTCGTAGGGGGTAATCCCGCACACGTACATCCCCACCGGCCCCTGCTCCGGCACCGCCACGGGCCGGATGGCCTCATCAGCAGTGTCGTAGAGCGCCAGCGGCGCCGGCGTCACACCACCAGGGGTGGGACAGCTGGGAACGGTCGGTGTCGGCCAAGACTGCACGAGGGGCACTCCTTGAAGTTGAGCCCGCAGCAGCGCCACGGGGAGGGTTCTATGAAAAACGTGACTGGGGATAAGGCGAGAAAACTGGAAGAAAACGGCCGCGCAGCCACGGACGCGCGCGTGACACACGCGGGCTGCGCGCAGAGGTCTACCGCATCCAACGCCCCGCCGGGCGCACGCATTCCCTTTCTCCCCTGTTCGATGAGGAGGTGATGGGGACTGCGCGCGGACCCGCGCGGACGCCGGCGGGTTCAGGACCGGGTTAGCCGGCCTGCAGCACACCCGCCGCGAGCAGCGCCATGACCGCCAGGCCCGCAGGAATGCGGTAGGCGGCGAACCAGCTGAAGGAGTGGTGGGCGACGAACTTCAGCAGCCACGCAATCGACGCATACCCCAACCCGAATGCGATGGCCGTGCCCACGAGCAACTGCATGCCGCTGGCCGCCTGCCCGGCCTCCGGGTTGAAAGCATCGGGGAGGGAAAACAGCCCCGAGGCCAGCACCGCCGGAATCGCCAACAGGAAACTAAACCGGGCCGCCACCTCGCGGGTCAGCCCCAAAAACAGGCCCGCCGAAATCGTGCCGCCGGAGCGCGACACGCCAGGAATGAGCGCCAGGCACTGCGCCAAACCCATCACCAGCGCATCCTTCATCGTCAACTGGTCGAAGCTGCGGGTCTTGCGGCCCAGCTTCTCCGCGGCGATGAACACGAAAGAAAACACGATGAGCACACCGGCGGTGATCCACAGGTTGCGCAGCCCCTCCCGGATGTAGTCCTTGGCGAGGAACCCAATGATGGACACCGGCAGGGTGCCGGCGATGACCATCCAGCCCATCTGGTAGTCGAAGCCGCGGGCCGCGGGGTTTTTCAAGCCCTGGAACCAGGCGGTGATGATCCGCAGAATGTCCCGCCAGAAGTACACCAGCACGGCGGCCTCGGTGCCGAGCTGCACGACCGCCGTGAACGAGGCACCCGCATCGTTGCCGTAGAGCAGCTCGGAGACGATCCGCAGGTGCCCGGAGGAAGAGATCGGCAGGAACTCGGTGAGCCCCTGCACGACCGACAGCACGATGGTTTGGCCCCAGCTGATGGACGACTCGGCCTGCTGGGCCGCGAGAAGATTCAGATCAATCACACCCAGGCACGCTACCAGCCGCCGCCAGGGGCGGGAAGAGCGTGCCGGGCGAGCTTGTAGCATGGGGTGAATGAAACAGCGCACGGTTGGCCACGCAGGATTGCGAGTCTCCCGCCTGGGGTTGGGCACCTCCACCTGGGGGGATCAAACCTCCCTGGACGAGGCCGCCCGCCAGCTGGAGGTGTTTGGTGCCGCCGGGGGCAGCCTCGTCGACGTGGCCGCCTCCTACGGCGGGGGCGCGGCGCTGGAAATGCTTGGGGAGCTGTTGCCCCGCACGCCCCGCCACCAGTGGGTGATCTCTGCGGCCTCGGGCGTGGACCCCGCCCAGCCGATCGGCCGCCGGGTGGATTGCTCCCGCCGCTTCCTCATCACCAGCCTTGATGAGACCTTAAAGACCCTGGGCACAGACTTCATTGACCTGTGGTCGGTGGAGTTCTGGGATCCGCGCACCCTGCCCGAAGAGGTCGCCGACACCCTGGACTATGCGGTGCGGACGGGCCGCGCCCGCTACGCGGGTGTGCGTTCCTACGCGGGCTGGCAGCTGGCTGTCACCCATGCGGCGGCGAATCATGCGGCGGCCTCAGCCCGCCCGATCGTGGCCGCGCAAAGCGAATACAACCTGCTGGTGCGCCGCGCGGAGGAAGAACTGCTGCCCGCGACCGCGCACCTGGGCGTCGGCTTTTTCGCGGCGGCCCCGTTGGCGCAGGGGGTGCTCACCGGGAAATACCGGGGCGGGATCCCGGAGAACTCCCGCGCCCACAGTGCGCAGCGCTCCGCGGAGGTGCACGGCTACCTGGATTCCCGCACCGACGCCATCACCCACGCGGTCGCCACGGCGGCGGAAGGTTTGGGTGTGACCCCGGGCGCGGTGGCCACTGCCTGGGTACGAGACGCTGTCGGGGTGACCGCCTGCATCCTGGGGGCCCGGACCGCAGCCCAATTGGAGGAGAATCTGGCCAGCGAGGCTCTGGTCCTGCCGCCGGCCATCCGCGACGCCCTCGACGACATCAGCCGCTCCTAGCGCCCGGGTGGCGAGGCGTCGGTGGGGGTGCGGCGTGCGTGCCCGCCGCGCGCGCTAAGCTGGTGGCTTGTGTATATCCCCCGCCGTCTTCCCTTCCTCGGTGGCAGTCGTGATGCCGCGATTGTCTCCGCGCTGTCTTCCCGCCCGGACCGCACCCCGCCGCGCCGCCGTGCTGCCGCGGCACTGCTGGGGGTGCCGCTGCTTGTGGGGTTGAGTGCCTGCGGGCAAGCCCCCGCCGGGTTGGAGGGCACGGACTTTAGTCTCGCCACCCGGGTGGCGTCGCCGCAGGCGGAGTCCTTCGCCGGCACCGCGTCCTCCCCCGCGGCCGATGTGCGGGCTATCTCCGCGCTGGTGCCGGGCTCCGCGGGATCCCACACGGTGCTCATGAGGAGCGCGGGCGGGCTTCTGGTCGCCTCCCTGGAGGAGGCCGCCGCGGGCGCGGCCCGTGCGGTGCGGGGCCTGGACGCCGCGGCCGAGTGCGGCACCCCGAGCGCCTCCGTGCACGCGGCCGACACTTTCGTCGTGGCGTGCCCCCGCGGGGAGGACACCACCGCGATTTTCCTCATTGACGGCACGACCGCTGAGGCCACCCACATTGTCGACGCCCCGCTGCGCGGCACCGCCGCCGTGCAGACCGCCGGCGGGCGCATCGTCGTCGCCAGCGCCACGGACGGCACCGTCCTCGCCTACACCGCGGCCGGGGAAGAATCGGGCCGCACCACCGTCGACCGGCCCACGAACACCCTCGTGGCGGTGGGTGCCCGCACCTACACCGACGGCGCCGACGCCGAGCACACCTCCGGGGAGGCGGACGGCGACGCCATCGTCGCCATCAACGCCGACGACACCGTCATCCAGGGCGTGAAGGTGGACCTGGGCCGCCCGGGCGCGGCACTGCGCATCGGCACCGGTGTGGGCCAGGCCGTCCCCGGCGGCGACAACATGGTCCTGGCCACTAATGTGCCCGGCAACCAGCTGTTCGTCTACACCGTGGAGCCCGTCATCCGCCTACACCAGGTCGGCAACACCGGCACCGGCCCCTGGGCTGTCGCCTGGGATGCCGCCCGCAACCTGGCGTGGGTGTCGACCACCGGCGACAACACGCTCACCGCCTACCGGCTGTCCGGCGGCGTGCCCGAGGCCGTCGGCAGCGTCGACGCCCCGGCGAACGTCACCAGCCTCGCCGTCGTCGACGGATCGCTCCTCGTCGCCACCGACGGTGCCGACAGCGCCCCGGCGCTCGTCGTCGTGGACGCCGCGGCCGCCACTGCGGCGGTCAGCGACCCGGGCCGCACGGACTTCGCACCCCGCCGCGGGCAATAACCCCCGGGCCGTCCTCGGTCATTCTTGTTCTCCTTGTTGTTCTCCTTGTTCGTTTCGCCCGCTTGCACGGGCCGCCCGAGAAACCCCCTCCCACCATGGCGTTTTCCCACCCCTTCCGTTCTGCCCTGTACTCCACCGCCCTCAAGGGCATGTTCACTCTCCCCCCGGAGCGCATCCACGAGCTCATCAGCGACGGCGTCGGTGTGCTCAACTTCGCGGGCCCGCTGAACCGCCTCCTCAACAAGGCGCTGCCGGTCAACGACCCGGTGCTCACCCAGGAAGTGTTCGGCGTGACCTTCCCCCGCCCCCTGGGGCTAGCCGCCGGGTTCGACAAAAACGCGGTCGCCCCGGACGCCTGGACCCCGCTGGGCTTCGGCTACGCGGAGCTCGGCACCGTCACCGCCTCCCCGCAGCCGGGCAACCCCGCCCCCCGCCTGTTCCGCCTGCCGCAGGACAGAGCCATCCTCAACCGCATGGGCTTCAACAACAAGGGCGCTGCGGCAGTGGCGACCAACCTGCGCCGCAAGAAGAGCAACGACGTCATCGGTATTAACATCGGCAAGACGAAGGTCGTCCCCGCCGAGCAAGCCGTCGACGACTACCGGCGCAGCGCCTCCCTGCTGGGCAACCTCGCGGACTACCTCGTCGTCAACGTCTCCTCCCCCAACACCCCGGGCCTGCGGGACCTACAGGCCGTCGAGTCGCTGCGCCCCATTCTCACCGCCGTCCGCGACGTCACCACCGTACCGGTGCTGGTGAAGATCGCCCCCGACCTGAGCGACGAGGACATCGACGCCGTGGCAGACCTCGCCGTCGACTTGGGGCTCGCCGGCATCGTGGCCACCAACACCACCATCAGCCGCGAGGGGCTGGCAACTCCCGCCGCCGAGGTCGAGGCCATGGGCGCGGGCGGTATTTCCGGCCGCCCCGTCGCCGCCCGCTCCCTGGAGGTGCTGCGCCGCCTCTACGCCCGCGTCGGCGACAAACTCGTCCTCATCTCCGTCGGCGGTATCGAAACCCCTGAGCAGGCCTGGGAACGCATCAGCAGCGGCGCGACCCTCCTGCAGGGCTACACCGGCATGATCTACGGCGGCCCCGACTGGATTCGCGACATCCACCGAGGGATCGCCGCCCAGATCCGCCACCACGGCCTCGGCAACATCGCCAGCGCCGTCGGCTGCGGCCTGCCGTGGGCCGACGAAGCCATCAGCTAGCCAAACAAACGAACACCACCACAGGGCACCGCCCGGGGCACGAGGAACCCGGCGGTGCCCTGCGTGCTGTGGATGCCCGAACATCTTGAGGCCCGCGCAGCAAAAACGCCCACCCCACATGAAGGGGTGGGCGCTCTGCGGTGAAGCACTGCGCGTGTTAGGTGCGTCGCCGCATCCTCGTCATCCTCGTCACGCGTCGTGCCCCGACAGCGGGAACATTAACCGCGGGTGACTGAATGCCGTCGCAGCAGCAAGCCCGCCAGCAGCGCGGTCACCGCGTACGCGACCAGCCAGCCAGCCTCCATGACGTGCAGCTCCGGGTTGGGCAGGAAACGGCTGCCCACCACCAGCAGCACCGCCACCCCGAGCGCGATGGGGCGGGCGATGGTCTGCAGCTGCCCGGGCATCCGGACAGCGTACGCCCCGAGCAGCCCCGCGGCCACGACGATACTCAGCAGCCGGGGTGTCACCGACACGAGAGCGAAAATCCCCTGGGAACTCATCGCAAGGAACACCATCACCCCCAGCACGACAGCGATCGCGAGAAACGCCCCGCCGAAGCGCAGGCTGGCGGGAACGGGCAGGGGCGCGCCGGGGGCGTGGGATCGGGCCATGGGGCGGGAACTCACTCCTTGGGTAGCAGGTGACGGGCGGGAATGTGGCCGTGGTGGTCGCTGAGACACGCGGGCCTCAGGAAGGGGTTTTAGGTGTTTTCGTACCAGCCCCACAGGATCGTGCGGGCCAGCGAGTGGAAGTACAGGTTGAAGCCCAGCACCGTCGGCGTCGCATCGGCCGGCACGTCGAGGGTGTCCACGTCGACGGCGTGGACGGCGAACAGGTAGCGGTGGGGGCCGTGGCCGGCCGGCGGCTGGGGGCCGTAGTAGTCGCGGGCCCCACTATCGCCGCGGAGCACCACGGCGCCGGGGATATCGGCGAGGTCGCCGGCACCGGTGGGGAGCTCGGTGACGCCGACGGGGATATTGAAGGCGGCCCAGTGCCAAAAACCGGCGGCCGTCGGCGCGTCCGGGTCGTAGCAGGTCACCGCAATCGACTTGGTGCCCTCCGGGAGGTTGTCCCACGCCAGCTGGGGGCTGATGTTGGACGGCGCTGCCTGCGCGTCGGCGATCCGTTCACCGTCACGCAGGTCCGTGGAGGTCAGCGTGAAGGTGGGCAGGTCGCCGAGGGCGGCGTAGGGGTCGGGGCCGGGGAATCGGGGGTCGACATAGCTAGGGGTTGCAGATGAGGTGCTCATGGTCACAGTGTACGGGTGATGGGGGCCGAATTCACGTCATTGGGGTGATATATCGCCCACCCCCGGCCACCCCCGCTCCTGCTGGCGCGGGCGGGTTAGGCGCTGTCCGCCCAGGCGCGGTAGAGCCGCGCGTAGCGTCCGCCGCGCGCCAACAGTTCGCTGTGGGTGCCGTCTTCGACGATCCGCCCCTGGTCCATGACGACGATCCGGTCGGCACCAGCCGCCTGGTCGAGGCGGTGGGCGATGACGATGCTCGTTCGCCCCCGGGTCGCCTCCCGGGCGGCGTTTTCCAGCAGGTGGGCGTGGTCGGAGCCCGCCTCACTGGTCGCCTCATCCATGATGAGCACTGGCGGGTTGACGAGCAGCACCCGTGCGAGCGACAGCTGCTGTTCCACGGCGGCGGGCAGCGGGTCGGCCCCCGTGCCGACGACGGTGTCCAGCCCCTGGGGGAAGTACCGCTGCCAGGCCATGGAGTCCTCCCCCAGCCCGACGCGCCGCAGCGCCGCCAGCAGATCCTCGTCGCTGGCGCCTGGCCGCGCCAACAACAGGTCGTCGCGCACCGGCCCGGCGAAGACGTGCACCTCCTGGCTCATGAGTGTCACGTGGCGGGCGGTCCAGGAGTCGGCCACGGTCGCGGTATCCACCCCGTCGAGGAGGATCCGGCCTGCGGTTGGCCGGTTCATGCCGGCCACCAGGGTGGCGAGCGTCGACTTGCCCGCGCCACTGGCGCCGACGATGGCGGTGGTGGTGCCGGCCGCAAGGGTCACACTCACCTCGTCGAGGATCCGGGGGCCATCCCCGTAGGCGAAGCTCAGCCGGTCGATGGTGACCTCCGGCGGGGAGCCAAGATCGGCGGGCACTGTGTGCTCCACGCCCTCGTCGAGGCGGGCCAGCGACACCGCCCGCCCGAGTTGGGTGAACGCTTCTTGGATCTGGCCCAGCATGAGCACCGCGTTAAAGATCGGCATCTCCAGGCGCATGACGATGACGATGGCGGCCGTCGCCTGCCCGAGGCTCACCTGATCCGTGTACGCCAACCACGCCGCCAGGCACACCACGGAGATCAAATACCCGCCGTAGAGGACGTAGGCGTGGCCGATGAGCCGCGCCAGCACCGGCGCGATGAGCAGCCGGGCCCGCACCGAACGCCACGAGGTGTCCTTCAGCCGCTCCGCCGACCACTGCGTCAAGTGCAGCGCCCGAATCGTCGGCATGCTGCGCAGCGCATCCAGCAGGATGTTGTTGCGCTCCGCCTCCCGGGAGGCAATGAGGTTCGCGGCCTGCGGCAGCAAGGTCGTATCCCGCCGCACCGGCAGCCACAGCACGGCCACCAGGACGAGGAATGGCAGCAGCATCCGCACATCGATGGCCGTCAGCGCGACGAGCGCGACGGGGAACATCGCGATCGCGAGGATGATGCGGAACGCCATGTTGTACATGGCGGAGACGAAATCATCGATGTCTTTCGTCAGTCGCGTCATGATGTTGCCCGTACCGATGGCCATCAGCTGCGGGATCGGGGCCGCAAGCGTGGCCTTGAGGCACGCCTGCCGCAGGTCGACGCTCACGCGCTTGAGGGCGACATCCATGTGGTACCTGGCGGAGGTGCGCCCCAGCTGGTCGGCCAGGGCCGCAATACTCAGCACGACGATGCAGCCGATGATCGCCCGCCGGCCACTGCCTAGCAGTGGCAGGGAGGCGCCGTTGAAGAGGTCCACCATGGTGCCCGTCAGCGCGGCGATACCCACCAGGCTGAGCAACACCACGCCCGCGGAGGCGACAAATGCCGCCACCCGCCAGCGGCTCGGGGCATGCGGTGCCCGGCGCAGGAAGTCGAGGCAGTCGCGCATACTGGCCGGGGCCAGCGCATCAGCGACGAGCGACTCCTCGGCAGCACCAGGGGTGTGGGGTGCCGTCACAGCGTGTCTCCGTTCATGGTCGGGGTGGCCGTAGTCGGGGCGGCGGTGCCGCCGGCGGGGTTGGCTGCCGGGATTGTTCCACTCAGCTCGGCGCTCGCGGTGAGGACTGCACCATCAATGACCTGGTCGGCGCCTGCGGCCCACAGTCGCGACGTCGACAACACCACCGTCACCAGGCCGGCACGCTCCCGCGTGACCGCGTCGACCACATTGGCCAGGGTCAACGCATCCAGGCCCGTCGTCGGCTCATCCAGCACCAGAAACTCAGGGGTACGCGCCAGCACCCGCGCCAGCGCCAGCCGTTGGCGCTGCCCACCGGACAGGTTCAGCCCCGCCTCGCCAATCGGGGTCGTGGGCAGCTCGCCGTCCGGGCCCAGGCCACCCAGTCGGCGGAGAATATCGCCACACTGGGCGACCTCCAGGGCGCGCAACACCGTGGCATGCGGGATCGTGCCCACCGGATTGAGGTTGTCCGCCAGGGTGCCCTCAAAGATGCTCACTGCGTGTGGTGACTCCAGCGCCCCCGGCGCGAGCGCGACTGCCGCCAACAGGTCTCGGGCCGCCTGGAACTCCGCCGCCGACGTCGGCGCCACCACCGTTAACCCCGGGGTGTGCACGACCAGCCGCGCGAGTGGATGCTCCTCCACCGTCACAGGGCTCGTGGATGCTGCGGCGGGAATGGAACGCTGGAAGTCCTGGATGCGCTCCATGGAGGCCACCGCCCGGGCGTAGGTCTCCGTGAGCAGCCCCAAAGAAATGCCCATCGCCGCGAAAGTCGGCGGCGCAATCATCGACACCGTCACCATGTCGCCCGGGGTAATCATCCCGTGAAACGCCATCCACGCGGCAGTACTCAGCACCACGGCCGTCGCGATGCCCGGCACCAGCTGGCGCACCGTGCCCATGAGCGCCACGACGCGCGCATCCGCGAGCATCGCCTCCAGGGCCTCATCCACCGCCGCATCAAAGCGGCGTGCGGAATACTCCGTCGCCCCCAGCCCCTTGAGCACTCGCACACCCTGGGCGTAGTCCGTCGCCAACGAGGTTGCTGCAGCCTCCTTCGCACGGCGCACCGCAGAGACCTTCTTCACCGGCCCCGCCGTCACCTTCGACACCACGGCCGTCGCCACACCACCAGCAAGCATGAGCAACGCCAACCACACATCAATTGGTGCGACGACGATGACCGCAGTCACCAACGCCACCACCATCGCCAGCGGGAAGCTCAACCCAAACCGCACGCGGGCCACGGTTTCGGTGTCCTGATCCAACGTGTTCAGGATTTCACCCGGGGTACGGCCCATATCCCCACCGGCAGTCAACTGGCGCAACAAGTCCGTGCGCAGCGCGTGGCGGAGACGCTGAATGGAGATGTTGATGAAGTTCTCCGATACGGCCTCGCTGAACCACTGGATCGTGAACATCACGGCAAGAAGTACCGCCAGTGCTGCCACCCACGCCCCATGTCCGGGGGTGAGCACTGTGTCCGTCGCCTTACCCAACACCTTGGAGATCAGCACGCCCACGGAGGAGAAGATCTGGGCGACCACAATCCACACGACGACCACGCGGTAGCTCACCAACGCGCGCCACACTGCGCGTCGCGGCGAGACATCACTCGTGACGCACACGTGGGAATCGTCGGGCGCGGTGGATGGAACAAGCCAATTCCACGGCGCTCTCTTCGGAATCCGCAGAGCAGGTGGTTGGGGTTGTGTCATAGTCGCACAGCCTACACCAACGCCACGCATGACTACGCGCCCAATAAAGCCTTCTAGCTGCGGATTTGTGGAACTACGGCGTTGTGGTTAAAGTATTGCAAGTGCCCAGCCGGAAGCGGTTGAGACAACACCCGGCCCGGGTGGCGGAATGGCAGACGCGCTAGCTTGAGGTGCTAGTGTCCTATTAACGGACGTGGGGGTTCAAGTCCCCCCTCGGGCACAAAGTCCCCCTTTGTACAGTTTGTGCAAAGGGGGTTTTGTTATGTGCAGGCTCGGCTCAGTCGCGGCGTGGGAGAGTACGCCGCCCTCTTCTCCCCTGGCTCGCACCCGCCTGGCGCACCTGCGACAGGACACCCCCATCGGCGAGGACAATTCCCCACCGGTGGATGGCTCCTCTCCTGATAGAGACTTACTTGTAGGGGCTGCCCGTATCCGGGCGGTTACCGAAGTCCAGGTGCTGGTTCGTCCACGGGATCGGCTCCCCCAACAACGCCCGCAGGTTGTCTTCACGCTCCAAATCGTTGAACGTCTGCGGCCCCTTCTTCTCATTCTCCTTAGCCCCACCACGGGCACCCGCTCCCACGGGCGCACCCATCATCGGCGGGTGCTTCGCCTGCGAACCCTGCCCCGTGGCATGCGGCTCACCACCACCCGGTGCCGGGGACGGCGACGGCGTCGGCTGCCCCAACTGCCCGCCCCGGGAACCACCGGGACGCTCCAGCCCATTCCCCACACCACCATTGCCCAGGCCGCCGCTGCCCAGACCACGGGAACCACGACCGGCCCCCACGCCACCAGGCATACCACCACGGCCAAGGCCACCATGACCCACACCAGGGCCACCAGAGCCCGGCACACCGCCACCAGGGGCACCAGCTCGACGCCCGGGACTCAGCCCGTCGGAGCCGCCCTGCCGATGGCGCGGCACGCCACCCACGCCCGGAACCCCACCAGCACGCGGGCCTGCGGCACCAACACCACCGACAACACCCGCGCCAGCACCCACGCCGGGAGTACCAGCACCAGTACCTCCACCAGCAGCCTGGTCATGACGCGGGGTCGCAGGTGTCACGGGCCTCGTCACGTGCGGGGACGCACCCACACGGGGACTTCCTCCACCCAAGGACCCCAAGGCCCCGATACCACCCACACCACCGACACCAGTGCCAGTGCCGCCGGCACCACCTGCCAGGCCAGGTGCGGGAGCATTACCGAGGGATCCCACCCCACCAGGGGTAGACCCACTGCCGAGGCCGCCAAAGCCGGTGGCGGACTGCCCGGCACCGATGCTCTTGAGGTCGTTGAGGTAGGCGTCGACGTTGGCGAAGCTGGCACCCGCAGCACCCGCACCACCACTGAGGCCTTGCATGCTCGGCAGGCCACTGCCCCCGCTGGTGAGGTTGCCGGAGCCGTTGATCTTCGGGGTGTCCCAGTTCGGGGTGCGCCCGTTGCCGGTGATGCGATTCTCCAACGCGCGGCCGCGATCCTTGCCGGAGGCACCGCCGGGGCTGACTTTGCCGACGCCCATGAGGTTGTTGATGTTGGGCACCCCATTGGTCAGTTCCCCGTCGAAGTAGGACAGGAAATCACTCAGCAGGGCCTTCTCGAGGGCGCGGGCTTCGATGGGGTCTTCAACAGCTGCGACCTCGGCAAGATAGGCGTCGACTTCACGCTGTCCTGCGGCGTGGATGCTGATGAGGTTGTCCGCGTAGTAGGCCATGACTTTGGCGTTGTCGGCGAAGGCGTCGCTGGCGTCGGCGAGTTCGCGGATGGCGTTGGTGGCGGCGACAATGACGTCGCCGCCGTAGTCGTCGGCGATGTAGTTCTTGATCGAGTGCAGGTCGTTCGCCAGGGAATGCGCCTTGGACTCCATG
The DNA here is from genome assembly GCF_002994655.1 of Corynebacterium sp. 13CS0277. Lineage (GTDB taxonomy): Bacteria > Actinomycetota > Actinomycetes > Mycobacteriales > Mycobacteriaceae > Corynebacterium. The sequence goes on from NZ_PPDL01000005.1 coordinate 114,960, forward strand.
TCCCGCCAGAGGTTCGCGATCTCGTAGAACGCGGCCGTGTTCGTCGAAGCGAAGTCGAACGAGAGTCCCTCCAGGGAGCTGCCACCGGCAGAGGGCGTCGGGAACGAGAAGTCGTCGAAGACGGGGTCGGGCCGGGTGGGGAACTCGATGAGGTCGGCGATCTTGCTGATCGTGCCGTTGAGAATGTCGTCCAGGCCGCTGGCGAAACCAGCGTCGGCGATCGCGAAGTTCTGGCGGGTGGCACCGAGGTTGCGGTGCATCCACTCCACTTGCCGTGCATAGGTGTGAAGGACCTCTGCCGCACTGCCGATCGCACCCCCGAGGATGCTGCTGTGGGTGTTGGCAAGGTCATCGAGTCCAGGCACAGTGGTCGCCGAATCGAAGCCCCAACTGGCGCGCGAGAGCGTTTCGGTCATTCCGTAGGCCACCGTCATGGCCTGCTCGGCGTCGCGTTCCGCAGTCGCGAGGCGGTCGAGGTCGATCTCAAATCCGTCCATGGGTGTTCTCTCCTTTGAGTGTCGGAACGGAGGATGGTGAATGGGACTGCCAGGGCCAGGCAGCCCCGGGGCGGCGAAGGGTGGTCCTCTCCTAGCTGAGTGGGCGCGCGCCGTCCCAGTTACTTCAGAGGCGAGTGGGGCCAATAATGGTGCCCCCGGGTCTCTACGTACCCCCGTTGTGTAGAAAAAATTGGTCTCTGCGCAGGTCAGCGACGTCGTGATCCTTATGTGTTCGTTACCCCCGGCCAGCATCCTTGAAGGGGATGTCGTCGTCGTAGACCGCGCGCAAGAACTTCTCGTCTTGGTAGAGCTCTTCGAGGGTCTCCCGGGCGAGCTGGCAGTGCTCTTCGACGCGACCTTCACGCAGTGCCCCTTTGTGGGTCACGGCAATCCGACCGCGGGGAGAATCCACCCCGATCTGGCAGTTGTTCTTCATCGTGAGGAAGATGTCGTAGTCGAGGTAGTACGCCCCTGGCAGCCAGGTGTCGTCGGCGTCGCGGAGGAAGTTGTCCGCGCGGGTGGCGAGGATTTCTTCACGGTCGAGCGCCTCCGCCAGGATTGACGTGGTGTCGCCGGTGTGACCGTTGTTGTCGAAGCTCAGGCAGCTCCACGACACTTGGTCGAACTGCCGCATCATCATCTGCGCGTAGACCTCGATGGGGTAACCAAGTTCCCGGAAGTGCTCCACGAGGTCGTCGGTGCAGACGTTGACGAGCTCGAAGTCCTCGGCATGCCGGTCGAAGCCTCGTGGCAGTCGCGCGTAGTCGACCCGTTCGTGGAAGGGGACGTCGGTCTGCGTGGTGTCTGCGGTGGCGTGGTTGTTGGCGGGTGGGGTGTGTGCTGTGGGCTGGGGGTGACTGACGCATCCCGTGAGCATCATGACGCATGTGGTGATAAGTGCCGCTCCCCGGCGACGGTTGTGTTGCGCGGGGTGGCTCATGGGTGTTGCCCTTCGTGCGGGGCTGCTGCGGTGTCACCGCCACCCAGGATGGTGTCGATCAGGTCTGTCGCCCGGGCCCCCGAGTCGCGCGCGGTGGACAACGCTTCTGCGTGCGCTTCCCAGCCAGCAGGAAAATCGGTGTGAGTGCAAGCGGCGACATCGCCGGTGGTGGATGCAGCTGTGCTGTGGTTGTGTGCCACGGATCAAACCCCTCCGAGTCTCTGCGCGATGCTGGCACTCGGGGAGATCAAGTCGCAGTCCGTGCAGGGCCCCCGAGTCCCTACACATGTGGAGCTGCGCTCATGATCCGGCCCCGAGTGCCAGTCATGCGCCGCAAGCTGTATTTGCTTGCCTGAAGGCAGTTTGCCACAGGCGAGCGGCGGTGCGCAGTGTTTCGGGAAACTTTGTGTCCCGCGTTTTGACGCGTGTTCAAGTCTCGTGGAGTGAAAGCGCTGGTTAATATGCAATTTTTCTCATAAATATCACCATAAAAAATGGCCGCGAGCCTACCCCTATCTGGGGGTGGTTCGCGGCCGGTGTGGACGTCGATCGCGTCCACGAGTGCGCTCAGTAGGGAGCGAAGCCTACGGGCTTACTGCTGGATGGCAGAGCCCTCGATTTCGATGACGATCTTCTCGGAGAGCAGCACGCCGCCGGTCTTCAGCGGCGCGTTGAAGTCGATGCCGAAGTCGAGGCGGTTGATGGTGGTGGCCTCGAAGCCGCGGCGGATGTTGCCGAAGGGGTCCTCAGCCTCGCCGAGGAACTCGACCTCGAGGTCGACCGGGCGGGTAATGCCCTTGATGGTCAGGTCGCCGTGGATGGTGGTGGAGCCGGTAGCGGCCGGGGCGGTGAAGTCTGCGACGAAGGTCATGGTCGGGAACTGCTCAACGTCGAAGAAGTCGGTGCCGCGGACATGGGCGTCGCGGTCAGCATTGTTGGTGTTGATGCTGGTGGTTGCGATGGTGGCTTCCACGTGGCCCTTGCCTGCCTCGTCGAGGGTGATGGTGGCCTCGGCGTCGGTGAACTCACCGCGCACCTTGGTGATCATGGCGTGGCGTGCAATGAAGCCGATGTGGGAGTGGGAACCGTCGAGAACGAAGGTGGTCATGGGGTGCTCCTTGGATGAAGGGGGATGGTGAATGTTTCTTTATGTGGCCAGCGCGCCAGGGCTCGTCGCTCCGGCGGCGACTGTGACAGCCATGCCGCAGTACGAGGTCTTCTCCCCCTGCTGTGGTCGGAGTGCTGTCGACAGCCACTTAGTTGACTTGGCAACTAACTTAACGGGCCTTTCGTGATGTGTCAACTAATGGGTCGGTGGAACTATTCCCCCACGCCTGCCATGCGGGAGATATCCGCAGGCGGACGATACTTTTTCCCCGCTCCACGCGGACCGCATGGCGGGCCCGGCATGTCACCCCTCCGCACTGCGGCAGGCGGTGCGCTGCACGCGCGAACATGACCGGACATGCCCGAAAAACCCCACCGCACGGGCACATCCGGACACCCTCTCCCGGTGTCGCGCTGTGGACTTCGCCGCACCTACGCCGCGCACAGGCGCGTGCGACCTGCGCTTTTTCTCGCAATTTCCGGTTGTTGACACTCGACACGCGGAACACACACCATCGGGCACAGGTCGTGCATTAGTGTTGCACTCATGACGACACCAGTGTGGCTCAGCGATGACGAGCAGGATTTCTGGCGCCTGCTCCTCGAGGCGCACAACGCGCTGTTTCGCGGCGTTGAAGAGCAACTACAGACAGATTCCCAACTCGGGCACTCCGAATACGCAGTCCTCGTCGGACTCTCCGAGGCACCCAACCATCAACTCCGCATGCGGGAAATCAGCTCCCACCTCGACTGGGACCGCAGCCGATGTTCCCACCTCATCCGCCGCATGGAAAAGCGCGGCCTCGTGGCGAAAAGCCCCTGCGATAACGACGGGCGCGGCATCGTCGTCACCCTCACCCCGGAGGGGCTGTCACGTATCCAGGCTGCAGCTCCCGGCCACGTCGACACGGTCCGCCGCCTCGTCTTCGATCACCTCAACGAGCAGGACCCGGCCATTCAGGACGCTGTGAAAGAGTTCCACCGCACCATCGTGGCCCAGCAGCGGCAGCTCGCCGAGCAGCTGCAGCAGGAAAACTCCACAGAGACCACCTCCTAACCTTTTCGCTTCCTTCCTCCACGCAGCCCTCACCCCCTCCGGTGAGGGCTGCTGTCGCATGAGCCACGCTGCGGCTGCTCAGAGGAGCTTCCGCGCCACATGGGCGTTGCTACACTGCCCCTATGACACCGCAGGACCACAGCACCAACGAACTCCTCGACCGTGCCCGCGGGCTGCTCCTCGGCCAGTTCATTGGAGACAGCCTCGGCAGCCTCGTCGAATTCTGCGACCCCGAGGACATTGCCGCCCGCTATCCGCAGGGGGTGCGCGACCTTGCCGACGGCGGCACCTGGAATCTCCTGGCGGGGCAACCTACCGATGACAGCCAGATGGCGATGGAACTCATCCTCAGCCTGCTGGAGCACGGGCACTACGATGCCGACGCCGTGCGTGCCGGATACCGGCGCTGGGCCGCCAGCGACCCCTTCGATATTGGCTTCACGGTCTCCCACGCCTTGGGCGGCGAGCCGAATGAATACTCCCAAAGCAACGGGGCGTTGATGCGGATCTCTCCGGTGGCGATCATCCACGCCGCCGCATCCCGCCCACTCGCCGCAGCGCAGAAGGACGCCCGGGCGGACGCCACCATCACCCACCTCAACCCGATTGCCATCGACGCGAACGCGGCGTACGTCACCGGGCTGCTCACCGCCCTGCGGGGCGGTGCGATCGCGGACATTCTGGCGGCGATGCAGGATGCTGCCACCACGCCCGAGGTGCGGGAAGCCATCACCTCCGCGCCTCAGACCTACGCCAAGCATGCGGGCTGGGTGCTGCTGTCGCTGAGCCTGGCCACCCACGCCCTGCGGGAATCCGCCACCGTCGGCGCGGAACAGGCACTGATCGACGTGGTGAGCTTCGGCGGCGACACCGACACCCACGCCGCGATCGCCGGGGCACTGCTGGGGGCAACCTACGGCCTTGGCACCTGGCCCGAGCGCTGGGTGGGCACCGTCCTCGCCTGCACCCCCGACGCCGATCGCAGCGCCCCCGGGCGTGCCTTGCACTCCCGCTACTACGCCCACCACCTCCTGGAGCAGGCGGAACAACTCCTCGCCCTCGGGTGACTCCATTTTTCCAGCGGTGAATCCGCCGTCGCGGCTTTGTTGATTTTGCTACCGTCGGGGCATACCGACCACGGTACCCACCAGGTTGATACGCCGGGTGCGCCCGGGCCGGCATGGATCGAAGGAGCACCCATGGACGCAACTGCCGCGCCACCGGCACCGCCCGCCGGCGGCTACGCCTACGACGGTGCGCGCACGCCCACCAACCGGGCCGCCGGAACAGCACTCGCCGCAGGCATCGCGGCGGTGCTGCTGTGCCTGGGCCCCGCCGCCGTCGTCTTCGGAATCCCCCTGGTGTGGCTGCTGCGGCAGTTGGTGCGCGCCGCCCGCGCACAGGCCGCCACCTATCCCCCAGCCCTGGCGCGCACGGGCCTCATCACCGCCGCCCGCGGCTGCATGGTCGCCGTCGGCGTTCTCACCGTGGCGTGGCTGGCCGGCGGGGTGGCCCTCGGACTCGGGCTGCACCACAGAGTCGACGAGTGCCTCGCCGCCGGCGAGGCTGACACGTCTGCCGCCTGCATCGCCCACGTGCTGGGCCTCGAGGAGGAGCCGGCATGACCCAGGCATCGACCACCACCCGCCTGCTCGCACCGGACGTCGCCCGCGGGGTCACCCTGCTGGGCATCGCCATCGCGAACTCCTGCACCCTGTGGCTGGCCACCACCGGCACCGCCGGCACCCTCGGCGGTGTCCGCCCAGGCAGCCTGTGGGACACCGTCGCCGTCATCGTCGGCGCGATGATCATCCACGTGCGCGGCCTGCCCATGTTCCTCACCCTCTTCGGCTACGGGATGGCCATGCTCGCAGGCTCCCTCTGGCGGCGCGGCGTACCGTTGGCGCAGGCCCGCACCACACTGATCATCCGCTACCTGTGGCTGCTGGTCATCGGTGTCGCCCACATGGCGTTTCTGTTCAGCGGCGACATCATCGTCGCCTACAGTGCGGTCGCGCTCGTGTTCCTCGCGTGGTTCCTGCCGGCCCGCACACAGCACCTCGTCTGGCTGGCGGCCATCCTGCTCGTGCTGCAACTATCCTTCGACGTCCTCCTCGTCGTGGTGGAGCTGTGGCTGGGGGTGCCGATCGACGCCACGGTGCCCCTCAACGAGGCCGCCCACACGGAGGCCTTCCTGGAGAGCAACTACCTGTTCTTCGTCGTCTCCGGGGTGGTGATGCTGCCGGTCGTGGCGATGCTGCTGCCGCTGCAGGTGCTGGTTCTCGCGCCGATGTTCCTCCTCGGGTTTGCCGCCGGCCGCGCCCAGATCATCACCCACGCGGACCGCTACCGGCGGCTGCTGTGGGGCTTCGTCTGCCTCGCGGTGGCCATCATGCTGGGGGTGGGACTGCCGCTCGGACTGCAGCAGACGGGCCTCATCCAGACCCCCGTTGACTTCGACACCCTCAACCACAGCCTCGGGATGCTCACCGGCCCGGGTATCCTCGCCGGCATTGTGCTCGCCACCCAGCCCCTGCAGCGCCGCCTCGCCGCAGCCGAGCCGGGCTCCCCACCGCTACGCCTCCCCGCGCCCGTCCGCGCCGTCCAGGCGCTCGGGCAGCGCTCCTTGAGCGGATACATCGCCCAGTCACTCATCTTCGTCATCGTGGTCGCGCCCTATGGGCCCATCGGCTACCAGGGCAGCGGCGGCGCGGCACGTGCCACGGCCATAGGGTGTGGCTGCTGGGCGCTCACCCTCTGCGGCGCAGTGCTCCTCGCGCGCTTCCAGCTGCCGGGGCCGGTGGAGTGGCTGCACCGCCGCCTGGCCTACGGTGCGGGCCGCACGCTGACACCCCGCGCGGCGGCACCTGCGTCGGCATCGGCCCAGATTCCCCCACTGCCCGACAACCCCTACCGCACACCCCGGGCACACTAACGCCGCCGCAGCACCACCATCTTCGGGGGCATGCGGCGGCGACGAGGGTGCTTAGTCCTCGGGGCTCAGCGCTGCGGGCATGTCCCCGTCGAAGGCGGCCAGCACGCGCTGCGCCGCCAGCGTCGGGGTAATCTGCCCGTGGCGCAGCTGGTCTTCCACCAGGTCACGGGTCTGGCGGACCGCCTCACACGTATTGAGACGCTGCAGGATCGTCTCATGGACCATCGACCACATCCAGCCCACCTGCTGCTCCCGGCGGGTGTGCTCAAAGCGGCCAGAATCCACCATCACCTGGTGGTGGTCCTGCACCGTCTGCCAGAACTCGTCGACACCCTCGTGCTCGAGGGCGCTCATCGTCAGCGTCGGCGGGTGCCACAGCGCATCCTCGCTGCGCACCATCCGCATCGCGGCGGCGAGTTCCCGGGCGGCACGCTTCGCGTTCTTCAGGTTCGGCCCGTCGGCCTTGTTGATGGCCACGAGGTCTGCCATCTCCAGCACGCCCTTCTTAATGCCCTGGAGCTGATCGCCCGCGCCTGCGAGCGCGAGGAAGGTGAAGCAGTCCACCATGTTCGACACGGCGACCTCGGACTGGCCGACGCCGACGGTCTCCACGAGGATGGTGTCGTAGCCGGCGGCCTCGAACACCACCATGGATTCCCGCGTAGCTTTCGCCACGCCACCGAGCGTGCCCGCCGAGGGCGAGGGGCGAATAAACGCGTCGTCTTCCGCCGACAGCTTCGCCATGCGGGTCTTATCGCCCAGGATGGAGCCGCGGGTCTTCGTCGACGACGGGTCAATCGCCAGCACCGCCACCTTGTGGCCTTCGCCAATGAGCTTCATGCCGAGCGCCTCAATGAACGTCGACTTGCCGACACCCGGCACGCCGGTAATGCCGACGCGCAGCGCGTTGCCGGAAAAAGGCAACAGCCGCACCAGCAGTTCCTGCGCCAGCACCCGGTGGGCGGGCGCCGTGGACTCCAGCAGGGTGATCGCCCGCGAGATCGTCGTGCGGTTGCCCTGGCGGACCCCCTCGAAGAGCTCGTCGACGTCGATGCGACGCCGCGCCTTCTTCACCACCTCCGGGGCGACCGCGGTGGTCTCCCCGAGATCGGTGCCGGCGGTCGTCATCAGCGACCCGAGGTGGTGCTCAAGGTACTCGTTGTTCTGGCTCACGGGCAATCACAACCTCATGTGAAACGGTGCCACACCCGCACCCTGCGGGCGGGGTACTGGGGTGCGCAGAGAAGAAAAATGGGAGGGCGAAGGAAGAGAAAAAATCAGTACTAAAAGAAAAAGATGCCACGCGCTGCACGCGTACGAGGGGATACCCCGCGCGGGGTGGGCCGAGAATGTCTCGGGGCACCGCCGCGCGGGGGTGGGTGCGCGGGAGGTTTAGGCCTCCTCAGGCACCGGCAGGTCGAAGCCCAGGTTGGCGGCCAGCTTCGTCATCATGTCGATGGCGGAGTCAGCGATGACGGTGCCGGGCGGGTAGATCGCGGCCGCACCATCGTCGTAGAGCTCCTGGAAGTCGCCCGGCGGGATGACACCGCCGACGACGATCATGATGTCCTCGCGGCCAAGCTTGGCCAGTTCCTCCTTGAGGGCGGGCACCAGGGTGAGGTGGCCGGCCGCGAGGGAGGACACGCCGACGACGTGGACGTCGGCGTCGACTGCCGAGCGGGCAGCCTCCGCGGGGGTCTGGAACAGCGGTCCCACATCGACGTCCATGCCGAGGTCCGCGTAGGCGGAGGCGACGACCTTCTGGCCGCGGTCGTGGCCGTCCTGACCCATCTTCGCGATGAAGATGCGGGGGCGGCGGCCTTCCTCGGCCTCGAAAGCGTCAGCCATGGCGATGGCCTTAGCCACGTTGGACACGGTGCCCTCCTTCGCAACCTCGTCCTTGTACACGCCGGACAGGGTGCGGATTTCCGCCTCGTGGCGGCCGAACACCTTCTCCAGGGCGTAGGAGATTTCACCCACGGTGGCCTTCGCGCGGGCGGCATCCACACTGAGCTTGAGCAGGTTGGTCTCCAGGTCGCCGGGGGTGCGTTCCGTGAGCTTCGCGGCCTCGGTGAGCTTGTCGAGGGCGGCCTGCACGGCCTCCTCGTCACGCTCGGCGCGGAGTTGGGTGAGCTTCTCCAGCTGCTCGGCGCGCACCTTGGTGTTGTCGACCTTGAGGACCTCGATCTGCTCGTCCTCCTCCACGACGTACTTGTTGACGCCGATAAGGGCCTGGCGGCCGGAATCGATGCGGGCCTGGGTGCGGGCGGCGGACTCCTCGATGCGCAGCTTCGGGATGCCCTCGATGGTGGCCTGCGCCATGCCGCCGGCCGCCTCGACCTCCTCGATGTGCTTGCGGGCCCGGTTGGCCAGCTCGTTGGTCAGCCACTCGATGTAGTAGGAACCAGCCCACGGGTCGACGGGGCGCACCGTGCCGGACTCCTGCTGCAGCAGCAGCTGGGTGTTACGGGCGATGCGGGCAGAGAAGTCCGTCGGCAGCGCCAGCGCCTCGTCGAGGGCGTTGGTGTGCAGCGACTGGGTGTGACCCTGGGTGGCTGCCATGGCCTCGATCGCGGTGCGCGGCACGTTGTTGAACACGTCCTGCGCGGTCAGCGACCAGCCGGAGGTCTGCGAGTGGGTACGCAGCGACTGGGACTTCTTGTTCTTCGGCTCGAACTTGGCGACCAGCTCGCTCCACAGCAGGCGGCCGGCGCGCAGCTTCGCGATCTCCATGAAGGTGTACATGGAGATACCCCAGAAGAACGACAGGCGGGGTGCGAACTTGTCGACGTCGAGGCCGACTTCCTTACCTGCGCGGATGTACTCGACACCGTCGGCCAGGGTGTAGGCCAGCTCCAGGTCGGCGGTCGCGCCGGCCTCCTGGATGTGGTAGCCGGAGATGGAAATCGAGTTGAAGCGCGGCATCATCATCGAGGTGTACTCGAAGATGTTGGAGATGATCCGCATCGAGGGCTTCGGCGGGTAAATGTAGGTGTTGCGGACCATGAACTCCTTGAGAATGTCGTTCTGAATGGTGCCCGCAAGACGGTCCGGGGTGACCCCCTGCTCCTCGGCGGCGACGATGTAGAGCGCCAGCACCGGCAGCACCGCGCCGTTCATCGTCATCGACACGGAGACGTTGCCCAGGTCGATGCCTTCGAACAGCTGGCGCATGTCGAGGATGGAGTCGATGGCCACGCCGGCCATGCCGACGTCGCCGACGACGCGCTCGTTATCGGAGTCGTAGCCGCGGTGGGTGGCCAGGTCGAACGCGACCGACAGGCCCTTCTGGCCGGCGGCCAGGTTGCGGCGGTAGAACGCGTTCGACTCGGCGGCGGTGGAAAAGCCCGCGTACTGGCGGATCGTCCACGGCTGGTTGGTGTACATGGTGGGGTACGGGCCACGCATGAACGGCGGCATGCCGGGGAAAGAATCCAGCGGGTGCGCCGGGGCGTCGCCCGTGGCGTCCAGGGCGGCATCGCGGTCGGCGCGGGTGAACACGCGCTTGACGTCAATACCTTCCGGGGTGGACCACACGGCACCCGCGTCGGCGGGCGCATCCACCTGGGCGTCGGCCGCGGGGGTGCGGCTGACGTCGGAGAAATTCGGGATAGTGCTCATAGTGTTTCCTAGGCTCCCAACGTGGTCAGCAGGTCGGCGAGCGTTGCGGCAGCATCGATCGTGAGGTTGAGGTACCCATCCGGGGCGTCCACGGTGCCCTCGGTGTCCGCGAAGGACTTCGGGGACCCGGCGAGCAGGATGGTGCGGGCGCCGGCGGCGCGCAGGGCCTTGACGGCCTCGACACCGGTCTCGGCGTACTCGGCATCGGTGCCGCAGATGACGACAATGTCGGCGGCGGTCGCCGCGGCATCGAACTCGGCGGTGCCGGGGGTGACCTGGCCGGGGTTGAGGGCCTCAATACCGCCGGAGGCCAGCAGGTTGGTGGCGAAACCGGTGCGGATGTTGTGCTTGGCCAGCGGGCCCAGCGGGATCAGCCCCGCCTGGGGGCGGCGGCCGTGGGCGTCGAGGTAGGCGTCCGAGCGGTTGCGCAGGGCCTCAAACTCGGCGGCCCAGCGGCGCACGCCGCGCGGCTCGTGGCGCAGCTCAGCCGGCAGGGGCTTTTCGCCCAGGTTCGGGAACTCGTTGATGCCGGTGACCTTCTTCACGCGGCGGGCCACGTCGGCGCGCTGCGCCTCGAAGGAAGCATCCAGGCGGCTGCGCACCAGGCCGCTGTCGGTCGCGGCGACGAAACCGCCCGCGGCCTCCACCTCGGTGAACACGGCCCAGGCCTTCTCGGCGAGGGCGTCGGTCAGGGCCTCGACGTAGTAGGAGCCGCCCGCCGGGTCCACGACGTGGCCCAGGTGGGACTCCTCCAGCAGCAACAGGTTGGTGTTGCGGGCGATACGGTGCGCGAAGGTGCGGGAGGTGCCCGGCAGACCACCGGCGACCGCCGCATCGAAGGGCAGCACCTCCACGTCGCTGGCGCCGCCGACGCCGGCGGCGAACGCGGCGACGGTGCAGCGCAGCATGTTGACCCAGGGGTCACGCTGGCTGAACATCACCGGTGCGGTGACGGCGTGCTGCGGGGTGCGGGCCGCGGCGGGGGCCTCGAGGACCTCGCACACGCGGGCCCACAGGGCGCGGGCGACACGGAACTTCGCGATCTGGGCGAACTGGTCGTCGGTGGCGGCGAAACGGAAGGACAGCTGCGCGGCGGCATCCTCCACGCTCATCCCGGCGTTGGTCAGCGCGCGCAGGTACTCCACCGCGGCGGCCAACGCGAAGCCGACCTCCTCGGCGTCGGTGGCGCCCTGGTTGGACAGCGACACAGCGTCGACGCTGATGGCGCGCACGGACCCGGCACGGTCGTGGGCGGCCTGCGCCAGCTCCACCGCCCCCGCGAGGCTGATGGTGTCCTGCTCGTCGAAGACTGCGGTCAGCGGCGCTGCCTGCAGCTCCAGCACGGACTTCTCCGCCGCGCCGGCGGCATCGACCAGCGCGTAGAGCGCGGCCGCGGCATCGGCCACAGCAGCGCCGGCGCGCAGCCGGATCGGCGCGAGATCGAGGTACACGCCCTGAAGCAGGGCCGGCAGGTCGCCGGCACCCAGGCCGTGCTCCAAGTCGACGATGACGTCGGTGGTGCCGTTCGTCAGCGCGCCCAACAGCAGGGCATTCGCGGCCTTCACGTCACCGCTGGTGCCGAAGGTTTCCGCCACCCCCCAGCCGGCGGCATCGGCGTCGGCGCCGCGCACGCCACGCAGGAACGGGAACGCGCCCGGGACCGAAGCCTCCGGCTGCTCATCCGCGCGGGTGTACAGCGGGTTGACATCAATCCCGTCGTAGGTGGTCTTGATGAGTTTCTTCCAGATGTCGAGCGGCACATCGGCGACATCCTTCTTCTGCACGCGGGCGAACACCCCGGCCACCGCCTTGTACCAGGCATCGTAATTGCCCTCAAAGTCGGCGGGAAGGGTGCCCGGTGCGCCAGGCTTCGTTTGAGTCACTTGGTGGACCTACTCCCCTTGGTAGTAGTTGAGCTGTGAAATATATGTCACAGTCCGCACCTCACACCACCCATCGCCGGCCGCGCCCCCACCCTGGCGACACACCCTCATGTGGCCCCAGGCGTCTCGGGCGGGGTGACATGCGGGTCGTCGGGGTGGGAAGGGTGTTGCCGGTGGTGGGCCTCCAACGTGTGAGACGGACGTGGTTGCGCGTACTCGCGTGGGTGAGCACACAACAATGGCTCTTAGTGTAGTCCTGCACACCACAGCAGTCCGGATTTCTGCCCCCGTGTCGCACCCCGTTGCGGCAGGTCACCCCCACAGCGCGGGGGTGAAAAGGAGAGATATCCCACTTTTGCCCGGCGTGAGCTGCACCGGCGAGGAAACCCACACCAACCCACATCCCCGCACCTGCCCGCCACCCCCGACAACCCCCGCCTCAGACACGCCCGCGCCGCAGCGGGCGCACCGCGTTCCGGCGCGGTAGCCTCACACATCGTGCACACCTCCCCTGACCCCCGCCGCGCCCGCGACCGCCTTGTGCGGGGCATCGTGACGGCCGTCCGGGACGGCTGGGATGCGTTTGCTCGCTGGCCGCGCGCCAAGCAAGTGGCCGTCGTGGCCGCCATCGCTGTGCTGCTCGCACTCGGCGTGGTCGTCGATGTTCCCAGCATGGCGACCTTGCGCGCCTGGTCGCTCTCCCTCGGCCCGGCGTTCCCGGTGGTGTTCTTCGCGCTCTATGTGGCGATCACCCAGTTCCCCATCCCGCGCACGATTCTCACCTTGAGTTCCGGGGTGCTCTTCGGCCCCGTGGTGGGCTGCGCCGTCGCGCTCACGGCAACAACGGTGTCGGCGGCGCTCGCGCTCACGTGGGTGCGTGCCGTCGTCGGCGAACGCATCGCGGCCCGGCTCACCCACCCGGCGGTGGCGACGATCAACGCCCGGCTGCGGGCCCGCGGCTGGCTGGCCGTCGCGAGCCTGCGGATGATTGCGGCGGTGCCGTTCTCGGTCCTCAACTACACCGCAGCGCTCACCCAGGTGCGCCTGCTGCCGTTCGCGCTGGCCACCCTGGTGGGGTCCGCGCCGGGCACGATCGCCACAGTGTTCCTCGGGGATGCGCTGGTCACCCGCCCCTCGCCGGCGATGATGCTGGTGACCGTCGGCCTGTTCTGCCTCGGGATGGCGGGGTTGGCGCTCGACGCGAAGCTGCCGGTGCGCAGCCGCCCGCACGAGGACTAGCCCACGACCCGCCGGAAGTGCGTCAAGGCGTGGGGCTTGAAGCTTCCCACGCGGGTGGGCGCTATGATGGGCCGCATGTATGCAGTCCAAGCCCGCTACCGCGGCCACGAGAAACGCCGCGGCGCGTTCGTCACACGCTTCGCCCAGGCCTTGGGCAACATCGTGGACGGCACCTGCCGGGTCGACGGCATCGACGAGTTGACGGTGGCGTGCGAGGACGCCCGCCAGGCGGCGGATGTCATCATGGTGCTCGTCGCCAGTGGCGAGTGGGTCGTCGGCGTCGGCATCGCCCCGGCGGTGGGCATCGCCGATGAGGAACACGCCTGGCAGGTCGCCCGCAGCGCGCTGGGCCGCACCCGCCGCGCCGGCTCCGTGCACGTGAAACTGGCCCGCCCCGCGGCAGGTCTCGACCAGCACCTGCCCCAGGACATTGCCGCCGCCTTCGAAATGCTGCGCTTCGTCGCCTCCCGCCGCACCGCTGAGGGGCAGGAAGCCACCCGCCTGGTGCGCACCGGGATGACACAGCTGAAGGCCGCCGAGGAGCTCGGCATCAGCAAGCAAGCCATGTCGCAGCGGCTGCAGGCGGCGGGCTGGCAGGCCGAAAAAGTCGGCTTCGATCTCGCCGTCCGGCTCCTCGCCCGCGCCCACGGGGACGACACCCCGTAACCTGCTAGAGCAGGTCTTCTTTGCGCAGCTCCGGCACGGTGACGAAGTCGATGAGGCGCTCCACCGCGCCCACGAGCGTCGGGTCGACATCCCGGAAGCCGGTGACGGCCCGGTACACCCGATTCCAGCCCTCCTTGGTGTCCCCCCAGCCCAGTCGCCGGCACACGCCGGTCTTCCAGTCCTCCCCGTAGGGCACCTCCGGCCAGGCGCGTACGCCAAGGCGTTCCGGTTTCACGGCGGCCCAAATGTCGATGAAGGGGTGGCCGGTGACCATGACGTCCGGGCCCAAGCCCTGGGTCATGCGGGTCTCTTTTGAGCCGGTGACCAGGTGGTCAGCCAGCACCCCGACGCGGCGGCCGGGGCCCGGCTGAAACTCCTCCAGGCGCTGCGTGAGATTATCCAGGCCCTCCAGGTACTCGACGACAACGCCCTCCACCCGCAGGTCGTGGCCCCAGATCTTCTCCACGATCGCCGCATCGTGAATACCTTCCACCCAGATCCTCGACGGGGCGGCGACTTTCGCCTCCACGCCGGCAACGCGACGGGAACCCGAGTTACTCATCGCAGGTGCGGTGGGCGCCACATAGCGCGTGAGCGTCACGATCTGCCCCTCGAGGAGAAACCCGCCCGGACGCAGCTTGAACAGCCGCTCGCGGCCGTGGCGATCCTCTAAGCGGATGAACTCCCCGTCGTAGGTTTTCTCAAAGCCGGTGACCGCGCCACAGAACCCGTCCGAGCGGGCCTCCACCACCAGGCCCGGTTGTGCCGGGTGGGTGGGGTACGTGGGGGGTTGCTTGCGGGAATGCCCGGCCAGAATATCGCCGGCGTAGCGGTCAGTCATGGGGGCTCATCCTACCGGCCACCACCGGCCCGCGGGTGCGCACCCACGCCGACTATCTAGGCAGGGCGCTTTTGCTAGGGTGAACCGGCCATGATTGCTTTCCCCGACGCCACCGACCCCGCCGCTATCAGCCCCACCTTCGCGGTGTGGGCCACGAGTTGGCTCGCGGGCGACGTGCCCACCGACGACTTCCTCGACGAGGCGCGGGCGGGCTTGTACCTCGCCGACGTGCACCTGTGGGCCACCCTGCGGGAGCACCTCCAGGGGCACCCGAGCTACACCGGTGCGGACGACCACCTGGGGCTCGCGCCGGTGCGGCTCGTGCTCGGCGGGGCGGGGCACGTCAGCCCGTTGCCGGACGGCTTCTACGTGGCCGGCGCCCCGGGGGCGGGGCTGTGGCGCGTCACCGCCGGCGATATCGAGCACATTGACGCTCCCCTGCCGTCGGTGCCGCCAGCGGCCGCGGGCGATGCCCTCCACTGCCTCGGGGAGGCCACGACGAGGGCCAGCATGATGATCGAAAACTTAGGTTTCCGGCCGCTGGTGGCAGGCCCCCGCTGGCAGCAGGTGGACCTCCCCGGCCCGCCGGTGGCCCGCGACCTGCCCGCCGGCGCGCCCACCCGGGTGCTGCAGCTGTTCGCCCGCGCCACGAGCGTGGAGGCCACGGTCGCCGCCGCCCGAGAACAGGCCGGGGAACTCAGCCTCGACCCCCTGCTCGTGCCGCTTGGTGCCGCGGTGCGGGCCGCCTACGAGGCGGCCGTCGAAGCCACCGCCCGGGCGCTGTTCCCCCGCGCTTAAGAGCTGGCGGCCGGCCGCATCGCCGGGCGGCAGCAGCCCTCGGCGCAGGGCTCGCCGTTGGTGGTGCAGCCACGGCTCGGCACATCCCCCAGCCGCGCCCACGGCGCATTGGTGGCCGCTTCCTCAATGAGGTCGACGATCATCTCCGCGAACTCCGGCTCCGCGCCCGCGGTCCGGCAGCGGTAAATCGGGATGTTGTACTCCTCGGCCTCCCGGGCGAGTTCCGTATCGAGGTCCCACACCACCTCAATGTGGTCGGAGACAAACCCGATGGGGCACACCACCGCGCCGGTGGCGTGGCCGTTGGTGTAGATGTCGGTGACGTGGTCAACGATGTCGGGCTCCAGCCACGGGATGTGCGGCGCCCCGGAGCGGGACTGCCACACCACGTCGTAGTCGTCGACGCCGACGCGTTCCGCCACCAGGCGGGCGGCCTCCCGCACCTGCGTCGAATACAACGGGCCGTCCTCCGGCAGGCCGGAATTATTATCGGCGGCCGTGGGGATGGAGTGGGCGGTAAACACCAGCCGGGTGCCGTCCGCGTGCGCGGAATCGATGTGCCGGTAGCCTTCCTCCACCGAATCCACCATGAGGTCAATGAAGTGCGGGTGGTCGAAAAACTGCCGCAGCTTCACGAACGTGATCTCCGGGTAGCCGCGCTCCGCGAGGTGGGTACGAATCCGGGCGATGTCCTCGTGGTACTGCCGGCACCCGGAATACCCGCCCCAGGCGCTGGTGGCGAAGACCACGACACGGCGGTGCCCGTCGCGGGCCAACTGCTCGGCGGCCTCCTCGGCGAAGGGGTGCCAGTTGCGGTTGCCGAAGTAGACGGGCATGTCCATGCCGCGGGCCGCGAGGGCGACCTCAAGGCGGGCGATGATGTCCCGGTTGAGATCGTTGAGGGGGGACTTGCCCCCGAAGTTGAAGTAGTGCGCACCCACCTCGTCGAGCCGCTCCGGGGGGATCCCGCGGCCGCGGGTGACGTTCTCCAGAAACGGCCGCACATCCTCCGGACCTTCGGGGCCACCGAAAGAGAGGAACAAGACTGCATCGAAGGGTTGAGTGTGCACCTGCATGTGTTGGAACCTTACCGCCGAAGCCGGGTTCGCGGCGAACCCGCACCACGGTGCGTTCCGCCCATCACAGGCGCGACGACCATCCCTTGAGTAACGCCGACACCCCCGCGCGCAACACCGGGGGTGTCGCCTGCGGGGGTGCGGGTGAGGCTAGATGAGGCGCACAACCTTGGAGGTCATGCCGCCCCAGCGCACGGGGCTGATCTGCACCGTGGAACCGGACTGCGGGGCCTCAATCATCTGGCCGTCGCCCAGGTAGATGGCCACGTGGTTCTCGGCGTTGGGGCCGTAGAAGATGAGGTCGCCGCGCTGCATCTGGGAGGGATCCACCTTGGTGCCGCGCTGGTACTGGTAGCCGGTGTAGTGCGGCAGGGCGATACCGACGCCGGCGAAGGCGTAGAGCACCAGGCCGGAGCAGTCGAAGCCGACCTTGTTGTAGTCGCCGTAGGAGTCGGCCACGCCGCCGTCGCGGATGCCCTTCGTCGGGCCGTTCGCGTCGCCGCCACCCCAGGCGTACGGGGTGCCCAGCTGGCTCATCGCCCGGTTGATGACCTTCTCGATCTTCTCTGCGCGGGAACCCGGCACCGCCGAGGACGCTTCCTCGGAGACCGTGCCCAGGGAGCCGGGGTTGGTGGTCTGGGTGAGCTGCTCCAGCAGGTTGAGCAGGGACCCGTCGCCCGCATCGGGCTCCGCCTGCGGGGTGGTCTGCGTCGGCGCGGCCGGGGCAGGGCTGGGGGTCGTGCGGGAGGTCGTGGTGCGCGGGGCGTCAGTTAGCTCATCGAGGTTGATGGTGCCATCACTCGCCGGGCGGGCCGCGGGAGTCTCGTCCGTGGTGCCGCTCGTCGCGGCGACGGGGACGTCGTCAGCCTCCGGGTCGGAGGGATAGGGGTTCGCCAGGCTCGTGTGCTCCGGGGTGGCGATCGCCACGAGTGCTGCGGCTGCCAGGGAGGCGGCGGCTGCGGCGGCCTTGCGGGCGTCCTCGGCGCGCTGCTCGTCGGCGGCGCGGGCGGCAGCCTCGCGCTCCGCGGCGGCGGCAGCTTCTGCAGCCTTCCGGGCTTCCTCTTCGGCGGCGGCGCGCGCATCGACGGGTGCCGGCTCCGCCGGGGCCTCCACTGCTGCCGGCTCGGCTGCAGCGGGCGGGACCTCGGCGGCGCGTTCCTCGGCAGGCGCGGCCGGCGCTTGAGCCGGGGCCTCCACAGGCGCGGGCGCTGCGGGCTCCGCCGGAGCCTCTGCGGCCTTGGTGTCCGCGGCGGCAGCCTGCTGGCGCTTGGCTTCTGCCTCAGCATCAGCGGCGGCGCGGGCGGCCGCAGCGTCCTGGGCGGCCTTCTCAGCGCGCGCCTTTTCCGCCAACGCCTCCTGGAAACGCTGGTACTCCTCCCGCTGGGCGAGCAGCTGGCCCGCCTGGCTGCGGGAGGAATCCAGCCGCGCCTGGGCGGCGTCGCGCTCGGCGACGAGCTGATCGCGTTCGGCGGACTTCGCCGCCACCTTGGCGGAGTTGTCTTCGATGGCCTGACGGGCCACCCGCTCCGCTTCCGCGGCGGCGGCCGCGCGTTCGTCGGCGAGGTTGCGGGCCTGCCGCAACTCCGACTCGTCGTTGGCCTTCTGGGTGCGCAGGCGGTCGAGTTCAGCGATCGCCTTTTCCTGGGCTGCCGCCGTGGTGCGAATGAAAGTCTTGCGGGCCAGGGCGTCCTCGGCCGCATCGCGGCCGGCGACGGCGGTCACGCCGGGGGCGGTCGCCCCCTGCTTGTAGGCGGCGCGAGACAGCTCGTCGAGGCGCTGCTGCGCGGCCTCCATCTGCGACTGGGTCTGGTCGAGTTCCTCGCGGGCCTGCTTCGCCTTCTGGCGGGCATCCTCCGCGGAGGCCTGCGCGTCGTGCAGGTCCACCAGGGCCTTGTTCACGGCCTCCCGGAGTCCACCCATCTCGTTTTCGAGGGCGGCGATCTCCTCCTGGGTGCGGGTGAGCGTCTCCACCAGGCGCGCGACATCCTTGTCGGAGGCCGCCACCTCGGCATCCGCCTGCGCGATGAGCGCATCGTCGGGGCGGACCGGGTCCGCCCCAACGGGAACGGCGACCAGAGTGCTGCTCAGCGCGGCTGCCAGGGACAGGCCGAGCAGGCGGCGGCTGAAGCGGGCAACGGTGCGATGCAGACGTGCGTCACGGGTCACAGGGTGTCTCCTAGAGAGGCCAAGCGGCGGCGACGCCCGCACCCTCATACCAAGCGGCACACCACTGTCAGCAGCGGTGCGTCGTCGGATGAGAGCTGTCCACTGGATGCGTACGTCGTGGAGGGCGCCCCGTGGTCCCCCAGACACCGCACAGCGTGCGGCCGAGAAGCCTCATCGAGCACCCCCACGTGCATCCCGTGAGTGCGCAGACTCGCAGCCCATGGGGCCACATTGCCGAGCGACGACCAAGAACCCAGGGGCCCTACCGCAGCAGCAGTACAGGACCGGGACCGGCAGTCGCAGGGCCGGCAACGTGAATTGACGTGGGGTGGCACCACGAGGCGCGTCGCGACGCTCCACATCGAACCATCCGCACCACCCCATCCCCCACCTGTGAACGGCAAGCCGTGAGACTGGACTTTCGTCCACCCTCGACGCCGGAGCCGTCGTCGTGTCACCAGCAACCGCCGGGCGTAATCCTGCTGCGCGCTTCCCCACGTGCATAGGCCGACACCGACTGCTGCAGACGATGACACTGCTGGGTGATATGGGTGTTGTGTGTGCGGCAATGCGGGGTGCGAGTGAATGAATGCACCTCGTGAGCCAACAGTTGAACACTAAGTCACAGCAGCCACACAAGGGAACTTTTTCCGCAGGCAACTCGCAAGTCAAGGTCTGCACCATGACCCACACGCCCGGTCCGCCACCCCTTTACCTGCAACAATGTCGTGGAACGATAACAATGTGAAATGCCGCACATTTTTGCCTCATTCCGGCATGTTTCCGCCGCCAGCGTCGATATATCTGTCACCTCCAGCGCTGCAACCCTGCCACTTCTCCACCCCTGTGCGGACCGAAAAGGGCCCGTGCAGACGCGCGGAACACGCCCCTCGAGTCAAGCACAAGGGCTAGACGAGGGATGCGGCGTACGGTACCCCTCCAGGCGGCACGCATGGGCGCCAGGCTCGGCGCGCACACAAAAACCCGCACAGCGGAGATGGTGTGTCTCCGCCACGCGGGCGCTGCATTGCTGGGGGCTACTCCGCCATCGCGTCGGCGGGGGTGGCGCTCTGCGTGCGGCCGCGCCGCCAGGTCGCCCAGCCGGTAGTGACCACTGCGGCGAGCACGATGAGCCCCAATCCGAGGTTGATCTCCTGCCACGGGGTCGTGTCCGCCTGTACCGAATCGACGAAGGTCTGCGCCGAGACCACGTAGTCCGGGTCGCCATACATCGTCTTCTCCGCCTGCTCGATGGCCTTGCGCGCATAGGTCTCGCTCACGACCGCGCCCGTCCCCGGGGAGCGCACGATCACCGTGTCGACGCCGGTGTGCTGCTGCACCTCCGTGGCAATGTCGCGCAGATCTGCCGGCTGTGCGGGCGTGCGATCAAGCACCACGATCTTCAGGGAACCGAAGCCCTGGGCCACAGCATTCTGGGTGACGTCGGACAGCGCCTGCTCGAGCCCCGGGTAGTCCTCCCCCAGCTGGCCAATGGCGACATTGTCGCCGTCAGCATCACGGACAAGCTCGTCAATGGAGACATAGTCGGGGATCATGCGGTGCGGGCCTCTTTCCTCAAAATATCGGCGCGATGCTGCGATGGCGGCAGCTCCACACCATCAGGGCTGCCGATGATTCTAGAGCCACCGTCTTCCCACACCCGGCGGCACGCCGGTGGGCAACCGAGAGTGCACACTGCCATGTCGCGGCTTCTCGAGCGATGCTACCGCCGCCACTACCCACGTCTGGGGGTATCCCGGAGGCGTATATGTGTCCCCTTTATGACCGGATGTGAGCAATTGCTTACACCCAACCGAGTGTGATGGCCGCAACGTCTGACTGTGTCGGCCACGCGCCGCGGCGGCGCGTGCCCGCGTCTGTGGGGCCCTCCCGGGCTCGCGGGGTTGCGCCGTGACTGATGTGACAGGGGTGGCGAGGGAACAGCACTTTTGAGGGGACACTGCCCTCGCGGGCAGCCACAGTTCACATGCAGCCCACCCCATTTTCTTCCCCGCGTCGAGGGATGTGGAGGTGGCCACTCACTCCCCTCCCGAGGGCGGCCAAGTTTGCTGAGGTTGACCTTTCTTCCTGGTGGGAGGTTGTTTCTCGTGGGGTGGAGTGAGAAAAAACCGCGCCGAAAAATCCACAACATAACGCCCGTACTGTTAAACTTCCGCCTTAAGACCTTCTGCCCACGCCCCGCGTGTGGCAGACCGTGGTTGAAGTCATGCCCCACACCCCTGTGGGTCTGCCGCACCACCCCGTGCGGCGACGTGGGCGTGCACACTCACCCAATCCACATATAAGGAAGCGGAGCTCACTTTGTCTGAAAGCAAAAACTCCTTCAACGCCAAGAGCACTCTGACTGTTGGCGACAAGTCCTACGACTACTACGCACTCAGCGCAGTCAAGGGCATGGAGAAGCTGCCCTACTCGCTGAAGGTTCTCGGCGAGAACCTGCTGCGCACCGAAGACGGTGCCAACATCACCGCCGAGCACATCGAGGCCATCGCCAACTGGGATCCGTCCGCAGAGCCCTCCATCGAGATCCAGTTCACCCCGGCCCGTGTCCTCATGCAGGACTTCACCGGTGTTCCCTGTGTCGTCGACCTGGCCACCATGCGTGAGGCTGTCAAGGCCCTGGGCGGCGACCCGGACAAGGTCAACCCGCTGAACCCGGCCGAGATGGTCATCGACCACTCCGTCATCATCGAGGCCTTCGGCTCCGATGAGGCTCTCGCCAAGAACGTCGAGATCGAGTACGAGCGCAACGAGGAGCGCTACCAGTTCCTGCGCTGGGGCTCCAAGGCGTTCTCCAACTTCCGCGTCGTGCCCCCGGGCACCGGCATCGTCCACCAGGTCAACATTGAGAACCTGGCCCGCGTCGTGTTCGACATGGACGGCCTGGCCTACCCGGACACCTGCATCGGCACCGACTCCCACACCACCATGGAAAACGGCCTGGGCATCCTGGGCTGGGGCGTCGGCGGCATCGAGGCCGAGGCTGCCATGCTGGGCCAGCCGGTCTCCATGCTCATCCCCCGCGTCGTCGGCTTCAAGCTCACCGGTGAAATCCCGGCCGGCGTGACCGCCACCGACGTGGTCCTCACCATCACCGAGATGCTGCGCCAGCACGGCGTGGTGCAGAAGTTCGTTGAGTTCTACGGCTCCGGCGTCAAGGCCGTGCCGCTGGCCAACCGCGCCACCATCGGCAACATGTCTCCCGAGTTCGGCTCCACCTGTGCGATGTTCCCCATCGACGAGGAGACCACCAAGTACATGCGCCTGACCGGCCGCTCCGAGGAGCAGGTCGCTCTCGTCGAGGCCTACGCCAAGGCCCAGGGTATGTGGCTCGACGAGAACACCCCGGAGGCCGAGTACTCCGAGTACCTCGAGCTGGACCTGTCCACCGTGGTGCCCTCCATCGCCGGCCCGAAGCGCCCGCAGGACCGCATCCTGCTCAGCGAGGCCAAGGCCCAGTTCCGCAAGGACCTGCCGACCTACTGTTCCGACCCGGTCAACGAGGACGAGTCCCCGGCCGCGATCCGCATGGGCGGCGAGGGCGAGGACCAGAACAACCAGGAGAACCTGGTCCCCAACTACAACTCCTCCCGCGCCGGCCACGGCGAGACCGCCGCACTGGACCCGAAGGGCCGCGCCTCCAAGCCGGTCGTCGTCCGCTCCCCCAACGGTGGCGAGTACACCCTCGACCACGGCATGGTGGCCATCGCCTCCATCACCTCCTGCACCAACACCTCCAACCCCTCGGTCATGATTGGTGCCGGCCTCATCGCCCGCAAGGCTGCCGAAAAGGGACTCAAGGCCAAGCCGTGGGTGAAGACCATCTGCGCTCCGGGCTCCCAGGTCGTCGACGGCTACTACAAGCGCGCCGACCTGTGGAAGGACCTGGAGGCCATGGGCTTCTACCTCGCAGGCTTCGGCTGCACCACCTGCATCGGTAACTCCGGCCCCCTGCCGGAGGAAGTCTCCGCCGCCATCAACGAGCACGATCTCACCGCCACCGCGGTGCTGTCGGGTAACCGTAACTTCGAGGGCCGCATCAGCCCCGACGTGAAGATGAACTACCTGGCGTCCCCGATCATGGTCATCGCCTACGCGATCGCCGGCACCATGGACTTCGACTTCGAGACCCAGCCGCTCGGCCAGGACCAGGACGGCAACGACGTCTTCCTCAAGGACATCTGGCCGTCGACCGCCGAGATCGAGGCCACCATCGAGCAGGCCATCTCCCGCGAGCTCTACGAGGCTGACTACGCCGACGTGTTCAAGGGCGACGAGACCTGGCAGAACCTGCCCACCCCGGAGGGCAAGACCTTCGCCTGGGACGAGAAGTCCACCTACATCCGCAAGGCTCCCTACTTCGATGGCATGACCATGGAGGTCGAGCCGGTGCGCGACATCAAGGGCGCCCGCGTCCTCGCCAAGCTCGGCGACTCCGTCACCACCGACCACATCTCCCCCGCCTCCTCCATCAAGCCCGGCACCCCCGCCGCGCAGTACCTGGACGCCAACGGTGTGGCCCGCAACGACTACAACTCCCTGGGTTCCCGGCGTGGTAACCACGAGGTCATGATGCGCGGCACCTTCGCCAACATCCGCCTCCAGAACCAGCTCGTCGACATCGCCGGCGGCTACACCCTGGACTTCACCCAGGAAGGCAACCCGCAGGCCTTCATCTTCGACGCCTGCGAGAACTACAAGGCCGCTGGCATCCCGCTGGTCGTCCTCGGTGGCAAGGAGTACGGCACCGGTTCCTCCCGTGACTGGGCTGCCAAGGGCACCAACCTGCTCGGCGTCAAGGCCGTCATCACCGAGAGCTTCGAGCGTATCCACCGCTCCAACCTCATCGGCATGGGCGTCATCCCGCTGCAGTTCCCCGCTGGCGAGTCCCACGAGTCCCTCGGCTTGACCGGCCACGAGACCTTCGACATCGAAGGCATCGAGGAGCTCAACAACGGCGTGACCCCGAAGACCGTGCACGTCACCGCCCACAAGGAGGACGGCTCCACCGTCGAGTTCGACGCGGTTGTCCGCATCGACACCCCCGGTGAGGCCGACTACTACCGCAACGGCGGCATCCTGCAGTACGTGCTGCGCAACATGGCCAAGGCCTAACAGTTTCACTCCCACGCGTTCCACCGTCCTCCGCGGGCGGTGGACCCGCGTCCGTGAGTCTGCCCCCACACCCCACTGTTTTGGGTGTGGGGGCGGGCCATGAACGTGGGTGTTGTCCCCCACAGTTGTCACAGGAGGTGGTGACCTATCCCGAAGGTTAGCGAAGGCGATCTCGCGCAGCGTCGCAAAGACATCCTCGAGGGTGCCCGCCACTGCTTCGCCGAACACGGCTACGAGGGAGCCACCGTCCGCCGGCTGGAGGAAGCCACCGGAAAATCCCGGGGGGCGATCTTCCACCACTTCGGCGACAAGGAAAACCTCTTCCTTGCGCTCGCCCGCGAGGATGCTGCCCGCATGGCGGACGTCGTCGCCGCGGAAGGCCTCGTCGAGGTCATGCGGGACATGCTCACCCACCCCGACCGCTACGACTGGTTGGCCACCCGGCTGGAAATCACCCGGCTGCTGCGCACCGACCCCATCTTCCGGGCCCGTTGGCAGCAAGACCAGGCAGTCCTCGACGACGCGGTGCGTTCCCGCCTGGAGGCCAACGCCGCGGCGGGCCGCATGCGCGACGACGTCGACGTCGCCGTCCTCCACGCCTACCTCGACACCGTGCTCGAGGGCTTCATCTCCCGCCTGGCGTCCGGCGACTCCACCGCCTGGCTCGACCAGGTGCTGGACCTTGTGGAAGACTCCGTCCGCCGCAAGTCCACCGAATTCACTAAGGGTGTGTAGTCCACCATGACGACTCCTCGTTTCCTGCTCGTCTCCCCGCGCACCGGGGAGGAGATCGCCGCCGCGGAACGCGGCGACTTCCTCCGCGCCACCGGCCTGGCCGAGTCCGATCTCGACCAGGTCGTCATCGACAGCACCGACGCCGTGGTGGGCTCCCTCGACGGCTACGTCGGCATCTTCGTCGGCGGCAGCCCCCTGAACATCACCACGGACTCGCCCTCCGCCTACCAGGAGCACGTGCACGCCCAACTGGCGCCGCTCGTGGGCGGTCCCCTGCCTGCGTTCTTCGTCTGCTTCGGCGCCGGTTTCGTTACCGACCTCCTCGGCGGGCACGTGGGCCGCACCCACCCGGAGGCCGCCGGCCCCACCACCGTGGAACTCACGGCCTCCGGGCGGCGAGACGTGCTCCTGCGGGATCTGCCCCACGAGTTCCCCGCCTTGACGGGGCACACCGAGAACATCGTCATCCCTGCCCTCGAGTGCGAGGTCCTCGCCACCGCCCCCTCCTGCCCCACCCAGATGGTGCGCTACGGGGACCACACCTGGGCGTGCCAATTCCACGCCGACATGGACCCCCAGGCCATGAAGACCCGCATGGACTTCTACCGGGACTACGGCTACTTCAACGCGAAGGACTACGACGACATCGTCGCAACGCTGCCTGAGGTCGATACCCGGGCGGCGAACCAGATTCTGGCGAACTTCGTACGCTTCTGCGCCGACTACCAGCCCCGCTGACACGGGTTGTTTCTTTCCCCTCCACTGCTACTACAGTGGGTCAGGTGCCCGCGATTCGACCTTTCCTGCTGTTGTCCACCCGCCCGGAAGACCCCGCCGCCGCCGGCGAATACGAGTCCTTCCGCACCGTCTTAGGCCTTGCCCCAGACGAGCTGCACCACGTGCGCCTGGAACGCGGCCCGCTGGGAGAGATTTCGCTCGACGACTACTCAGGCATCATCATCGGCGGCGGCCCCTTCAACAACACCGAGGAGCATAAGTCCGAGGTGCAGCTGCGGGTCGAACGCGAACTCGCCGGCCTCGTCGAACGCATCCTCCACCGCGACTACCCCCTGTTTGCCGCCTGCTACGGCATCGGTGTCGTCGGCCAGGCCATCGGTGCGACCCTGTCGCGCAACTACCCCGAGGACGCCTCCGCCATCACCGTCGACCTCACCGACGCCGCAGCCTCGGTACCGATCCTCGCCGGCACGCCCCGCCACTTCGACACCCTGGTCGGCCACAAGGAAAACATCGAAACGCTGCCCGAGTGCTACACCCGCGCCGACGGCACCACCCTGCCCGTGCGGCTGCTCGCCACCGGGGCGGCGTGCCCGGTGCACATGTTCAGCGTCGGTGACAACATCTTCGTCACCCAATTCCACCCCGAGCTCGACCACGACAGTTTCGCGCTGCGGGTCCGCATCTACCGCAACGAAGGCTACTTCCCGCCCGAGGACGCCGACGCCATCATCGCCCAGGCTGCCCGCCACCAGGTCGCCGATAGCCAGCACATGCTCCGCGCCTTCGGGCAGCGCTACCGGGTGCCGCAGCACTAAAAAAGCCGGCCCCCGCGGGGGCCGGCTCTGTCTTAGGCGGTGTACATCGGCATCTCGTCGATGTCGGTGGCCCCGAGGGTGCCACACTCGTCGTCGTTGGTGGTCGCCAGGTGGCGGGACGCCACAGCCAGCAGGCCCCACACGACCGCCAGGTAGACGGTCATCATGATGATCGCTGCAGTAGTCACAACAGGAGTCCTTTAAGAGTTCTTCGGCTGGAATTCGGGCTTGAGTACCGCGTCTTTCGCAGACGCCTGGGGGTCAACGAGGTGGCGGCCGAAGGGCGCGCCGCGGCCCTGCAGCGGCACACCGAAATCGCCGGCCGGCGGGCCATCGACAATGGTGCCCTTCGGCCAGGCCTTCGCGGTGAGGATCGCCGCCCCGCCGTACAGCAGCACGCCGAGCGTCCACCCGAAAGCAATGATCTTCGGGGTGCTGTAGCCGCCGTAGCCGTCCCGCAGGATCGCGGTGACCTCCAGCACGAAGGTGATCCCCAGGATCAGCGGGGTGATAACGATGAGGGAGATATCCCACCAGCGTCCCAGCTGCAGGCTGCTCACCGCGTTGACGTGGGCGCGGAGCTCGCCAGTGCGGCGCAGCACCCACCCCACCACAACGATGCTGATGACCGCGATCGCCACGATGCCGATGACGTTGACGAACTTGTCCACAATGTCCAGCGACGCCAGCCCCGTGGTCACGGGGAACAGCGCCAAGGAGGGCACCGCGCAGCACACACCGACGACGATGGCGGCCTTCCGGCGGGCCATGCCGAACTTGTCCTGCACGGAGGACACCACCACTTCCACGATGGTGACCAAGGAGGTAAACCCGGCGATAAACAGGGAACCGAAGAACAGGATGCCGAACAGGGGGCCGCCGGGCATCTGGTTAATGATCGTCGGGAACGCAATGAACGCCAGGCCAATGCCACTGGTGGCGACCTCATCGACGGCGATATGGTTCGCCGTCGCCATGAAGCCCAAGGTGGCGAACACGCCAATGCCGGCGAGCACCTCAAAGCCGGAGTTCGCCAACCCCACCACGGCACCCAGGCCCGAGAGGTTGGAACGCCGCTTGAGATAGGACGCCTGCGTCATCATGATGCCGAAGGCAATCGCCAGGGAGTAGAAAATCTGCCCGTAGGCCGCCATCCACACCTGCGGGTCGGCGAGCGCCTCCCAGCGGGGCGTGAAGAACGCCTCCAGGCCCACGCCCGCCCCGTCGAGGAACAGCGACCGCACCACGAGCACGAGGAAGAGCACGATGAGCATCGGCACAAACACGCTCGACAGCATGCCGGTGCCCTTGCGCACGCCGAGCGCCATGACCGCGATGATGAGCACCCACACCACCGCCAGGATGATGAAAATCGGCCAGATGATCTCGGTGGAGTTCACCGCTTCTGTGTCGGCGTGGAGGAAATCCGACAAGAAAAACGCCTCCGGGTCCTCACCCCAGGCCATCGTGACGGAGAACCAGGTGTAGGCCGCCGACCACGCCAAAATCACGGCGTAGTAGACGGCAATGATGTAGGTGATGATCGTCTGGACCCAGCCGATCGGTTCCGCGCGCTTGGCGACGCGGCGCCACACCAGAGGCGCGGAGCCCCGGAAGCGGTGGCCCAGCACATAGTCCAGAATCAGCACCGGCACGCCGGCAGTAATCAAGGCGACAACGTAGGGCAGCAAGAAGGCGCCACCACCGTTGTCGTAGGCGATGTAGGGGAAACGCCAAATGTTTCCCAATCCGATGGCGGAGCCGATCGCAGCAAACAGGAACATGCTGCGCCCGGCCCAGGTCGCGCGACGTGACGGCTGACTCATGGGCGAAAGGGATCCCTTTCGAGTGCGGGCTGCGCTTCGCCGGGGCGCGACGGGTGGGCGCCCCGCTCCGCCACAGGCCCGCACGGGGTGGCGGCGGGTCAACTGTGGCAGCAAGCGCGGGGATGGATAGAACGTGTTGAATCTAGCACGTCGCGCAGCACGTGAGCTGCATCGCCTTTAGGCGAGCTCGACGATCTCCATGTACTCGTCGTTCCACAAGTCCTCCGTGCCGTCGGGCAGGACGATGACCCGTTCCGGCTCCAGGGCTTTCACCGCACCCGGGTCGTGGGTGACGAGCACCACCGCGCCGGTGTAGTTGCGCAGCGCGTCGAGGACCTGCTCGCGGGAGACCGGGTCGAGGTTGTTCGTCGGCTCGTCGAGCAGCAGCACGTTCGCCCGGGAGCTGACGAGCGCGGCCAGCGCCAGGCGGGTTTTCTCACCACCGGACAGGGTGCCGGCGGGCTGTTCCAGCTGCTCCCCGGAGAACATGAATGCGCCCAGCAGGGTGCGCAGGTCCTGCTCGCCGGCGTCGGGGCAGGCGCGGATGGTGTTCTCCCACACGCTGGCCTCCGGATCGATGGTGTCGTGCTCCTGGGCGAAGTAGCCGATTTTCAGGCCGTGGCCGCTGACGATGCCGCCTTCGCCGTCGGTGCGTTCCACCCCGGCGAGCAGTTTGAGCAGGGTGGTTTTGCCGGCACCGTTGAAGCCCAACACCACCACGCGGCTGCCCTTGTCGATGGCGAGATCGACGCCGGCGAACACTTCCAGCGAGCCGTACATTTTCGTCAGCCCCGTCGCATTGAGGGGGGTTTTGCCGCAGGGTGCGGGCTCGGGGAAGCTAATGTGGGCGACCTTGTCGGCCTGGCGCAGCTCATCGGTTTGGGCGACCATGCGTTCCGCGCGGGCGAGCATCTGCTTCGCGGCCGCCGCCTTCGTCGCTTTCGCGCCCAGCTTCGCGGCCTGCTGCTTGAGTGCGGCGGCTTTCTTCTCCGCGTTGGCGCGCTCCCGCCGGCGGCGGGCCTCGTCGGTGGCGCGGGCGTCGAGGTATTTCTTCCACCCCATGTTGTATACGTCGACCTCGGCGCGCACGGCGTCGAGGAACCACACCTTGTTGCACACGGCCTCCAGCAGCTCCACATCGTGGGAGATCATGATGAGGCCGCCCTCGTGCTTGGAGAGGAACTCCCGCAGCCACGCAATGGAGTCGGCATCGAGGTGGTTGGTCGGCTCGTCGAGCAGCAGCGTCGTCGACGACTTCCCGGAACCCGCGGAGGCGGCGAAGAGGATGCGGGCCAACTCCACGCGGCGCCGCTGACCACCGGACAGCGTTTTCAGCTGTTGGTCGAGGATGCGGGAGGGCAGGCCGAGCGCGTCGCAGATGCGGGCCGCTTCGCTGGAGGCCTCGTAGCCGCCCTTGGCGTGGTACTGCTCCTCCATGCGGGAGTACTTCCGGATCGCCGCATCGCGCTTCCGGTCGTCCTCGGTGGTTTCCATGATTTCCTGCTGGCGTTCCATGCTCGCCAGGATCTGGTCGAGCCCCCGGGCGGACAGCACCCGGTCGCGGGCCGTGACTTCGATGTTGCCTTCCCGCGGGTCCTGCGGCAGGTAGCCCAGGTCGCCGCTGCGGGTCACCGTTCCCCCGTAGGGTTCGGACTCGCCGGCGAGGATGCGCATGGTGGTGGTTTTCCCGGCACCGTTGCGGCCGACCAGGCCGATGCGGTCTCCCGGCTGCACCCGCAGGTGCTGGCCCTCGGCGTGCAGGAGGGTGCGGGCACCGACGCGAACTTCGAAATCGTTGACGACAATCACGGTTGCACACTGTATCCCAACTCCCCGGCGGTATGGTGGTGCCCATGGATGCGCGCGAGTTCGTCGACATGGTGGTCCTCGGCCTGGGGCCCGCGGGGCTGGCGTTGGCGCACCGGGCGCAGGCCCGCGGGTGGGAGGTCCTCGGCGTCGACCCCCAGACCCAGTGGCCGAATACTTTCGGGGTGTTCGCAGACGAGTTGCCACTATGGCTGGCGGATGCCCCAGGTATTGATACAGCCGCCGAGGTGCGGATGCCGGGCTGGCGTCGCACCTTCCGCCGCACCTACCGCATCCTCGATGGGGAGGCGCTGCGGCGGCGCTTCGACACGATCCCCCACTACGTCGGCGCTGCCGAACAGCTCGACGAGCAGCGCGTACGGCTCGACGATGGCCGGGTGATCCGGGCGCGGATCATCGTGGACGCCCGCGGCGCGCGGCCCGCACCCGTGGTGCAGCAAGCCGCCGGTGTGTTCCTCGACGCTCCCCCGCAGCGCAGGAGCGTGTGGATGGATTTCACCCGCTCCGGGGACACGTTCAGCTACGTGGTGCCCACGCCCCGCGGCCTGCTCGTCGAACACACCCTGCTCGCCGGGCCCGCCATGCCGCAGGAGGAGCTGCGCCGCCGCGTGGCCGCCGACGCCGCAGGCCTCGGCACGCGCACCGGCGAGACCGAAGACGTCCTCATCCCCTTGGGCCCCGGCGTGGACGGGGCGGCCTATGGGGCGCGCGCGGGCATGATCAACCCGATCACCGGCTACCAGGTTGCCACGGCGTTCAAGCTCGTCGACGCCACCCTCGACGCCCTCGCCGCGGGGCGGACACTGCCGCACCGGCGGCTGGCGTGGCGCGTCGACGACTGGTTGCTGCGGCGGGGGCAGGCAGTGCTCGTCGCGCTCCTGGACACCCCGGGGGCGACGCGCGAGTTCTTCGCCGAGGTCCTCGCCCTCCCGGAGCCGCTGCTGTGGGGGCTGCTCACCCCCGGCCGGCCGCTGGCGACGATGCGCGGCATGGCGGCCGTGTTCCTGCGCCTGCCCTGGCGTTTGCGGGTCCTCGTTCTCCGGAGCGTCGGGCGTAGGATGGGCGCTTATGAACGCCTCCCTGAGTAGGTTCTGCCGCGCCCTGGCCGCCATCATTGTCCTAGCGGTGGCCACACCCCAGGTCTCCGCCGACGAGCCGCACCCCACCCCGAGTGTGACCGTGTGGTCCCAGGAGAATCTCCTCACCGAGGAAGACCAGCAGGTGCTCGAGGACCAGACTGCGCGCGTCGAGTTCCCTTCCTCCGTGCGGGTGGTCAACTACCTCGTGTTCGCCAGCAACAGCTCCCGCTTCAACGACACCGTCCTCGACCACGCGCTCGCTGTACGCCCAGAACTCGTCAACCAGGCACACACCAGCTGGGCGCCCGGCCACCTCATCGTGGCCGTCGGCATGGACCCCCACCGCAACGGCATCTACTGCGGCGATGACGTCTGTGCCGACCTTGATCTCTTCGAAGGTGCACACCTCGACGCCTCCCTCGAGGCCATGAAACCCGCGCTGCGGCGCGGCAACCTCACCGTCGGCCTCCTCGACGGGGCCCGCGCAGCCAGCACTCCGGGCGAGACGTCCTCGACAAGCATCCTGCCGTACCTCCTCGTCGGTGGCGTCGGCCTCGCCGGCGCGGGCGGGGCCGTGGCCCTCATCCGCCGCAACCAGGCCCGCCTGGCCCGCGACGACTACGACGCCATCCGCGCCAGCTACGGGGCCATCGCCACCGAACTTGATGCCGTCGACATCCGCGCCAACAGCCTCACCAGTGTCTTCGCTGACGCGGAGCTCCGCTCCCAGTGGCGGCGAGTCCGCGACCGCTTCCTCGACCTCGACTCCACCCTCGCCGCGATCCCCGAACATCCCACGGCCAAAGACTTCCGCGCCCACGCCACTGCCCTGCACAGCGCCCGCACCACCGTCGATGAGATGACCACCGCCCAAGACAACATCGAACGGCTCTACCGCGTCGAACACGGCGATACCGCAGCCCGTATCGCCGAACTCAACACGCTCCGCGGCGACATCACAAGCGCCCTGGCACAGGCAGGCGACACCCAGGCGGAACAGCTCCAGGCGCTCCAGGACCGCGTCGACGCACTGCGCGCCCACCCCGACTCCCCCAGCTTCCTCGATGACTACGCACTCCTCGTGCACGACGTCGCCACCACTATCTCCGCGATCGCTGAGGCCAAGTTCAGCAAGGTCGACACCCGCACCGCGCCGAAGCTGACCTCCACCGACTGGTACCCGGGTGTGGGCTACGACGGCTACGTGCCCTACGTCGTCAGCGCCAGCCGCTACGAAGCATACGAAGCCTCGCGCTCCTCCAGCTCCAGCAGCACCGACACCAGCTACTCCAGTTCGAGCTTCTCCGGCGGTGGCGGTTCCAGCAGCTGGTAGGGCCTGTGGACCAAGGTTCGCACCCCCTCCCACCTGCGCAAACAACCCGTGTGGGGCGAGTTGTCCACAGGCTTGGGCGTACCCTCTAGATTTCTGCTTGGCCGTGCTCCTAGGGTGTGCGGCATGGATTGGATCAGCCTCACTAAGGCCATGCCCAGCATGACCTCCGAACAGCGGCGCGCAGCGATGGAACAAGCGCAGCCGCAGCTTCGTGCTGCCCAACACCTCATCGCCGAATACGCCTACTACGCCGATAAAGACCACGCCGGTGACGAGGTCGGCTCCCCGCGCACCGAGGACTACCTTGCAGAGCTCTACGCTGTGCCCACCCGGGAGGCGAAGAAGCTCATCACCCGGGGTGCGTCGATGTACAAGCCGGTGCGCAAAGACCAGCGCGCAGCCCAGGCAGAATTCCGCGACATGCACCTGAGTGGGCAGCTGAGTGACGCCACGGTCGATGACATTAATGCTGCGGTGGTGAAAGCCAATGAGGGCAAGGCCACCCCGGAGGATCCCACCGCGCGGTTGGAGTTGGCCCGCCTGGTGGCTGGCCGGCCGATCAAGGACGCCAAGCGGATGTTGAAGGAACGCCAGGAGCCGGCAACGGAGCGTGAGCCGGCGAAGCCGGGTGCGGAAAGCCTGCACTGGAGCAGCACCACGGACTCAGATGGCCTGTACACGTTGACGGCGAAGTGCAATCCGACGACGAAGGGTCTGCTCGATGGGTTTATCGCCCAGGGGGAGGCCGTGATGAAGGGTGCTTTGCGGCACACCAAGAAATCAAAGAAGAAGAAGGATGATGAGGGCCC